>NZ_JBFUFW010000004.1:0-402435 GCF_056403235.1 Rhodoferax sp. P2_H8_2
TTCCCGCACTACGGGGATCCTAGTCAGACCAAGGTTGAGAGCAACGACGGCATCAGCAAGACCACGGTCTACGAGTACTGGCCAGCCGACACCACCAACTGGATCGTGGGGCGTGTGAAGAGCGCCACAGTCACCAGTGTCAAACCATAAGAGCGGAGTCATCATCATGCAAATCCGTCAACAAGCTCCTATCCAGCGCGCCCTCAAAATCAGCCTGCAAACACTCTTGGCCCTTGGCCTGGGTGCAGCCCCTTGGCTGGCCCAAGCTGAAACCCAAGTACGCACCACCAGCTTTGCGTACAACGCAATTCAACGATCTATCGTTGGACCGCTCTAAAGCGGTCATCCGTATAAGTCTGCAGTTGGCCCAAACCTGAAGTCTGTCAGTTGCACTCGATGGCAACACCGGAAATTGACTATATGTGGTCAAAGGATTCTGGAACAGCTGGTCAGTCTGACCGGAATGCGCATATTGGTGGGAACAGGCCAATTTGAAATCCGGCACGGACAATTTGTGGCGTCATAACTAACGCCTCGAAGCGCGACTCCTTTCGAGATAAAGCGGTCGCTCGATGACGCAATGGCAGCGTCCTAAATTGGGCATCCCCCATTTGGGGGATAGACAGGGAAGTGAATAGAGGACTACATTTCTTGGAGGGCCGACGTAGTGTGGCCTAAGGGAGCCTCTAAAAATGATTCATCGTATCAATCGCCTTCTGCAGTTCGGCATCTTCACCGACTACAACGGGTCTGGCATTCAGAAGTTTGGCAGGTACAACCTTATCTACGGTTGGAATGGCACCGGAAAGTCAACCCTTTCGAATGTGTTCACTTGCCTCGAGAGCCGTTTGCTGATTCCTCGTTTTACTGGTGCGCAATTCTCGATCGCACTTGACGATGGGAATTCGCTGACTGAGACAACCCTGGCGGCTTCACAACTGAACGTCCACGTCTTCAATCAACGCTTCATCCAAGAGAACATTGAATGGGATAAGTCAGTAAGAAGCATCCTCCTCATTGCGAAAGAGAAGATTGACGATCTCCAGGCTTTTGAGAAGAAGAAGAGTGAACTTGGGGAAAAGCAAAAGGAATACTCGGCAAAGCTCACAGAAATTCGAACGAAGACGGAAGCGTTGGATAAATTTCTAACCAATGCTGCTAAGAAAATGAAGACGGGTCTTCAGGCGATTGATACCAGCGATAACTACTATCTGAACTATGACCGCCGCAAGCTCTCGAAGTTTATTGAGAGCAACGGAGAATCGGTTGCATTGAAAGAGTCGGTGCTTTCTGACGAGAAGGTCATCGAGCTAACAAATGCAGCAAAGCCGGACCACCTGCCAAGCATTAGCTTCATCTCAACAACAATTGAAGAAGGCTACTTCAAAAGGGCTGCTGACCGCATCCGCGACCTGATTGGGACGACCGCGATCAATCAGGCGATACAGAGACTTACGGAAAATCCTGATATCCGCGATTGGGTGCAGAAGGGCATGGAGATTCATGAACACCACAAATCAGCTTCCTGCGAGTTCTGCGGGCAACCGGTCACTACAGCTCGTGGGGAAGTCTTAGCAGCTCACTTCAGCAAGGAATTCACCGACTTCCAGACGAGATTGAACAGTGCGGCTACCTGGATGGTTACTCAAGGTGCTCCCGCAAATAGCCTGCCTGCATCCACAATCTTTTATAAGGAGTTTGCGGCTGAGGTCATGAAGCTAGAAGGGCAATACAAGGAAGCCGCTCAGAAAATTGACGCGAAAATTGAAGAATGGCGGGAAGCCTTAAGGGCAAAAATCACTGATCCCTTAAAGACTGATATTCGGATTTCGGATGTGGTTGAGGAGGATGTGAAGAACTTTAATGCGGTCTTATCGTTTATTAATGATTTAGTGAAGAAGCACAACAATAAGACAGACAACTTCAGTGCGGAAACTGCCAAAGCAAAGCGATCTCTTGAGCTTCATTTTGCTGCGGCAGAAATTCAAGAGTTTGACTATGCGGGCAATGAGAAGCATTGCGGGAACTTAGCGGCGACTGCTGCATCCGACAAGGAGACGATTGAAGGTCTTGCCTTAGAAGTAGGGAATCTTGAAGCACTTTTATCCAATGAAACGGTTGGGGCAAAGGAATTCAATAGCATCCTTCATCGCTTTATTGGCCGCTCGGAACTCTGCTTGAGCTTCAACCCTGCAATGAAAGGCTATGAAATCATTAGAAACGGAATTGGGGAGCATGACGGAAATTTGAGCGAAGGAGAGAAGACGGCGATCGCCTTTGTCTACTTCATCACAAAGCTTAAGGAGAAGGGGAACAACATCGCTGACACGATTGTTGTCGTGGACGATCCTGTTTCAAGCTTTGACTCCAACCACCTTTTTCATGCTTACTCTTTCCTCAAGACCCAGTGCATAGACGCTAAGCAGCTGTTCGTGCTCACCCATAACTTCACATATTTCAAGCTGGTGAGGGATTGGTTTGTGACGACCAACAGAAATCGCGAAAGGAAGACGCCGCCTAAACCGCCCGTGGCATTCTTTTATATGCTGGATGTTCCGCCTGGCTCACCCCGCAGTTCCTTCATAGTGGATGCAGATGACTCGCTTAAAAACTTTGGATCTGAGTATCACTACATTTTCAAAAAACTCTACGCCTACCGAGCAAAGGCTGCTCTTAACCGCGACGAGGCATTTCTAACTGCCAACCTCGCGCGAAAGCTCTTGGAATCGTTCTTCACTTTCAAATTTCCTCGAGGGCGTAACGATGTGAGTCAGCTTATGGATGCGGGCTTAGTAGGATGTAGTCTTACGACTGCTGAAACGAAGGAAAAGATTTACAGGTTTATCAACAAATATTCGCACAGCGATGTCATTGAAATAACACAGGAGTCTGCCGAGAATCTCGCGGGAGAGAGCCACAGTGTGTTGAATAACATCTTCCAGTGGATGGAAGAAGTTGACAAGAAGCACTTTGATGAGATGGTTGAGGTTGCCGAAGGGGCGTGAACTTACGACGTA
This sequence comes from Rhodoferax sp. P2_H8_2, assembly GCF_056403235.1. Taxonomy (NCBI): domain Bacteria; kingdom Pseudomonadati; phylum Pseudomonadota; class Betaproteobacteria; order Burkholderiales; family Comamonadaceae; genus Rhodoferax; species Rhodoferax sp. P2_H8_2. Next base: position 3,018 of record NZ_JBFUFW010000004.1, read on the forward strand.
ATGTAGCTTTCGGTACAAAAGTGAACTATGACTTCTGCCATTGCCAGCGGGGGATCAAAGTTTCCAACCGGAAGCTGAATCTGGGCAATTCTTTGTCGCAACGGCTTTCACCACTTTGCTCCCTTCATCTAAAAAAGGCATTGAGACATGCGCGCTGCCATTCGCATCTGCAGCACAGGAAGGTGCTCATCCACGAAGGCCTGCAACCGTTCCCTTGATTCCCGCGATCTAGTGTCATTCAAGATGCTGGCATTGATGATGGCTTTGAAATGACTAAGATCCACTGGCAGTAAGGATCTGAAAAACGCTGTCACATCAGCAAGTGCGCTCATTACAACCTGGCTGGACGGCCAGCCATCGTAGAAGACGCTGCCTAGACTAACCACACAGACGCGGTCATCTCCGCACTGGTATTCCGAGATCGAATTTACAAGACCGCTCGCGCCACGAGGCCATTTAAAATGGGTGTCTTGTAGGCCGAGCTGCCAAAGGCGATCGTCTAATGATTTCCCAAGGAGGATGAGATTCCAGCCATGCCCCTCCGATGCCATACCGACAATAGTTCCAGCATTGAAGTGGTGTTCCAATTCCCGCCAGAGAATCTCCTTTGCCTGTAGCAATGCGGCATTGAGAAGCGCCCTGGACGCGCTTTCCTCTGCCCGTTGAAGCATCGCCCTGGCCTCACTTCGTTGCAGCTTCTCCGAATTGCGTCGTTCTCGCTCAGCAATTGCGAAGAGATTGTTGGACGTCAGCTCGGTCACTTGTTGCATAAGCACGTTTCCACAAATACGGCAATGCAGATGAATGTCCTCTACATGCTGCAAGAAGTCTTCCATCCGAGATCGACATTCGCTACGCATCCACTCTGTCGCGCCGTCAAGAACGCCTTGATCGTCCATGACATCCTGCACAGAGAGCAGCCAGTTCTCGAAGGTGCGCAGCAGAATGTTCTCCAAGCGCAAAGCGGCTTTGGCACTCTGCAACTCCAAGCCTAGTGAGTTGTCCCAATCAATGTCGTTCAGATTGAAGCTTCGTGCCCGTTGAATGATGTCGTTGGCTTTGCCAACCTTGAAACGCTTGCCGTTGCGGTGGGAGAGGAGGTAGACGTATGACTTTCTCATGAACTGGTGGTCTCGATGGCTCGAACGGAGTAGCACATTGTGCAAATAATTTGGCTGCTAGCGGATGCCCTTGAACGCTTCATTGCAACCCTGCGAACAGAAATTGGTTTCATGACAGTTGCGCTTGAACGTCTTCTGTCGATGGTTGCAAAGGCGTTGCCTTTGCAAGCGCCATCCATATACCAAATGGTAGTTCTAGCATCTCGCGCTTCGGTGCTGTACGCAGCACTTCAAACCGATCTCCACATTGAAGCATGACACCACATTCAAGTGGGACCTCTTCGGGTTCGGCAATGGGCTTGCCTTTGGCTGTTCGCCCCAGGACATACCAACATTGGCCACCCACATCCAGATAGGCCCTCCGCTTATCCGGCAGTTTGATATCCCCCATTAGGTCTGCTCTGCTCACTTTAATCTCATGAACGATGGGTTCCAAAAAGCTTTGCTTGGAGCTATTGCGGATGGAGAACACATCAGGTTGGCACATCTTCCAATAGCCTTTGGTGCTTCCTTCTGGCGGTATCCAGGCGCGCAGCGCCAGGGCAGTCCATACGAGCCGCCCATCGCGTTGCATCACTTGTGCAACTGCGTTCACCAACGTTTGGTGGGCACTGAGCGCCGTTCGGTTTACCAGCGCAGTTGCTGCCAGATATTGGATGCCGGCGTTGGTCACCCGGACACATTCCAACCCACCAGCGTCCCGAACCCGCTCCAACATGCCATTGGCAAGCAGTTCGATTTCCACTACATCCAGACTCGGCCATCCAGCGGAGCGGTATATCTCTCTGAGCCGCTTGGCATGAGGGCGCTTAAGTTCTGGCAACGGGTCCGTAGTCATGCTCTTGCTATGGGTAGGTCTGAAAGGCGCGTGGTGTATTCCGGGCTCTTGCGCTCCTGTCGCATCGACCAAGAGCTTTTGTCACCAGTAAGCCCGGCACTTGCCAGTTTCATGGTTCCACGTCCGTAACGCAAGTTGACCGCATCCATGGCGGTCATCAGGCGCGTTCTGCCCTCAATAGCGCCATCGTCACACTCCAGATCCAGTTCCCCTTGGTGAACATTTTCATTCTGAAGTTCCATCAGTATTACTCCCGCCTTGGACAGCTTGAAGCCGGGCCGGAATATCTGCCGCAGGCCCATCAGCGCTGCATGCACCAACTTCGCCGTGTCCGCGGTGGGGCGACGTAAAGGGACCACGATGGACCTGGCGTACTGACGGTCATCGCGGAATGGACTCGTATGGATGAAGACCAGGATCTGGGCCGCCAGGCTGCCTTGTTTGCGCAGTTTCTCCGCAGCGCGACTGGCGTATTCCGATACGGCCTCACACAGAGGGGGCAGGGTCATGATGGGAACCCCAAAGGACCGTGTGCAGGCAATTTCTTTCTTCAACTGGGACATTTGCTCCAGCTCAATGCATGAAGTGCCTTGCAACTCCAGTACCGTACGCTCTAGCACCACCGACCATCCGCGCCGGGCCGTGGCCGGGTCCATGCGCACCAGGTCCTGCACGGTCATGACGCCACGTTCATTCAACTGCTTGGTGATCTTGGGACCGACACCCCAGACGCTATTGACCGGCGTGACGTTGAATGCTGCCTCCAACTCCGTCCGGTCCAATGTCTCAAGGTTGCAGACCTGGGCCAATTCGGATGGATACAGCCCCGGCTTGCGCTCGGCCGTCTTGGCGATGTGATTGGCCAGCTTCGCCAGGGTTTTGGTTTTACCCATACCGATGCCGCAGGGAATGCCTGTGCTGCTGACGATGCGGGCTCGGATTCTGCGTCCCCGCTCCACCAGGTCGCCTTGCACGCCGGCGAGATCGATGAAGGATTCGTCGATGGAGTAAATCTCCTGGCTGGGGCCGAGTTCTGCGGCAATGTGCATCATCCGGTCCGACATGTCGCCATAGAGCGCAAAGTTGGCCGACAGGGCAATCAGGCCCGCTTCCTTCTCCAGATGCTTGATCTTGAACCAAGGTGCAGCCATCGCAACACCAAGGGCCTTGGCCTCGTTGCTTCTGGCGATAGCGCAGCCGTCGTTGTTGGAGAGCACGATCACCGGGCGTCCTTCCAGATCCGGGCGAAAGACGCGTTCGCAGCTCACATAAAAATTGTTTCCGTCGACCAAGGCAAACATGATCGACTCATCGGGGGAAGAGTTTGATGGTGGCGGAGACGACACCCCAGAAGCGAACGGTCTCCAGCTCCTTGGGTTCGATGTCGGGGTACTTGGGATTCCCGGCTTTGAGGACCAGTCGCCCCTTCGTGGTGTCGTAGCACTTCACCAAGAACTCATTGTCGAGCGAAACCACCACGATGTTGCCACTGTGGACGTCCCGGCCCTTCTTGATGCACAAGATGTCCTTGTCATAGATACCGTAGTTCTCCATGGACTGGCCCTCCACGCGCATGAAGTACGTGTCCTCCTCCTCGATGGCCAGGATGCGGTTCAGGTCCACGCGCTTGGCGCCAATGTCCTCGGCCGGTGAGCCAAACCCTGCACTGACCCGATTGGCGAGCCAATCCGTCAAAACCGGGTTGCGGGCCGCTTGCACGGGTCGCATGATTGGCAATATACTGGACATGCATACAGTATATATCCAGGGTCACGAAATCACCAAATCTGGCCTATATCGGCCAAGTCGGACCCTATTCAATCGAGGAGAAACGCAATGAATATGGACAATATCAGCAACCTGGTTCCTGCCAGGAGCACGATTATTTTGGAAGTGCAAGGAGCCAGCGAACAGGATTTGGCGCTGGGTTTACAAGCGGCTCAGGCTGTGTTTGAGCGTGCAGGTGTTTCCGCGTACGAGGCATTCACGGGCATGGGAATGGTGGCTGCACATCTGAACGATCTGCTGGAGGCCTCACCCGAGGCAGTACGCGCCGTCACGTCATGGAGTGCTTGGTGTCGCCAGGCAGACGTTTGGTGTGATGCAGAGAATGCTGCGTTGGATGTGGCCTGTCACAGCCTGCCGGATGGCAAATCAAAGTACCGGTTCCGGTTGGAGTGGGAAGGTCGTCAGGCCAAGGAATCAGACACTGAATGGTGGCCTCACAACAAGGGGGCGGTGAAGCTCTATCAGCCGAGGTTTTCTGACTGGATCAAGCCGAAGGCTGCCCAGGAAGGCCTAGAAGCATATTGAATGAATTCAGGTATCGGTTTTCAAACAGGACTTTTCCGCGAACTTTGTGTGGTCCACCGTAATGGGTTCCCAGTTTGTTTTGCCATCCAGTCCAGTCCAAACGCATCATGGTGTGCAACATTGTTCCTTCAGGCATAGACACAGTTGCGGCGACTACCGCAGCTTCGTCGGCATCGTTCCACACATCTGCTAAACGGCAGTCGGTCTCCCAACTCTCAATTTCGCTGTCGTCCGGGCCGGATTCTAAAAAGTCGTACCAACCCAAACACATTCTTTCCGATGATCGCCACGCGCGACGAATGTCAACGTTGGCCGCCTCAAAGACCGCCAATGCTGCTGCAACGCCACGGGCGATATCGTCTGGGCCGGCGTTCTCAACCTCCAAGAGAATATGGAAGTCTTCGCCGATCACACCAAAAAAGTCATCATCAGGTAACTGCATGTGGACTCCAATATAGATTAGTTGCCAAAGTGTTCAGTCCAATGAGTCGATACGAACACGCTCCAGAGCATCCAACATATCTACAGTTGCCAACCCAATTTCTTGAATAAATGGGTCCTGATCGTTGAGCGCGCTGGTGTGTTCATCGCCAAAGTGGTTCAGTGTCATTGCCTTGCGCAATACCTGCACTAGCTGAGCATCGATCTTGAGCTTTTCCTCTGGAACCGCCTTAAAAAACTTCTGGCTCTCAAGAAAATGCGGCAGCGTGAAACAGGCTTTTTCAAAGCGGCCAAGTTTAGAAATGAGCTCTTGTTCCTTGGCCACTTCACGATTGTGCGTGTGATAACTGATGGCCAAAGCTTCCAGTACTTCCAAATCGTCACACAAGGCAGCGACATATTCCCTGATGTGTTTGCGACGCTCACGATTGGCCTGCACTCTATGGACGACATACCATCCGGCGACAACAACCGTTGCCGAAAACAAGCTTGGCAGCACCGCAATAAGTAGCCCCGGTTCCTTTGGCAGTACAGGTGGTGCGCAGCTGGTTTGAGGAACGCATGCGTACGCGTTCGTGACTACTATCGGTGGAGGCTGCAATTTGAAGGCATCCAGCGCTGCATCTTTGCCGGTGGCAGTGCTGATAGTGCTGGCTGACGAAATTGAAGCCGACGATGCGACTGTAGGTGGGGTTGCCTGTGCCACCGCCGTAGTCATGCGCCCGGCGCACCCTTGTTCAGCTTGGCAGTGCGGATGTATTCATCTACATCAAGCTGCCAGCTTTGTACAGAAGTCTCCACTTTCAGTCGTTTCAATGCATCTTCGGTTTCAAGGTTCAGTTCACGGACAGTCCCGCCGAATGCCTCTTCCAGGAAACTGCTGCCGTAGCCCCGCACACCATCAAGTTCGACAATGACGGATTTGCCTTGCCGCAAGGGCTCTAATAGAAATTTCTGGCGAAACTCCTCTCCGCTAAATCGGCCGAGGCGGATGTATCTCAAGCCTGGCAGCTTGGTAAAGTCCTTTGCCACATTGACTCTGACAGTGTCGACAGGTGTCATGACATTCCTTGTTGTGAGGTTTGCTCCAGAGGGAGCCTCCAACCCAGAATCGTTCCATGGATGGAATGACGCAATTTTACAGTTCGATGGGCTCCCACGGCAGACTGGGAGTCCTTGCGATAAGCGTAAAAGCCCTTGTTGCTCATAGCATAAAAGTCACCGACACCATGATCGTCAATGACGGCATGGGCATTTCTCATGCCTCTCCCGCGTTCGTGCAATCCGGTGCTACTACGACCATATTCCATGGCCGCCATCAACGCGCGGGCATCTTCGCCTTTGGTTCTTCGGACAACATGCATCAATTTACGCAATAGCCCGATTTCATTCGCCAATGTAAGAGGCAGCGCTCGATTTACTCCTATGCCCAGATCACAAACAACCACCATCAGTACGCCGTCCTTGACTTGCTGAAAAACCCACCAGCTAGGATTTCCGGGCATTTTCCAAGTGACATCTGGATGATCCTTGTAAGCGTGCTCCGCACAGTTTCCGATAGATTCGATGATCCCCTGATAGACCGGATGGGTAGCTAACCCGGTCACCTCCTCAATATCAGCCATCATTGGCTCCAGTGATTGAGGGTCAACTCCCGTTCGCGGTCCCTCTGCTATTCGCCAATGGATCACATCGTCGCGACTGGGCTGCAGTGCAATTTCAAGTCTCAAAAGACGGTCGATTCCGGTTTGCTTCAGCACTTGTTGCGTCCGATGACTGGTCGGCTCAATCGCCTCAATTCGCGTTCCACGCATTTCAACCAAACGGGAGAGTTCGGCCTTAAACAACAAGGCAGCATCTACAACCATCCGCCGCACGCCCCGCATGTCAATGACAAGAATAGGAGAAGTGACCGACCTAAGCATTTTCAGAAACCCGAAATATTCATTGACGTCGGTGCCGCTTTGGTAACTTTTCACAGACATCAAGATGAAATGCGAAGGTGCCACCAAGACCTGCTTTTCACGGCCAATCCGATGTTTGCGTTTCGCATGCCTTGACAGCCCTGGGCCAGACTTCTGGCGCAACCGMATTACGTGTTCGCTCTTCCATCTTTGAAATAGCCGTTGCTTGACTCTCTGTTTCTTCATATTGGTCTTATCCCTGTTTTCGCAAGTCTAGCCCTGAACAAATCTGTAGAAGGTGTCGAATGTGGGGGGAGGGCTTTTCAGGAGTCAGAAATCGCAAGCAGAGTTAGCCAAAGCGACCGGAACAGTACTAGATCAACTCCGAATGTCGCCACCTGCTGCGATCCAACCCATCCGGTTTGATTGTGCATCGTCAAGGGCGTGGTGCCTCCTCAGACCGTTTGCAAAACCATTTTCAACGGTTTCTACAAATCGATCAAACTCAATCAAGTAGTTCATATTGAGCAAGAGTGGTTCATCGATGAGATTCTTTGGCCATAGCCCTGGTTCCTTCAGGATCCGCACAATCCACGGCCAATCCCAAGTGAGTGAGTCTGTTGCTAGTACGAGCGGTTGGTTGAAAGATGCTAGCCAAGCCGATAACCTCTCGCTTAAGTCGCGCATAGTCATCTGGTACTGCCCACCTTGCAAAAGCGGTAGCACTCTGGTTCTTGCGAAGTCGCTAGTTTGTGCGAGACACCATGTATCGGTGAGCTCGGCATAGAAGGATTGCACACCAGCTTGGTCAATCAGACCAATTGAAATGAGTTCTGCACCGTCGTTCAAACTTGTGAACTCAGTATCAAAAAATATTCGGATTTCGGGCGTCATGCATGCCATGGTGCCACGAGCATCCCCAACTTCCGCTTCCTTTGGAATTGCCTCAATCTAAAGTGACCTATCCGCGCTAGGTGAAGAAGTATGCACAGCATTCAGTCCGACGACTGGAACTTCATGGAGTACTACTGCTTTTGCCCTTCAATTCCCTAACCCTGATGAAGCTCTTCCAATTGGTGACGAGAATCGAATACTCTTGACTTTGAGGTCATCGACCTGAGTTCCAAGGTTAGATCTGACATACCATTTGCCGTCGTCTGTTTCAAAGACATCTGCTGTGAACCCATCGCACTCTGGCTCTGGTGCTGTCCAAACGGCACGGAGCAGGTCCATCTTCCAGCCTGACGTGCCATTTATGTGACCGGGCGTCATGATTTGCACTGAGTCAACACTCAATAGGCCGCCATGGGAATCCTGGACAAACAGTTCCAACTCCTCTGTGTCTGCGAGCAATACAGTTCTTCCTATATCGAAATATTCATCGTCTATGGACTCCGCCTGGCGGAATGAAACAATAAACCATGGACTGAGCAGAGTCAGCTCCATCGCCCGCCAATATGTGTCGGATGCACTGCCCAGAATGTCCGAGACTGGCGATCTGTAGGCGTGATTTGTAATGAACATGCTGCTCAAAATGCACACTATACATTGTAGCGTTTTAGTGTTCAATGTTAATTAATCGGTATGCATGACGCATACCAAATCACATCCAAACAACTTTGGGAAAGCCCTTAAGTTTTCTCGAAATGCACGCCAGCTTAGCCAAGAGGGATTCGGCTTGGTTTCAAGTCGAACGTATATCAGTTCGCTAGAGCGAGGAATTGGATCGCCAACCTTAGCCAAGGTTGAGCAATTGGCAGAAGTAATGGGCATGCATCCGATGACCTTGTTGACGCTCGCTTACATGAAGACGCCGTTAACTGGTGGGCTCGAAAGTCTCTTTTCTAAAATTGAAAACGAAATTTTGCAATTGCGTGACGTGAAATGATTTTTTCAACGATCATTTGTTGCGCAGCAATGTAGAGCCATGATGTAACCAGAAGAGAAATTGAAATTGGAGCGTCAGAAGGGTGCCTTCGGACGAAGTGCTCGTAAGTCGAAAGCTCCTTGAACTTGCGAAACAAAATATTTCTCGTAACGTCCCTCGAAGAGCGCATAGTTAAGTGCGCCACGGCTTCGATGACTGCGGTAGCAGATGCCGACGACATTGTCGTGTTTAACTGTGCAAAGTGCGTCAAATATCTTGGCCGACGCCGACCGCCAGTAACCGATTTCGTCAAGAGTGTTGTCCAAGTCCAAGCCAAAAAAACCGGCCGTCTTTGGCGCTGTCAGATCTATGAAGCTAACCGACTCCATAGCGACGAGATTTGTCCACTGTAGTTTCATCTGCCCGATTTCTGCGAATTCCGATACCTGGTAGGTTGGCGGATTCGTAGGCGCAAGTATCAGAGCGCGGACTTCGATAGCCGCCGTGCTCAGACAATCTGAGGCGTAGAGAATGGCATAGTCTTCTCTGCGGTGCATCGGAGGGTCAAGGCGGCCATTTCGCTTTTCCGGTGGTGCAGGCAAGAAATCTGCTCCTGGATGGCGAAATAATCTGCAGAGTGGCGTATCGGCAGGAATGACTCTTACGCTTACGTCATGGCCTAGCAGCAGAAGGTTGGTATTTTCGGATTTGTTCGATGTCATGTGAGGGCATATTGAAGGCCCTCCAAAGCGTGTTCCACCACATATGCCCTACGCCGTTCAGCGTTTAGGGATGCCAGTTTTTCAATCACTGCTGAGTTGATTCCATCCCGGGCCGGTCGTTGGCCTGTGAGGAACTCCACACCTGTGAGATTGCCAAGCGATGCTTGAACCGAGCGGAGAAATTCCCACAGCAGATTTGTGGGAGCGTCTTGAGCTCGGAACTGACCTATGAGTTCGGTTAGCAGTGTGCTATCCAATCGCGAATGCAATTGAAATACTGGATAGCGGCGACCATTTTCTCGGCCGGGCGGCAGCACTGAAAACAACGTACCCTTCTTTTCCCGATCGTAGACATTTGCTTTACTGCACTTCATGCGTTCAGCCATTTTTTCAGCTGTAAGCAACTCGCGGTTTAGGTCGCCAAGCTCCTCCGCATGGGAGGCTAAGGCAAATATTCGCGCCGCACCACTGTGTGTGCTCTTAGTCTGTTTCCAACTTGCGTCTCCCATGTCAACGAGGTCGCCCAGGCTTAGGCCCAGGCGCTCAAGGATTGACGGATTGATCGCTAGCAGCATGATCGGGTCAGGATTTGATGAGGAATAGTCTTTGGAGGATTGTTGAGACATAGGTGTTTGCCGAGTCAACGGCCGCGTTCTCATGCCAACGAAATTGTGGCCACGCAAGAAGGCAGAAAGTGTTTGAGACGTAGCAAGCGCCATGCTGCTGCTGCAACTGAGGACCGCGCTTTTATTCCGCTGCCGACGTGTAGTCCTGTCTGGGACGCTGGAATGCCCTTTGCATAGAGTGCATTGAATATGTCGCGGGAAAGTCGATTTCCGTGGTTCCCATGGCCGGCAAGTGCATAGACCGCAGTTCGAACGACGTCCAAATACTGCGGATCCACTTCGTGGCGAATTCGCGCTATTAGTTCACGGACATGGACTTTCTGCCTTCTTCTTGGTTCGAAGGTGAAGACGGTAGCTGCATCTTCCAGCGCGTCAGCTTCCTCTGCGTTGGGAAATCTGCCGAATAGATACCGAAACGCCGCAACTACTTCGTACCAGGCCTTGCTTTCTGTGTATGTCGGTTTGGTGCTTCCTCGACCAACATTGCCGACCAAAATCACTTTGTTTGTATTTGGGCGCTGAACCTCAATCACGTCACTACTTTCGCCAGTTTGAAAATCTAAACTGGAGGGAGACCTTTCTATGGTCTTCGTCTTGCCCCGTACTACAACTGTGATTGTTTTGCGCTCAATTTGGGCGGACCTATGAGACTCCTGCAGATATTTCAGTAGCTGCTGTTTGTCATTGTCTGAAAGTAGTGAATTTTCGTCCTCCTTATGAATTCCTGCGGATTGCAGTTGTTCCAGAAGGGCAGACGTTTCTTTTCGCAACTCAATAGCGAAGCTTTTGACGGTCTCGTGCGTTTCCGTCCTAGTTTTCCGAAATTGGGATATTTCCAACATGATTTGAATTTAATCAAGTTTGTTGAGTTTGTCAAGTATGTCAAGTAAGTAGGGCGTGGCACATGGCATGGATGATTGTTTTCATTGATCTGGTAGATTTAATGATTAAACACACATTTATATGCATTAAGTCATTAATTAACTATTAAACATATAAATATGTGTTTAACACTTCAATGTATTCTTGCAATTCATGAGGGATTGCTAGATTATGTCTACATAAGTAGGTGTTGAGCACACAAATAGCACTTAGTATCCATATATATGACTGATATGCCAGACACTATAGCCAATCTGGAGGCGCTCTTAGGTGAGCAATTCCGAAATACTAGGCTGCGCAAAAATGAAAGCCAAGCTGTGCTAGCGAACGAAGCGGATGTATCGATAGGCGCACTCCAAAACTTGGAAGCCGGTAACGGCGCTACGGTTCGAACAATGGTCAAGGTACTGCGTGCTCTGGGACGACTGGACTGGCTGCAGACTTTGCAGCCCGAGGTAAGCATCAGCCCAATGCAGCATCTATTGCAATCAACAACTGCACGCAAACGGGCGCGCAAGTCGAAGTAGGCGCCTATGGCGACATTCAAGCCTGTAAACGTAGTGGAAGTCCGCATGTGGGGCAAGCGTGTTGGGGCTGTGGCCAACGATCCCACAAAAGACTATTTCGCGTTTGAGTACGACCCCAAATGGGTTAGAGCTGGAATTGAACTGGCGCCGCTGCAAATGCCGCTGTCCATGGCCAACCAGCCCTTCATCTTCACCGGCCTGCCGCAAGAGACATTCCAGCGCCTACCGGCCATGCTCGCGGACGCATTGCCGGATAGGTTTGGCAATGCACTGATCAACGCCTGGATGGCGGATAAAGGCGTTCCGGCCGACCGCATCACGGCGTTGGACCGACTGGCCTACATGGGCAAGCGCAGCATGGGCGCCCTGGAATTCAAGCCAACACGCGGATCCAACACCAGCTCAGCCACCGCGCTCCAGCTGGGCAAATTGGTTGATGCCGCGCGAATGGCACTCGAAGGCAGCTTCAAAAATGAAGTGCTCACCAAAACCACCTTGAGTCAGATCATTCAGGTAGGCACCTCAGCTGGAGGGGCGCGGGCCAAAGCCACTGTCGCCTGGAATCCAAAAACCGACGAACTACGCGCCGGACAGTTTGATGTGCCAGAAGGTTTTGAGCACTGGATACTCAAATTCGACGGCCTGAAGGACGATTCAAGCCTTGGAGAAACAAAAGGCTTTGGGCGAACTGAATACGCCTACTACCTGATGGCCGAAGCAGCCGGGGTGGATATGGCACCATGCAGGCTATTGACGGAAAACGACCGCGCCCACTTCATGACAAAGCGCTTTGACCGCGAAGGCAATACGCGAATCCACATGCAATCGTTGTGCGCGATGGATCATCTGGACTACAAGCAAACTGGCGTCCACAGCTATCGTCAACTGTTTAACGTAATGATGCGCCTGGAGCTAGGTAAGGACGCCATGCGGCAAATGCTGCGCCGCCTAGTGTTCAATACGATGGCAGTGAACTGGGATGACCATACCAAAAACTTCGCGTTCCTATTGCGTGAAAACGGCAAATGGGAACTGACCCCGGCCTATGACATCTGTTTTGCATATGACCCCACCAACCGATGGATCAACCAGCACCAGATGTCGATCAACGGCAAGTTTCTGGGCATCACACGCGAGGACATACACATACTCGCTGAAAAAATCGGTATCAGCCGCGAGGTGCCTATAGTGATCAAGGCGGTGGGAGAGGCTATAGCACGGTGGGATGAATTCGCGACGATCGCTGGTGTGCCACAAGAGACCAGAGTGCATATTGGCAGCCACATAAAGCGAATTGGCATGCCCTTGTACTTGGATAACTAAGGCTAAGAGAACCCATACCCGTTTACGCTTGCTGTTGAAAACGGAAGCCATAGTTGGAACTCTCACTAAATGGGCTTTTGGGGTTTGAGCGGTGTCACATTCGTTGTACTGATTGCCCCAAGACGTTGAACAAGCAAAGCATTTTCAGTACGAAGACTTTCGAGATCGGCCTTAATTGACTGAAGCTCCAGCTCGGTTAGAGCGTGGCGCTTTTCAAGTGCAATGTATTTATCTCGCCATTCATCAGCTCTTTGAGTCGCAGTCTTTCTGAGAGGCTTACCGGCCTCATCATCATCAATTATTTTTAGAGAATCTAGCCAAGTATTAGCGAACTTCTTCAATAGCTGATTCGCTTCCCGCTTTTTGTACAGCGTAGATTCGTCAATACCAGCACGCAGTGAAAGCTCAAGCAAAGTCACTAAGCCTCCATTTTTGGGGAAAACGCCGCCATTCGCAGCAATTTCCTCCTCAATCTCCTTCATTGCTTGCTTGATCCGCAGTTCGACATCTGATGTACGAGCAGCGCCGCGCAGAGCAGCACCACGTTTATGCTGACTGGTCATGAAGCGCTTTGAGTGAAGGCGGCAAGTAGCGTCTGCACATCAGGTTTTGCCAAGAACTCAATCTTGATGTCTGGGAAGGAGTTAACCTCATCAACAAAGCGTGTCATTGCATCGTGGAATACCAAGAACTGTTCATCTTCAAATGCCTGGCACGCAATGTCTAGATAACTATTTGCCACCTCCTTTACATCTCGCCTACGGCGTGCAAGGACAATTCGGTTGCTGCACTCGGACTTGCAATTCGAAGTATCAGGTTCACCTCGACTTTTCTTGGCTCGGCAAAGTCCAGCTTCGCCAGGCAACTTCGAGCAGACGACGTCTTTTTGGATGAATCGCCAACCCTGTCCATTTGCGGTCAACATTTGGGCTAGGTCGTACGCAGTGTGGTTTGTCCACACACGCCCAACTTTGTTGAGACGCGATTCATGTTCACGAATTGTGTTTGCCAACACAGTAGTCTGCGCACCACTATGAGCCGGCGGGGCAATTCCATTCGATATGGAATCGCGAATCTCATCCAGTGTCTCGGCGCAATGCATGACTCGCAGTTCTCGCAAAACGATTTCTGCCTGAGTCCGAAGGTCGGGATCTGAAAGTATGTAATGCAGCGTCATTTCTATGGACTTATGACCGAATAGACGCTTAAGGACTAAAGGCGAGTTGAATAGAGCTACACCAGCGACCCTGGCAACAGTCTTCCTGAAGCGATGTGGGTGAAGGTTGATGCCATCTGGCTTAGGATCCAAACCCAAGCGCACAGCGAGCATTTTTAGGGCATGCCCGGTTTTGACAAGAGGCGTCCCTGGACTTGCCTGACCACCAGTACCGAGAGATAGCCACAGAGCTCCATGAGTTGGCTTAGTAGTTGGGAGGCCATCTTCCAATCTACCCGCAGGCAATCGATCAGACACATTCGCCAGTCTTGATTGTTGCCCAAGTGCCATAACAAGGACATCTGGAGCTGGCCACTGGCGCCTATCTCCAAACAAATTCGATGAGAGTTTGTAGGTCCAACCATGAACATAGTTGTTTCTGTCACGCTTTGTCGTAACGCATGAACGAGACAAGCTTTCAACTTCCCCAACTCGCGCGGCGCAGGAAAGCAAGGAAATAAACAAATGAGCGCCCTGAAGTGCTGCACTCAAAGTCTTGAGTTGCTTAAAATTTGTGGGAGGCCAAATCTCGTTTCCGGATGGGTCTTCAAGTGAATAGGTGTGTTCCAGTGGACTCCCGAACCTGTCTATCCAGGGGTACTTCTCAGCATGAGACGCAAAAAACTTTGTAGTGAGACCGTATCTGCCAATGAGTTTGCTAAAGGTGAGATGTGCCCAGTCAAGCTGCTCAAGATAGGTCGCAAAATTCTCCGATAGCAAGAGTATGTTGGGTCCAAGATCTTGGATTAACCACATTACGCGCGGTCCAGCTTGCACAAGAAAGTTGTCGGAAATTGCCTGAAACTCGCCATCGATGGATTGAGGATGGGTAATGGCCTTGGGTCCACGTGGATCAGTTTGAGAGGCAATGTTGTAATGTGGAGGCGCGTCAGACCACCATCCACGCGAAATCAGAGTTGCAATCCGATTTAGTTCAATTCGGGTTCCCACAGATGCTGCAAATTCATGGACATCCTCAAGTGTCAGACAAGAGAAAAGGCCAATTGAGTTTGGAAGTTCAGTTCGTCGCTCAATTGCCCGTGCAACCATCTGGCAAATTTCAACGTAGAGAAGCTTTGCCACTGTGTGAGGTTTTAGACGCTGGTTCCTGCCTCCACCCCGGCCCCCTGAAGGAGAAATTCGTAATAGAAGTCCCAAACGAGTGACGGCCACTACCCCTTCATCTACAAATTCTTCTGGACACTCAGTTTCGCTCTGAAGATATGCTTTGATTCGCTTGCGAATGTGGAACGCTCGAAGACTCACCCCAATTTTTCCTGGGGCTAGGTCCTTTGGTGTTTCCCAAGTCCCCCAAGTCTTGCCATGGCCTGCAAGAAACTGCGCATTCTGGAGGTCCGCAATTGAAAGGTATTGGACATTTTCGAGTGCAAAATGATTCAGGAGTGCAGTTCGTCCTTGTTCCTCGGCGTTCGAGTTCAGCAGATTGTGGTGTTGCACTGCTGCTCCATCTTCCGAATAAATCCAACTCCGGGCACCACGTGTAACCCAGCTTCAATCTTTGCGCGCCATCGTGATCGAGCTGCATTGACTTCAATCTGCTCGAAAAGGTTATGTAGTAAATATTCTCCCGCTTCCAATTCGGTTTCATATTCGCCTTGAACCCACGTTTCAACTGGAAGATGATCAGACATTGCTCGCAGCTCTTCGACTCGCATAGCGATTCCATCGAAACTCTCTGGTAGGAATCGGGCATTCGCGCAGTTGCGAAGGCAGCGCTGAGTTCCGCACAATTTACCTTCTGCGTGATCAGGTGAAATATCACGGGGAGGCAGAGTTGGATCAGAACATGCAACTTGTACTCGCGAACGCATCATGCTGCGGTACTCAAATAGTCGCGTGAGCTTATCTTGGGAGAGCTCACCATAACGAACTAGATGCGAGAGGATTGTGAGGTCCACGCGACCCCGTTCAAGCTCTGCAATAAAGTAGGTTATGACCTTCTTTGCCTGCTGATCGTTCTCAGCATCAAATACATTGTTTTGAAGATAGCGATCAGTTGATTTGAGTTTGGCATGTCCGAGTGCAAACATAACAGCCAGGACATTCCCACCCGTTTGCGCGTGAACCCATCGTGCATATATGTCTCGAAAATCGCTTGGAACGATCACGGCGATTTCTGGTAGTTTGCGCACTTTTCGAGACGCATTCAGCTTGCCAATGACCTGCTCAAGGTAAGACACGATAAGTCCATTTTTCGATGAGTTCGAATAGACCGCCCAAGCTTTGCCGTCGATCCAATTTATTGTTCCCCGTCGGTCGACGTACAGCCAAACGTTTCTAAGTCCTTGCTTCAACTTTTGCAATTCCAAGAACTTGCTTTGAAGCTTCTCTTGAGGGGCTCCGCTAGAAATAAGGCGATCCATCTCCTCTTCCGAGACTCGAACTATCAGACTCAACTGTTTGCGCAATGTTGCGCTTCGCCCCAAATATTTCGCAACAATATTGGGGGGAGAGTCGGGATTTTTTTTGAGACCCGAGCAAAATTGCAGGCGGTTACCGGCACGTCGCTTCTTTCCCTGCATAGTGACCTCGTCGAGGTCTATATCTTCATCCTCACTAAGTATTAGAACGGCTTGCTTATCGCTTTTGGGATGATCAAATATCCGTTCAGGTAATGTGGCATCAACACCCGCAATGAGCGTTGAGGGATTCCAGCCGCAACCAGCCAGTGCCATGTGAAATGCTATGTCCGCTTCTCTCCTGGTCGGAAAGGCAATCCCTCTCATTGTTGTAGTTGAAAGCTTGGTATAAGCATTCAAGCTGGGAAGGCCATCTTGCAGTTGCTCTGGAGTGGGGAGGGCATTGCCAGTTCTCAGTTGGATGCGCTTTAGGTGCTGCCAATTTCGCTGCAACACCTCCACTTCCTCTGCATATTTGCGCACGGCATCGACATTTTCCTTCTCATACTCCGATAGCGTGTCAGGTTCCTCGCCGCGCATGATTGCATCGTTTCGTTCCCACTCTGAACGCACCTTTTCCCAATCACGTTTTATTGCAATTCGAACTTCTTTTGCTTCGCCATCGGGAATTAAATGTCGATCTGGTTCAGGATCTGAGGGAGGTGTCCAGACAACTGGACCAAGGCGCATCAAACTGCGAGCATCATTCACAGTTGCCATAAATATGCTGAAGGATTGCGCAGTGATTTTTTGTTGATGCATCACAGCTTCATGAATGTGCGTGAGATCCTTGACACTTGAAACTCGTTCATTGGGATGTCCGCTCGGGGATTCAATTTGCTCAAACTCGTCAAAGAAACGCCAAAACCTGCGTAGCGCAGCCTTGTAGTTCTTGCAAGTAAGTTCCGTGGCAAGACTAAGTCTCGCTTGAAGGGCGGGGGCCAGTTCCGCTATGAGCTCTGGGCGACCTGAATATGCTCCACCCCAAACGCCTCGTTTCTTTGAATTCTCATTAAGTTCACCTTCACCATCGGCAAAGATATGTAGATCGACCAGAGTATTTTCTGTTGGATGGTTTGTCCAAAACAGGAGGGGATCAGTACTGGTGAACACATTTGTTGGAACAACCAACGTCATGCCAGTATGTTCTTTCAAACGGTCCTTGTTGTTTGCGAACATACTCATATTGAATCCAGTTCCTCAAGCCACTTGCGCGACAAGCCCAAGGGTGTTCGAAGCCTATTGAAAAGCCATTCGAGATATATCTCTGATGTTGCAGATCGGGCATGTCTCAACTGAGGGCGGATCTCTAGTTGAATTACCGTTTGCATCGTGTCCTTTAGTGCTCGCATCAATGGGTGATCTGCGTCAAGCACTGAATCTCTTTGAATCTTCTTGATCAACGATATGTGTTCCTGCATCTTGTCCCACAAGTATTGGCAAGCCCACCAATCTCTGGCCAGATGTGGACTCCAATGCCGTGGGCGATCAACGGCTGTCCAAAACTCATAGATTTGACTTCCTGTATACCGGGTGCCAGTTTTCGGGTTGATATATAGATGTACGCTGTTTTTAAGTAGTTTGCGTGCCTTAAGTGGGTCCCGAACACCCTTTGTCAGTTTCTTTAACGCGTTGAGGCGCTCTCCATTCCTGTACTGATCAATTCGAATGGCAAGCCAATGCGGGACCAAAATGCTGTCTTGTGGACCGACCTTGTCGTCGTGTTCATCGATGTAGTACTCCGTACCCTTAGCGCCCATTTTTATTTCAATGGAAATTTGCCATACCTCTTTCGGCTGATCTTTATTGACGATATTCCAGTCTTCTTGATCTAGAGGAATGGTGTCAACTCTCCAACATGCAAGTTCTTCGCGTCGTATAGCGGTGTTGAGAACATGATCAACCATCAGACCTTCAGTCTTCCCAATGACAGGCCGGCCATAAATTCGGCCACGCCATGCCCAAATTTCTTCATCGGATGGAAAACTTAGCGTACGTTTGTTGACTTTCGCCTTCCCTTGTCGAGACTCTACGGACTTAATTTCGAAGCTGCGGGCCTTCTTAGAACTCTCCAAAACAAAGCTTCGTGTTTGAGTTGGGATTTCGAAGGAGGCCCTATGGCCCTTGTCAGCCCCCCACATTTGATAATCAAGTGCAGTTTGGACTCGAAGGTTTACCGTTGTTTCTGATAGTGGGGTTCCTCGGCTAGACCAGATCCCCTTGAGCATTTCTATCTGGTAGCGGCCGAGTAAGTCTGACGAGTACTCAGCAGTCATTAAATCCAGTCCACGTGCCTCTGCCCACTCTAGGCAATTGCAAAGCCAATATGCGTTGTTTTTGACTGAGGTCCGAGAAGGCTTTTTATATGCAGGTCGAGAACCTCTCCAAACAGGGTCCCATAAACCTAAAGCGCGATCAATTAGAAACTGGCTCGGAAGTCTTGCGTAACCAGGTTCGGAGTCAAAGATTGCAGGAATGTGTGCAACCTTGCCGAAGCCAGCTTTTTCCAACTCATGAGGCTGGAAATATTTGACCTTGAATCCGTATTTGGGCATTTACTGAAGAAATCTTAAATGACATTAAATTGTCTCAAGACAAATTCAGGGCAAGTCAATAAGTGTTGACTTTATAAGGACTGGGAAGCGCCTACAGGCGGCTACTTGTTACAGGCCAGTTTCGCCAGTGGCGTGCGGGCGGGGCAGAGTGCCGCCCAATATTCCGCGACTCAGCCGCGGTAGCCCAGCACGCGTGCAGGCAGGAATAGCACGGCCTTCAGCAGGGCCAGCGCCGCGCCGATTCCTATGCCCAGAATTGCAAACGGAATCGACAAGATAAACACCAGGGGCCACAGCACCAGAGCGAGCACTGCCAGCGGCCAGCTCAAGCTCAGCAAAATGAACCACCCGATAAAAAGCAGCAAAGCTTTCACGAAGTTCTCCTGAATTAGGACTGGTGTCCCACGATGGTCACGGTTTCCAGCGTGATGTAGCTGGGCACTTGGTAGCTCATACCCTGGCTGCCATTTTGCGCCATGTCATCCATTTTCCACAGCATGGAGCCATTAACCACAGCGGCCATCAGGACAGCCATTACGAAGCCAGCAAGGCGGGTAGAACGTTGTGTTGAGTAAGTCATTTCATTTCTCCGGTTGCAGACCACAGCGGCCTGATGGAGTGAAATGTAGGTAGTTACCCCGAAGATCGCCACGCAGTTGCGACGGAATGCGTCGGCGTGCGAGGAATCGCGGGAAAAGCGCGATGAATGTACTGAGAAAGAGGGGGTTGACGAGCCTGATCCTGGCACTGGCTCCACAGTTAGGGCTGCTTGGTTCCCCACCTGACCCGGTTGGCCGCTTCACCATGCAGGGAGGCCCGTCAAGCTCTATTGTAGGCTGAGTTGGATTACCTTTCTTGTGGGTCAGTAAGACACTTTGACTGCTCGCTGCGGGTTTTCTTTCGCCCGCTGATGGCGCGGGGCATACGTTTTGCTCCGTGTCCCCCGGGCCGTGAGGGCTCTCCTCCTTTACCTACGCAAAACGCACACCCCGCACCCTCAACGGGAGCTGCTTCGTGCGATGGGTCTTTAAGACATTGGTAAACCTGCACCTCGGTGGGATTAGGTGGGTTGGGTGCTCCCCGCAGCGAAATCAAGGAGGAGGGGCCCTCACGGCCCCGGGGGACATTCGCGGAGGGGAGTACCCGACACGCCTGATCCAGAGGTGAAGTTGTCTGTATCCCTTCGCCTAGAATCAGAACATGTCCTACCTAGTGCTAGCCCGCAAATACCGCTCACGCAATTTCTCCGAAATGGTGGGGCAGGACCATGTGGTGCAGGCGCTGACCAATGCGTTGACGACCCAGCGACTGCACCATGCCTACCTATTTACCGGTACGCGGGGTGTCGGCAAGACTACGGTGTCGCGGATTCTGGCGAAGTCGCTGAACTGCCAGGGCGTGGACGGCAACGGTGGGATCACGGCGACGCCTTGCGGTGTTTGCCAGGCCTGTACCGATATTGATTCGGGCCGTTTTGTTGATTACACCGAGCTGGATGCGGCTTCGAACCGCGGTGTGGATGAAGTGCAGTCGCTGCTGGAGCAGGCGGTTTATAAGCCGGTGCAGGGGCGCTTCAAGGTCTTCATGATCGACGAAGTGCACATGCTCACCAACACCGCGTTCAACGCAATGTTGAAGACGCTGGAAGAGCCGCCCGAGTATTTGAAGTTTGTGTTGGCCACGACCGACCCGCAGAAGGTGCCGGTCACGGTGCTGTCGCGTTGCCTGCAGTTCAACCTTCGGCCGATGGCGCCGGAAACTATCCGTGAACATTTGACTTTCGTGTTGGGCAAGGAGAATGTGCCCGCCGAGCCGCAGGCTTTACGCCTGCTGGCCCGCGCTGCGCGTGGATCGATGCGCGATGCGTTGTCGCTGACAGACCAGGCAATAGCATTTGGCTCTGGGCAGTTGCAGGAAGCGACTGTTCGTCAGATGCTGGGGAGTGTGGACCGCTCCTATGTATTCCGGCTGATCGAGGCGCTGGCGACAGGCGACGGCAAGACTGTCGTTGAGACCTCTGAGGCCTTGCGTCTCAATGGTCTGAGCGCGGCGTCCACGCTGGAAGAAATGTCTACCGTGTTGCAGCGCATGGCCGTGGTGCAGACGGTGGGCCATGCGACTGACGAAGATACCGACCCTGAGGCGGCGGACACTGCACGACTGGCCGCGCTGATGCCTGTAGACGAAACGCAATTGCTGTACAGCATCTGCCTGCATGGCCGTGCTGATTTGGGCCTGGCGCCCGATGAATACGCTGCGTTGACGATGGTGTTGTTACGCCTGCTGGCGTTCAAGCCGCAATCTGCGCTGGCTGAAAAAAAAACTCTAGATAAACCCGAAGTCGGGCCGCTACCCAAGGCGCTACCCCGGCCTCAGCCCCAACCCGCTGCGCCACAACCGACGCTGCAACCCGCACCACAGCCCGCGCAGCAAGCTACGGCCCACGCGAAGCCACAGCCCTGGGAAGACGAGGTTCCTCCCGGTCAGGTGTTGTCCGTGCGTTCTGGTGCACCTGCACCTGCCATCACTCAGGATTCAGTGCCAAAAGTGCCTGTAGCGCCCATGCAGAGTGCGCAAGCAGCTACTAAAGTTGTAGCAGTTCCGGTGCGGCAACAGATCGAATCGCATGCCGATATGCCGGCACAACCGGCCACTCCGACCTTGATCCCCACCGAAGAGGGTGATTTCTGGCATGCATTGGTGCAGGAGTTGATCAAGGCCGAGGCCATTGCTGCGTTGGTGCGCGAACTGGCGTTGCAATCGCAATTGGTAGCACGCGATACCGACCAGTGGCTGCTGCGCGTGGAACGTGAGTCGCTGAACCAACCGGGAAGCCGCGACCGCTTAAGCGCTGCACTACACGCGGCAGGGCATGCGGTCAAACTGGCGGTCGAAGTGGGGCGTGTGACCGACTGCCCGGGGCGCCGCAACGCTGCTGCGTCTGCTGAAAAACAGCTGGCCGCAGAAAAGATTATTTTTGAAGCACCCTTTGTGCAAGCGATGATGCGTGACTTTGGCGCGAAAATTGTGCCTGGCACGATCAAACCCATTTAATCAGTTGGGGTCAGAGCACACGCTGAGCGGATGGTCTGACCCACAAGGTCTTACGAAAGGAAATTATGTTCAACAAAGGACAACTGGCTGGCCTGATGAAACAGGCGCAAGCCATGCAGGACAACATGAAGAAAGCCCAGGACGAACTGGGCAACATCGAAGTCAGCGCTGAATCCGGCTCTGGATTGGTGAAAGTCACGATGACCTGCAAGCATGAGGTGCGCCGAATCACCATCGACCCGAGCCTGCTGGCTGACGACAAGGACATGCTGGAAGATCTGGTGGCAGCCGCTTTCAACGCCGCAGTGCGCAAGGCAGAAGAAACCTCTGCCGAGAAGATGGGCAAGATCACTGCAGGCATGCCGGGTCTGCCTGGCGGAATGAAGCTACCCTTCTAAGCATGTCGGATACCCATGCGCTGGACGTGCTGATCCAGGCACTTAAACGCCTGCCTGGCGTTGGCATCAAATCTGCCCAGCGCATGGCGTTTCATTTGCTGCAACACGACCGCGCCGCCGCGCAAACACTGTCGCGTGCCCTGGAAGAGGCCGTGCAGCAGGTGCACCACTGCGAGCGCTGCCATACCTTTACCGAAGCGCGCCTTTGCCGCACCTGCGAAGACCCAGAGCGTGACCGCAGCAAGCTCTGCGTCGTCGAAACACCGGCCGATCAATCCGCAATGGAGCGCACGCTGGCTTACCGCGGTTTGTACTTCGTGCTGATGGGCAAGCTCAGTCCGCTGGACGGCATCGGTCCCAATGACCTGGGCCTGGCCAAGCTGTTTGAGCGCGCGACAGACGGTACCGTGCAGGAAGTTATTCTCGCAACCAATTTCACCGCCGAAGGCGAAGCCACGGCCCATGTGATCGCCGAAGGACTGAAGTCCCGTGGCCTGAAGATCACCCGGCTGGCACGTGGCGTGCCGGTAGGAAGTGAACTGGAATATGTTGATCTGGGCACGATTGCCCATGCCCTTGCAGACCGTCGCTAAAACCAGGATTGCGACGGACCCCACTGCCATTTTTAGAGAGAAAGAATTCGATGCCTTACGCCCACTTCACGATTGCCTACTGGTGTGTCCTGGTTGCTGCCTTGCTGCCTATCGTTTGTGCAGGCCTTGCGAAGGGCGGCAAGTTCGGCATACCCCGCAAGGAGGGCGGCTTCGACAACCACAATCCGCGCACCTGGCTGGCCCGTCAGACCGACTGGCGCGCCCGCGCCAATGCGGCGCAGGCCAACAGCTTTGAGGCACTGCCGCTGTTCATTGGCGCGGTCATCATTGCCCACCAGTTGGGCGCGCACCAGGGCCGTCTGGACATCCTGGCATTCCTGTTCGTGGTGCTGCGTATTTTGTACATCATGATGTACGTCGCTGGCATGCCCAACGTACGCAGCATGGTTTGGTGCGCTGCCCTCGTGGTCAATATCGGCATCCTGTTCATTGGATACCGCTAATCTCTTTGCGCTTTAGCGCTTGCCAGTCTTTCTGGGCGGCGCGCGCTTGGCGACGCGATTGCTGGAAGCAGGCTTAGTGCTTGCAGTGACATAGACCACAACCTGCTGGCCGGGCTTGAATGCCGCCGAACTGGACACCTTGTTCCACTGTGCTACGTTGGCAGTGGATGTCTTGTATTTGCGCGCAACCGTCGCTACCGTTTCGCCCTTGCCAGCCTTGATCACCAGACGCTTTTGCACGATTTCCGGTGCCAGAGACAGCTGGCCGTTGTCGGCCACTTTGCTGGTGACGTCCTGCTCGACGCGCACGCCGCGTGGAATCAGCAGCGTGGAGCCGGCGCGGATCACCACCCGTGGCGGAATGTTGTTGACAGTGCGGAATTCACCCTCACTCATGCCCACACGCTTGGCCGCCTCGGCAGTGCGCATCGTGGCCGGAGCAACCCAGACTGTCCAGCTCGCGAGGCGGCCACCACCATAGCTCTCCAGATTGGTCTGAAAGACCTCGGCGTTGTCCCACGGCAGCAGGATTTGAGGCGTACCTGCTGCCAGAATCACGGGTTTGTTGATGGAGGGGTTGAGTGCCTTGAAGTCATCCAGCGGAACGTCGGCCAGTTTGGCGGCCAGGGCTACATCAATGTCGCGATGGATGGTGACGCTCTGAAAGTAAGGGTGGTTCTCAATCCGCGGCAGCTTTGAGCTGAACGACTCCGGGGTGGCCACAATATTTTTGACCGCCTGCAGCTTGGGCACGTACATACGCGTTTCCATCGGCATGTTCAGGTCGAGATAACCGACGCCCTGGCCCACGCGCTGGTTCTTCGCAATGGCGCGGCCTACGCTGCCTTCACCCCAGTTGTAGGCGGCCAGCGCGAGATGCCAGTCACCAAACATGTTGTAGAGCTTCTGCAGATAGTCCAGCGCTGCACGGGTAGAGGCCATCACATCGCGCCGGTCATCGCGAAAGGCGTTTTGCTTGAGCTCAAAGTATTTGCCGGTAGCCGGCATGAACTGCCACATGCCCGCCGCCTTCGCGCCTGACACAGCTTGCGGGTTGAAGGCGCTTTCGATAAAAGGCAGCAACGCCAGTTCGGTGGGCATGTTGCGCAGCTCCAGCTCTTCAACGATGTAGAACAGGTATTTCTTGGACCGCTCGGTCATTCGAAAGATGTAATCAGGACGGGTGGCATACCACTGCTCCCGGTCACGCACCAGCGGGTTGTCCAAGTCTGGCATAGCGTAGCCACGGCGTATGCGTTCCCACAGGTCATTCGGTGCCGCAAGGGGAGCAACGATGCGTGTGTTGGTTTGCTGCAGATCGACGGGGACCAGAGGCAAATCGGGTGCGGGTTGGGGGTAGACCTGAGGCCGTTGCGCCAATGGGGTCGCAGGCGTCACTTCCTTGCCCGGTGTAGATGGCAGCTTGTTGGCTTCAGCAACATGCACCGTTGGCGCAGAGGCCGGGGCAGTTACTACCGGCGTGGCGCAGCCAGCCAGACTCAATAAGGCGACAAGGCTGGCAATCCGTAAACAGTTCATTGGTATTGGTTTTTCCATTGGCGCAGGGTGGCAAACGCACCGTGCTGGTCTACGCCGGCCGCATCGAAGCGGCGCGCAGACGTGATGAGCGCAGCGTCATGGCTGCGTAAAAAGGGGTTGATCTTCAATTCCTGCGCGATGGTACTGGGCAAAGTGGGCTGCGCAGCGGCACGCAAAGCCTGACAACGGTGCTGGTATTCCAGCAGTGCCTGGTTGTCGGGGTCGACTTCCCGCGCGAACTTCAGATTGGAGAGGGTGTATTCATGGGTGCAGCACACTTGCGTTTTGCCCGGCAACGCTGCCAGCCGTTCCAGCGAGGCCAGCATCTGCTGTGGAGTTCCCTCAAACAGGCGCCCACAGCCCCCGCTGAACAGCGTGTCGCCGCAAAAGAGAATGGGAGCGGGTTGGGCTTGTTCAGAAAAATAGGCGATGTGTCCGGCTGTGTGCCCGGGTACATCCAAAACCTGGAAATCCAGACCCATCACATGCACATGGTCACCGTCTTGCAGGCGATGCTGTACGGTGGGGATGTTTTCTCGCGCAGGTCCGTAAACTGCAGCACCGGTGGATTCCTGCAGTTGTTGGATGCCGCCGGTGTGATCGTTGTGGTGGTGCGTGACTAAAATGGTGTGCAACTGCAGGCCTGTCTCAGACAGTGCTCGCAGTACCGGCTGTGCGTCTCCCGGGTCTACGACCAGTGCGCCATGCCCGTCATGCAACATCCAGATGTAATTGTCAGTGAAGGCGGGCAGCGGTATTAACGTCATGAGCGATCAAATTATAGGTATGCACGAGTGGTTTCAGACCCCGGCAGGACAAACCCTGCTGGACTGGGAGCGCGCGCAGGTCGATCGTGCGGTGGCAGATATCTTTGGCTACCACGCATTGCAGCTTGGTTTGCCCGAGATGCACGGCCTGCAGGCCAACCGCATGCCGCACCAATGGTTGGGCGTGGACCACGCCATTCCGCTGGACGCTGCGGCCTCACGCGTTGCCCTGTTTACAGACTATGCGGCATTGCCGTTTCCGGCCAATAGCCTGGATATGGTGCTGCTGCCACATACCCTGGAGTTCAGCAGCGACCCGCACGCCACCTTGCGTGAAGTGGAGCGGGTGCTGGTGCCCGAAGGACGTGTGGTGATTTGTGGCCTGAACTCCGTCAGTCTGTGGGCGATGCGCCAGCGCCGCGCCCATCTTTACCAACGCATGGGCTTTGGCAAACTGTTTTTGCCCGAAGCGGGCGAGTTCATTGGCTATTGGCGCATGCGTGACTGGTTGCGACTGTTGGGATTCGAAATTGAAGTGGGAAAATTTGGCTGCTATCGACCGGCAGTCGATAGCGCAAGAATGCTGCAGCGCTTTGAATGGATGGAACGCGCGGGTGCGCGTTGGTGGCCTATTTTGGGGGCCGCGTATTTTTTGGTAGCGGTCAAGCGCGTGCGCGGCATGCGCTTGTTGGGCCCCGCCTGGAAGACCAACACGAAGCGGGTCGGTGCCACCGTGCCCATGACGCACAGCCGACGGGATAGGAAAATGACAGGAACACAAGAATGAACAAAGTGGTGATCTACACCGATGGCGCCTGCAAGGGCAACCCCGGACCAGGAGGCTGGGGCGTGTTGATGCGCTCCGAAGATGGTTCGGAAAAGGAGCTATGCGGCGGGGAGTTGGGCACCACCAACAACCGTATGGAAATGATGGCAGTGATTCAGGCACTGGCAGCGCTCAAGCGCCCCTGTGATGTGACGCTGCATCTGGACAGCCAGTATGTGCTCAAGGGCATTACCGAGTGGCTGGTGGGCTGGAAAGCCAAGGGCTGGAAAACTGCCGCCAAGCAACCCGTCAAGAACGTCGACCTGTGGCAGCAATTGGACCAACTGGTCAGCACGTCCGGACACACGATTGACTGGCGCTGGGTCAAGGGCCATGCCGGAGACCCGGGCAACGAGCGGGCCGATGGGCTGGCGAACCAGGGCGTTGAAAAAGCCTTAAGGGGCTAAATCACGCCATCGAACATCATCAGCTGAACCGTGTCGCCCGCAGCGACATTGCCTTGGTTGTGTGGCAACACTAGCAAGCCGTTGGCTTGCACCATCGAACTCAAAATGCCTGAACCCTGGTTGCCGGTGATGCGGGCGACCAGTCGGCCATCTGGGTCGGGTTGCACCCAGGCGCGCTGGTATTCGGTGCGGCCTGGCTTCTTGCGGATGGCATGCCCGGCTTGCGCCTGCAGTAGCACCGGTTGATCGGCATTGCAGCCCATCATCTTGCGTAACGCGGGCCGCACAAAAGCCAGAAATGTCACCATGACCGCCACTGGATTGCCCGGCAGACCAAACAGGATGCAGTTGCCCAAACGGCCGACTGCCATCGGGCGACCTGGTCGCATTGCGATCTTCCAGAAGGCAATGCCATCGCCGGAAAGTTTGCGCATCGTGGCCTTCGTATGGTCGGCTTCTCCGACACTGACGCCGCCACTGGTGATGATGGCGTCGGCTTGCGCGGCAGCGCTGCTGAAAGCGGCTTCCAGCGCCTCTGGGTCGTCGCGCACCAGACCCATGTCGACGACTTCCACGCCCAGTCGTGTCAGCAGGCCGAACAAGGTGTAACGGTTGCTGTCGTACACGGCGCCGCTGCGCGGCGTTTCGCCCAACTGCATGATTTCGTCGCCGGTAGAGAAGTAGGCCACGCGCACCCGCCGCCGAACGGTGAGCGACGGCAATCCCAGGCTGGCCAATAGTCCCAGCGCAGCCGGTGTCAGCAGGCTACCGGCGGCCAGTGCTACTGAGCCGCGGCGCAGGTCTTCACCTGCCAGGCGGCGGTTATCGCCGACCTGCAACACGCCTGCGGGCACCACGATTCGTTCGCCATCCCTTTGCGTGAGTTCCTGCGGAATCACGGTATCCAGACCGGCAGGCATGACGGCGCCGGTCATGATGCGCACGCATTGCCCGGCATTCACGCTACCGGACCACGCCGCGCCTGCATGCACGGTTGCGGCGACTTCCAGCGTCAGCGGCGCATCACCCAGCGCCTTGCCATCGAACGCGTAGCCGTCCATCGCCGAGTTGTCGTGGGGTGGCACATCGATGGGGGAAATCACATCCTGTGCCAGCACGCGGCCCAGGGTATCTATCAATGGGATGTCTACAGTTTCCGATACGGGTTGCACCAGTTGTTGCAAAAACTGGTTCGCCGTGTCGGCGGGCAGGGCCTGCGGGTCATAGCCCTGGAGGCTGGCGGCAATGTCTTCCAAAGTTCGCATGTCTGCCCTAGCCGCCGATGTAGCTCATTTCAACCCGCCGCGTTTGTGCAAGCGTACCTGCGGGCAATTGGCTGCGCAGCTCGGAGTAGCGATCGCCCCGGCCCTGCCAGATTTGGGCGATGGCAGATGCCAACTCGGCATCGGTACCCCCATCGCGTATCAGCGTGCGCAGGTCGTATCCCCGCTCGGCAAACAGGCACAGGTACAACTGTCCTTCGGTCGACAGGCGAGCCCGGTTGCAGTCGCCGCAAAAAGCCTGGGTAACGCTGCTGATAACGCCGATTTCCCCTGCTGCGGTGTCGTGCGTCCCATCCGGCAGTGCATAGCCCCACCGCTGCGCGGTTTCACCGGGCTGACTGGCTTCCAATGCCACGAGTGGCAGCTCTGCTTTCAGCATGTCAATCACTTGCGCCGAGGGCAACACTTCATCCATGCGCCAGCCGTTGGTCACGCCTACGTCCATGTATTCAATGAATCGCAGCACCATTCCGCTGCCACGGAAGTGGCGCGCCATCGGCAGGATTTCATGGTCATT
Organism: Rhodoferax sp. P2_H8_2; assembly: GCF_056403235.1. Taxonomy (NCBI): domain Bacteria; kingdom Pseudomonadati; phylum Pseudomonadota; class Betaproteobacteria; order Burkholderiales; family Comamonadaceae; genus Rhodoferax; species Rhodoferax sp. P2_H8_2. Next base: position 31,621 of record NZ_JBFUFW010000004.1, read on the forward strand.
GGTACCGCGCTTGACCACCATGTTGACTTTGATAGGCCCCAGGCCCGCTGTATGCGCGGCATCGAGCCCTTCCAATACTTGGGCGACGGGGAAGTCCACGTCGTTCATTTGACGGAAGATCGTGTCATCCAGCCCGTCCAGACTGACGGTCACGCGCTGCAAGCCCGCGTCCTTCAGCGCGCGGGCTTTGCGCGCCAGTAGCGAGCCGTTGGTGGTCAGTGTCAGGTCCAGTGGTTTGCCGTCTACCGTTTGCAAACCGGCCAACTGCTCCACCAGAACCTCGATGTTTTTGCGCAGCAAGGGCTCACCGCCGGTGAGGCGAATTTTTCGCACGCCATGGGCGACGAACTGGCGCGCCATGCGGGTGATTTCCTCAAAGCTCAACAGCGAGGCATGGGGCAGGTAGGGGAAGTCTTTGTCGAAGACCTCCTTTGGCATGCAGTAGCTGCAGCGGAAGTTGCAGCGGTCGGTCACGCTGATACGCAAGTCGTGCAAGGGGCGCAGCAGCGTGTCTTGCAAATGCCCGGTAGCGGCGAAGGTGGGTATTGCTGCTGGCGCCGGCCAGGCCACAGGGCGCATATCGCGCAGGGGCAACACCCGAGGAACATTTGTTTCACTCATAGCGTGATTGTCTCCCGGATGTGGTGGATTTGCCACGACCCACAGTGCAAAATCAGGGTGGTTCCAACAGGAACGCTTTCACGGGAGGCATGCGCATGGACAAAAAGATCTGGAGCCTAGCTTGCAGCTTGGCCTGTGGCGCAGCCGTCGCTGCGTCAGGAGATACAGCTGCATCTGTCAGCGAAGACGATTTCCTGTCCGAAATGCCTGTTGTTCTGTCGGTTTCCCGACTGGCACAGCGCATTGACGAGACACCGGGTGCGGTCACGATTCTGGACAAGCAGTTCATCCGGATGTCGGGTGCCCGCGATGTCGTGGACTTATTGCGGCTGATTCCCGGCTTTCAAAGCACCACCTCGTTTGAGACGGACGCCCCGATGGCGACCTACCACGGGCGCAGCGATGACTGGGCGAACCGCATTCAGGTGTTGGTAGATGGCCGTTCCGTGTACTCCAGCCATTTGCAGGGATCTGCCGGTCTGGGCTGGCAGTCATTGGCGCTGGACGACATCGAACGCATCGAAGTCTTGCGCGGGTCCAATTCTGCGGCGTATGGCGCGCGTGCATTTCTGGGCGTGGTCAATATCGTGTCCCGCGACGTGCGTTCCACCATGGGCGCAGCAGCACAGCTCACCGCAGGCGACAACGGCGTAGCCGATATCGGCGCCCGCTATGGCTGGGGCGATGGCCGCGCGCAATACCGCATCAGCGCGGACCGCCGTGGCGACGATGGCCTGCGTGGTGCGTTTGGAAAAAACCGTGTTGATCGCTTCAATTTTTCGTCGCATTTCAGCCAGGGTGACACCAGTGAGCTGGATATCCGTGCGGGTGCGCTGGACATCGAATCCGGGCGTGGCACACCTGGATCAGCGGGCAACAACGCGCGCATGCAAAGCATGGGGACCCGGTTTGTGCAGGCCGATTGGCGCAGCACACTGAATGACAACGAAGATCTACTGATAACCGTCTCGCACACGGAGTTCAACTACCGTGACAGCTTTCCTTATCTGGATGCCTCGCTGGACCACTTTGATCTGGGGGTCAGCGTTTCCTATGTTGGCATTCCGATTGACTTCAGCGGCAAGGAATTTAACGACGCATTGTCGGTGCAGCATACCGTTCGGCACTCTGCAGATGTGCGCACGGTATGGGGTGCCGAGTTGCGCAGGGAGCGGGAGGTTTCGCGGCCCAACTTTGACAAGCGCGAGGAGGTGACATCCAATTTTGCGCGTATCTTTGGCAATGCCGAATGGCGCTTTGCGCCGCATCTGTTGCTCAATGCCGGAGCGCTGGCCGAGAGCAGCGACATTGATGGGAACTCTTTCTCTCCGCGTGTGATGGCGAACTGGCATTTTGCGGAGGGGCACACATTGCGTGCGGGGGTATCCAGTGCCTTTCGCCCACCGAGTGCATACGAAAAATACGCCACGGTGCGTTATTACGACACCAATGGCTTGAACCCGATCACCACGGTCGAGAACTCTGGCCGGGCCGGGCCGGAAAGAATCCTGAGTCAGGAGCTGGGCTACAACTTTGGTCGTACTGGTAGTACGTTGAGCGCCGATGTGCGGGTCTTCAACGAAGCCATCCGTGGCGGCATTGCATCCACGGGTTTTGTGGAGCGCAAGGAATTTCTGAACGGGGACAATTACCAGATCAGGGGGCTGGAATACCAATTGGGATGGCGCCCATCGTCCGCGACCCGGGTTTCCTTCAACCAGACCTGGACCGACATTCAGGTGGATTCGCTGGTTGATCCCTCCACTGAATTCCGGGTCGTCCATGGCGCTCCGCGGCTGGGCAACGCGATCACCGTGATGCACCAGTTTTCCAATGGCCTGGATTTGACGGTCAGTTACCAGAACGCGGTAGACATTTCGCTGATGTCGGATGCCAACCGACACTTGCTTTTCTCGCTGGAGCGTACCGATGTACGTCTTGCGAAGTCATTCCGTCTGGCAAATGGCAAGGCGGAAGTCGCGCTCACTGTACAAAACCTGGGTGCACCTGTGATGGACGGCGACTTCAAGTTTTACTTTGATCGTCGGGCATTGTTGACACTGCGGTTTGAGAACTGAAGTGCGAAAGACGATGCACCGTGCACTGATGATCGGGCTGCGCTGGGGCCTGGCTTGGGCGATGGCGTGCGCCGCACAGGCGCACACGGTTGTCGTGGTCACCAGTGATGCCAGTGCTGGCGTGATGGAAACCTCAGACATTGTGATTTCCGAGCTGCAGCGTCTGGGTGTGCCGCAAGAAGACATAGGGCGAACGCGGGTGGCCGACTTCTCGCGCCTTGTTGCTGCACGGACCGATACGCGGGTGTACCTGACGCTGGGTGTGGAGGCACTGCGCGAAGTCCTCAAAGCCAATGTGAAAGAACCTGTGGTGGCGGCCCTGATCCCCAGAACGGCGCTGGAACGTACTTTGGCTGAGTATGGCAGGCGTGGTGCCTCAACGTTGTCTGGCTTGTATCTGGACCAGCCGCTGGGGCGCCAGTTGGATCTGGTACGCCTCGCACTACCCGAGGCCAAACGCATTGGCTTGATTTTGGGGCCCGAGTCATTGGCACTCCAGGCCACGACGGTGGCTGCCATACGGGCGCGTGGCATGGAGCCTGTGGTCGGGGTGGCGGTCTCCGCGGAAAATCTCTTTGCAGGCCTGAAACCCGCACTGGAGGATTCCGACGCGCTTTTGGCAGTTCCCGACTCCCTGGTGTTCAACAACGGCACTGTGTCCAGCATATTGACGGCCACATACCGGGCACGCATTCCCATAATTGCTTTTTCGCCAGCCTACGTCAAGGCCGGGGCCTTGATCTGCGTGTATTCCACGCCGCAACACATTGGTACCCAGGCGGCAAGCATGGTGCATGCCCAGCTGCGGAGTAGCAGCGCTGTGCTATCCCAGTACCCATTGGAATTTACGGTGCGGGTTAATGAAAGCGTAGCCCGCTCGCTGGGACTTAGTTTGCGCGAGGATCAACTCTCAGAGCAGTTGCGCAAGATGGAGCGTAGGCCATGATTTTGCAATCCATTCGCGCGCGCATGCTGGCCGCCGCACTGCTGCCAGTGACGTTGGTGGTCTTGGGCATTGTGGCGGCGTTCTGGATGGGGCGCGTTGGTGATCTGGACCGGGCGCATACCGAGCGCTCGCAGTTATTGGCAAAGCAACTCTCCATGGCCAGCGAGTACGCGGTCTTCTCCGGCAATTTGCTGCATTTGCAGTCGGTCGTTGCGACCATGGTGGGCTTCCCGCATGTGAAAGCGGCTCGCGTCTTTGACACGTCCGGGGAGGCACTGGCTGGCGCGGGAACCTATTCTCCCGTCGGCCTGGAGGAGCTGCAGGACCCGGGATATGTGCAACGCCAAAGGGCCGCAGGCATAGACACCTTGGTGGATACCATTAACTCCACGACCGTTCAGTTGGACGACTTATTTGGCTCCAGTAGCGGCCAGTCGGACGGCCAGCCGCGCATATTGGGCTACGTGGTGATTGATATCGCACGCGATGGCCTGTTTGCGCAACAGCGTGACTTGCTGTTGATTGCTGTAGCGCTGGGTACATTGGGCCTTTTGTTGGGCGGCGTGCTTGCGGTGCGCATGGGGGAAGGGGTGGTCAAACCGATCTTGCGCGTCTCGCGTTCCATTGAACGTATTGGCAGCGGGGACTTTGTGACGCTGGCACCCGTGCAGGCAGGCGATCCTTTGCACGAACTGCAACACGCTTTGAATCAGATGGCACTGCGCCTTGCCTGGGGGCGTGATGAGCTGGAGCAGCGCGTGACCGACGCCACACTGGAATTGCGCGCCAGAAAAGAAGAGGCGGAGGAAGCGACGGTAGCGAAGTCGCGCTTCCTGGCTTCTGCAAGCCACGACTTGCGCCAGCCTACCCACGCTTTGGGCATGTTCATTGCGCGCCTGGGGCAACTGCCATTGGACAGGCAGACCTCGGAACTGGTAGGCAACCTGGAGGCCTCTGTGCAGGCCATGCAGGATTTGCTGGATGGTCTGCTAGATCTTTCAAGGCTGGAAGCCGGCGCCGTTCAGGTGCACCCGGCACCTGTCAATCTGGAGAATTTGCTGGCACGGGTGTCGGTGGCGTCGCAACCCATCGCAGCGGGCAAGGGTTTGCGCTTGCGCTTGCGCCCCACGCGGCTATGGGCCATGACGGACCCGGTATTGATACAGCGCATCATGATGAATTTGGTGCACAACGCTTTGCGCTATACCGAACGGGGTACGGTGCTGGTTACCTGCCGTTTGACGGATGGCGGCCAGCATGTGCGGCTGGAGGTGTGGGACAGCGGCATCGGTATCAGTCCCGAGCACCAGACACAGATTTTTAAGGAGTTTTACCAGGTTGGAAACTCGGGGCGAGACCGTTCCTATGGTCTTGGTCTGGGACTCAGTATTGTGGAGCGCAGTGCAAAGCTGTTGGGGCATCCTCTGGCGCTGCGGTCCGCGTTGGGACGCGGCACCCGAATTTCCATCACGGTGCCCTGCGTTCCAGCCGCGTTGCAGCCCACACTGGTTGCGCAGACGGAGTTGCCGGTCCCCGCCGATCCTGTCGGCCAGCGTGTGCTGATTATTGAAGACGATGACTTTGCCCGCGAGGCGATGCAGGAGCTACTGGATTCCTGGTCCTATCGGGTCGAAGCGGTTTCTTCCATTGCCCAGGCGTGCGCCTACCTGACGAAGCACGGCGCGCCAGACATCATCGTGAGCGACTATCGACTGGGGCACGGTCAAAATGGTCTGGAGGCGATTGCGCAATTGCGCCGATTGGCGGGGCGGGAAGTACCTGCCTGCCTGATGAGTGGAGATACCGATGCACAGCTGATGCAGGCGGCCCTTGCGGCGGGCTTGACACTGTTGCACAAGCCGGTGCGCCCGGCCAAACTCAGAAGCCTGTTGCGTCGCATGCTGGCCAGCGGCTCAACCTTAACCTAAGCCGCGAATAAACAGTTGTGCTACGGCCGCACCGTGGCACGAAAGCCGCTGCGCGCTGCCGCGACCACGGCCTGGGTCCGGTTTTGCACATCAAAGTGACGCAATATCGCCGTGATGTGCGTCTTCACGGTTTCGTCGGAGATATACAAATCCTGTGCAATTTCACGGTTGGCCTTGCCGTCCAGCAGGCATTGCAACACTTGCTCCTGTTTTTGCGTCAGTCCCGGGCGTAGCGTTGGCAAGTCATTCGCATAGGCGTTGAAGTCCGATTCGTTTTCAGGCCAATACACGTTGCCTTCCAGGACTTGGCGCACTGCGCCCAACAACTCGTCACTCAAACTGGATTTATTGACAAAACCTGCGGCTCCAGACTGCACCACCTGCCGCATGATTTGCACATTGGCGGACCCCGAGAGCATCACGATGGGCAATTCTGGATGGCGTTTGCCGAATATGTCCAGGGCCTGCAAACCTGTCATATCCGGCAGGTGGTAGTCCAGCAAAGCAAGGTCCAGGTCCGGGTTGGCAAGCGCAATCTCAAAAGCCTGCGTGCAGGTGCCGGCCTGCAGTACTTCCACATTTTCATCCAGGCCTTTAAGTACCTGGCGCAAGCCCTCACGCACAAGCGCGTGGTCATCAATGACAAGTATCTTCACAGGTGAATGTAGTAACTATGTATGTGTACAAAGACAGCTGGTTGTCATGGTATCCGAAAGTGCCGCATTTGCCACCATGAAAAAAGCCCGCAGAAGCGGGCTTTCGGATAGGGGAAGCGGGATTTAGCCGCCGTGGATCTTCATCATCAGCGGCACGATCAGCAGCGCCACGATGTTGATGATCTTGATCAACGGATTGACGGCCGGGCCGGCGGTGTCCTTGTAGGGGTCGCCCACGGTGTCACCTGTCACGGCAGCCTTGTGGGTCTCCGACCCTTTGCCACCGAAGTTGCCGTCTTCAATGTATTTTTTCGCGTTGTCCCAGGCGCCGCCGCCGGTACACATGGAGATCGCGACAAACAGGCCGGTCACGATGGTGCCCATCAGCAAGCCGCCCAGTGCTTCTGGTCCGAGGGCCAGGCCCACCACGATCGGCGCAACTACGGGCAACAGACTCGGGATCATCATTTCCTTGATGGCGGCAGAGGTCAGCATGTCGACCGCAGTGTCGTACTCGGGCTTGCCCGTGCCGTCCATGATGCCCTTGATGTCGCGGAACTGGCGGCGCACTTCGACGACCACCGCGCCGGCAGCACGGCCCACGGCCTCCATCGCCATCGCACCGAACAGGTAGGGGATCAAGCCACCGATGAACAGGCCGATGATGACCATCGGGTTGCTCAAGTCAAAGGTAATGTGTTTGCCAAACGCGTCCAGCTTGTGGGTGTAGTCGGCAAACAGGACCAGTGCGGCCAGACCGGCGGAGCCAATCGCGTAACCCTTGGTCACGGCCTTGGTGGTGTTACCCACAGCATCCAGCGGGTCGGTGATGTCACGCACGCTGGCGGGCAGTTCGGCCATTTCGGCAATGCCGCCGGCGTTGTCGGTGATGGGGCCATAGGCGTCCAGCGCAACCACGATACCGGCCATGCTGAGCATGGAGGTGGCTGCAATCGCGATGCCGTACAGGCCAGCCAGATGGAAGGCGCTGTAGATCGCGACACAGACAAAAATCACGGGCCAGGCAGTGGAGCGCATGGATACGCCCAGGCCGGCAATGATGTTGGTGCCGTGGCCGGTGGTCGATGCTTCGGCAATGTGACGCACCGGCGCGTATTGCGTGCCGGTGTAGTACTCGGTGATCCAGACCAATGCACCGGTCAAAACCAGGCCTACAGCACAGGCTTCAAACAGCGCCATGCTTGTGATCACGTGCCCATCGGTCAGCGTGACGGCAGCGGGGAACAGCGATTGCGTCACAAAGTAGAACGCTACCAGCGACAGGCCGCCAGCAATCGCCAGGCCTTTGTACAGCGCAGGCATCACATTCTTCATGCCGGGCGAGGCCTTGACGAAGAAGCAGCCGATGATAGATGCGACTATGGAAACGCCACCCAGGGCCAGCGGATACAACACCGCATTGGCGCCCGCAGCGCCGGCCAGCAGTGCGCCCAGTACCATGGTGGCGATCAATGTCACTGCGTAGGTTTCAAACAGGTCGGCGGCCATGCCAGCACAGTCGCCCACGTTGTCACCGACGTTGTCGGCGATCACCGCCGGATTGCGTGGGTCATCTTCCGGAATGCCGGCTTCGACTTTGCCCACCAGATCAGCGCCTACGTCAGCACCCTTGGTGAAAATGCCGCCGCCCAGACGGGCGAAGATGGAAATCAGCGATGAACCGAATGCAAAACCGATCAGCGGGTTGAGCATGGCTGCATAGGCCTTGCCGTCAGCCGGTACACCGCCCATGGTCAGAAACCAGTAGAAACCGGTCACGCCCAGCAAACCCAGGCCTACCACCAGCATGCCGGTGATCGCGCCGCCGCGGAATGCCACGTCTAGCGCCGGGCCAATGCCCTTTGTTGCGGCCTGTGCGGTGCGTACATTGGCACGCACTGACACATTCATGCCGATAAAGCCGCAAGCGCCCGACAGTACGGCACCGACGACAAAGCCGACGGCGCTCATAGGGTCAAGGAAGAGGCCAATCAACACCGCCAGCACCACGCCGACCATCGCAATGGTTTTGTATTGGCGTGAGAGGTAGGCGGCTGCGCCGGTTTGAATCGCCGCTGCAATTTCCTGCATGCGTGCGTTGCCGGCGTCCTGAGAAAGAATCCAGCTGCGTGCCCAAAAGCCGTACACGACGGCGATCAGCCCGCAGACAAGCGCCAAGGTCAGCGCAAAGTTGCCTGTCATAAAAAACTCCTGAATTGTTGGATCGCGAAGTAGGGAACAACGCTAGCGAAGTCCCCGCTGCGTTGCTTCCTCAGTGCTCCGTGACAACGCATCGGTTGTGGAGTTGATTGGCCAACGGGCGGACTGTAACGTGAAAAAATGACGCTGACGGCGGTTGTAAGAGTGGAGTCGGTAAAATCAGGGTTAATCCTTAGAGCAGTTGTTGCTTCGGAATCAAACCTTTTACACACAAAGAGAACCCGCATGTCCTTCGACAAAGTATCCCCTGGAAAAAAAGTCCCCGATGAATTCAACGTCATCATCGAAATCCCGATGAACGCCGATCCGGTGAAGTACGAAGTGGACAAGGAGTCGGGCGCCATTTTTGTGGACCGTTTCATGAGCACGGCCATGCATTACCCGACCAATTACGGCTACGTGCCCAAGACCATCTCTGGTGACGGTGACCCGGTCGATGTTCTGGTGATCACTCCCGTGCCGCTGATCCCTGGCGTGGTGGTACCTTGCCGCGCCATTGGTATCCTGAAAATGGAAGACGAAGCAGGCGAAGATGGCAAGGTGCTTGCCGTGCCGATCAACAAGATCCTGTCGCTGTACAGCAAGTGGGAAAAGCCAGAAGACCTGCAACCGCTGCGCCTGAAGACGATTGCCCATTTCTTTGAGCACTACAAGGATCTGGAAGAAGGCAAGTGGGTCAAGATTCTGGGCTGGGAAGGGCCAGAATCCGCTCGCAAGGAAATCATGGACGGCATTGCCAACTACAACAAGCAGCAGGCATAACTTTTTTGCGGCGACTCAGAGGTAAATAGGCCTTTGAAGCCCGCAGATATTGCGTAAACAGCTATCAAAAAAAGAGCGCCTCCCGGATCGGGCGGCGCTCTTTTTGTTGAGTGTGGGGTGTTTTTGAGCGCTCAGCGCTGGGGATCAGGAAACAGTAGTTTCTGCAAGCGCCCCGGCCGCTCAAACGGCTTCCACTGCCCGGGTAGCTGGGCCAATCGATCAGCCACCACCCACCAGGCACTGGGATTCATGCCCAGGCCGACGTGGCTGGCATACACCTCCACGTTTTCGGTACACGGGTTGGCTTTGCTTGGCGCCTGAATGCTGGCACCCCATGCGACCACGCCATCGGTACGTGAGAACACCGACGTTGTGGGAACGGGCGGCGCTGCGGGCAAATCGAACTGCTCCACTTCACGTTCAATATCGCGCCCGCTGGTCAGCTCATACAGCCGCCAGGCGTTAGTGCTTTTGTGTGAGCCAGAGAACGGCGTGCCCAAGGTAATGACACTGCGCACGCAGTGTGGTAGTTCCTTGGCGAGCTCGCGCGCATAGACCCCGCCCAGGCTCCAGCCGACCAGGCTGACCGGTTCACCCGCTTCCTCAAAGGTGTCCAGCACCTGCTGCTTGGCGGTTTCGAGAATGCCGGCGCGTGGGCCGAAGTTGTAGCCCTGGTTCCAGCCAGAAACGTCGTAGCCCAGGTTTTGCAGATAGGCGCGCAAGGGCAGCGTGGAGCCATCGCTGGCAGACAGGCCAGGGAACACGATGACGGGATGCCCGTCACCGGGTGTTGCACGCATTAGCGCCGGCCAGCTGGGCAACACGGACCACAGCTCCCATGGCGCCCGGAATTCCAGCGCCATCAGCAATGCATTGGGCGCAGGCGGGTGGGTGGCTTCGTGGCGCGAATTTTTCATGGGCGCAACGGTAGCAGTTTTTGCCAGCGTTGTTTCTCATGCCGTCGCCTTGGTGACTTGGCTGGCGGTGACGCGTATGATGACCTGAAATCATGGAAGCCAACACGTCGTCCTTCGTAAGTTCATCATCCAGCCACCAGACGCATGTAGATGGTGGCCAGTACCTGACCCTACGTCTGGGCGGCGAGGAATACGCCATCGATATCCTGCGCGTGCAGGAAATTCGCTCTTACGAAGAGCCCACCAAGATGGTGAACTCACCGGTTTTCGTCAAAGGCATAGTGAATCTGCGGGGTGTGATTGTTCCGATCGTGGATTTGCGCCTCAAGCTGCAAACCGCCAATGCGGATTACACGGACTTCACGGTGGTGATCATCCTCAATATCAGCGGCTCGGTGATTGGTGCCGTGGTGGACTCGGTATCCGATGTGGTGACACTCAGCTCCGAAGACATCAAGCCCGCGCCCCAGTTTGAATCAACGATTGATGCCAAGTTCATACGTGGCATTGTTCATCAGGGTGAGCGCACCCTGATTGTCATTAACATGGAAGCCTTGCTCAGCAATTCGGAATTGGGGATGGTTGCGGCGCCCTGAACGGACCGTGCGCTTGCAGCTCGCGCACATAGTCTTCCATGCCAGCCGTCTCTCGCTCCAGAAAACGGGCAACAGCCTCCGCAAAATCGGGATGCGCCAGCCAGTGCGCACTATGCGTCACGACCGGCATCAGCGCACGCGCCATCTTGTGCTCACCCTGCGCACCACCCTCAAAGCGCTGGTAGCCCTGCGCGATGCACCACTGCAGCGGCTGGTAATAGCAGGCCTCAAAGTGCAGGCAATCAACCCGCTCCAGCGCCCCCCAGTACCGGCCGTATGCGACGTTAGTGCCCGCAGAATCTGCGTAGACAGCTATCAAACTGGTAGCAATCGGTCTGCCATCGCGTTCGGCTGTGAACATCAGCCAGTTGTCCGGCATCGTGGTTTGCATTCGCGCAAAGAAGTCGCGGTTCAGGTAGGGCAGGTTGCCGTGCTCCAGATAAGTACGCTCGTAGCAGCGGTAGAAAAAGTCCCAATCGGCATCAGTGATGTTTGCACCCTGCGCCCAACGGAATTGCACGCCAGCATCGGACACTTTGCGCCGCTCCTGGCGGATTTTCTTGCGCTTGTCCTGGCTCAGGGTGGATAGGAAGTCCTCGAAATCCGCATAGGCATTGGGCGTTCGGTTGGTCCAGTGAAACTGAACCGTTTGCCGGGCCATCAGGTCTTGTGGAGTGAATGAATCCATGTCTTCTTCTGCGGCAAAGAGGGCGTGCAAGGAAGACACGCCACTTTGCTTGCACCATTCCAATACATGGGTCAATAAGGCCTGCCGTGCATCTGCATTGCTTGCCAGCATGCGCGTGCCCGGCACTGGCGTGAACGGGACTGCCATCACGGCTTTGGGGTAGTAGGGCACGCCATGCTGCTGGTAGGCGCGGGCCCAGGCCCAGTCGAACACGTATTCGCCATAGGAATGGTCCTTGGCGTAGAGCACGCAGGCCGCCTCCAGGCACCCATTGCGCTCCAGCAACAAGAAATGTGGCGTCCATCCGGTGTCTGCCACTGCACTGCCGCTCTCATGCAAGGCCGCCAGATAGGCATGCTGCATGAACGGTGTAGCGTGCGCTTGCGCCGTCAGCAGCGCGTCCCATGCCTGCGCATTCACCTCACGCGGCGACTGCACGACCCGAATGACATAATCAGATGAAGACACTAGTGCCTCCGTCTCGCTGCGCATTCGATACATCGCAACCGCCAACCCATCCGTTTCTCAATATGGCTCTCCAACTGTGCATAGCGCAACTCAATTTCGTCGTCGGTGACCTGGAGGGCAATGCACAAAAAATCATTGATGCGGCTCACCAGGCTTACGCAGATGGTGCGCGTCTGCTGCTGACGCCAGAGCTGTCGCTGTGCGGCTACGCGGCGGAAGACCTGTTTCTCCGGCCTGCCTTCATCCAAGCGTGTGATGATGCCCTCAAACGCGTGACCTCGGCGTGTGCAGGGTTGAAAAACATGACCGTGGTGGTCGGGCACCCGACCGGTGGCGACGAGCGTTCCCGGTCGGTGGCGGTACAGCACCGCTTCAACGCGGCCAGCGTGTTGTGCGAGGGGCAGGTTATTACTACCTACGCCAAGCAGCAACTGCCCAACTACCAGGTGTTCGATGAGCGCCGCTATTTCACGCCGGGCAACCAGGCCTGTGTATTTGAAGCCGGGGAGCCCGGGGAGCGCATACGCATTGGCTTGCTGATTTGCGAAGACGCTTGGTTTACTGAGCCCGCGCTCGCCGCGAAGGCCGCGGGTGCCGAGATGCTGGCGGTCATCAACGCCTCGCCCTTTCACGTGGGCAAGGGTTACGAACGTGAAGTGATGATGGGCCATCGGACCCGAGAGACCGGTCTGCCGCTGGTCTACGCGCATCTGGTGGGTGGGCAGGATGAAGTGGTTTTCGAGGGACATTCCTTTGTGCTGGACGCCAACGGCACAGTGATGGGTCGCGCTCCCAGTTTCAAGGAAAAACTGTTCCCAGCCCGCGTGGAACGTGCGCAAGCAGCTATAAAAATAGTAGCGGACATCGAGCCCGAGCGCGACACCGATGCCGACTTGTGGGACGCGCTGGTGCTGGGTGTGCGGGATTACCTGGGCAAGAACCGGTTTCCCGGCGCGATTCTGGGCCTGTCGGGTGGCATTGATTCCGCGCTGGTGCTGGCGATTGCGGTGGATGCCTTGGGTGCCGACAAGGTGCGGGCCGTGATGATGCCTTCGCCGTACACGGCGGACATCAGCTGGATTGACGCACGTGAGATGGCCAAGCGCCTGAATGTGCGTTACGACGAGATATCGATTGCGCCAGAGTTTGAGTGCTTCAAAGCCTCGCTAGCCACAGAGTTTGCGGGCAGGGCGGAAGATGCCACCGAAGAAAATATCCAGGCCCGCATTCGCGGCACGCTTTTGATGGCGCTGTCCAACAAGTTCGGCAGCATCGTGCTGACCACCGGCAACAAGTCGGAAATGGCGACCGGTTACTGCACGCTGTACGGCGACATGGCCGGTGGCTTTGCGGTAATCAAGGATCTGGCCAAGACAACGGTGTTCCGGCTGGCGCGCTGGCGCAATGAGAACGATCCCTGCGGCACGGGTTTGCAGCCCATCCCCCAACGCATCATCGAACGCCCGCCAAGTGCCGAGCTGCGCCCCAACCAGACCGACCAAGACAGCCTGCCGCCGTACGAGGTATTGGATGCGATTCTGGAACGCTATATGGAGAACGACCAGAGTATCGAGTCGCTGTTGGCGGAGGGCTTCAAGCAGTCAGATGTGGAGCGCGTGACGCGCCTGATCCAGCTCAACGAATATAAGCGCCGTCAGGCCCCCATTGGCATACGGGTAACCCACCGCAGCTTCGGCAAGGATTGGCGCTATCCTATTACCAACCGTTTTCGTGCCTGAAACCTGTGGGTCAGACCACTTTGCGCAGCAAATGTGCTCTGACCCCACTGATCAACTGATTGAAAGAATTCCATGAAACAAATTACCGCCGTTATCAAACCGTTCAAAGTTGAAGAAGTGCGCGAAGCGCTGGCTACGTGCGGCGTGACCGGTTTGACCGTGACCGAAGTCAAGGGTTTCGGGCGCCAGAAGGGCCATACCGAGCTGTACCGTGGCGCGGAATACGTGGTCGATTTTCTGCCCAAGATGAAAATCGAAGTGGTGGTGAAATCGGACGATGTGGACCGCTGTGTCGAAGCCATCATCAAGGCCGCGCACACCGGCAAGATAGGCGATGGCAAGATTTTTGTCACTGCCGTGGAGCGCGTCATCCGCATCCGTACGGGTGAGCAGGACGAGTCTGCGGTTTAGTTACATCACTGCCGCGGAGCTGTCGACGGCAAGCCCGGCTGCCTGAACCAGCGCAGGTAGTAGCGCGGCAGGGTCCGCGTTGACAGCAATCAGTTCACGCTGTGGCGCAGCCAGAAATCCTTGTGCCACGCTGTGGTCCATGAACTGCAACAAGCCCCGGTAATAGTCCGCGACATTGAGCAGGCCAATTGGCTTGTTGTGGTAACCCAGTTGTTGCCAGGTCCAGACTTCAAACAATTCTTCCAGTGTTCCAATGCCGCCGGGCATGGCCAGAAACGCATCGGAGCGCTCGGCCATCATGCGTTTGCGCTCGTGCATGGTGTCCACGATGTGCAGCTCGGTACAGTCCCTATGCGCCCATTCGCGGTCTACCAGCGCTTGTGGAATGATGCCAATGACTTGACCGCCCGCTTGCAACGTGGCATCCGCCACGATGCCCATCAAGCCGCCGCGCCCGCCGCCATATACCAGTTGGCCGCCGTGCGCGCCAATCCAGCTACCGACTTGGGTCGCAGCATCGACGTAAGCGGGATCCGCTCCCGGCTTGGAGCCGCAATACACACACAGTGAAAAGGCTGGGGCTTTCATGCGAACCGGCTCCACAGTGCGGCTGCCCAAATGCCCGCACACATCAACAGCGACAGCAGTACTGCTGCACTGCCCATGTCCTTGGCGCGTTTGGATAAGTCGTGCCATTCGGGCCCAACACGGTCAATCGCGGTCTCGACAGCCGTATTGAGCAACTCCACCACCATCAGCAGGATCACGCTGCCAGCCAGCAGCGTAATTTCGATCCAGCTTTTCCCCAGCCAAAGCGATGCCGGCAGCAGGACGATGGCGGCGATGCACTCCTGGCGGAAAGCGGTCTCGCCCCAACCAGCGCGCAGTCCGGCAAGCGAGTAGCCACCGGCATGCCAGATGCGCTGCAGTCCGGTGCGGGATTTTTGTGGGTTGACGTCGGCGTGGGGTGTCGGGGAAGCGGTCATGTGCGAGTCTCAGTGGGCGCGCGATCAACGGACAGACTGGTAACCAGTCGCGTTCCGGCCCATGCATCGTGCCAAAACTGCTGCTGCGGATGAAAGCGGCTCAGGATCGCCCAGACCGCAATCCATGCGGGTACCAGTACGAGAGTTTCTATGAGTCCAATGCCAAGCGCATAGGCCATTAATGGGGGAAGCAGCCATAACCAGCTCAGCAGATAGCGCGCAAGCGCGCGCAGTTGGCTCACGGGCGCGCCGTCGCGATCCACGAGTCGGATATGCCATGTCTTCATGGGCAGGGTCTGGCCCTTGGACCAGAACCAGACGAAGTAGATGCCCAGCAGTACGAACAGGAAAAGCTGGCGCAGATCGCGTCGGTCCAGGCCATGGCGGCTCTGGCTCAGGCTATCCAGCAGGTAGTCACCAATAAAGAGCACCGCAAAAAGCAGTAGTCCCTCATAGGGCCAGCAGGCCATACGCCGCCAGATTCCCGGGGTTTCGAAATCGTGATTCAAGTTGCCACTTTCCAGACGCTAGAGAGAGCGCGGATTGTAGATGGCCGCACAAAGGCCTTTACTGGCCACCTATTGCCGGTGGGGGCCCTTGGTCAGCGGCGACTCAATCGTGTTGGCATCGGGTGGCCTGGACACCGGCAGCAGCGTGCGGCGGTCTATCGCGTGCTTGATCTGTTGCTTTTCAAGTGCCGGCTCCGGTGTGCGGCGGGTTACGGAAACCATCGCAAGTTTGTCAGGTGCAACTGGCTTGACGGCAAGGGCCGCGCTGGGCGTTTTTTTACGGGCCTTTTGAGCGAGTTCTTTCTTTTCCTCGGCAGTGAGGGCCTGGTAAGCCTCCCAATTGGCCGCACGGTCCGCAGGCGCAATTTTTTTGGTTTCTGCAAAGTTCAAGCGTGCCAGTTCCCGCTCTTTGGGCTTGAGCGCCGCCCATTCCGCCATACGGGCGTGCATCTTGGTTTGTTCGGGCGATGGGAGCCGGGGGAAAGTTTGCGCCAGCGCCAGCCATTTGCGCTTGTGACCGTCTGCCAAAGTGTCCCAGGTGCCCGCCAGTGGTTTGAGAGACTCCTTCTGCTGGGGTGGGAGCTCAATCCAGGTCGGTGCCGAGAGCACTTGGCCGGTGGCGTTTGGTGGGGTGTTGGCCGGTGCCTGTGCAAACGCGGGGCTTGCGATGCAGAAGGTTGCCGCCGCGCACCAAAGCGCGATGTTCAGGCGAGGCGTCCTTGTGACAAGGCGCTCGAAAAGGGAGGGGAAAGCACGCTTTAGCATCCGGACCAAATGATCACTGGTTTTGTTGAACGCGCAAGAACTGTGCAAAGCCAGGATCGGTGTAGGCGTCTGGTGGGAGGTCATCGGTCAGCAACTCTGCATCTACTTCTGCAATTTCAAACGCCCGGCGTTCGTCCTGGATCACGTTGATGGCCAACAAGCCAACCAGCAAAGCCAGCAAGGGAAACAAGGAGGCCATGCGATTCCATATATTGAAATGGTCGCCTCCGAGCTGCAGCGCGGCAGCATTGCCCATGCTGCTGATTTCGGTTGCCATTTGGGTTTTCAGCACTCGGCGCTTGTCCAGAGCCATGGAGCGGGCAATACGCAAACGCTCCGAAATGTCATGCGACACCTCGCCAGTGGCTTGGTCCAGGCGGGCAGCGATACGCCGGCCCAATTGATTTTCCAGGCCTTCGGCCGTCAATTCGTGTGTTGTTGTCATAGTTTGATCCCCTTGGCTTTCAATGCTTTTGCCAGTGCGCCAACGGCCCGCGAGCAATGCGTTTTCACACTGCCCTGCGAGCATCCCATGGCCGCTGCCGTCTCGGCAACATCCATTTCCTCCCAATAACGCATCAGGAAGGCTTCCCGTTGACGCGCTGGGAGCTGTTGAATCTCGACTTCGATGGCACGCAATGTCTGTGCCCGCTCCGTCTGGGTTTCCGTGCTTTCATTTTGCTCCGGATTGTTGGAGGTGTGCACCGCCTCCAGCAGGTCGAAATCGCCGTCTTCCCCTGCGTCGGCAAAGTCGCCGAGGTTGGTAAAGAGCGCATTTTGGGTTTTTTGCCGCCGGAACCAGTCCAGCGTGCAGTTCGACAGAATCCGCTGGAACAGCATGGGCAGCTCTTCGATCGGCTTGTGCCCGTAGTGCTCGCATAGCTTCATCATGCTGTCCTGGACGATGTCCAGTGCCGCTTCTTCATTGCGCACGTGGTACACGGAACGCTTGAAAGCGCGTTTTTCTACGCTTTTCAGGAATTCGGACAGTTCGTGTTCAGAAGCCAAGTGTGAAATACCAACGGGTGAAGATGCCAGGCGGCCGATTATGGCATTCAGACGCATTATTCCGGGCGTCGTTCGCCAAAATGCACCGCTGAAGTGCCATAATCGCGTTTGCACATCAAAAGGCAAACGGGTCATGACTCGGCGCAGCATTCAATGCGCTTATGGTTTTGGCCTTAAGTCCCGACGCGACTCCACAAGAGTTCGGTGAAGGGGCACCCAAGGTTTTTCGTTAGAGAAATTCGCAAAGGTTGATCATGGAAATATCCAAAGCTGAAATCGCTTCGGCAGGCGCTGCGCTTGCTCAGGGCAAAACATCGTCCGCAAACCCGTCTACCGTGGAATTGCGCGGCGCAGAAATACTCGTCAAGGCATTGCAGGCGGAGAACGTCAAGTTCGTCTGGGGTTACCCCGGTGGCGCTGTGTTGCACATCTACGACGCGTTCTACAAACAAGAAACCATCCAGCACATCCTGGTACGCCATGAGCAGGCAGCGGTTCATGCTGCCGACGGCTACGCCCGTGCCACGGGTGACGTCGGTGTGGCGTTGGTAACTTCCGGCCCCGGTGTGACCAATGCGGTCACCGGCATTGCTACCGCCTACATGGACAGCATCCCCATGGTGATCATCACTGGGCAGGTGCCGACCCACGCGATCGGACTGGACGCATTCCAGGAATGCGACACCGTGGGCATTACCCGCCCCATCGTCAAGCACAACTTCCTCGTCAAGGACGCCCGCGATCTGGCGGTCACGCTGAAAAAGGCCTTTCACATTGCGCGCAGCGGCCGTCCTGGCCCTGTGGTGGTGGATATCCCGAAGGACGTCTCTTTCAAGAAGGTGCCGTACGCCGGTTACCCCGCCTCTGTCGAAATGCGTTCCTACAACCCGGTGCGTAAGGGCCATGGGGGGCAAATCCGCAAGGCATTGCAACTGCTGTTGACTGCCAAGCGTCCGTACATCTACACCGGCGGCGGCGTGCTGCTGAGCAACGCGTCCGCTGAACTCCGCACGCTGGTGGACATGCTGGGTTACCCCTGTACCAACACCTTGATGGGTTTGGGTGCTTATCCTGCGTCGGATCGCAAGTTCCTGGGCATGCTGGGCATGCACGGCACGGTTGAAGCCAACAACGCGATGCAAAACTGCGACGTGCTGCTGGCCGTTGGCGCGCGCTTCGACGACCGCGTGATTGGCAACCCCAAACACTTTGCGCAAAACGAACGCAAGATCATTCACATCGATATCGATCCTTCCAGCATCTCCAAGCGCGTCAAGGTTGACATCCCTATCGTCGGCGACGTCAAAGACGTGCTGTCCGAAATGATTGCGATGATCAAGGAAAGCACCATCAAGCCCGATGCGAATGCGCTGGGTTCCTGGTGGGAAACCATCGACGGCTGGCGCAAGAAAGACTGCTTGAAGTACGACCATGGCAAGGGCGACGTGATCAAGCCGCAGTACGTGGTGGAAACGCTGTGGAACATGACCAAGGATGTCGAGACGTATGTCACATCCGACGTGGGCCAGCACCAGATGTGGGCCGCGCAGTACTACCGCTTTGACGAGCCGCGCCGCTGGATCAATTCCGGCGGGCTTGGCACCATGGGCGTGGGCATTCCCTACGCGATGGGCGTCAAGATGGCCAAGCCAGATGCAGAAGTGTTTTGCGTGACTGGTGAAGGCTCGGTGCAGATGTGCATCCAGGAACTGTCCACCTGCTTGCAGTACAACACGCCGATCAAGATCGTGTCGCTGAACAACCGCTACCTGGGCATGGTGCGCCAGTGGCAGGAAGTGGAATACGAAGGCCGCTACAGCCACAGCTACATGGACGCGCTGCCCAATTTCGTCAAGCTGGCCGAGGCCTATGGCCACGTCGGCATGCTGATCGAAAAGCCGCAGGACGTGGAGCCCGCGCTGCGCGAAGCGCGCAAACTGAAGGACCGCACGGTGTTCATGGACTTCCGTACCGACCCGACCGAGAACGTATTCCCGATGGTGCAGGCTGGCAAGGGCATTACTGAAATGCTCTTGGGTAGCGAGGACCTTTAGGTAAGAAAAGTGCCTCTAGCGCCCGTGGAATGTGCGTAAGCAGCTATACAAAGAATAGCGCCCCTTCAATTTAACTTTGACGAATCTATTGCCTGCCAAGCCTTGTGGTTACCGCCACAGGGGGAGGGCAGCGAAAAGAGGAATCTTCACTTATGAAACACATCATTGCAGTTTTGCTGGAAAACGAGCCTGGCGCTCTTTCCCGCGTGGTCGGCCTGTTTTCAGCGCGCGGCTACAACATTGAATCGCTGACGGTGGCGCCCACCGAGGACCCCACTCTGTCCCGCATGACGATTCAGACCTCCGGGTCGGATGACGTCATCGAGCAGATCACCAAGCACCTGAACCGGCTGATCGAAGTCGTCAAGGTGGTCGATCTGACCGAAGGCTCGTACATCGAGCGCGAGCTGATGATGGTCAAGGTCCGCGCGGTCGGCAAGGAGCGCGAAGAGATGAAGCGCATGGCGGACATCTTCCGCGGTCGCATCATCGACGTCACCGAGAAGAGCTACACCATCGAATTGACGGGTGACCAGTCCAAGAACGATGCATTTCTGGAAGCGATCGAGCGCACGGCCATTCTGGAGACGGTGCGCACCGGTTCCAGTGGAGTCGGGCGGGGCGAACGCATTCTGCGAGTTTAAGTTGAGTCAGTTGGGGTCAGAGCACATCGCAACGCGATTGGTCTGCCCCGCAAATTTTTAACCATGGAGAGAAGTTATGAAAGTGTTTTACGACAAAGACTGCGACCTGAGCCTGATCAAGGGCAAGACCGTTGCGATCATCGGTTACGGCAGCCAAGGCCATGCGCACGCACAGAATCTGAACGACAGCGGCGTCAAGGTCGTGGTCGGTCTGCGCAAGGGCGGCGCTTCGTGGGACAAGGTTGGCAAGGCTGGCCTGAACGTTCTGGAAGTCAATGACGCGGTCAAAGCAGCGGACGTGGTCATGATTTTGTTGCCCGACGAAGACATCGCCGGTGTCTACAAGAACAACGTCGAGCCGAACATCAAGCAAGGCGCTTCGCTGGCTTTCGCCCACGGCTTCAATGTTCACTACAACCAGGTTGTGCCTCGCGCCGATCTGGATGTGTGGATGGTCGCGCCCAAGGCGCCAGGCCACACCGTGCGCAACACCTACACACAGGGCGGCGGCGTGCCTCACCTGGTGGCCGTGCACCAGGACAAGACCGGCAAGGCCCGTGACCTGGCGCTCTCCTACGCGATGGCCAACGGTGGCGGCAAGGCCGGCATCATTGAAACCAACTTCAAGGAAGAGACCGAGACCGACCTGTTCGGCGAACAGGCCGTGTTGTGCGGTGGTGCGGTCGAACTGATCAAGATGGGTTACGAAACCCTGGTGGAAGCTGGCTATGCGCCCGAAATGGCGTACTTCGAATGCCTGCACGAACTCAAGCTGATCGTCGACCTGATCTACGAAGGCGGCATTGCCAACATGAACTACTCGATTTCCAACAACGCGGAGTACGGCGAGTACGTGACTGGCCCTGAAGTGATCAACGCGGAGTCGCGCGAAGCCATGCGCAATGCCCTGAAGCGCATCCAGACCGGTGAATACGCCAAGATGTTCATCCTGGAAGGTCGCACCGGCTACCCCAGCATGACCGCGCGTCGTCGCCTGACTGCGGAACACCAGATTGAAGTCGTGGGTGCCAAGTTGCGCGCCATGATGCCCTGGATTGCAAAGAACAAGCTGGTCGACCAAACTCGTAACTAAGCTGATTTTTATCTGCAAAAAGGCCACTTCGGTGGCCTTTTCTTATGCGGGATTGCGCACATACAGGACTGCCGTCTGACTTACACTGTGCGTCACTGCGACAGCGAGAGAAACTTATGCACGATGGAAATGACGCAACCCCGGACGATGGCTCCGGTGTTTTGGTAAGAAAGCGCCGTAAGGGCATCTACATATTGCCCAACCTGTTCACGCTGGCTGCGCTGTTTGGCGGTTTCTTTTCCGTCGTGATGGCGATGAACGGGCGTTACGACCTCTCTGCTGTCGGTATCTTCTGTGCAATGGTTCTGGACAGTCTGGACGGCCGCGTGGCACGCATGACCAATACCCAAAGCGCGTTTGGCGAGCAGATGGATTCGCTGTCCGACATGGTGTCCTTTGGTGCTGCGCCAGCGCTGATCTCCTACGAATGGGCGCTCAAAGGTTTGGGCCGCTGGGGCTGGTTCGCGGCCTTCGTGTATTGCGCCTGTGCTGCTTTGCGTTTGGCGCGCTTCAACGTGAACACCACGGTGGTGGACAAGCGCTACTTTCAGGGTCTGCCTTCTCCCGCAGCTGCTGCACTCGTGGCTGCGTTTCTCTGGATGTGCACGGAGTTGGGCATCCGCGGCCCCGATGTTGCGTGGCCTGTATTTGCTATCTCCCTGTTTGCGGGGCTGACGATGGTGACCAATGTGCCGTTCTACAGCTTCAAGGATGTCAGCATGAAGCGAAGCGTCCCGTTTGGCGTTGTTGTGGCGATGGCTTTGGTAATTGCCTTTATCAACATCGATCCGCCCAAAGTCATGTTCGGGCTGTTTGTCATTTATGGCCTGAGTGGCTACGTGATCTACGGGGTCCGCAAAGCGCGTGGCCTGCAGACCAGCGTGATCAGTACTTCGACTGATGAGCCGGATGAACGCGGCTTGCATAAGTGAAAAAACTTGTGTTACATTGAGCTCATGAAACAAATTTCGCTAGCACTACTACTGCTACGCCAGAACGGGCGGAATTAGTAGCGCGCGCGCACATTTTCCAAAAAGGCCCGTATGCATCCGCTACGGGCCTTTTTGCATTTGGGGTTTGGTTTTCAGTTTTGCACTCACAGGAGTTTTTGACATGACGGACAAGTTGATCATTTTTGACACGACCTTGCGCGATGGCGAGCAATCTCCCGGCGCTTCGATGACGCGCGACGAAAAGCTGCGCATCGCCCGCCAGCTGGAGCGGTTGAAGGTTGATGTTATTGAAGCCGGCTTTGCGGCCAGTTCCAACGGTGACTTTGAAGCGGTGCAGATGATCGCCAACTCGATCAAGGACTCTACGATCTGCTCATTGTCCCGCGCCAACGACAAAGATATTGCGCGTGCCGCCGAAGCGTTGAAAGGCGCGAACCGGGCTCGCATACATACCTTCATTGCCACGTCGGCCCTGCACATGGAAAAGAAATTGCGCATGACGCCAGATCAGGTGTTTGAGCAAGCCAAGCAGTCGGTACGCTTTGCCCGCAATCTGGTAGAAGATGTGGAGTTCAGCCCGGAAGACGGCTACCGCAGCGACCCGGATTTTTTGTGCCGCGTACTGGAGGCTGTCATCAACGAGGGTGCCACTACCATCAACGTGCCCGACACCGTGGGCTATGCGATCCCTGAGTTGTACGGCAACTTCATCAAGGACTTGCGCGAACGAATTCCGAACTCGGACAAGGCGATCTGGTCGGTGCATTGCCATAACGACCTCGGCATGGCGGTGGCCAACTCATTGGCGGGTGTGAAGATTGGTGGTGCGCGTCAGGTGGAGTGCACGATCAATGGCTTGGGTGAGCGTGCCGGTAACTGCAGCCTGGAAGAGATCGTGATGGCTGTGAAGACCCGCCGCGATTATTTCGGTCTGGATCTCAATATTGACGCGAAACATATTCTTGCCGCGAGCCGCATGGTGAGCCAGACCACCGGCTTTGTGGTGCAGCCCAACAAGGCAGTGGTTGGCGCCAACGCATTTGCCCATGCCTCCGGTATCCACCAAGACGGTGTATTGAAAGCCCGTGACACCTACGAAATCATGCGCGCCGAAGACGTGGGCTGGACCGCCAACAAGATTGTGCTGGGCAAGCTCAGTGGCCGTAACGCCTTCAAGCAGCGCTTGCAGGAGTTGGGTGTTCAGCTGGAAAGCGAAGCGGATATCAACAGTGCATTTGCCCGTTTCAAGGAACTGGCGGACCGCAAGAGTGACATCTTCGACGAAGACATCCTCGCGCTGGTCAGTGACGAAAGCGTCTCCCACGACAGCGAACTGTTCGGCTTTGTCTCACTGTCGCAACACAGTGAAACCGGCGAAAAGCCCCACGCAAGCGTCGTTTTCAAGGTGGACGGCAAAGAGGTCAAAAGTGAATCCAGTGGCAATGGCCCGGTCGATGCTTCCCTCAAAGCCATTGAGGCGCACGTCAAAAGCGGCGCAGAGATGGTGCTCTATTCGGTGAACGCCATCAGCGGTTCCACCGAGAGCCAGGGGGAGGTGACGGTCCGTTTGCAGAACAGCGGGCGCGTGGTCAACGGCGTAGGTTCCGATCCCGATATCGTCGTGGCGTCAGCGAAAGCGTACCTAAGTGCGTTGAACAAACTGCAAAGCAAAGCGGACCGGGTAGCAGCCCAAGGCTAGGGATAACCCGTGTAAAGATGCGATTAGGTGAAGTTTGTCACGCAAGTAGTTGATCTAACGCATCTTTTTTGAGTAAACTCCACTTCATTGTTGGATACCGCACAAATCGTCAGCGCGGCGGTATTTGCCTTGAACCTGGAAAACCACTTGAAACAATTCATTGCTTTATCGTTGGTGTTGGCATTGGTGAGCGGCGTATTCGTCACTCCTTCCCAGGCGGCAGTCAAGAAAACTACTTCGACCAGCGCAAGCAAGCCTGCTATCAAGCGCGCCCCCACCAAGACTCGCAAAGTCGCCCGTTACGCAGCTGTTCCAAGCTACGGTCAATTGGCGGGATTACACGGCGAGACCGACTCACTGGATTTGCGCAGCAGCGTGGCACTGGTAGTCGACCAAGACACCAAGGAAGTGCTTTTCCGCAAGAACGAGCAGGCTGTGCTGCCCATCGCGTCCATTACCAAATTGATGACCGGCGTGTTGGTCAGCGAAGCCCATTTGCCCATGGACGAAATGCTGACCATTACCCAGGACGATGTAGATACAGAAAAGGGTAGTTCGTCCCGTCTGCGTGTTGGCACCCAACTGAGCCGCGGTGAGTTGCTGCATCTGGCACTGATGTCCAGCGAGAACCGTGCTGCCCATGCATTGGGCCGCACCTATCCGGGCGGGCTGGCCACTTTTGTCGGTCTGATGAACAGCAAGGCCAAATCGATTGGCATGCACGATACGAGTTACGTAGAGCCTACTGGGCTATCCAGTAAAAACCAATCGAGTGCTCAGGACTTGGCCACGCTGGTCAGCTTTGCCTATAACGACCCGACATTGCGTGAGCTGTCTACTTCCACCGGCTATCAGGTCGCCGTGGGCCGTCGTACCCTGCAATACAACAACACGAACCGACTGGTGAAGAACCCGGAGTGGGAAATCGGTCTACAAAAGACTGGCTATATCTCCGAAGCAGGTCAGTGTCTGGTCATGCAAGCCAAGATTGCTGGTCGCAAGTTGATCATGGTGTTTCTGGATTCAGCCGGTAAGCTCAGCCGGATTGGCGATGCAGAGCGCGTTCGCCGCTGGGTGGAGTCCATTCCTCCTGCTGCCAAGGCCACGCCTTTGGCCATCAAAGATCTGGATTTCCGCGTCGTCACAAACTAATATGTTTGCGGGACAGATCTTTAGCTCTGTCCCCAACTGTTTAGGGTTTGGGGGCTAGCGCTGTGCGCTGGGCTTGTGTCCCAGCGTTTCGGAAATCTGGCGCGCAGTCTCTTTCAATTTAGGCAGCCAGGCGTCCTCCAGACGGCCTGAGGGCGCCGAGATCGACAACCCCGCTACCAGCTTGTTCTGATCGTCATACACGCCTGCCGCCATGCAGCGCACACCCAGTTCCAGTTCCTCGTTGTCGCTGGCCTGACCATACTGCCGCACTTTAGACAATTCCCGCTCCAGCGCATCCAGCTCCGTAATGCTGTTCTTGGTGTGGCCTTGCAGGCCTGTGCGTGTTGCGTAGGCGCGGATGCGGGTTGGATCGTCTGCGGCCAAAAATAGTTTGCCCACCGAGGTCAGGTGCAGTGGCGCACGTCCGCCAATGGCGCGCACCACTTGCATGCCCGAGCGTTCGCTGTAGGCCCGCTCCACATAAATGATTTCGTCGCCCTGGCGCATGCTCAGGTTGACGGGTTGTTGCGTCAGCTTGTGCAACTCGCGCATAGGGAGCAGGGCTGCGTCGCGGACGTTCAATCGGCCTTTGACCAGATTACCCAATTCCAGCAGGCGCATGCCGAGTCGGTAGTTGCCCGCTTGCGGCCGGTCGACAAAACGGCCAGTCGCCAAGTCGTTCAGGATGCGGTGTGCAGTGGATGGGTGCAGCCCGGCTTTTTCACTGATTTCTTTCAGACTCATGGCTTCCTCGCGGGAGGCCAGCACGTCCATCAGCGTAAACATGCGTTCAATCACTTGAACAGTTGGGGTTGCAGGCAGGTCGGGGTCGCGTTTGGTCATAGGAATGTTTGACCTGATCTTAGCGTGTGCCGATGACGGTGCGCCACCGACCTTGCGTCAGCAACTGTAACGGCGCAAAGTTGGCCTTGTAGTTCATCTTGGGGCTGTCCTCGATCCAGTAGCCCAGATAGACGTAGTCCAGCCCTAGGGCCTTGGCTTGCTGGATTTGCCACAGCACATTGAAAGTACCAAAGCTCGCCTGTTCTTCGGGCGCATAAAAAGTGTAGACGGCGGAAATTCCGTCATCCAGCACATCCAGGATGGACACCATCTTCAACTCGCCGGGCTCACCATTCGGGCCTGGCTCGCGGAACTCCACCAGACGTGAATTCACGCGGCTTTGCAGCAGAAACTGCGTGTACTGATCCACGCTGTCTTCGTCCATGCCACCACCTTGATGGCGCGCATTTTGGTAGCGCAGGTACAGGTCGTAATGCTCAGCAACAAAGCCCAGATTCAACACGCGGGTTTGCAAATCCTGATGGCGTGCCAGTGCGCGCTTCTGGCTTCTGTTGGGTTTGAAATCCTGCGCCAGTACGCGTAGCGGTGTGCAGGCAGTGCAGCCGTCGCAGTAGGGTCGGTAAGTGAACATACCGCTGCGTCGAAAGCCCTGTGCGACCAGCTCCGAATAGGTGGAGTTGTTGATCAAGTGGCTGGGGGTTGCCACCTGCGAGCGGGCCTGACGCTGCGGAAGGTAGCTGCACTCATACGGCGCCGTGGCGTAAAACTGCAGCGTCTGAAGGGGAAGATCCTTAAGGTCTGTCATGGGGGTGCATCAGGCAGACAAAATGTGTTTCCAAGTATAGGGTTCAAACCGCCATACGGGGGAAGCTTGCGCTCGGTTGTGGGCCACGTGTTCCAGAAATTCTGCGCGAGGCATTTCTCTGGCCCCCAGAGATGCCAGGTGTTTGGTGTTTTGCTGGCAGTCGATCATGGGGATTTGGTTTTCGCGGCACAACGCAACCAGCGCCGACAATGCGATCTTGGAAGCATCGGTTTGCCGCGCGAACATTGATTCCCCGAACACCGCGCCGCCCAAGGCTACGCAATACAAACCACCGACAAGCTTTCCGTCTATCCAGGTTTCTACGCTGTGTGCAAACCCCGCCACTTGCAAGGCTTCATAGGCGAGCACCATCTGCGGCACGATCCAGGTGCCATCCTGGCCACTACGATATGCGCCCGCGCAAGCACGAATGACCTCGGAAAAAGCGCTGTCGATGCGCACTTCGCAATGCGGATTGCCCCGAAACGCCACCAAGGTTCTGCGCAGCGAGCGGTGCAGTTTGAACTCGGCCGTCCGCAGCACCATGCGCGGGTCTGGGCTCCACCACAGGATGGGCTGTCCGCGGCTGAACCAGGGGAATATGCCGTTGGCATAAGAGCGGGTCAGACTGTCCACATCCAGTGCACCACCGACAGCCAGCAATCCCGGTGCATCCGAGTCTTCTCCCCATGCCATGGACGCGTCAGGAAATGGATCGCCAGGATCGATTACGGTGAGTTCGGCACCAGCTAATGACATATGCTGCAAATATATCCGGGTGTGACCCAGAAGAGGCCCGCGTCTCGGGTTAGAATACTGCTCGTCGGGGCGTAGCGCAGCCTGGTAGCGCATCTGCTTTGGGAGCAGAGGGTCGTGAGTTCGAATCCCACCGCCCCGACCATTTTTTTGCCAATGCACCGTCATTGGCATTTCTTTTTGTGCCTTTGGTCGCCAAAGACACGTCTTCCCCATACCCAAGAATCACCAATAACCCTTGCGTTAGCTCAGGGATAGTTCATCGGTATGCGTGAATTCCTGTAATTTCAGAAAATACTGAAAATTCAGGAAAGGCCAAACTATGAACCTCCCACCGCTTACCCAACGCTTTGTGCTGCATTTCGGTGAAATGGGCAGCCGCTGGGGCATTAACCGCACCGTGGGGCAGATTTACGCGCTGCTCTATGTGTCTGCCAAGCCGCTTAACGCGGATGAAATCGGCGAGGCGCTGGCGTTTTCCCGCTCCAACGTGAGCATGGGCCTTAAAGAATTGCAGTCTTGGAACCTCGTGCGGCTGATTCACCAGCCCAACGACCGGCGCGAGTACTTTCAGGCGCCCGAGGATGTGTGGGCCATCTTCCGCACACTTGCCAACGAGCGCCGCAAGCGCGAGATTGACCCAACGCTCTCGATGTTGCGCGATGCGCTGATGGAGCAGCCCAGTGTGGCCGAAGACATCCATGCGCAGGCGCGCATGAAACAAATGCACGCTTTCATCGAACTGATGACCGATTGGCTGGACGATGTGCAAAAGATGGACTCTGAGACTCTGGCCAGCCTGATGCAGATGGGCGCCAAGGTGCAGAAACTGCTGGAGATGAAGGACCGGGTGAAAAACGTATTTACCCCTGCGAAACCCGCTACGGAGGGCGCTGACCATGGACAACTTTGACCCCGTCGTCCTGGCCCGCATCCAGTTTGCGGCCAACATGACGTTCCACATCCTGTTTCCCACCATCAGCATTGCGATGGGCTGGGTGCTGTTGTTCTTCAAAACACGCTTCGTCGCCACCGCGCAGCAACACTGGATGGACGCCTACCAGTTCTGGGTCAAGGTGTTTGCTCTGACCTTTGCGCTGGGTGTGGTCAGCGGCATCACGATGAGCTTTCAGTTTGGTACCAACTGGCCGGGCTTCATGAACACGGTGGGCAATGTGGCTGGGCCGCTGTTGGCGTATGAAGTGCTGACGGCATTTTTCCTGGAAGCCACGATGCTGGGCATCATGCTGTTTGGCCGCGGGCGCGTCAGTGAAAGGGTACACACCACAGCCACTTTTCTGGTCGCGTTTGGTACCACGATGTCGGCCTTCTGGATTCTGGCGCTTAACTCGTGGATGCACACACCTGTGGGTTTTGTGATGATCGATGGCAAAGCGCATGTGACGAGCTGGCTGGAAGTGATCTTCAACCCGTCGTTTCCGTACCGGCTGACGCATATGCTGATCGCCTCAGGTCTGACGGTAGCCTTTCTCCTGGCGGGCCTGAGCGCCTACCGTTGGCTCAAAGGCGATAAGGGCAAAGCGGTGCAGGCATCGCTGCGCACGGGCCTGTATGTGGCCGCGGCGCTGATCCCGCTGCAGATCGTGGTGGGCGACCAGCATGGCCTGAACACCTTGCACCACCAGCCTGCCAAGATTGCGGCCATGGAAGGCATCTGGGAGACGCAGAAGGGTGCACCCGCCGTACTGTTCGCCCTGCCGGACAAAGCCACGCAAACCAACAAATACGAGATTGCGATCCCCAAGCTCGCGTCGCTGTACCTCACCCACGATTGGGATGGCGAGATCAAAGGCATCAAGGAGTTTGGTGACCAGCATCCGCCTGTGGCGCCCGTGTTCTGGGCTTTTCGCGTCATGGTGGGGGTGGGTATGCTGATGCTCGCGGTGAGTTGGTTGGGCGCCTGGCAGGTGCGCAAGGGCGCGGTCAGTACCTGGCTGCTGCGCGTTCTGGTGGGCATGACCTTTGCCGGTTGGGTCGCACTGATTGCCGGCTGGTATGTGACCGAAATTGGCCGCCAGCCGTGGCTGGTACAGGGCGTGCTGACGGCGGCGCAGGCTGCATCCAAAATTCCCGCCAGCAACGTCGCCTTCACGCTGGTGATGTACCTGAGTCTGTATGCTGTTTTGCTCACCTCCTATGTGAGCGTGCTGTTCTATCTGGCCCGGAAAGCCAGCATTCCAGAGCCCGTTTTGCCGGAGGTGGCCCATGCTTGATCTGATTCCCGACCTGACCCAGCCCGCTGGCTGGTTGCCTCTGGTGTTTGCGCTGGTGATGGCGCTTGCCATGCTGGCCTATGTGATTCTGGATGGCTACGACTTGGGCGTGGGCGTGTTGCTGCGCCGCGCCGATGACGTGGAACAAAAGGACACCATGATCGCCAGCATCGGCCCGTTTTGGGATGCCAACGAAACCTGGCTGGTGTTGGGTGTGGGTGTGCTGCTGGTGGCCTTCCCGATGGCGCATGGCGTCATTCTGGGTACGCTGTATTTGCCCGTGGCGTTGATGCTGGTAGCACTCACGCTGCGCGGTGTGGCGTTTGACTTTCGCGTGAAGGCGCGGGACAAGCACAAGCCGCTTTGGGACCGTGCGTTCTACGCGGGCTCTCTGCTGGCCGGTTGGTCGCAAGGTTTCATGCTCGGTGGTTTGGTCACCGGCTTTGCCAACGACTGGGGCAGCCAGTTGTTCAATGCATTGATCGGTCTGTGTCTGGTGGCGGCCTACTGCCTGCTGGGCGCGGGCTGGCTCATCATGAAGACCGAGGGCGCGCTCCAACTCAAGGCTGTGCACTGGGCGCAAGGCAGTTTGTGGCTCACCGCTGCAGGCGTAGCCGCCATCTCGCTGGCGACGCCATGGGTCAGCCAGCGCATCTTTGACAAATGGTTCAGCTTCCCCAACGTCGTATTGCTGCTGCCGATTCCGGCGATGACCGTGGTGCTGTTTGTAGTGATTGCGCGAAGTCTCAAGCGCCTACCCAAGCGTCTTGCGCAAAACAACCACTACGGCGCGGCCGTGCCATTTGCCAGCACCGTGGGCATCTTTCTGCTGGCGTTTTACGGGCTGGCCTACAGCCTGTTTCCGTGGCTGGTGGTGGACAAGCTGACGATCTGGAGCGCTGCGAGTTCACCCGAAGCCTTGATGGTCATCTTCTATGGCACCGTCGTCGTACTGCCGGTCATCATTGGCTACACGGTGTTTGCCTACCGGGTGTTTTGGGGCAAGAGCACGGCATTGAAGTACTAAGTTCCCCAGCTAGGGCGGTATCATTCGGCCTGTGCCACAGCCAGTAGCTCATCCGGATAGAGCAATGTCCTTCTAAGACATGGGTAGGGGGTTCGAGTCCCTCCTGGCTGGCCATTCAAATATCGCGCGGCAACAAAATTTACCCAACAGAAATACGCCGATAACACGGCAGGTTTGCAATAGGCCCCATGCGCAACTTTGCATGGAGATGCCTTATGCGACTTTCCCACTGGAATTCTTTGGGTGGCCATTGCTTGGCCATGCTGCTATTAGCGGCGTTAGCGATCACCGCCCAAGCCGATGAGCGTGACCACCATCTCGGCCCGCCACATCACAGCGCTGGCCCGAACGTGTTGTTGGACGCCCGCTACCACCATGACCACTACTACCCCCGCCCTGGCACGCCGATGGTGGCCTTGCCTGGCGGTGCTGTGCATGTGATTCATGGCGGCGGGCACTACTACTTTCATGGCGGTGTGTGGTTCCGGCCTGTGGGGTCGCGCTTTGTCGTGGTGGCGCCACCCTTTGGAGTCGTCATTCCGCTTTTGCCCAGCGCCTATATCACCTTGAGCATTGGCGGGCGGCCGTACTTTTATGCCAATGGCACCTACTACGTGACCCAACCCGGCCAAGGCTATGTGGTGGTTGAGCCGCCGCCGGGCGCAGAGCAGGCGTTGCCCACTCTCGCCCCCGTGCCAGTCGAATCCGCTCCGGGGCCGATTACCTATCCCCGCAATGGCCAGAGCGCAGCGCAGAACGCGAAAGACATCGACGAATGCAACCAGTGGGCCAATAGCCAGCCTGGGGTGGCGGGCGGTGTTGCGAGTGTGTTCCAGCGCGCGTTTGCAGCGTGCATGGACGGGCGCGGTTATACGGTGCGTTAGACGCTGGGGAACTGCACACCGTTGCCCACCCGTTTGCGCAGTTCGGTCTCGATAAACGGATACTGCGTGCAGCTCAATGGCCTGGGAGCACGCGATGACATCGCGGTCGCCATACGGTGCATGTCCACTATCTGCGCACCGCCGCACCCGTAACATTTGATGGTATTTGAACCAGGGATGTTGCAATTGACCTAGGGTTTCTACTGAGTTGCGGGACTAACATCGATTCTTCATTTTTTGAAATTGAAAGAATCCGGATGACCATTCAACCTCCCTTTTTTGGTAAACGTCTCGCTGACCCCGTTACTGCCCGTCCAACCCAAAGCCAGCCCGCCGCAATGTCAGACTCCAGTGCAGGCAGTAGAGCAAATATCCAGCTTGCCTCGCCACCAGTCTCCGTGACCCCTCCTGCCGCCGCGACGGCGCCACACCCCTCAGGCGCCCCCGTCAAGGAAGGCGGTAGCAAGCTGACCGTAGGCCCCAACATCAAGCTCAAGGGCGTGGAAATCACCGATTGCGACACCTTGGTGGTCGAGGGGACGGTGGAGGCGACGATGGACTCACGCGTCATACACATCACAGAGCACGGTGCATTCAAAGGTTCGGCCGACATCGACTATGCCGAGATCCACGGTGAATTCAATGGGGATTTGACGGTACGCGAGAAGCTGGTGATCTATTCCACCGGGCGGGTGAGCGGCAATGTCCGCTACGGCAAGGTGGTGATCCAGGAGGGCGGCCAGTTGAGGGGTGACATTCAGTTTGGCGCAGCCAACGAAGCCAAGATACAGCAGCCCGTCAAAGCGAGCTCACTCACCGTTGCGTAAAAAAATGGGGTCGAGTGGGAAAAGCCGGGTTTACACCGTGCTCTAAACGCCAGGCAGCTGTAATGCGGTGGCTTCCCAATGCAGCCAGTTTCGCAAGGCAGACTGCAGGCTCTCTAACCCGCCGGTGCAATGGAAGGCTAGTGCCTGGTCCGGAACTGCGCCCAGAGGATTGGCCGGGGCGAGCTGGTCTGCGTCAGCCAACAACCGCCGGGTTTGTCGGGCCACCGGCGCGCCGCCTTCCAGAAAATGCACGTCGGTGCCCACACATTTGCGCAGTTCGGCCTCGATAAACGGATAGTGCGTGCAGCCCAACACCAGTGTGTCCAACTCTCCAGAATTGGAGCCAAAACGGCCCATAGCGCCCTTGTAACGTGCGCAAGCAGCTACTATTTCTATAGCATCGTTGTGCTCGATGGCGTCGGCCAAGCCGTCGCAGGGTTGCAGGATGAAGGTGGCTTTGCCGTGCAGTGTCTCCAGCAGCTTGCGAAATTTCTCGCTTTGTAATGTGCCGCGCGTCGCCATCACGCCGACCACGCCGGTCTTGCTATGCGCTGCAGCAGGTTTGAGCGCAGGCTCAATGCCAACGATGGGCAACGCAGGATAGGCAGCGCGCAGTTCATGGATCGCCGCGGCGGTTGCCGTGTTGCAAGCAACGACCAACGCCTTGATGTCATGTGATGCGATCAGGTAGTCGGTGATGGCGTGGGAGCGCGCGATGACATGCGTGTCGTCGCGCTCGCCATACGGCGCATGTCCGCTGTCAGCAACGTAAACAAAGCGTTCATACGGCAGCTCAGCGCGCAGCGCGCGCAGCACGCTCAAGCCGCCCACGCCGCTGTCGAAGACCCCGATCGGGCTGGATGACGGCATAGCCAAAGGCTTAACGCGAGGTGACGGGGATCTGTTTGAACTCGCCGGTGGCAATCTTTTTCTGCCACTCAGCGGGGCCGGTGATGTGGGCGCTGGTGCCACCCGAGTCCACAGCCACAGTGACTGGCATGTCCACCACATCGAACTCGTAGATCGCTTCCATACCCAGGTCGGCAAAGCCCACCACCTTGGCGGCCTTGATCGCTTTGGACACGAGGTAGGCGGCGCCACCCACAGCCATCAGGTAAGCGCTCTTGTGTTTCTTGATGGCTTCAATCGCCACCGGTCCGCGCTCGGCCTTGCCGACCATCGAGATCAGGCCGGTTTGCGCGAGCATCATTTCGGTAAAGCCGTCCATACGGGTCGCGGTGGTCGGGCCTGCGGGGCCAACCGCTTCGCCCTTGATCGGATCGACCGGGCCGACGTAATAGATCACGCGGTTGGTGAAGTCCACGGGCAGCTTCTCGCCCTTGGCCAGCATGTCCTTGATGCGCTTGTGGGCAGCGTCGCGGCCGGTCAGCATCTTGCCGTTGAGCAGCAGCGTCTGGCCGGGCTTCCAACTGGCTACTTCGGCCGGGGTCAGCGTATTCAGATCCACTTTTTTACTTTGCTGGTAGTCAGGCGTCCAGTTCACGTTGGGCCACAGGTCCAGCGATGGTGGCGTCAGGTAGACCGGGCCGCTGCCATCCATCACAAAGTGGGCGTGGCGGGTTGCCGCACAGTTCGGGATCATCGCAATCGGTTTGCTGGCCGCGTGGGTGGGGTACATCTTGATCTTGACGTCCAGCACCGTCGTCAGACCACCCAGGCCTTGTGCGCCAATGCCCAGGGCATTCACTTTTTCGAACAGCTCCAGGCGCAGTTTCTCGACGTTGTCGAGTTCTGCGCCGGAGGCCTGCTTGGCCTGCAGCTCGTACATGTCCAGGTCGTCCATCAGGCTTTCCTTGGCCATCAGCACGGCTTTTTCTGCGGTGCCGCCAATGCCAATGCCCAGCATGCCGGGCGGACACCAGCCCGCGCCCATGGTGGGGACGGTTTTCAAGACCCAGTCCACCACGCTGTCGCCGGGGTTGAGCATGTACATCTTGCTCTTGTTCTCGGAGCCGCCGCCCTTTGCCGCGACGGTAATGTCAATCGTGTTGCCCGGCACCAGTTCAGTAAAGATCACCGCAGGCGTGTTGTCCTTGGTGTTCTTGCGCAGGAATTCGGGGTCAGCGACGACTGAGGCGCGCAGCGTGTTGTCCGGGTGGTTGTAGCCTTGGCGCACGCCTTCGTTGATCGCGTCGTCCAGGCTGCCGGTGAAGCCTTCCCAGCGCACATCCATACCCACTTTGAGGAACACGTTGACGATGCCGGTGTCCTGGCAGATCGGGCGGTGGCCTGTGGCGCTCATCTTGCTGTTGGTCAGGATCTGCGCGATCGCGTCTTTGGCAGCAGGGCTTTGCTCACGCTCGTAGGCGCGGGCCAGATGTGCGATGTAGTCGGCGGGGTGGTAGTAACTGATGTACTGCAGCGCGGCAGAGACGGATTCGATCAGATCGGCTTGGCGGATGGTCGTCATGGGGATTTTGGGATTAGCGGCTATGCTGAAAAGCTGGAACCGCTATTTTGACAGGTCAACCCCTGCCCACCCCATCATGAGCCTTACACCTGCAACCCGTACCGAGCGCGATACCTTTGGCCCGATTGAGGTGCCTGCCGACAAGCTATGGGGCGCGCAAACTCAGCGCTCGCTGCAGAACTTCGACATTTCCGGCGAGCGCCAACCCATGGAGATCATCCGTGCGCTGGCCCAGACCAAGCGCAGTGCAGCGTGCGTGAACCATGCGCTGGGTCTGCAGGACGAGAAAAAGACCAATGCAATTGTGGCCGCGGCGGATGAAGTTATTGCGGATAAACATCCGGATGAATTCCCGCTGGTGGTCTGGCAAACCGGCTCCGGAACGCAGACCAATATGAATGTCAACGAGGTAATCGCCAACCGTGCCAGCGAACTGCTGGGCGGCGCGCGCGGGGAAGGGCGGCTGGTGCACCCCAATGACGACGTGAACCGCAGCCAGTCCAGCAACGACGTGTACCCGACGGCGATGCATGTGGCAGCGGTGACGGCGATCCGCGAGCGGCTGTTGCCCGCGCTGGTGGTGCTGAAGACGACGCTGGCGCACAAGTCGCGCGATTTTCACGACATCGTCAAGATAGGCCGCACGCATTTGCAGGACGCGACTCCGCTGACGCTCGGCCAGGAGTTCTCGGGCTACGCCGCGCAGCTGGCGCATGGCGAAAAACACGTCGAGGCTGCACTCGCCCACCTGTATGAGTTGGCGCTGGGCGGCACTGCGGTGGGCACTGGCCTGAACGCACCGCCCGGCTACGCGCACGACGTTGCGGCCGAGCTGGCGCGCCTGACGGGCCACCCCTTTGTAACCGCGCCTAGCAAGTTCGAGGCGATGGCGAGTTGCGATGGCCTGGTGCATGCGCACGGCGCGCTGAAGACGCTGGCAGCCAGCCTGAACAAGATCGCCAACGACGTGCGCTGGTTGGCCAGCGGCCCGCGCAGCGGCATTGGGGAGTTGAGCATCCCCGAGAACGAACCCGGCTCCAGCATCATGCCGGGCAAGGTGAACCCGACGCAGAGCGAGGCGATCACCATGCTCTGCGCGCAGGTGATGGGTAACGATGTCGCGATCAACATCGGCGGTGCGTCCGGCAACTTTGAACTCAACGTCTTCCGGCCGATGGTGGCGCACAACTTCCTGCAGAGCGTGCGCCTGCTGGCCGATGGCATGAAGAGCTTCAACGACCACTGCGCCGTGGGCATTGAGCCCAACCGCGAACGCATTGCCGAGCTGGTGGACCGCTCGCTGATGCTGGTGACGGCGCTGAACCCGCATATCGGTTACGACAAGGCGGCCTTCATCGCTAAGAAGGCGCACAAAGAGGGCACCAGTCTGCGCGATGCGGCCATTGCCAGTGGGCACCTCACTGCCGAGCAGTTTGATTTGTGGGTGGTTCCGGGGGATATGGTGGGGCGCGGGGCGCTATCTAATTCATAGCTGCTTACGCACGTTTAATGCGGGCTACAGACCATTTTTTGCTGTATTTTCCTGCC
Source organism: Rhodoferax sp. P2_H8_2 (assembly GCF_056403235.1). NCBI lineage: Bacteria > Pseudomonadati > Pseudomonadota > Betaproteobacteria > Burkholderiales > Comamonadaceae > Rhodoferax > Rhodoferax sp. P2_H8_2. Next base: position 67,830 of record NZ_JBFUFW010000004.1, read on the forward strand.
GATGGATGGGTATACCGGGAGGCCTCATGCTGTTCTCTGCGAGAACAGGAAATCGGCTTCCCGGCATACCCATCCCCCGGCGAGTTGAAGCAATCTGAGCAGGAAAGGTCTTGAGTCAGAACTACTGCCCACTCCCGGGTCAGTGCGCCTTGCCCCCGGTAGCCGATTTCCTGTTCGCGAAGAGAACAGCATGAGGCCACCGGGGGCAAGGCGCACTGACCGGCGAACGCAAAGGCCCGAGGTTATGACGTAGGTAACCCCAGGTAACTCTCTGAGCCGTTTTCGAGCAAAATTCGTAAGGCTGCAGCAAGTCAGTGGCTTGTAAGTGCAAACCACGACAGTCCGGGCAGTTTTGATTTGTTCGAGGAGACAACAACATGAGTACATCGTCGTCGGCCATGGAATCCCTGCTGGTGGAAAACCGCGTGTTCCCCCCAAGCGAAGCTATGGTCAAGGCCGCCCGCGTTTCTGGCATGGAGGGCTACTACGCACTCTGCAAAGAAGCGGAAACTGATTTCGAAGGCTTCTGGGCCCGTTTGGCGCGCGAGAACGTGGTCTGGAACAAACCCTTCACCCGCACGCTGGACGAATCCAACGCGCCGTTCTACCAATGGTTTGACGACGGCGAACTCAATGCTTCGGCCAACTGCCTCGACAAACACATCGGCACGCCCACAGAAAACAAGGTGGCGGTGATCTTTGAAGCCGACGACGGCACGGTTACCAAGACCACCTACAAAGAGCTGCTGGCCCGCGTGAGCCAGTTTGCCAACGCGCTGAAGGCCGATGGCGTGAAGAAGGGCGACCGCGTGTTGGTCTACATGCCCATGACGCTGGAAGGCGTGATCGCCATGCAGGCCTGCGCCCGCATTGGCGCAACCCACAGCGTGGTGTTTGGCGGTTTTTCCGCCAAGGCTCTGCAGGAGCGCATCATTGACGCCGGCGCCGTAGCAGTCATCACGGCCAACTACCAGATGCGCGGCGGCAAAGAGCTGCCGCTGAAGGCGATCGTCGACGAGGGCCTTGGCTTGGGTGGCTGTGAGTCCATCAAAAATGTATACGTCTACCAGCGCACGCAAACCGCCTGCAACATGGTGGCGGGCCGCGATAAAACGTTCACCGAAGCGCTCGCTGGCAAGAGCACTGAGTGCGCGCCGGTGCCGGTAGGCGCTGAGCATCCGCTGTTCATCCTCTATACCTCCGGCTCTACAGGGAAGCCGAAGGGCGTGCAGCACTCCACCGGCGGTTACCTGCTGTGGGCCAAGCTGACGATGGACTGGACGTTCGATTTGAAGCCCAGCGACGTGTTCTGGTGTACTGCCGACATTGGCTGGATCACGGGGCACACCTATGTGGCCTATGGTCCGCTGGCTGCCGGTGCGACGCAGATCATCTTTGAAGGCGTGCCGACTTTCCCGAACGCCGGCCGCTTCTGGCAGATGATCGAGCGCCACAAATGCACGATCTTCTACACCGCGCCCACAGCCATTCGCTCGCTGATCAAGGCTGCGGAAGGCGATGCTGCCGTGCACCCGGACCGCTCCGATTTGTCCAGCCTGCGCATCCTCGGCTCGGTGGGCGAGCCCATCAACCCCGAAGCTTGGATGTGGTACTACAAGAACGTGGGCCACGAGAAGTGTCCTATCGTCGATACCTTCTGGCAGACGGAGACAGGCGGCCACATGATGACGCCGCTGCCCGGCGCGACTCCGCTGGTGCCCGGTAGCTGCACGCTGCCGTTGCCCGGCATCATGGCTGCCATCGTGGACGAGGTGGGCAAGGATATTCCCAACGGCACTGGCGGCATTCTGGTCGTCAAACGCCCCTGGCCGTCGATGATCCGCACGATCTGGAACGATCCCGAGCGCTTTAAGAAAGCCTACTTCCCTGAAGAGATGGGTGGCACGCTGTATCTGGCCGGTGACGGCGCGGTGCGCAGTGCCGACCGTGGCTACTTCCGCATTACCGGTCGTATTGACGATGTGCTCAACGTATCCGGCCACCGCATGGGCACGATGGAAATTGAATCGGCGCTGGTGTCCAAAACTGATCTTGTGGCCGAAGCCGCTGTGGTGGGCCGTCCCGATGACTTGACCGGAGAGGCGATCTGCGCATTCGTAGTCTTGAAACGCCCGATGCCCAAGGGCGACGAGGCCAAGGCGATTGCCAAGGAATTGCGTGACTGGGTTGCCAAGGAGATTGGTCCGATTGCCAAACCCAAGGACATCCGCTTTGGCGAGAACCTGCCCAAGACCCGCTCCGGCAAGATCATGCGCCGCCTGCTGCGCTCGCTGGCCAAGGGTGAGGCCGTTACGCAAGACACGTCTACGTTGGAGAATCCGGCGATTCTTGACCAACTAGGCCAAGCCTACTGATTGGTTTGCACCTGCATTGAAAAAGCCCGCAATAGCGGGCTTTTTTTATGAGGGGAGAAGCTTATTTCTGGCTCAGCACCCATGCCACCAGTTTCTTGGCTTCGGCTTCGCTGACTTGGGGGTTGGCGGGCATTGCTACCGCACCCCATACGCCACCGCCGCCCTTGATGACTTTGGCCGCCAGCATATCCGCGGCTTTTTTGTCACCTTTGTACTTGGCCGCCACATCCTTGTACGACGGACCCAGAATCTTCTTGTCGATCGCATGGCAACCCATGCAGTTCTTTGCGGTGGCCAACGCCTGGTCGGCAAACGCCGGCGCAGTGCTCAACACGGCGGTCACGCCAAACGCGATAGTGATCAGGGTACGTTTCATTGTTTGCCTCTTGGGGTTGGGTTACAGTTCAGCAACGCTATTTTAGGCATGGCGGTTGACATTTGTCTTACCGCGCTTGGGTGCCCTTTGCAGGAGACGATCATGTATTTGCTAGGTTTGGGTTTGATTTTTCTGGCCATGAAATATCTGGAGATCGATCCGGTTTCCCAATGGTCCTGGGTCATAGTGCTCGCGCCCTTTGGCTTGGCGATGGCCTGGTGGGCTTGGGCCGACGCTTCGGGTTACACCAAAAAGAAAGCTATGCAACGCATGGAAGAACGAAAACAGGCCCGCATTGACCGGAGCAAGGATGCCATCGGCACCCTGAGCTCCAAGAACAAGAAGAAGCGTTAACGGTAATCGTCCAGCACCGCGCCCTTGCTGGCGGTGGATGCATTGAACGCAAACTTGGCCTGCACACCTCGCGTGTAGCGTGGCTTGGGCGCTGTCCACGCCGCACGGCGTTTCGCAATCTCGGCCTCGGGCACATTCAATTCGAGAATCAACTGGCGTGAATCGATAGTGATGGAATCGCCTTCCTGCACCAGCGCAATCACACCACCGGCTGCGGCTTCGGGTGCCACGTGGCCCACCACCATGCCCCAGGTACCACCAGAGAAGCGGCCATCGGTGATCAGGCCGACGCTTTCCCCCAGGCCCTGACCAATCAATGCCCCTGTTGGCGCCAGCATCTCGGGCATGCCGGGGCCGCCCTTGGGGCCCAGGTAGCGCAGCACCATCACATCGCCTGGAACGATCTTGTTGTCCAGAATCGCCTTCAATGCGGACTGTTCATCTTCAAACACGCGGGCTGGGCCGGTCATCACCGGGTTCTTCAGGCCGGTGATCTTGGCAACCGCGCCTTCGGGGCTCAGGTTGCCCTTGAGGATGGCGAGGTGGCCCTGCTTGTACATCGGGTTGTCGATAGGGCGGATCACATCCTGATCGGCACGCGGTACATCCGGAATGTCCTTGAGCACTTCGGCAACCGTTTGGCCGGTGATGGTGATGCAGTCGCCATGCAGCAGGCCAGCGGCCAAGAGCGTCTTCATCACTTGCGGAATGCCGCCTGCGCGGTGCAGGTCCACGGCCAGGTATTTGCCGGAAGGCTTCAGGTCGCACAAGACAGGCGTCTTCACGCGCACGCGCTCGAAGTCGTCAATGGTCCATTCGACGCCCGCCGCGTGGGCGATAGCCAGGAAGTGCAGCACCGCGTTGGTGGAGCCGCCCGTGGCCATGATCACGGCCACTGCATTCTCGATCGACTTGCGCGTCACGATGTCGCGTGGCTTCAGGTCTTTCTTGATCGCTTCCACCAGCACCTTGGCGGATTCCTTGGCCGAGTTCATCTTCTCGTCGTGCGGGTTGGCCATCGTGCTCGAATAAATCAACGAGATGCCCAAGGCTTCAAAGGCTGACGACATGGTGTTGGCCGTGTACATGCCCCCGCAGGAGCCAGTGCCGGGGATGGCGCGGCGTTCGATTTGCAACAGGTCTTCGTCGCTCATACGGCCCGCGGCGTTTTCACCCACGGCTTCAAACACGCTGACGATGTTCAGGTCTTTACCCTTGTAGGTGCCCGGCAGAATCGTGCCGCCGTAGACGTAGATGGCGGGCACGTTGGCGCGAAGCATGCCCATCAGGCCGCCGGGCATATTCTTGTCGCAACCTCCGACGACGACGACGCCGTCCATCCACTGGCCTTGCACGCAGGTCTCAATACAGTCGGAGATCACTTCGCGGCTGACCAACGAGTACTTCATGCCCTCGGTGCCCATGGCCATGCCGTCAGAAATCGTCGGCGTGCCAAACACTTGCGCGTTGCCACCGGCTTCTTCAATACCGGCAATCGCAGCATCAGCCAGCTTCTGCAGACCGCTGTTGCAGGGGGTGATGGTGCTGTGGCCATTGGCCACGCCGACCATGGGCTTCTTGAAATCGCCTTCTTCATAGCCCATCGCGTAGTACATGGAGCGGTTCGGCGCGCGGCTCTTGCCTTCGGTGATGTTCTTGCTGCGGGGGTTCAGGACGATGGGTTTGGTGGTCATGGTGTCTCTCAAGGTGTGAGGGCTGTCAAATTCTGGCTGGAGTATGACCCTTGTCATTGATTCTTTCCAATCCATTGTTAAACTGTATTAATATCTTTTACATATGAATACGCCGGCAACCAATGCTCCATGGATTGAACTGCGCCTGTGGCGCCAGTTCATCACCGTGGCCGAAGAACTGCACTTCGGAAGGGCTGCACTGCGCCTGAACATGACGCAGCCGCCGCTGACGCAGGCGATTGCCCAACTGGAGCGAAGCCTGGGCGTGATGCTGTTTGCCCGCACCAAACGCAGCGTGCAGCTCACCTCTGAGGGATTGGCCTTGCTACCGCAAGCGCAGGAGTTGCTGCAGCGGGCACAGAACCTGGTGGCGCAGGGCAGAGCGCTGGCGGTGGGGGAGTCGGGGCGCTTGAAGCTGGCCTTTGTGTCTACGGTTGGCTTCTCATTGCTGCCGCAGTGGGTGATGGCGTTTCGCCAAGAGTTCCCGGGCGTGCAGCTCGACCTGGTGGAAGCTACGGGCGACGTGCAGTTGCAGTTACTCAAGTCCGACGAGGTGGATGCAGGTTTTGTGTTGCACGCCAGTGGATTTGCCACAGAAGGCTTGCAACGCTTGGTGGTAGCGCAGGAGCCCTTGGTGCTGGCGATGCCGGAGCAACATGCGCTGGCGAAACGCAGGGTGCTGCGGCTGCAAGACCTCTGGGCGCAGCCGCTAGTGACCTTTCCGCGGCGCATCGTGCCATCGCTGTTCGACGCGATCTTTGGCATGTACCACGACGCAGGCAAGCTACCAGTGATTGCTCAGGAGGCGATCCAGATGCAGACCATTGTGAATCTCGTCTCAGCAGGGCTGGGCGTGGCCTGGGTGCCTGCCAGCGTGCAGCAGTTTCAGCGATCTGGTGTGGTGTACCGCAAAGTGCAGGGGGCAGTGCCGGGTTGCGAGACCAGCCTGGTCTGGCAGCGCAGCAGCCCGACACTGACCCGGTTCATGTCGTTCGCCAACGGGCACAATGCACGCCATGCTGATTCACCCGCAAATTGATCCCGTCGCCCTGCAAATCGGGCCCATCGCCATTCACTGGTATGGCCTCACCTACCTGGTGGCCTTCGCGCTGTTCATGTGGCTGGGCAGTCGTCGCCTGCGGCATGCGCCGTATGCGTCGATGCAAGGGCCATCCGCATGGTCGTTCAAGGATGTGGAAGACATCCTGTTCCTGGGCGTGATGGGCGTGGTACTGGGCGGGCGCATCGGCTACTGCCTGTTTTACAAACCGGCCTATTACGCGAGCCATCCGCTGGAAGTGTTGTATGTGTGGCAGGGCGGCATGAGTTTTCATGGCGGCATGCTGGGCGTGATCGCCTCCATGGTGTGGTTCTCGCTGTCGCGCAGAAAACCGTTCTGGCAAGTGGCGGATTTTGTGGCGCCTTGCGTGCCTACCGGCTTGGCCAGCGGGCGCGTGGGTAACTTCATCAACGGCGAGTTGTGGGGCCGTGTCAGCGATCCGGATCTGCCCTGGGGCATGGTGTTCCGCGGCGCCGGCAATTTGCCGCGCCATCCGTCTCAGGTTTACCAGTTCCTGATGGAAGGTGTGTTGCTGTTCATCCTGCTGTGGTTGTATGCGCGCACCGCCCCCAAGCAGGGGCGCGTGGCGGCGGCCTTCCTGTTTGGCTATGGCGTGTTCCGTTTCATCGCCGAGTTTTTCCGTGAGCCCGATGCCCATCTTGGCTTGCTGAGCCTCGGCATGAGCATGGGCCAGTGGCTATGCGTGCCAATGATTCTGGCGGGTGCCACGCTGTGGTGGTGGATGGGCCGGCCCGCGGCATTCTCCGCGTCGCCTAAGGGTTAGTCCCCGTCTTGGGGACGGGCTGCGGCTCTTTACTACGGCCAAGTAATTACCCATAATTACAGGAAATTATGGTCATTTAGCCGCCCCACATCGCCATCGCCAGTACTCGAGAACACCTCTATGCGCCTGATCCACAACTCGCTGCACGACGAAGTCGCCGACGGTTTGCGCGCGCGGATCTTTGATGGCGTGTTGGCACCGGGCAGTTTCATTGATGAGGCGGCGCTGTGCGCCGATCTGGCCATCTCTCGCACGCCGCTGCGCGAGGCGCTCAAGGTGCTGGCCGCTGAGGGCCTGGTGCGTCACGAGCCGCGCCGTGGCAGCTTTGTGAGCCAGGTGACCGAGCAGGACCTGGACGAGATCTTTCCGGTGATTGCATTGCTGGAAGGGCGCTGCGCGCTGGAGGCTACGCGCAACGCGACGGACGCCGACATTGCTGCGCTGGAGTCTCTGCACACCAGCCTGAAAAAGCACGCCTCGGCCAAGCGCATCACCGACTACTACGCCGTCAACTTCCAGATCCACGAAGCGATCATCACATTGGCCAACAACCGTTGGCTGGCCCAGGTGATTGCCGATCTGCGAAAGATACTGAAGCTTGCACGTCTGCAGCAGTTGCACGCGCCGGGCCGGCTGGAGCAAAGTCTGAGCGAGCATTTGGCCGTGTTCGCCGCGATCAAGGCGCGTGACGGCGAGGCGGCCGATACCGCGATGCGCACCCATCTGCTGCGCCAGCGCGAAGCCCTGCGTGAGCTGGCCCGCACCCAGAAAAGCAGGTTGCTGGCATGAACCAGGATTCCTGGATCAACCGCAACGTGGCACGGCTGATGCCCGGTGGTTCCAAGCCAAAAGAGGCCGTAGCGCCCGCAGAACGTGCGCAAGCAGCTCCTAAAAAAGTAGCGGACACAGAGGCCACGGTGCCAGTCGCCAAAATTCCTCCGGGCCAGCGCAGCACGCGCGCGCGCCTGCAGGCGACGTTGCGCTACGCCGGCGAGGCGCTGTCTCCGCGCATGCTGCGCCGTACGCTGCAAGAGCTGCAGGCCGTGATTGATGACCGTGTCAGCGAAGTGGAAGGCGGCCGCCGCGCCGCTGCGCTGATGCACTGGTATGCGGGCGCCACGCCGGAACGTCGGCAAGACATGTGGCTCTTGATGAGCGAGATGTTCATGGCCGATCCGCACAAGGTGCACGCGGCACAGGCGCAGTACGCAGCAGCCTTGGGCACGCCCGACGAAGCCGCGGCTGAGGTGCACTACCGCCGCGCCACCGTGTCGCCGCGCAGGCGCATCCTGCAGCGGTTCAGCGCCGACGCCACCGGCATCCGTTTTCTGGTGAACCTGCGCGCTGAGATGCAGCCGCTGCTCAAGGGCGACAAGCGCCTGCAGGCGCTGGATGTGGAGATGGAATACATGTTCTCCACCTGGTTTGATGTCGGCTTTCTGGAGCTGCGTCGCATCAGCTGGGACTCACCGGCTTCGCTGGTGGAAAAGCTGATCAAGTACGAGGCGGTGCACGACATCAAGAGCTGGGCCGATGTCAAAAACCGGCTCGACTCCGACCGCCGCTGCTATGGTTTCTTTCACCCGCGCTTGCCCGACGAACCCTTGATCTTCGTCGAGGTCGCGCTCGTCGATGCGCTGGCGGACAGCATTACGCCGCTGCTCGACGAGTCGGCCGATGCGTCGGACCTGAGCGCAGCCACTACTGCCATTTTTTACTCCATCAGCAATACGCAGGAAGGCCTGCGTGGCGTGAGTTTTGGGGATTCGCTGATCAAGCGCGTGGTCGAAACACTGAAGGGCGAATTTCCCAAGCTCAAGACCTTTGCCACGCTGTCGCCGATCCCCGGCTTTCGGTCCTGGCTGGGCAAAAATGCCGCAACTTTGCTGGAGCGGCTGGATGTCAAAACCCGTGAGGAACTGGGCCGTGCCGTCGGATTCGAACCGGTCACGGCGGCGCATTTTCTGACGGCGGCTGAGTCGCTATCAACCATCAAACCCGCTGTACGCCAAATGCTGTTGCGCAGTGCAGCGCAGTACTTGGGACGGGAGACCATGCAGGACCGCCCGCTCGACGCCGTGGCGCGTTTTCACCTGGGCAATGGTGCCCGCGTCGAGCGCCTCAATTGGGCCAGCGATCCGTCGCCCAAAGGGCTCAAGCAGTCGTATGGCCTGATGGTCAATTATCTTTACGACCTCAAACGGCTGGACAAGCACCGCGAGCTTCTGTCTCAGGGCAAAATTCCGGTAGCGCCGGCCATCAGCGAATTGTTTTTTTGAACTGTTTTTTTTTAAGTGTGTTCAGCGTTTTACATATAACAAGCAGGAGACAAACATGACCCGATTCCCCAACCTGGGCGGCACCCGCCGTCGTCGCCTTCTCGCCGCGGGTGCTGCTGCAGCCGCCGTCTGGGTGCTCACGCCCATGGTCGCCATGGCGCAGGCCCCAAACTCGGCGGCGTGGCCCGCCAAGCCGGTCACTGTGATCGTGCCGTTTCCGGCCGGTGGCGGTACCGATGCCTTTGCGCGTCCGCTGTCAGCACAGTTCTCCAAACAGACCGGCAAACAACTGATCATCGACAACCGTGGCGGCGCCGGTGGCACGCTGGGTGCCAGCATTGCCGCCAAGGCCCAGCCCGATGGCTACACGCTGTTCATGGGCGCAGTGCACCACGCGATTGCGCCCAGCATTTACCCCAAGCTGGATTACGACATTGACAAGGACTTCGTTCCGTTGATGCTGGTAGCCAATGTGCCGCAGGTATTGGTGATCAACCCAGCCAAGATGCCCGTGAAGGACTTCAAGGAATTCCTGGAATACCTGCGCAAGAACCCCGGCAAGCTGAACTACGCATCGGCTGGCAATGGCACCTCGCACCATCTGGCGGGCGAGCTGTTCAAACAACAGAGCAAGACTTTCATCACCCACATTCCCTACCGCGGCGCGGGTCCTGCGCTGTCGGCACTGATTTCGGGCGATGTGGAAATGCTGTTTGATGGCTTGGGCTCGTCGGCCAACCACATCAAGGGCGGGCGCATCAAGGCGCTGATGGTATCGGGCAACAAACGCAACCCGGCCTTCCCGGATGTGCCATGCGCGGCCGAGCTGGGCTTCCCCGACTACACCGTGACCACCTGGTACGGCCTGTGGGCCCCCAAGGGCACGCCGACCGATGTGCAGGCGCAGATCATCGATACGGTGAAGAAGACCATGGACTCGGACGAGCTGAAAACCATCTGGGCCAACAACGGCTCCGAGACCAGCAGCCGCACGCAAGCGCAGTTCGCATCCTTTGTACGCAGCGAGATTTTCCGCTGGGCGGCGGTGGTGAAGTCCTCCGGCGCGAAGTTGGATTAAGGAAGACGGCTTGAGCGGTCACATCCAACTGAGGCAAGACGCGGGCATAGCTTGGGTCACGCTGGAACACGCCGGCAAGTTCAACGCCATGTCGCGCGCGATGTGGCTGCAGTTGAAAGCAGTGTTTCAACAGATTCAGTCGGACACCACGTTGCGCTGTGTCGTGGTGCAGGGCGCTGACGGGCACTTTTGCGCAGGCGGCGACATTGCCGAGTACCCATCCTTCCGCTTTGACAGTGAGGCACTGGAGCGTTTTCACGAACAGGAAGTCTGGGGTGGTCTGCAGGCCATGTTGGACTGTGACGTGCCCATCATTGCCGCGATCAGTGGCAACTGCATGGGCGCGGGACTGGAGATTGCCAGTTGCTGTGACATCCGCCTGGCCGCAAGTACGGCGTGCTTTGGTGCGCCGATTGCTCGCTTGGGCTTTCCGATGGCGCCGCGCGAGGCCGAGCTGGTGGCCGGCGCGGTGGGCGCCGTGGTGGCGAACGCCATGCTACTGGCGGCCGAAGTGTTTGATGCGCCAGACATGCATGTGCGTGGTTTTTTGACCCGGCTGTTTGAAGCCGATGCATTGCAGACCCAAGCGACTGCCTGGGCGGATCGCGTTGCCGCGCTGGCACCGCAGGCCGCGCGCATGAACAAACAGACATTTAGGGGTATAAAAGTGGCTGAAAGGCGCATGGAACGTGCGCAAGCAGCTCCTGAAAATATAGCATCCTCGGCGTACGCCTACGCCGATAGCCCCGAACACCGTGAAGGCATTGACGCCTTTTTGAACAAACGCAAACCCGAATTCTGACCATGGCGACACCTATCTCCCCATCGCACAACGCCAACCTGTACGCCGCACTGCGCGCCGGTTTTCCGAAGCAACTCGATGCTTGCGCGGTCGAGACCGACACCGGCCTGCGTTATTCCTGGCGCGATCTGGAAGAGGCCAGCGCGATGGTGGCCAATCTGCTGGCGTTTCTCGAACTGCCCAAGGGCGCACGCGTGGCCGTGCAGGTGGAGAAATCGGTGGAGGCACTGATCCTGTATCTGGCCTGCCTGCGCGCTGGCGTCATTTATCTGCCGCTGAACACCGCCTACCAGAGCGCCGAGATGGCGTACTTCATTGAAGACGCCAAACCGGCGGTGGTAGTGTGCAGCGGCAAGAACTTCGGATGGATCAGCAAGATGGCGTTTCTGGCGGCCACGCGCAATGTGTTCACGCTGAACGACGACCGCACCGGCAGCCTGCTGGACCGCGCTGCGCAGTTTCCACGTACACACACGGTGGCCGTTAGCGCAGAGAGCGACCTGGCTGCGATCATTTACACCAGCGGCACCACAGGGCGCAGCAAGGGCGCGATGCTGAGTCACGGCAACCTGCTGTCCAACGCCCAGGTGCTGCAGAAGTACTGGCGCTGGCAAAGTGGTGATGTACTGATCCACGCGCTGCCGATCTTCCATGTGCACGGCCTGTTTGTCGCCATTCACGGCGCGCTGCTCAATGGCAGCAAGATGATCTGGTGCGCGAAGTTCGATCCCAAGCTGGTGCTGCACAAGATGCGCGAAGCCACGGTGTTCATGGGCGTGCCCACGCTCTATGTCCGCCTGCTGGGCGAGGCGGGCCTGAATGCTGATGCGGTGCGCCATATGCGTCTGTTTATCTCCGGCTCCGCGCCGATGCTGCTGGAAACCCACCAACAATGGCAGGCCTGCACTGGGCACACCATCCTGGAGCGTTACGGCATGTCGGAGACGGTCATGCTGACCTCCAATCCTTGCGATCCGGCCGACGGCGCGCGCGTGTGCGGCACGGTGGGGCTCCCCTTGCCCGGCGTGTCGTTGCGCGTGCAGGGCGACGATGGCAAAGGGCTGCCGCAAGGCGAGATTGGGGGTATCCAGGTCAAAGGCCCGAATGTGTTTGCCGGCTACTGGAACATGCCCGAGAAGACCGCGGAGGAATTCACCTTTGATGGCTATTTCAAGACTGGCGACGTCGGCAAGATCGACGCCAGGGGTTACGTCACCATCGTCGGGCGCAGCAAGGACCTGATCATCAGCGGCGGTTACAACGTCTACCCGGCCGAGATCGAGGGCTATATCAACAACCTGCCCGGCGTGGCCGAGAGTGCGGTCGTTGGCATACCCGATGCAGACTTTGGCGAGGTGGGCGTGGCGGTGGTCATTGCCAAACCGGGTGCGCAACTGATGCCGCAAGACATCCTTGCCACGCTCAAGTCCACACTGGCCAATTTCAAGGTACCGAAGCGCTGCTATGTGGTGGCAGAACTGCCGCGCAACGCGATGGGTAAAGTCCAGAAGAACCTGTTGCGCCAGCAGTACCAGTTACAGTCCTGATCTATGAGTGAAAAGCACCGCGTATTGATTGTTGATGACACAGAGGAAACGCTGGTTGAATTGAGGGATTTGGTGGTTCTGCTGGAGGACTGCGAAGCCAGGGCGTATGTCGATCCCGTCGACGCGTTGGCCTGGGTCAAGGAAAGCACCCAGGCGCTGGATCTGGTGATTGTGGACTACCTGATGCCTGACATGAACGGCATCGAGTTCATTCAGGCGCTGCGAAAGCTCCCGCTGTGCGCCGAAGTGCCGATTTTGATGGTCGCCGCCAACCAGGAAAAGCATGTGCGCTATCGCGCGCTGGACAGCGGTGCCAACGACATTCTGGGCAAGCCGATTGACCGCGTGGAGTTTCTTGCGCGTGCCAAAAATATGTTGACGCTGAGTGCCGCACGCAAACAGTTGGCAGACCGTGCAACCTGGCTCGCTGCGGAAGTGCAGAAGGCGACGACAGAAATCCTCGCGCGCGAACGCGAAACGGTTTTTCGGCTGTGCAAAGCCGCCGAATACCGCGACCCCGAAACCGGCGCACACATCCTGCGCATGGCGCATTACTCGCAGCTGATTGCCAAAGGGCTGGGGATGTCAAAGGCAGACCAGGAACTGTTGCTGGAAGCTGCGCCCATGCACGATTTGGGCAAAGTCGGCATCACCGACAGCATCTTGCTCAAGCCTGCCCGGCTGGACGCTGCCGAGTTTGAAGTCATGAAGCAGCACGCCGAGTTTGGCTACGAGCTGCTCCAGGGCAGTTCTTCACGGGTGTTGCAGGCGGGCGCCGAGATCGCGCGTGGCCACCATGAAAAGTTCGACGGCACGGGCTATCCGCGCGGTGTCAAGGGTGCCGACATACCGATCTTCAGCCGGATTGTTGCGGTGGCCGACGTGTTCGACGCGCTCACCTCCGAGCGTCCGTACAAAAAGGCCTGGGAACTTGAGGAAGCCGTGGATTTCCTGCTGGCAGGCCGAGGAACCCATTTCGACCCGGACTGCGTGCAAGCTTTTCTGACCTCCTGGGAAGAGGTGCTGGACATCCACACCCGCTACCAGGATTAGGCGGGGTAGCGTCTCTAGCGCAACACGAGAACGGGCACCGTTGCGTGCGTCAGCACATGCTGGGTTTCACTTCCCAGCAGCAGGCGTTTGATGCCTTTGCGCCCGTGCGATGCCATCACTACCAGGTCGCAACCGTGCTTGCCCACTGCGGCAATGATGGCGTCAGCAATCAGATCGGATTTGATAGTCACCGCTTTGGCATTCACGCCCTGAAGGCTGGCTTGTTGTTTGACCGCATCCACTGCGGCTTGGGCTTGGTCGGACCAGGCGGATTCGACCCGTTGGATGTCTTCCGGCTGCATCGCCATGCCGCCCTCAAAATAGCCTTGCGGATAACGTGGCACCACGGTCATCGCAACCAGCTCTCCACCGCACAGGGCGGCCAGACCGATGGCGTGCGTGACGGCCTTCTCAGACAGCTCCGAGCCATCCGTTGCGACAAGAATTCGTTTGTACATGCGTGGCTCCTAGGGTATGGGTGGTTTCAGCCTACGCCATTTGCTTATTGTGTACTTGATCCATATCAAGTAAGGTGACTGCCCATAACGGCAAACTCGCTTTATGCACACCTTACCTCTACCACCAACCTCCTTTCTGGATGTTTCGGTGCGTGGGGGGGCAGTGAAGGAGCCGGATCTGCGCGTACTGGATGATCCGCAGGAGTGGGTTGCGTTTAGCCGCCAGGACGCCATGGACCCCCATATCTGGCATTCCAGCGCGGTGGTTGAAGGCATGCACTGCGCGGCCTGTGCGATCACCGTGGAGGATGCGCTGTCCAAGGTACCCGGCGTGCACAGCGTGCGGGTCAGCGCGGCCAGCCACCGGGCGCAAGTCGTTTGGTCCAGTGCGGCTACCCAACCCTCGCACTGGATGCAGGCCCTGCAACGGCAGGGGTACCACATGCTTCCCGCCAACGATGCGTTGGCCACCGACATGCGCCGCGTGGAAACCCGCAAAGCGTTGTGGCGTTGGCTGGTGGCCGGGCTGTGCATGATGCAGGTGATGATGTACGCCTACCCGGCCTATGTGGCCCAGCCGGGCGACTTGAGCAGCGAGATGGAGCAATTGCTGCGCTGGGCATCGTGGGTGCTGACGCTGCCGGTGATGCTTTTTTCCTGCGGCCCCTTTTTTCGCAATGCATTGCGCGACATATCGCAGCGCCGCATCAGTATGGATCTTCCGGTCGCGTTGGGCATGGCGATCACGTTTGCGGTCAGCACCGCGGGCACGTTCGAGCCGCAAGGGCTGTTTGGCCGTGAGGTGTATTTCGACTCGCTGACCATGTTTGTGTTTTTCCTGTTGACCGGCCGCTGGCTGGAATTGCGCTTGCGCGACCGCACGGCCGGAGCGCTGGAGGCGCTAATGAACCGGTTGCCCGACAGCGTGGAGCGCATGGTTCCGGACGGTAGCTATGAACGGGTGGCAGTGCGTCGCCTGGTCGTGGGAGACCGCATGCGCGTGGGCCCTGGCGAAGCGTTTGCAGCGGACGGAACAATAGAGCAGGGGCAGACGCAGGTGGATGAGGCGCTGTTGACCGGCGAGTCGCAACCTTTGTTGCGCGGACAAGGTGAGCCGGTGGTTGCAGGCAGCCACAACCTGAGTGCCACAGTGGTAGTGCGCGTGGAGCGCGTGGGCAAGGACACGCGGTTCTCTCAGATCGTCGCGCTGATGGAGAGTGCATCCGCTTCCCGCCCCCAGGCTGCGCAGTTGGCAGACCGGTTGGCCCGGCCTTTTCTTTTCGCCGTGTTGTTGGCAGCGGGGCTGGCCTGCGTCTGGTGGTGGCCTCAGGACCCGGAGCACGCGCTGATGGTAGCTGTTGCAGTGTTGGTGGTGACATGCCCGTGCGCGTTGTCGCTGGCCACTCCGGCCGCCATGCTGTCTGCGGCTGGTCAGTTGGCTCGCAGCGCAGTATTGGTGCGCCGCCTGGAGGCTCTGGAGGGGTTGGCCAAAGTGGATACGGTGGTGTTCGACAAAACTGGCACGCTGACGAAGGATGCTTTTGTGTTGACGGGCACCACGGTGCGTCTGGATGAAACCCAAGCCTCCGCTTTGGCGATGGCGGCTGCGCTGGCGCGGCACTCGTTGCATCCGGTATCGCGCGCGCTGAGCGCGCAAGACACCGGTGGGCAGTGGGCTTGCGAGGGCGTTACCGAAACACCGGGGCAGGGCATTGGAGCGATGGTGCGCAATCAGCTAACGGGTGCGCAACGCAACTTACAACTCGGATCCGCTACTTTCTGCAAGATTGACGTACCAAGCCGAGAAGGCTTGCAAGTGCACCTCAGCGATGCCAAGGGCTGGCTGGCAAGTTTCCAGTTTCAGGAGGATTTGCGGCCCCTGGCCGCAGAGACTGTCAAGGCGCTGGGCCAGATGGGCATTGCGGTGCATTTGCTGTCGGGTGACAGCGCCACGCCGGTGGCACAAGTTGCCTCCCAAGCGGGCATCACCAGCGCCCGTGCAGCCTGCACGCCCGATGACAAGCTGCAGTTCTTGCGCGCCCTGCAACAGCAAGGTCACACGGTGGCAATGGTGGGTGACGGGCTCAATGACGGTCCGGTGCTGGCCGGTGCGAACGTTTCGTTTGCGTTTGGCAAAGCGGTTCCCTTGGCACAGTCGCGGTCCGATTTCGTGGTGTTGGGTGACAACATTCACCTCGTGGTGGAGACCGTGGCGCTGGCCCGCAAAACCATGCGTGTGGTACGGCAGAACCTGTGGTGGGCCCTGGCCTACAACGCGGCCTGTGTACCGCTGGCTGTGGCGGGTTATCTGCCGGCCTGGCTGGCCGGGCTGGGCATGGCCAGCAGCTCGTTGTTCGTGGTGCTCAACGCACTGCGTCTGGCGCGCCCCAATGGACTACGGGCCACAACCACGTTGGCGGAGGCCTGATGGATATCCTGTATTTGCTCATTCCATTGTCGGTGGTCCTGGTGTTCTTCATCCTGGGCGGGCTGTGGTGGGCGATTGACCGTGGGCAGTTTGAAGACATAGAGGCAGAGGGTGAGCGGATATTGAAGGATTCATGAGCAAAGGGGGCGGTATTTGGCGGGCAGTTGACATGGGTCAACACCGGCATATATCGTGCAGTTGAAACTCGGACGCAAGCTAAACCAAGAAGAGGTATTTATGGCATTTCCCAATCAGCAGGCAGGCGTTTACAACGATACGGTTGTACGCCAGTTCGCCATCATGACGGTGGTATGGGGGGTGGTGGGCATGTTGGTGGGGGTCATCATTGCCGCCCAACTGGCATGGCCGGAACTCAATTTCGGTATTTCCTGGCTCAGTTACGGCCGCTTGCGGCCGCTGCATACCAACGCGGTGATCTTCGCGTTTGGCGGTTGTGGCCTCTTCGCCTCCAGCTACTACATCGTCCAGCGCACCTGCCAGGTCCGGCTGTTTGGTGACAAGCTGGCCGCGTTCACATTCTGGGGCTGGCAACTGGTGATTCTCGCGGCTGCGATTTCGCTGCCACTGGGTTACACACAGGGCAAAGAGTACGCCGAGCTGGAATGGCCCATTGATGTATTGATCACGCTGGTCTGGGTGTCTTACGCGGTCATTTTCTTTGGCACGGTCGGCACCCGCAAGGTGCGCCATATCTATGTGGCCAACTGGTTCTTTGGCGCCTTCATCATTGCGGTGGCAGTGCTGCATCTGGTCAACAGCGCTGCGGTTCCTGCGGGCATGTTCAAGTCCTACTCCGCTTATGCCGGTGTGCAAGATGCGATGGTGCAGTGGTGGTACGGCCACAACGCCGTGGGCTTCTTCCTGACCGCAGGTTTCCTGGGCATGATGTATTACTTCATCCCCAAGCAGGCCGAGCGTCCGGTTTACAGCTACCGCCTGTCCATCGTTCATTTCTGGGCGCTGATCTTCACCTACATGTGGGCCGGCCCCCACCACCTGCACTACACCGCGCTGCCGGACTGGACGCAGTCGGTCGGCATGGTGTTCTCGCTGATTCTTTTGGCGCCCAGCTGGGGCGGCATGATCAACGGCATCATGACGCTGTCGGGCGCGTGGCACAAACTGCGTGACGACCCCATCCTGCGTTTCCTGATCGTGTCGCTGTCTTTCTACGGCATGAGCACGTTCGAAGGTCCGATGATGTCCATCAAGACCGTCAACGCACTCTCCCATTACACCGATTGGACCGTGGGCCACGTGCATTCCGGTGCGCTGGGCTGGGTCGGTTTGGTGACCATGGGCTCGATGTACTACCTGATTCCGCGTCTGTTTGGCCAGAAGCAGATGTACAGCGTGAAGGCGATTGAAGTGCACTTCTGGGTGGCCACCATCGGCATCGTGATCTACATCGCTGCGATGTGGATTGCCGGTGTGATGCAGGGCCTGATGTGGCGCGCAGTCAACGCCGACGGCACGCTGACCTACACCTTCGTCGAGTCCGTCAAGGCCACTTATCCGTTCTATGTGCTGCGTCTGCTCGGAGGTCTGCTGTACCTGGGCGGCATGCTGGTCATGCTGTGGAACACATTGAAGACAGCGACCAATGGCAGCGCACAGAACATTGCGGTGCCCACGACTGTTGCCCACGCTTAAGGAGCCACCATGGACAACCACAACTCACGCCTGTCTCACGAAAAAATTGAGACCAATAACTTCCTGATGATTGTGCTGATCCTGCTGGCGCTGCTGGCAGGCGGCCTGGTGGAAATCGTTCCGCTGTATTTCCAGAAATCCACCACCGAGCCGATCAAGGGCATCCAGCCCTACACCGCGCTACAACTGGCCGGTCGCGATATCTATGTGCGCGAGGGCTGCTATGGCTGCCATTCGCAAATGATCCGTCCGTTCCGTGCCGAGACACTGCGCTACGGCCATTACTCGGTGGCCGGTGAGTCTGTGTATGACCATCCCTTCCAGTGGGGCAGCAAGCGCACCGGGCCGGATCTGGCACGCGTGGGCGGAAAGTACAGCGACGATTGGCACAAGATCCATCTGATCAACCCGCGCGATCTGGTGCCAGAGTCCAACATGCCAGCCTACCCGTGGCTGGAGAAAACTCCGGTAGATGCAGACGCCATGCCTGCCCATCTGCGTGCACTGCGCGCGGTCGGCGTGCCGTACACCGATGCACAGATCGCCAGCGCGGCTGCGGATGTGAAGGGCAAGACCGAACTGGACGCCACCATCGCCTATCTGCAGGTGCTGGGCCTGGCGCTGAAATAGACCCGAGGAGAAACGTACATGGACATCAATACCATCCGCATCGTCACCACCCTCGTCAGCTTTGCGCTTTTCATAGGCATCGTGCGCTGGGCCTGGTCCAAGCGCCGCGCCAAAGACTTCGAAGAAGCCGCCAACCTGCCGTTTGAGCAGGAATAAGGAGTTGATATGAGTGACTTTACAAGCAGCTTCTGGTCGGCGTTCATCGCCATTACCACCGTCGTTTCCATCCTGGCCTGCGGCCTCTTGCTGTGGTTCAGCGGCAAAGCCCGCGCCATGACCGCGGAGGACAACACCACCGGCCACGTCTGGGACGGTGATTTGCGCGAAATGAACAACCCGCTGCCACGCTGGTGGGCGTGGCTGTTCGTGATCACGCTGATCTTCGCTCTGGCGTACCTTTACATGTACCCTGGCTTGGGTAGCAACCCGGGCAAATACGGCTGGACGCAGATCAATGAATACCAGGCCGAGGTGGACAAGGGCAATGCCGAAGTCGCTCCTCTGTATGCGCGCTTCACCGCCATGAAGGTGGAAGACGTTGCCAGAGAACCGCAAGCGATGGCGATTGGCGAGCGCCTGTTCATGAACAACTGCTCCCAATGCCACGGCTCTGATGCACGCGGTTCCAAGGGCTTCCCCAACCTGACCGATGGCGACTGGCTGCACGGCGGCGCGCCCGACAACATCAAGGAAACCATCACCAAGGGTCGTATCGGGCAAATGCCTCCGATGACTGCGGCGGTTGGCTCGTCGGACGATGTCAAGAACGTTGCCAACTACGTGTTGAGCCTGTCGCGCAACCCGCACGACTCGGTGCGCGCCAACCTGGGTAAATCCAAATTCACGGCCTGTGCCGCCTGCCATGGCATGGATGGCAAGGGCAACCCTGCGCTGGGTGCGCCCAACTTGACCGACGACACCTGGCTGCATGGCTACGGCGAAGCGGCGATTATTGCCATGGTCAACAACGGAAAAGTCAACCAGATGCCGGCCCAGGCTGACAAGCTGACAGAGGCCCAGATCCATGTGTTGACGGCTTATGTCTGGGGCATGTCGAACAAGGCGCCCCCCCTGTAAGCGCATATCACTGCATGCGCAAAGTCATTCCCATCGCACCATCTGCAGACAGGAGCCCTATAGCTCCTCCCGCAGGTGCAGATGCGGAAATGATTTCGCTGTACGAAGCGCACAAGAAGATTTATCCGCGCAGCGTCTCGGGTCTGTTCACCCGCTGGCGCTGGGGCCTGGTGTTTTTGACCCAGCTGGTGTTTTATGGACTGCCATGGCTGGAGTGGGGCCAGCGCCAGGCGGTGTTGTTCGATCTGGGCGCACGGCGCTTCTACATCTTCAATCTGGTCCTGTACCCGCAGGACTTCATCTACCTCACTGGCATTCTGGTGATCTCGGCGCTGTCGCTGTTCCTGTTCACGGCAGTGGCAGGGCGCCTGTGGTGTGGTTACGCCTGTCCGCAAACCGTTTACACCGAAATCTTTCTCTGGCTGGAAAAACTGGCTGAAGGCGACCGCTCGGCGCGCATGCGCCGTGATGCAGGCCCGTGGAACTTCGACAAGGTCTGGCGCAAGGCAGCCAAGCAGTTGATGTGGATTGCCGTGGGCCTGTGGACCGGCTTCACTTTTGTCGCCTACTTCACGCCCATCCGCGAGCTAGCCGCGGAGGTGGTGCAACTGAACATGGGTTCCTGGGAAGTGTTCTGGACGCTGTTCTACGGCTTTGCCACCTACGGCAATGCGGGCTATATGCGGGAGCAGGTCTGCCTGCACATGTGCCCCTATGCGCGCTTCCAGAGCGCCATGTTTGACAAGGACACCCTGACCGTGACCTACGATGAGGCGCGCGGTGAGCCCCGCGGTGCCCGTTCGAGAAAGACCGATCCGGCCACCCTGGATCTGGGTGCCTGCGTCAATTGCAGCCTGTGTGTACAGGTATGTCCTACCGGCATTGATATCCGCAATGGGCTGCAATACGAGTGCATTGGTTGCGGCGCCTGCGCCGATGTCTGCGATACGGTGATGGACAAGATGGGCTACGCCCGCGGCCTGATCAAGTACTCCACCCAGAACGCTGTGAGCCAGCGCTGGGGCCGCTCCGAAATATTGCGCCATGTGTTGCGCCCGCGCGTGCTGGTGTACACCGCCATCCTAGGGGCCATCGTGCTGGCGATGGTTGTCAGTCTGGCATTGCGTTCGCCGTTCAAGGTGGATGTGGTGCGCGATCGCGGCACATTGGCGCGCATTGTGTCCGGCGGCAAGATCGAGAATGTGTACCGCTTGCAGGTCATGAATGCGACGGAGTCCACCCAGCGACTGGAGATCACCGCCACCGGCTTGCCCGGTATGTTGACCGAGGTGGATGGCCCCGTGGTGATCGAGCCCACGCAAGCGCGCTGGATTGTGGTGCGCTTGCAGGCCCCGTATGACGTGGCTGCTGCTGGCTCGCACCCCATCCGTTTCGAAATTGCTTCTCAGGATGGCACTGACAAGGTGCTCGAGAAGTCCGTTTTTATCGTTCCACGCTAAGGAGATGCTATGTACCCCCACGTTCACATTCGTTCACTGCCCCCCAAGGGGGTACATGCCACCCTAGAGGCGGCTCGTCGGGAGGCATGATCATGACCCAACCCCACCCCACTGTCTCCCCACCCTGGTGGAAATATGGCCATGTGTGGTTGGTGATCTCCGGGCCTGCGATTGTGGTGGTCGCCAGTTTCGTCACGATGTATCTCGCTGTCACCCGTGCAGACCCCGTGCTGGACGAAGACTATTACCGCAAGGGCATCAACATCAACAAGACCTTGCCGGATCAGCAGCCCGGAATGGTGCCAGCGGTGCAGGGACGCAACCACTTGGCCAGCGATGCGCCGCCCGCCACCAAGGCGCCTTGAGGGAATCTCGCCATGCAACAACGCCTGATGTGGATTGCCTGGCCTTCGTTTCTGATGGCGGGCGTCATCGAAATGCTGGTGTTTGCATTGGTGGACCCGCAGGACCTGAACTGGTTTGGACATCCGCTGGACATGTCGCGCCAGGGCGTTTACACGCTGTCTTTTTTTATCTTCTGGTTTGTAGTCAGCGTAAGCAGCGCGTTGACAGCCATGCTGGCGATGTCATCCGCAGAGACCAACGACTAGGCTGCGCTAACTGCAGACCTTGGGGTTGACGATGTCCTTGAGCGCCTCGGTCTGGAGGATGCGCACATGGCGCTGCTTGACTTCAACGATGCCGTCCTCCACAAACTTGGAAAACGTGCGGCTGACCGTTTCGAGTTTGAGGCCCAGGTAGCTGCCAATCTCTTCGCGCGTCATGCGCAATACCAGTTCTGACTGCGAGAACCCCCGCGCATGCAGGCGCTGCACGAGATTCAGCAAAAAGGCCGCAAGACGCTCTTCGGCGCGCATGCTGCCTAAAAGCAGCATCACGCCGTTCTCGCGCACGATCTCGCGACTCATGATCTTGTGCACATGGCGCTGCAGCGAACTGATCTCGCGCGACAGCTCTTCAATGCGGTCAAACGGCATCACGCACACCTCGGCATCTTCGAGCGCCACCGCGTCGCAGGTGTGGTGGTCGTTGACGATGCCGTCCAGGCCCATCACTTCCCCCGCCATCTGAAAGCCTGTCACCTGGTCGCGCCCATCTTCAGAGGCCACGCAGGTCTTGAAAAAACCGACGCGAATTGCATACAGGCTGGTGAACTTCTCGCCATTGCGAAACAGCAGTTCACCGCGTTTGACCTTGCGCCGGGTGGAGACGACGTCGTCGATCTTTTCCAGTTCCTGTTCGCTCAAGCCCAGCGGCATGCACAACTCGCGCAGATTGCAGTTGGAGCATGCGACCTTGATGGCTTGCGGGTGCATGGACACCACCGGAATGCTTTCAATGGCAGCGTGCGGATGGGGGGCGTGGTGAAGCATGGGGTTTTCCTGATACAGGTCAATTATCGAACCGACCAATCTTCAGAGTCTTGATCCAGGTCAAGTCATCCGTCAACCGCTTGGCGCACATTGCAGTCTGGAAGACTAAAAAGCGTATGCAAACCATTCAAAACACGATCAATGACACACTCGGAGGCTTGCCTCTGGATGCTCTGGTGCGCCGTTTCGATATCTCGGGGCCTCGCTATACCTCGTATCCTACAGCCGACCGCTTTATTGAGGCTTACACGGAGCAGGACTATGTCCAGTCGCTGACACAGCGTCGCAATGGCCCCAGTGCACTGGCCTTGCCACTGTCGCTGTACGTGCATATTCCGTTTTGTGCATCGCTTTGCTATTACTGCGCCTGCAACAAGATCATCACCAAGCACCACAGCAAATCTGCCGAATATCTGCGTTACCTGAATCGCGAAATTGATCTGCACACTGCGCTGGTCGGCACAGGGCAGGTGGTCAGCCAGTTGCATCTGGGTGGCGGTAGCCCTACGTTCATGAACGACGACGAGCTGCGGCAGCTGATGGGCATGCTGCGGCGCAATTTCAGCTTTGCGCCTGGCGGGGAGTATTCGATTGAAGTCGATCCGCGCACTGTAGATGCTGAGCGGCTGGATACGCTGGCCGAACTGGGCTTTAACCGCCTGAGTTTTGGCGTGCAGGACTTTGACCCTGCGGTACAAAAAGCGGTGCATAGAGTGCAACCCGCCGAGCAGGTGTTCGCGCTGGTGGAAGCTGCGCGCGCCAAGGGCTTTGAGTCCATCAATGTCGATTTGATTTACGGCCTGCCACAGCAAACACCGGAATCTTTCGCCCGCACACTGGCCCAGGTGGTCGAATTGCGGCCCGACCGCATTGCTCTGTACGCATATGCCCATTTGCCAGATCGCTTCAAGCCGCAACGCCGCATCCACACGATAGAACTGCCGGCAGGTTCGGCCAAGCTGTCCATGCTGTCGCAGTCGTTGGAGCGCTTTATGGGCGCGGGCTATGTCTACGTGGGCATGGACCACTTTGCGCTTCCGACAGATTCGCTGGCGGTGGCCAAACGGCAAGGCCGTCTGCATCGCAATTTCCAGGGCTACAGCACTCAACCTGATTGCGACCTGATCGCGCTGGGCGTCTCATCCATTGGCCGCATTGGCGCCAGCTACAGCCAGAACGCTAAAACGCTGGACGAGTATTACGACCTGCTGGACCAGGGGCGTTTTCCGGTGGTGCGCGGCCTCGCGCTGAGCCGTGACGATTTGCTGCGTCGCGCGGTGATCATGGCGCTGATGTGCCAGGGGCAATTGCAATTTGAATCCGTTGAACTGGCGTACTTGATCGAGTTCCGGAATTATTTCGCGGCCGAGATGGACGCGCTGCAGAGTTTGCAGGAGCAGGGCCTGGTGGTTGTCGATGACAGCGGCATCCAGGTCACTGCACAAGGCTGGTTCTTTGTGCGTGCCGTGGCCATGGTGTTTGACCGCTATTTGCAGACCGACCGCACGCGCGCCAAGTTCTCTCGCATCATTTAGCATCGGCGGATGCAATCTTCCCTGGCGCTGACCGCCTTACTGATGGGTTTGGTGGGTGGTCCCCACTGCGTTGCCATGTGTGGCGCGGCGTGTGCAGGCATGGCGCGAGCTGCCGGGCCGCGCCAAAACCAGGCGATTGCCGGGTTTCAATTGGGTCGCATCATCGGCTACTCCGCTCTGGGTGCACTGGCCGCGGCCTCCATGCAAGGGCTGGGCTGGCTCACCGTTCAATCCGCCGCGCTGCGCCCGGTGTGGACGCTTTTCCATATCTGTGCTTTGCTGCTCGGCCTGGTTCTTCTGGCCCGCGCACAACAACCTGTTTGGCTGGAAACTTTCGGCCGCTCTTTGTGGGCACGGGCCAAAAAGGTCGGGGCAGGGCGCGCGCCGTTGCTGATAGGCGTGTTGTGGGCATTCCTGCCCTGCGGCTTGTTGTATTCCGCGCTTTTGGTTGCCGCAATGGCGGCGGACCCGCTCAGTGGCGCAATGGTGATGGCCTTGTTCGCGCTGGGCACCAGCATCACGATGACCGCCGGGCCCTGGCTGTGGCTGCGCCTGCGCGGCGCGAGCCCCGATCAAGGCGCGTGGGGCATCCGTTTGGCAGGGCTGGCGCTGGCGGCCAGTTCGGCTTGGGCGCTTTGGATGGGCTTGGTGCACAACACGGCGCCCTGGTGCGTCGTTTCCTGAGTACCAAGGCGGCATAAAGCTCCGGCTGGGATAATCCAGCCCATGTCGAAGATTTCTGCACCTGCCAACCCGTGGCGCATGTCCGTCGCCCCCATGATGGACTGGACTGACCGCCACTGCCGTTACTTTCACCGTTTGCTGAGTAAACACGCGCTCTTGTACACCGAGATGGTGACCACCGGCGCGTTGATCCATGGCGATGTGCCGCGGCATTTGCGTTTCCATGAAGAAGAACACCCGGTGGCTTTGCAGTTGGGCGGGAGCGAGCCGGCTGACTTGGCCCAATGCGCCAAGTTGGGTGAAGAGTGGGGCTATGACGAGATCAACCTGAATTGCGGCTGCCCGTCTGAGCGCGTGCAGCGCGGTGCGTTCGGCGCCTGTTTGATGGCTGAGCCCAAGCTGGTGGCCGATTGTGTCAAGGCGATGGTCGATGTGGTGGATGTGCCCGTGACCGTCAAGCACCGCATTGGTATCGACAAGGACGAGAGCTACGAATTTGTGCGCGACTTTGTTGGCACCGTAGCCGAGGCCGGCTGCAACACCTTTATCGTCCACGCGCGCAATGCCTGGCTCAAAGGCTTGAGCCCGAAAGAAAACCGCGAAGTGCCACCGCTGCGTTATGCGCTGGTGCACCAGCTCAAGAAAGAGTTTCCGCATCTGACCATTGCCATCAATGGTGGCCTGACCACCAGCGCCCAAGTCCACGAAGAGCTGCAGCATGTCGACGGCGCCATGCTGGGCCGCGAGGCGTACCACAACCCCTGGTGGCTGGCCGAATGGGACGAGGGCTTCTACGGCGCAGCGCCGACCGAGCTTTCGCGCGAACTGGTCGAAGAGCAGATGGTGAAGTACATGGAGCGCGAAGCCGCCGAGAACGGCACGCCCTGGTACGCCATCGCGCGCCACATGCTGGGCCTGCGCCACGGGCAGCCCGGTGCGCGCAAGTGGCGCCAAGTCTGGAGCGACCATACGTTAAAAGGCCATGCAGCGCACGCGGTAGCGGCGCAGGCAGCTATCAAAATGTGAGTGAACCATGCAAATGCCGGCAACCTCCACCTTCGTCACCATCGCGCTGGTCCCGCTCTTGGCCTGGCGCATCCATGCGCGCTATCGCAGGCTGGTAGGGCGCCAGCGCCTGTCGCCGGTGCGCCCATGGATCACGCTGGGCATCTACGGCACGATTGCCTTGCTGCTGTGCTGGGCTGCCGTGCGCGCCGAGGTGATGCCATGGGCTTTGCTCGGCGGGCTGGTTGCCGGTGGCGTTTTGTCCATCTATGGGCTGCGGACCACTACCTTTGAGGTCAGCCCGGAGGGCATTTACTACACACCGCACACGGGCTTGGGCATCGCCCTGTCCCTGCTGTTCGTGGGCCGTATTGCCTACCGTGTGTATGAAGTCTATGGGGTGGGCACGCACCCCTCCATCACCGGAACCGACTTCTTCCACAGTCCGCTGACCTTGCTGGTGTTTGGGTTTCTGGCGGGTTACTACATGGCCTATGCCTTAGGCCTGCTGCGCTATCGTTGGGCGCGCCTGAAGGCCCGGGCAGAGCGGGAAGCGTTGAAGAATTCGCCATGAACCTGGCCATTCGGGCCGAGATCGGGTCCATTCAGCCGCTTGATTCGCTTCTAAACTGTGCATCTCAGCACTAGGAGGTCGCCATGGTGGTTCGGGTCGTACGGTTGGGCACACAGCGCGCGAAGGACGAGGGCACGCGCATAGGCACGGTGCGCCGCCCACCGCGGGGCGTTCCCAAGACAGAATTTGCCTCGCAAAACTGGTACGACGTCTGGTACCCCAACCTTGCGCCGACGGCGGACACGATGAAGATGGGGCAAGAGGCTACTACGCCCGCCCAATGGAACGCGTTCGTCAAAAAGTACCGGTCGGAGATGGCAGCGCCCGAGGCCGACCGCACGCTGGATGTGCTGGCCGCGTTGTCACAGCACAGCAACTTCTCCGTCGGCTGCTATTGCGAAGACGAAGGCCATTGCCACCGCGCCACGCTGCGGGCTTTGCTGCAGGAGAAGGGCGCGAAGCTGGGTTAGGACCCCTTCCGCTCTCATTTATGCATGAAATTGGCCGCTAAGGCGCATGGAACGTGCGTAAGCAGCTATTAAAACAGGAGTATCCCGGATGACCGAAGTGTCTGCCAAAGCCAGTGAAGCCATGCCCGAGGCCGCGTTCACCGCACTGGGCGATAACCGCTTTCGTGCAAGTGCGCTGACGCGTGGCCCCTGGCATGCGCAGCAACAACACGCAGGCCCGCCCATCGCGTTGGTGGCCTACGCGCTGGAGGCGGCAGCACAGCCGCATGGCCTGCTGCACATGGCGCGCCTGACGGCCAACCTGCTGCGTCCCGTGCCGATTGCCGATATCGAGGTGCGTGTGCAGCAAGACTATGTGGGCCGCAACGCCGGGCACTTCTCGGCCGTGGCGCTGGCCGATGGCAAGGAGCTGATTCGCGCCACCGCGCTGTTCCAGCGTGAAGACGATGTGGCCATTCCTGCGGGTCTGCCGGGCCATCCGCTGCCGTTGGCGCCAAAGACGCCAGCAGACGCCCCCGCGCAGCGCATGCAGTTCGCCCACGGACAGATTGGCTATCCGGATCTGGTCGAAACCCGTGTCGCAGCCGGGCGCATGTTCGATGGCCCCAGCGCCGTGTGGTTTCGCTTTCGGCACCCGCTGGTAGCTGGGCAAACGCCAAGCCCTTACCAAAGCGTGGCAGTAGCGGCCGATTCCGGCAATGGCATCAGCGCTGTTCTCGATTTGTCGACCCATCTGTTTGTCAACTCTGACCTCACCATCAACCTGTTGCGCCGTCCAGTCGGCGCGTGGATATGCCTGGATGCCCGCACCCATCTCTCCAACCACGGTGGTGGCCTGGCCGAGTCGGCGTTGTATGACGAAGTCGGGCTGATCGGCCGCTCTACGCAGAGCTTGTTTGTGCGCAAACGGGAGTAGGCCAGGGGTGCGTGGGACAGCGCACAGACCATACCCCGCTGCAGCGCGACCATCGCGCCATGACATACCAAGGCGCAAGGGCTCGTCCCCTCGAGGACGAAACAAAACGGTTCTTTTCGGTTTCAAAAATTCGTTTGGATCCAGCAGGTTGGGCAACCCACGTTCTGTGGAGCGAGGTGAACCCCAAAACCAATGCTGATGTTGGCGATCCGGTCATCGTTCCCGTGTCCGACGTTGTGGACGCCATTCGCGATGGGGCCCATGTCGCGGCCACCTATATGCAACCGGATGTGCACCTGCCTGACATCGGGTTCGAAGTCATCGAACGCGCGGATGGCACGGACACCATTGACCTGGTCAAACGATCTGGCGCAGACAAAGCCAGGTCTGTAGATTTGAATATGCTGGCCACGCTGGAAGACGAGTCCTCGCCTGCGCCAGTCCTTGCGGCAACTTCGCCTCCCCGACGCACCCGTACATTCGCGGTGTCACAAGTGGCATTGGATGGCGATGGGCGCGTAACCGACGTGCTGTGGGGCCAGGTGGATACCGTAAAAAATGCTTGGGCCACACCGGAAGTGCTTGCACCGGTTGACGAAGTGGTGAACGTACTGCAACGTGGCGATCAGGTCTTCGCGCTGTTTCCGTCTGTCCATGGCCACTTGCCCGATCGCGAGTTCACGCAGGCAAACTATGACGGCGGTTTACGAACCATCGTGTTGATCGGACGCACGACCCATGAGCGGGAAATCCATGACATGGATCGCATCCCGAACTGACATCTCTTCTCAGGCACCTAGCTGAGATAAAACCCTACAGAGGTGGCATATGGACGATTTTCCGATTTCCTCTAGCGCGATCGATGAACTGCTGGAGAAAGAAGTTGCTCGCGAGGTTTATGAGCGGCTCCGGCGCAAGCTGGTAGCCTTGAAATCGGCGCCCGAGCAGAATATGGTGGCGATCGATACCGTGGTCCGGGATCTGGAGAAAGCGCAACTCGCATTCAAGGCTGCGCACGGCATGATTGGCAACAACCCCATCGAAGATCCGCAGTCTGACGGTGTCTAGGCCATCTTCACTTTGGGTCTGATGTGGGCGAGCGTACAGACCCCCCAGCCAGCAGATATTCAAATGGAGTCACCCTAAACCGGAGCTTCACCATGGATATCCAGTCGCAACCAACGCAACACCAAACCAGCCCTTCGGCACGTGCGGAACAGCCGCGCGATCTTACGTGGCTGGGATTGGCCGATGAGCGGGAGCTCCTGTGCCTCGCCCGGGAAATTGCGGCCAACAATCAATACGTCAATCGGGTTGGAAAGGTCTTTGACGACCATCCCGTTACAGGCACTTCGTACAAGGTTGAATAGCCATGTCCACCAGACCCTCACGCTCCCTTTGGAAAGCCGTACTCGGCCTCGGTCTGATTCGGGCGCTGACCCGGCTGCTGAGACCAAAGCCGGTTCGCAAAGCCTTGCCCCACCGATCGCATGCCACAGGCAAGAGTGCCAGGGTCATGCCCATGCGACGACCTGCAGCCGTCAGAAAGACAATAGCCTCGCCCATGTCAAAAGCCAAAGTGGCAGTTCACAAATAGGCAAAAAAAGACCCGGTGCAAGCACCGGGTCAACCCTTGCGGGGCCCCGTCCAGGGAGGAAGACGGGGGCTTTCGCCAAAATCAATTTGGCGACGGAGCACGGACAAATCTGTAATGGCTTGCAAATGCCATGTTGCTGGCCAGGTGGTTATGCGGCCAGGGCCACCGGCAGCAAGCGGCGGTATTCCCTCTTGGAGAACGCGTAGCACTCGCAGGTCCGTTGTTCCAGGCGTTCTCGGTCCAGAATCACCACATGACCGCGGCGGTAGCGGATCAGGCCAGCTTCCTGCAATTTGTGCGCAGCGACGGTAATACCTTCCCGGCGAACGCCCAACAGACTGGCTGCTGATTCGTGTGTCATATCCATCTCATCCGATTGCAGACGATCCAGGCCAGTGAGCAGGCGGCGGCACAGCTGCTGGTCAATGGAGTGGTAACGGTTGCACACCGCGGTCTGCGCCATTTGACCCAATACAGACTGGGCATAGCGCATGATTACTTTCATCACGCTACGGGAGTTTTCCATTTCGGCTTTGACGAAAGCGGTGCTGATGCGATAAGCGCGGCCCGGGCTCTGCACCACGGCTTCTGCGGGAGATGTCTCTGCGCCCATTAGCCACGAAATCGCCACCACGCCGTCGTTGCCAACCACCGCGATCTCGGCGGTACCGCCATCGCTGGTGGTGGACATCAGCGACACGATGGCCGTGGTGGGAAAGTACACATATTCCGGCACACGCCCGGTCTCGTGAAGAATCTGGTTGCGCGACAGTTCAACTTGCTCCAGCCGTCCTTGCCAACGGTCCATATCCTCCTTGGGGAGGGCAACCAGAAGCTGGTTCTGTTGCGCAACGCAGATGTGGGTAGGGTTAGCGGTCATGGTGTTCACCTTTAGTGAGTTGATGACTGCATCGTCGCCAATTGCGTCCTACTCCGGTATCAGGACGCGCCGCGATCGGGTGTGGGCGCTGTCCTACACGCATAGTGACTAGATCTTCCTTGCGTAAGATAGTGCATGCGTGGAGATACGGAAAACCAAAGCCCCGAACTATTGCGGCGCCTGCTGCGTGCCAAAGACCGTATGGACGCCGCTTCTCATGAAGACTGGCCGGTAGAGCGGCTGGCAGAAGTCAGCCATGTATCCGAGGCCCACTTTGCGCGCTCGTTCAAGGAAGCCTTTGGCGTCCCGCCGCACCGCTACCTGCTGACCCGCCGTATCGAGCGGGCGACTGCGCTGTTGCGCGACAGCGATATGGCCATTACCGACATCGCTTTCCAGACGGGCTGGCGCAGCCTGGGCACGTTCGGCCGCATATTTCGTGACATTACCGGCGACACGCCCAGCGCGGTACGCCTGCGCGCGCGGGCCGCGGCGAGCGGACTGCAGAACGTGCCCGCCTGCATCGTCAGCGCCGCACACCGCCCCGACCTCAAGACCGCAGTTTTGGAGAAGCGCCGCCGTTTGGCCAGCGATATAAACGGGACTTCTTGAAAGGAAGTTCCATGAGTCAGACAGTGCAGGTGGTGGGGGTGTATGTGCGCGATCAGGATGAGGCGCTCGCGTTTTACGTCGACAAGCTGGGGTTTGCCGTGCAGTCGGATGTGCGCAATGGCGACTACCGGTGGCTGACCGTGCAGTGCCCGGGTCAGGCGTTTCAGCTCGGGCTGTTCAAGCCCGGCCCGCCTATGCATGACGCGGCAACCGCGCAGACACTGCAGGCCATGGTCGCCAAAGGCGCGATGCCGCCGCTGGTGCTGGAGGTAGACGACTGCCGCGCTGCCCATGCGCGCATGAGGGGCGCGGGCGTGGAATTTACGCAGGAGCCTATCGATCGCTACGGCACGGTAGATGCCGGCTTCCGCGACCCATCCGGCAACGGCTGGAAGATGATCCAGGCGCGCCGGGCGGGCTGAAGGAGAACCCCATGAGTACTTCAGTAAACCACTGGATTCGACAGTCGCACCGTTGGCTGTCCATCGTCTTCACGTTGACGGTCATTGCCAACTTTGCTGCGCGGGCGCAAGGCGGTGAGCCGCCAGCCTGGATCACCTATTCACCGTTGCCACCGCTCTTCCTGATGTTGCTGACGGGGCTGTACATGTTCGCGCTGCCGTATGTCGGCAAGGGGCGTAATGGTTGAGGCGAAACCTATGGCAAGGTCCGCCAGCATGGCCTGGAAATAACCGTGTAACCACAGCGCTATTTGGCGCTTAGGTCACATGGGGAAAACCCTAGACTGAATTCAAATTCAATCAGGGGTCCGCCATGTTTCCTTCAGACCGCTCCAATCCAGTTGTCCGGATGGATGAGCTTTTGCCATTCCGCGTAGAAATCGTTTCGCGACGCCAGCTTCAGGAAGTGGCCACTCTGCGGGCTGAGACCTACGGCAAGCATTTACCCGATCTGGCCGCTTCTTTGAGCCAGCCCGAGCCTGCCGATTTTTCGCGCGGGTGTGAGGTGTTTGTTGCCCGATCCAAACTCGACAACAGCCTGCTCGGAACGCTCCGTACCCACGCCAACGTTTACAACCCCTTGCCGCTGCAGGCGTCCATTGAGCTGCCAGAGCGCTTTCGCGGCACACGCATGGTGGAAACCACACGGCTGTGTGTCAAAGGTGGGCTGGGCGCGTCGGTGGTACGTAACGCCTTGTTCAAGGCAATGCACCAGTATTGCCTGGACCAGAACGTGGACTGGATGGTGGTAGCGGCGCGTCGGCATGTGGACCGCATTCATGACAGCTTGCTGTTTGAAGACGTCAAGGAGCCTCGCGCGTACTACCCGATGGCGCATGCTGGCGGCGTACCGCACCGCGTATTGAGCTTTTCGCCCAGCGGCGCAAAGCAACTGTGGAGCAGCCATCGGCACCCGCTATACCGCTTCATATTCGAGACGAACCATCCCGACCTGG
This sequence comes from Rhodoferax sp. P2_H8_2, assembly GCF_056403235.1. Classification (NCBI taxonomy): domain Bacteria; kingdom Pseudomonadati; phylum Pseudomonadota; class Betaproteobacteria; order Burkholderiales; family Comamonadaceae; genus Rhodoferax; species Rhodoferax sp. P2_H8_2. The sequence goes on from NZ_JBFUFW010000004.1 coordinate 100,043, forward strand.
ACTTGTCTATGGCGCAGGATTTGAACTTTGAATGGGACTGCCCCGATAGCGGAGCCAAGGTGTCCTACTTGCCAGAGCGCAGGCTGATGCCGCGGTCCGCAGCACTGAACCAGTCTGGCCCCATGGCGTTGATGGCATAGTGGATGCAGATGGCAGGGCAAGCCCCGCGCGCCCTCAGTTCAGGGACATGTAGGCGGAAGGACCAAACAGCGACAGGTTGTTGTCATCGCCCTCTCGCTGCAAAGTCAGAACGAACGCCATGATCTCGGGGTCTTCAATAAACTCCGCGCCACTCTTTGCGGCCAGGATGCGTTCGGGCATCACGGGTTTGCTGATCCCGTAACCCTGGGCGTAGTCCACACCTGCGGTAGCCAGTACCTTGATCGTGGCCAGGTCTTCTGCAAACTCGCCAATCGATTTCATACCCAGACTGTTCACCAGGCCGGCAATGGCTTCCACAATGGCCATGCCCGACGGGCTGTGCGCGGCATCGCGGACCAATGAACCATCCAGCTTCAATGCATCCACAGAGAGCTGCTTGAGATAGCCAAAGGACGAATAGCCCGCGCCAAAATCGTCCAACGCCACCTTCGCACCGATGCTGCGCACCCGATCAATAAAGCGTTGCATCTTGCGCATGTCGGTCAGCGCAACGGTCTCTGTGATTTCCAGGCAGATCATGGACGCGGCGACCGGATGTTGTTCGAAAAGCGCAAACAGTTCCGCGGTAAACGTCTCGTCATTGAGCGAGCCGCCTGAGAGGTTGACGCCTACAAACCGCGTGTTGTGCAAAGTGGCGGCATGCGTCTCCAGCCAATCAATGGTGGTGTTGACGACCCAGCGGTCAATGATGGCTGTTTTGCCGTGGGCCTCTGCTGCGTTGATGATGATGCCCGCGGGAAGAATTTGTCCGTCTGCCTTGCGCAGCCGCAAGAGCACTTCAAAGTTCAATGATTCGAAGGGGGCGCTCAACGAGATTTCCGGCTGCATCACCAGGAACAGGCCGGCTGGTGTATCACCACGTTCGAGCGCAGCAATGAGGTCCAGCTCCTCTTTGTGCTGCTGGAAGAACTGGTTGCCCGACTCCATGATGACCAGTCGCTCGCCACTGCGCGTCTTGGCAACGCGGCACAAGGTATCCGCCGCAGAGATCACCTCATTCAACGGCGCCTCGGTAAATCGCTCCGTACCCACCAGACCACCAGACACACCCAGCGTAAAGCTCTGGGCATCAATCTCAAAGCTCGCCGACGAGATGTCATTGACGATGGCCCGGCAAATGCGGGTGGCGTCTTCCATGCTGGCATGGGAAAAAGCCACGACAAACTCATCGGCCCCCATGCGGGCCAGCATATCGGTGGGGCCCAGGTGTTTCTGTATGCGTTCGCATACCTGCTTGAGTACGTTGTCGCCGGCCGTATGCCCGTACAAATCGTTGATCAGCTTGAAGCGATCCAGATCCAGGTACACCAGCGCTTCAGGTTGTCGCTCAAACCTCTCAAAGCTGCGGGTGAGGCCGCGCAGGTTCAGGCAACCGGTCAGGGGGTCGTGGTTGACCATGAACTCCAGCCGCTCATTGGCGCGCACCCGCTCCGTAATGTCCTGCAAGGTGCCCTCGACGATGGTTCCATCCACGGTCGAGGCCTTGATGGAAAACCAATGGTCCAGCTGGGTGTTGGTGTTGGTGACCTTGGTCTGCAACTCGAAGGAATCGCGCCTGCCAATAGCCTGCAACTGCGCGACTGCACTGACAATCTGTGGCTCAAAAATTTGAGCCACAGAACTTGGTGCTTCAGGCCCCACACCTTGGAGCATGGACTGGAAAGCGGGATTGGTCTTGAGCAGCAAGCCGCCTGCGCCCACCGTGAACAGCCCGATGGGCGAGTCCTGATAGGCCGCTTGCAGGGTCTTCTGCGCTTCGATCTTCTCCAGCCGGTCTGTACGCATGTGCTCGGCCATCGCCAGCGACGCCAGCAGGGCAGAGGCTATGGCGGCAGTGACATGGTTCATGCCTGCCGCCACGACCAAATGCCCAGTCGCGGCGACGATCACTTCCGTCAAGCCGGCAAACGTCGCGATGGCGATGGAAGCCGCATACCAGCCGGCAACGCGGGAAGGCGTATTTCTCAGAATCCTGAACAGGTACCAGGCAATGATGGCGGTTCCCACGGCCGTGCAAGGCCAGATCGTGCGCAGTGTTTGTTCAAATGTCAGCACGAGCGGCAGCGCGGCAATCACCACGGCGGATGTCTGCAATACCACCAGCACCCAACCCGCCTTGAGCTGTTTCAATTCCTGTTTGAAGAGCTGACTGAACAACGCAACCGTCATCGAGAAATACAGACAGACCGTCCACTGTCGTATCCCGATCACCATGGACGGGTCTGCCGCGATACCAAACAGATCCCAATCAGTCCCGGCAGAGAGGGAGGCCATGCGCATATTGAGCAATAACCAGCCCACGAATGTCCAATACAGGCGGCTGCGATTGACCCAGGCGGTCAGCAGCATGAACAGCGCCAACACCCCAATACCTACCTCCAGCAAGGCCCCCGAGCTTTTGTGGAAAGCCTGTGCGTTTTCCAGCCCATCCACGGTCCACGCACGGGCCGAAATCTTGGCAGGGCCCCGGAATGATGCCTTGCACAAGACCTGGCCTAACGGGCGCTCCGGGGTTGGCGTGAGTGCGAAGCCGCCGCGGCTGGCCGAAAGTTGTCCGCTGGTTTCGTTGCGAGAGGCCACGCCCAGCAGCGCGTCGCTTGCGGCATCCCAGCAGGACATAGTGACAGCGTGGCGAGAGGGGAAATCCAACACCTGCGTCTTGCTATTGAAAGCAGGGCCGACGTTTAGCGCAAACCAGAAATTCTGGGTGGAGAGTTTGGTTTCAAAGGAGGTGGTGGGTTTGCTGATCTGCAGAGCTTTCAGCAGGGCCTTGTGGTCGGGGGCTGGCACCGCAGATTCCTGCATCCATACCCGAATCGGCAGCGCCTCGGTGGATACCGCGTCTACCTGAGTCAGCTTCAAGAGAAGCGCGCCGCCTGCAATCGCAACCAGAAGGGTCGGGATAAGAAGGGATGCGAGCTTCTCGAGTATTTTTTCGATGTACCTTCGAATGTCCACGGGCTTTGTAACAGTGCGCCACAAAACCTCACGGAGTTTCATGGACGGTCGGAAGTCTGAATGAATGAGACCGGATGGTATCCCAATACAAGGGGGTTCGAAGGCTTGTCTATGCAAGTGAAAAGGGTAAATCGCACCAGAAACAATGTTCTGCGGCTGTGGGTATCGCTTCAGTGCGGGGCTTGCACTTCGGCCAGCTTCGCAAAAGCGCAGAGAATGGCGTTTTAGACAATGAGGTCCTTGTGAATCAATCTGTTGCCCATGCCGAACTCATCGCCGCTTTCAAGAGAGCAGAGGCAGATGCCGCGCACAAGTTCGGAATCATCAAAACGGTTGCAAACAAGGGACCCAAAGCCATTGCGGTGGCAGTCGAAGTTGCGGCAAAGGCCGCCAAGCGCAGGGATTCGTTTGCGAAGAAGCTGGCCGACCTGGGGGTTGACCTCAAGGATTGAGCCGGACGGTAATGAACGCTTCCAACACCCCTCACCACGCCTCTTCACTCCAAGCCCTTGCGCTCGCAGCTGCGTGCTCGGCCGGCTTTCTCTGGGGAACCGGCGCATTGGTTGTGAACATACTGATTGCCAAACACGGCTTCACGCCCGAGAACATCTCGTTCTGGCGGTTCAGTGTTGGCGCTTTGGTGTTGCTCGCGGTGTTTGGCCGAAAGATAAGCTGGCAACAGTTGCGCCCGTTGCTGACCACGGTGGTCGCCGCCGGCGCTGCAATGGCGGGCTATGTCTTGCTGTGGTTCCTCGGCATTGAGCGCATCGGCGCGGCCATCCCCACGCTGATCGCCCTGTGTCTGCCGCCTGTTCTGGTCACCATTGTTGCGGTGGTGCGCGGGCAGGAACAACTGGATACCTACCTTGTTGCCGTCCTCACCGCGGCGCTGGTGGGCACCGTCCTGATCGTGTCGCGCCATGGCGGTGGATCGGGAGCCGAATCCGGCGCGGCAGACCAGCACAACCTGCTGATGGGCGTTGCCTACGCGATCGGATCTGCGCTGCTCTATGCGGGCTTTACGTTGATCAGCGGCCGCCTGTCCAAGAGCCTGGGCGCAGGGCAGGCCACTACCTGCCTCACCGTCGTTGCTGCCCTGGTGATGGGCCTCTCCGCCATCTACAGGCCGCTGCATTGGCCCAACGGCGTTCCGCCGCAGGCCTGGTTTCTGTATCTCGGCGTGGTGACCGCAGCGCTCGCGCTGTTGGCATTCAGCTGGGGCGCTGCGCGGCTGAGCCCTACCGCCTTGACGGTTGCCACGCTGGTGGAGCCACTCACCGCTGTGGTGCTGGCGGCGCTCTTTCTGGGGGAACAGTTGAGCGGTCTGCAGTGGCTCGGTGGTGGGCTTCTGTTACTGAGCATTTGGGGCCTTGGCCGCAGGGCAGGGGTTGCGGCTCACTAGCAAATAGACCGCAGGGTTGACTTCGTCAGCCACATGGTTGATACTTCGCTACATGGTGAAGTATAAATCTATAAACATCAATCGCACGTTCGCAGCGCTTGCCGACCCTACGCGGCGCGAAGTCTTGTTGCGGTTGATGGAAAAGCCCGGGCTGTCGGTGAGCGCGCTTGCTCAGCCTTTTTCGCAAAAGCTTCCCGGCATGATGAAACACCTCGATGTGTTGTCGGATGCGGGATTGATTACGCGGGAAAAGGCCGGTCGCACCGTGTCCGTTTACCCCTCCGTCGCGCCGATGCAGGAGGCCATGGAGTGGCTGCACCGGTATGAAAGCCTGTGGACGGCCAGCCTGGACCGGCTGGTTGCGATGCTGGAAGAGGAAGCCAAACCATGATCAACCAACTCCCAAGCCTGACCATGGTGCGCACGATCAAGACCACGCCCGCCAAGGTGTACGCCGCGCTTACCGACCCCAAACTGATGCTGCGTTGGTGGGGGCCGGATGCCGGGCCAACGCTGCGTGCCGAAGCCGACGTGCGCCCGGGCGGCCGGTTCAGCGTCGTATTCCGTTTGCTGGACGGCAATGAGTACAACCCCACCGGTGTCTACCGCGAAGTGGTGCCTGAGAAAAAGCTGGTGTTCACCTGGGAGTGGACAGGCATGCCCGAGCGCGAATCGCTGGTGACGTTTCTGCTCAAGCCGTTTGACGGCGGCACTGAATTGACATTGATCCACGAACAGCTTCCGGACGAAGGCGCGCGCGCTAGCCATCAGCAGGGCTGGAGCGGCTGGTTCGACAAGCTGCAAATTTTCCTGAGGAGCCCCGAATGAACGAACTGATTCTCACCACCTACGACTGGGTTCCCGCCTCTCCGCGGGGCTTTGTGCGTGACATACGCGTGCGCTGGGCGCTGGAAGAAGCGGGCTTGCCATACCGCGTCGAGAGCACGCCATTTAAGGATCGAGGTAATGCACATTTCTCGCACCAGCCATTTGGCCAGGTGCCCTGGTTGACCGACGGCGACATATCGATCTTTGAGAGCGGCGCGATCCTGCTGCATCTGGGCGAGCTCAGCGAGAAGCTGATGCCTACCGACCCGCGCGGTCGCAACGCTGTAATCGAATGGCTGTTCGGGGCGCTCAACTCGGTCGAGATGGCGAGCCTGCCCTGGTCCCTCATGAACTTCACGGGCCAGGCCCATGACAGTTCGGCGTGGAAGCTATTCGACGATTTCCTTATGGTGTCTCGCCTCAAACATCTGGAGCAGGTGTTGGCAGAACGTGAGTGGTTGTCCGGGGAGTTTTCAGTTGCCGACATCCTGATGGCGGATGTGCTGCGCCTTGTCGATCGGTTCGAGGGGTTGGCAAAGTTTCCCGCTTGCCATGCTTATGTGGTTCGCGCCACGGCCCGCCCGGCCTTTGTAAAGGCACACGCAGACCAGATGGCGCATTTTGCGGCGGCAGACTGAGCTGTTCCGCTTCGATTACGCCAGATCAATAGGGGGTGTAAGAAGCCGTGGGTATCGGCAAGTCATCGTCCATATACAGCTCGTACTCGTTCCAGCCATCCTTGCCGAAATGCGCGTCGCATTGGTCTGCAATGTCTTCAAATGAGGTGAACTCCACACAGAACATCATGGTGCAGAAGACCTGGCGGTAGACGCGCCCCTGGTCATCTTCATGCTCACCCGCCGGGTCGTACACATGCTGGCAGCAATGCACCCACACGTACTGCCCATCGAGCTCATCTTCCGTCTCTTGCAGAAACCGCGTTTCCGCTTCGTTCACGATGGCAGCCCAGTCCCTGTGAAGCCTGAAGGTTTGCCCATGGCGTGGATGGGCGGGGTCCAGCTCCAGATCGACGGTTTGCCACTTGCTCGAGATTTGATCGGCCACCTCCCGAAGTTCCGCCTGGGAGATGTCGCCTTCCCAATAGACATCGGTTATGTGGTTGGACTTACCAAACTCGCCATCCCAAAGGCTGGCTTTGTGCTTCATCGCGTCAGGACGCATAGGTGTTCTCCGTGGTTGCCCGCAAAATGTACAACACAACACTACTTACACATCGCGGGCACTCAGAGGCGATTTGCCGGCGACTCACTTGACCTTGATAACGACCTTGCCCTTTGCGCGGCCTGCTTCGACGTAGGCCAGGGCCTCGTTGGTCGACTCGAACGGGAAGACCTTGTCCACCACGGGGCGTATGGCCCCGGCGTCGATCAGTCGGGTGATCTCGCGAAGTTGGCTGCCGCTGGCTTTCATGAACAGGAACGAATATGCAACGCCCAGGCCGCGCGCCTTGCGTCGCACGCCAGAGCTCAGCAGTCGAATGACCAGTTTCACGAACCCGGGCACCGCGATTGCCTTCGCAAATTCGGGATCGGGTGGCCCGGAGATGGAAATCAGCTTTCCACCGCCCTGGAGTACCCCAAGAGACTTTGCCAGGGTCTTGCCGTCCTGGCTGTTCAGCACCACGTCGTAGCCTTGCAAAACGTCTGCGAAGTCCTGTGTCTTGTAGTCAACGACTACGTCTGCGCCCAGGCTCTTCACAAGCGCGACGTTGGTCGTGCCCGTCGTTGTGGCCACAGAAGCGCCCAGGTGCTTGGCCAATTGAATCGCGAAGCTGCCCACGCCGCCGGAGCCCGCCTGAATGAAGACCTTTTGGCCCCTTTTCAGTTGGGCTTTTTCAACCAGCGCCTGCCAGGCCGTCAGTCCCACCAGCGGGATGGACGCGGCTTCTTCCATCGTCAGGCTTTTGGGTTTGAGCGCAAGCGACGCCTCTTTGACCGGAACGAACTTGGCGAACGTGCCGATCCGAAAGTCATCGACGCGTGCATAGACCTCATCGCCAACTTTGAAGTTGCGTACGCGCGATCCCACCTTGACCACGACGCCCGCGGCGTCGTGTCCCAGAATGATTGGCAGTCGATAGGGCAGGATGAGTTTGAACTCACCGGTCTTGATCTTGCTGTCCAGCAGATTCACGCCAGCCGCGTGTACCTCGACCAGGACTTCGTCATCGCGCAGTTCCGGCGTCGGCATCTCTGCCAACCGCAACGTGCCCTGCTTTGCGTAGCGCTCTAAAACAAATGCTTTCATGATGTTTGCCCCACATGTGCCACGTCCAGTCGCAAATCTTTGCGAATCCCGGCATCCACCATGCCAGCAGGTGCGAATCTGCGCAATAGTCGCAGGCGGTTTGCGAGCCCACCTGCGGTGTAGCGGAGTTTGGGGTGAGTGGCATTGGCAGCTTTCAGCACGACATCCGCCACGACGCCCGGAAGATCCGCAGTAGCCATTACTTCCTTCACGCGCTCTCCCACGGCGTCACGAGCTTCGCGATACGCCTCGAGCTTGGCGTCGGGTTCCAAAAAATTCGCGTCGAATGGTGTCTTGGTATACGCAGGCTCGATGACCGAGACCCGGATACCCCAAGTGCGCAGCTCGTGGTCCAGCGATTCGGAATAGCCTTCGATCGCATGTTTGGTCGCGGCATACAGTGCCCCGTACGGCATTGGCAAAAAGCCCAGCACCGAGCCGATGTTGATGATGCGTCCCGAGCCTTGCCCGCGCATGTGCGGCGCAACGGCGCGGGTCATGCGCAAGATGCCAAAGAAATTCGTGTCAAAAATGGCCTTGGCTTGTTCGATGGAGCTCTCTTCTGCACCTGCGGGCGCGACTCCGAAACCGGCGTTGTTGACGAGCAAATCAATGTGCCCCTCGCGTCGTATGAGCTCCTGAACAGCGGCATCGACGGATGCGTCGCTGGTCACGTCGAGGGACAGTATCTCGAACGCGCGCCCGCCCGCGCCACCTCCACGTCGGCTCGTGCCGTAAACCGTATAGCCGGCCTTCGCCAACAGCTCCGCAGTGGCCTGACCGATGCCCGATGAGGCGCCTGTCACGAGGGCAACTTTGCCCCGTTTTCCGTTGCCTTTGTTGTTTGTATTCATCACGTTTCTCCTTCAGTGTTAGGTGGTGTTAAGGTATTTGGTATGACATACGTCATATTAAAAATCGAACGAATGTGATGGGTTAAAAAATAGATTTAGTGAACGGCGGGGTTCAGGTGCTTGCGCGAAGCGTCAAGCAGGCTATCCGCGAGCTCGGGCTCATCGACCGCGCGGGCCAGCAGCAAGGCGCCGACCATGGTGGAGATGGTGACAAGGGCGCGCTGATGGGCGCCGGGCTGGCCCCAGTCCGGCGACTGGCGGGCGATCAGGTCGACCATGGCCTTGATATGCCGCGTCGCCACCCGGCGCACTTCGGGTGCTTGCCGCGGCGTTTCAGAACCCAGCGCTGCCAATGGGCAACCTACCTCTGCATCCTCCAGGTGGGCTTGGGAAAGGTAGGTGGAAAGCATGTATTCCAGCGCCTTGTCAGGCGGCACTTTTGCAACAGCTTCTGTGGCGGCGGTTGCAGACTCCAAGCATGCCCGTCCCGCAGCTTCGGCCAACATGGCTTCGCGCGACGCAAAGTGGGCATAAAAGGCGCCATGCGTGAGGCCCGCCTCTTTCATGATGTCGGCAACACCCGTGCCACCGTAGCCGCTGCGGCGAATCGCGCGCGCGGCCACCGACACGATGCGCTCATGGGAGGCATCTTTGGCTTCGGCTCTGGCGTTGATCTTTTTTATTGGCATGATGTGTATCATACCATATTCATCTGGCCTGTAGTTACGCCAGCGCAGTCTCGCAGTTGCAATCTGGCCGCACACCCAGCGGCACCACGCAGAGCCTGACGCCGTCCAGCGTCAGCACCAGACCCAGCTGACCGCCTACCTGGATGACGCCACAGGTGGCGCCTTGGTGCGCTGGCCTGGCTTCGACAAGCTCAGCCCGAACGGAACAGGCGTTTGTGGAGATCGCAGTAACAGGCGGCTGGCGCAGCATGGCCCACAGTACTTTCGGGATGCGTAGTTGCAGTGACTGCAGGTACAGGCGGAAAACGGTTTCCTCCATTGGCTCCCGTTCGGTCCCTGGCGCGCCGCCCGCTTGCCGCAACCGAAGCAGTGCGCGTCGTAGCTGCTGTCTGCTGCTGGCTTCGGTCTTGCCACTGGCCTCTGCAATCTCGGCATGGCCCGCCTCGAAAACCTCATGCAACAACAGGGCCGCGCCATCTTCTGGCGTCAGGTGGGCTGCGAGCAGGCGCAAGGCGAGGGTGGCTTCTTGCGCCAAAGCGGCATCCATCTCTGCCGAGGGCGAAGTCCGCTCTTCGTCGTCAGCATTCGTTTCTGCCAACCACTGTTGCATCCAGTGGCGTCGACGCAGCCGGTCAATCGCCAGATTGCGCACCACGGTGAGTAGCCAGGCCTGGGTGGAGTTGAGCTGCAGCGCATCGGCTTCCAGCGCGCGGACATAGGCGTCCTGCACGGCGTCTTCGGCGTCCGCCGTGCCCAGCAGGCGGGAGGCCGCGCGCACCAGGTGGCGGCGGTCAGAGTCGATCAGGTTCAGGCTGCGTTCGTCAAGCATCGGCGCAGCATGCCACAAACTTTTTACACGCGCGGTGTCACGAAAGTAGCGTCTCGTTCGTCATGGCAGTTCAACAACCAGGACTTCATACGATGGAAACCCCCAACGCCTCCCCACCATCCAGCGCCACCGAGCCACGCACCTCCTATCTGGAGGAAAAGGCCTTCAAATCCCGCACCCTGCTGGTCTTCGGCACCGTCAACGATGTGATGGCCGCCGACGTAACGCGTCGCCTGATCGCGCTGGACGCTGAAAGTGCCGAGCCGATTGACATTCTGGTCAGCTCGCCAGGCGGCCATCTGGAGTCTGGTGACGCCATCCACGACATCGTGCGCTTCATTGCCGCGCCGGTAAACATGATCGGCACTGGCTGGGTCGGCAGCGCCGCCACACACCTGTATTTGTCCGTGCCCCGCGAGCGGCGCTACTGCACACCCAACACGCGCTTCCTGATCCACCAGCCCAGCGGCGGCGCAGGTGGCATGGCCAGCGACATCGCCATCCAGGCCCGCGAAATGGTCAAGGCCCGCGAACGCATCGCCCGCACCATCGCGCGCGAGACTGGCAAGCCGCTGGACGTGGTGTTGGTCGATATCGAGCGCGACCATTGGCTGTCGGCCGAGGAGGCGGTCGAATACGGCCTGGTGTCACGCATCATTGAGCACAAGACCGAACTCAGAGGGGCTTGAGACTGCTATAAAAACAGAAGCTGCTTACGCAAGTTCTATGCGGACTGCAGGCCTATTTTGCTTGCGACCGCGTGCGAATCGTCCAGGCCTGGAACGCGAATCCCGCGAGGAAGATGACGACCCACGCCAGCAGCGTGCTCTGCACCAGCGGAGATTCCGGCCCGCTGGCCAAAGGCTGTCCGGCGGGCAGGCGGGTCAGCGTCTCATTGATGCCCGGCACCAGCGTCAGGAAGAAGCTGAACGACAGGCCAAAGGTCGCCAGGTAAGGCCGCGCCCGCCCCAAGAACGACAAGCGGGGTATGAGCAAGCTGCCAGAGACTGCGAGCAACGCCAGGATGCCCAGGGCGTGCCCGGGGTTGAAGCCGCCGGTGCTGGACAGCCCGAACGAAGTCAGCACCGCGACCAGCAATCCGCCCAGGTAGACCTTGCCCGCACGCGTGGCCGGTTGGATCGTGCCGTAGTGCGCAAAGCTGTAGAGACCGGCGACCACCGGAACCAGGCTGATGGCGGTGTGGACGATGCCCAGAATTGAAAGAGGGTGTGGCATGGCAAAGCTTCCTATCTATTAGTTGGTAGATTGATGGATGAAAAAAGGGAATGTGGAACCAGCTGTTGAATGCTTACTGCGTAGCCAGCCGGCGCAGGAGCGGCTGAACGATGCGGGAGAACATCGCTGGATCTCCATAGGCGCGCGCCGACAGCATCGCGCCGTGCACGGTGGCCATGAAGGTTTTGGCCTCGTCTTCGGGCGTTGCTTGCAGGAAGAAGGCCTTTTGCGCAGCCCCGCGGGTCAACACGGAGGTAAGCCAGGTACCCAATTCTGAAAAATGACCGCGCACTTCATCCGCCACCTCAACAGGAATGGCGGGCAGCTCCGCAGCCAGCATGGCGCAGACGCAGAAGGGCAAGCTGCCCTCATGAATACAGGCCGACCAATAGTCCGTGTACGCCTGCAATTGCGCCGTCGGGTCGGACACCTGCTGCTCCAGCGCGGCCACACCGGCCCGCGTTTCCTCGCGGTACCGCACCAGCACCACACGCACCAGCTCCGCCTTGCTGGCAAAGTGGTGGTGAATGCTGGGCTTGCTGATGTTCACTGCCGCAGAAACGTCGGCATAGCTGAACCCGTTGTACCCCCCGGCGGCCAGCAGCGAACGCGCGCAAGCGACTATCTCGGCAGCTTTGGGGGAAAGTTCAGTGTCCATGGCGGGTAGTCTACCAACTAGTAGGTTTGTGTGTCAAGTGTTTCTCGAAAATGACGCAACGCCACGGGGTTGGTCTGCACGGCCCATGCATCCTCACATCTGGCTCATGCCGCCATCGGCAATGATCTCGGTGCCGACGATGAAGCCGGATTCCTTGGACACCAGATGCAGCACCGTGGCGGCGATTTCTTCGGGTGTACCGAAGCGGCCTAGTGGGATCTGCGTCTGAATGCCGGCAGCCATCGCCTGCAATTGGTCAGGTGCCAGGCCCAGCTTGCCATACAACGGCGTGGTCACCGGGCCGGGGCTCACGACATTCACGCGCACGCCCTGGGGCAACAGCTCGGCCGACAAAGTCTTGGCCAGCGAAATCAGCGCGGCCTTGCTGGCGGCGTAGACACTGGAATTGGGCATGCCGATGTGGGCGTTGATCGAACCGTTCAGCACGATAGCTCCGCCGCGCGTCATCAGCGCCGCCAGGCGTTGGATCAGGAAGTAGGGGCCTTTGACATTGGTGTCAAAGCTGCTGTCCCACAGCGCTTCGTCGATCTGCGCCAGCGGGCCGAACTTGGCGACGCCAGCGTTGATGAAGACGCCGTCGATCACGCCCATCTGCGATTGCAGCGTTGCGACCAGCGCAGCCTGTGCCGACACATCGCCAGCCTCGCTGACCAGGGCCAGCGCGTCCGGGCCCAGCTCGGCTTTCACGCGGGCCAGGCCTTCGGCGTCACGGCCGGTGATCGCCACGCGCGCGCCTTCGCGGGCAAAGGCGATGGCGGCTGCGGCGCCGATGCCACTGCTGCCACCGGTGACCAAAATATTCTTTCCTTCAAAGCGGTTCATGGTATTTCCTTCAGTTGTTTCGTTGATGTCTTACGGGGTTTTCAACCCCACTGCAGGGCTGATGAAGCAAGTGTCGGGCGATTGACTCGGCTACAGACGCCATGATTTCGATGAACTCGTGCGAAAATATCGAATATGTTGAGTCTGGAAGATTTACAGCTGCTAGAAGCGGTGCGCGCCACCGGCAGTCTGTCGCGTGCGGCGGAGCGCCTGGGCAAGGCCGCGTCCACCGTGTCTTACGCCGCGCGCCAGCTCGAAGAGCGGCTGGATGCGCTGCTGTTCGACCGCGCCGGTTACCGCATCGCGCTCACGCCCGCCGGTCTGCTGCTGGTCGAGCAGGGCGCGCAGTTGCACGCGCAGGCCCGGCGCCTGACCGAGCGCGTCAAGCAGGTGGCGCGCGGCTGGGAGTCCGAGCTGCGCATCGTGACCGACGAGCTGGCGAACATCGAGGCGCTGCTCCCGCTGGTGGCCGATTTCGATGCGCTGAACAGCGGTGTGCGCCTGCGCTTTGCCCACGAAGTGCTGGGCGGCACCTGGGAGGCACTGCTCGACCAGCGCGCCGACTTGGTGGTCGCCGCCACCAACGAGCCACCGGCGATGGCGCATCTGCAATGGTTTGAGTTGACACAACTGGAATGGGTCTTCGCCGTATCGCCGCGGCACCCGCTGGCGCGCGCAGCGAAGAAGGGGCAGCCATTGTCGACGGAGGCGATTGCCGAGCACCGCTCGGTCGTGGTGGCCGACACCTCGCGCTTGGCTATCGCCCGCAGCTACGGCGTGCAGACGCACCAGGAGCGCCTCGCCATGCCCAGCATGCGCGCGAAGATCGCCGCTCAGGTGGCGGGCCTGGGTGTGGGTTGGTTGCCGCTGGAGAAAGTGCGGCAGCATTTGAAGAAGGGCACACTGGTGGCGCTGGAAACGCAAGACCCGCGTGAGCCCAATCTGCTGTTCGTCGGCTGGCATTCGCACCGCGCCGGGCCCGCGTTGCAGTGGTGGGTGGAAAAGCTGCGCGACCCGCGGCTGGTGCCGCCGCTGCTGCACCAGAACCCTTGAAGAGAAGGAGAGCTGATGACAGGCGAATCCACCCCCACCGACGTATTCATTGTCGGAGCAGGCCCCACCGGCCTCGTCCTGGCTCTGTGGCTGACGCACCAAGGTGTTTCGGTGCGCATCGTCGACAAGACCGCCGCCCCCGGAACCACCTCGCGCGCGATGGCGGTCCAGGCGCGCACGCTGGAGTTCTACACACAGGTCGGTCTGGCGGACACGGTGGTCGCAGCTGGAATGCAGAACCCTGCCTTCAACATCTGGGCGGGCGGCAAAAGGAGGGCGCGGATTGCGTTGGCGGCGGCGGGCGCTCAAATCTCGCCCTATCCCTACGTCCTCGTTCATCCGCAAGACCGCCACGAGCAAACCCTCATCGAAGCGCTGCGCAAGCGCGGGGTGGAGGTTGAGCGTGAGACAGAAGTCGTTGGCTTCGAAGAGAAGGGCGACATCGTCGAAGTCCGCGTCAAACGCGCAAATGTCGGCGAAGGCAGCGAGTCCATCTGCCGCGCGCGCTACTTGGCCGGTTGTGATGGCGCGCGCTCTGTCGTGCGGCACGCGCTTGGCGCCACGTTCGAAGGCGGAACCTATCCGCAAGTCTTCTATGTCGCGGACATCAAGACCGCCAGCCCGACGCCCTTGGGCGAGATCCATATCTCCCTCGAAGTCGCCGACTTCGTCCTCTTGATGAGCTACGACGACCAGGGGCGTGCCCGCCTGATCGGGGCGGTGCGCGGCGAGCGTGCAGAGCGCGCCGACGCCGGGGAGCTGACGTTTGATGATGTGGGCAAAGAGGCGATCCAAGGCATGGGCATCCAGATCGAAGAGGTCAACTGGTTCTCCACTTACCGAGTGCACCACCGTGTCACCAACACCTACCGGCGCGGGCGCGCGTTCCTGCTGGGTGACGCCGCGCATGTGCACAGCCCCGCGGGCGGCCAGGGCATGAACACGGGCATTGGTGACTCCGTCAACCTCGCCTGGAAGCTCGCCGCCGTCATCAAAGGAACGGCGCCAGACTCGCTGCTGGATTCCTACGAGTTCGAGCGCAAAGCCTTTGCCGAATTGCTCGTCGCCACCACCGACCGCGTGTTCACCGCCGTGACTTCCGACAGCAAACTGGCCGGTTTGGTCCGCCACCATATCGCTCCGGTCGTCGCGCCCCTTGCGTTCAAGTTCGACGCGGTGCGCGAGGAAATGTTCGAGATCGTCTCGCAAACCCGCGTCAACTACCGCGGCAGCCCCTTGAGCGCAGGGTCCGTTGGCGAGATCCACGCGGGCGACCGCATGCCCTGGGTGCGCGTCGGTAGCTCCGACAACTTCGAGCCACTCAAGGCGATGAGTTGGCAGGTCCATGTCTATGGCGAAGCCCCCGCGGTCGTGTCTGCCTGGTGCCAGAAGAGTGGCGTGCCGCTGCACGCTTTTGAATGGCACGACGAATTCGAAAAGGCTGGTTTTGAGCGCGGAGCTGTCTATCTGGTCCGCCCAGATATGCACGTCGCTATGGCGGATTCGTCTGGCCAAGCGGCTGGCCTGTCCGCCTACTTTGAGGCGCGCGGCATCTCGGTGGCGTGATCCATTGACATATTAATCGCACAGCCACAATATGTGATTCCGAACCAAATTGGTCTTCCTGGGTTCGGTAGCGTTTCAAAGTCCGGTTAGTCGCGAGCACTTAGGTACCCATGGCCGATTCTGAAGATATTTACACCGAGCCCGACCATTTCACCCGGGCCATTACAGAGCTCGGCAACAAGCGTCCGGTGGTAACGACGTCAGCCATCTTCAACGAAAGCGGCGTGAAGATTGCCGAGAAGGGCGTCGCCATTAATTCTGGGATGTACGAAAGACTGATGCAGCACAAGCTGTCTCAGCCTATCGAAAACTCGGTGTCAAGTGTTCCAACGGTCAACGCAGAAATCCTGAAAGAGACCGCAGAAGATCTGATTCGGCATATTCCGTTCTTTGGGCGGTTGGCCCATGAGCCAGGCATGCGGGCCGCGCTACTGGATGCGGTTACGCATATTCCCTTGCCGCCTCCGATTGCCTTTCAGACGACATTGAGCTACGAGCTGCGGCACGAAGGGTTTGTGCACTCGGTACAGGCGGCGCTGATTGCCGCATGGCTGGCCAAGACGCCCACTTCATTGCGCTTTGATGTAGGCATGGCGGCCACTGCGGCCCTGCTGCATGACCTGGGCATGTTGCACCTGGACCCGATACTCATGCAGCCGGAAAAAAGCTTGAGCAGATCCCAGCGTCGCCAGCTCTATACGCACTCACTGATCTCGACCGTATTGCTCAAACGCCACCATGAATACACCAAGGAAGTGATACGGGCGGTGGAAGAGCACCATGAATATCTCAACGGTTCCGGTTACCCGCGCAATTTGGCCGGCGATGCTATCAGTCCGTTGGGCCGCATTCTGGGGCTGGCTGAGGTGGTTTCCGCCATGTTTGGGTCTGATCGGGTCGCCCCGGAAATGCGCCTTTCGGTGCTGTTGCGCATGAACAAACACCGGTATGACGCCAGACTGGTTGATCGGATCATGCAATTGCTCAGGCCCGAGCAAGATGCCGTGCAAGCGATGGAGCTGGTGCTTGATGACCCCGTGAAGCGCTTGTATGACATCGAAGAGGCCATCGCGCAATGGCCAAGAAAACTCATCGAAATGCCAGGGCTGTCCGCCGAAAGGTTGCATGGGCTCAACGAGCTCTCAAGACAGATTTTGCAACTGCAACGGACGCTAGCGACGGTTGGGATCGCCAGGGAGCAATTGCTCCAGATTGGCGATGTCGATATTGACTACACCCTGAAGGTAGAACTCTCCATGCTTGCGTTGGAAGCTGCATGGCAGTTGCGTGCCATGGCAAGGCAAGCCCGCCGACGGTGGCGAGCGGGTCACGATGGCGTCTATCCCAATGAATTGCAGAAATGGCTGGACAAGGTAGATGCAATGGTCACCGAGAGCGACGCACAACTGGACGTAGACGAACTCGGCGCGTAATTGGACCGAGGCATTTCGGTGACCCGATTCATCGCTTGGCGCTTGCTATAAAAACAGAAGCTGCTTACGCACGTTCTATGCGGTTTTCAGGCCAATTTGACTCCTAAACCCCAGTGAAACTTCTTTGAAGCGGCTGTTCTTTTCACAGCCAAACCCGTAGACTGCGCGGCTCGTTCACACCTGCGTGGGAAACAATATGAAGCATTGGTTGTACTTGGGAATCGCAATTGCTGCAGAGGTGGTTGCCACGTCATCGCTCAAGGCCAGTGACGGCTTTACCAAACTGGTTCCTTCCATCATTGTTATGACGGGCTACGCTGTCGCGTTTTACTTCCTGTCGCTGACACTCAAGACCATGCAAGTGGGTGTCGCCTATGCCGTCTGGTCGGGGCTGGGCGTCGTGCTGGTGGCCGCCATCGCCTGGATCCTCTACGGGCAAGAGCTGGACCTGCCCGCCGTTATTGGCATGGCGCTGATCGTGTCGGGTGTCCTTGTTATGAACGTGTTCTCAAAGACAGTTGCGCACTGATATTCGCGGCTGCACCTGAACTACTGACCCACCGGTCAAGTTGACGCGCAGGCTGCGCGGCTTGCAAACGTATCGCCTGTTTAGTGAGCCAGATCGGCTGAATCTACAGTTCATCGGAACGCGCTGGCGCGCCGCCACCCTAAAAAATACATTGCGTTTGCCCGCAGCCACTGAACCCACGCTGGGGTTCAGTACCGCTCGGGACAACTCAATCTTTCAAAGGGATCTTATGAAACCAATCCTCACTCTGATTTCCGTCTCCATTGCATTGGCCGCGGCCACAGCGGCGCAAGCGCAGCAAGTTGCAGGCGTACATCAGCAGGCCAGCCCTTTCAAGATGGCATATGACGAGGTGCGTGAATTTCAAGGGCAATACGCTTTGGAAAATGGAAAGACGTTAACGGTGTCGCGCAGAGGGCAGCGGTTGTTCGCTGACGTTATTGGCGACGCCGATGTGGAACTCGTCGCAATTTCGCAAGGCGTGTTCGTTACCAAAGATGGCAAGACGCAGGTGAAATTCCAGCAGGCGGCCAATGGCAATGTGTTTGGTGTGCAGGTGCGCCTTTGAACATCTAAGCGCGTTGACCGAAGGCAGCAGCCCGCCCCTGCGGGCTAACCACTTCTGGGACCAAGACCTTTGGCACTCACATCCGCCAGCGCCTTGAACACCGCGGGTGTGCGTTCCAGTCTTGCAACCGTTCGTGCACCTTCAAGGGCAGCAGTCAACGCAGTTGCGGTGGAGGCGGCGCGTTTGGGAGTAAATCCACATCCCCGGAAATGCTCCACTGCGATGCTGGTGGACTCAACAAATCCGCGCGCTATCCGTTCGGTTAACTCGGCGTCCAGCCCGGCCAGCTCATTCGCCAGGTTTTGCATCAGACACCCGTACTGGAAGTCCGAAGCGACCATGTCTGCTGCGGCCGCGCTACAAAGCTGTTTGACAAAGGCCAAGGCGTCGCCTTTCGTCTTCTCGGAGATCTGACGAATCGACGTCGCTCTGTTAGCAACATAGCGATCGATCGTTTCCTCAGCAAGCTGCGTTTTGCCGCGCGGGAAGTGAAAGTAGAAAGATCCTTTCGGGGAGCCGCTCTCTTCCAGAATTTGCGTCAATCCGGTCGCAGCGTAGCCCTGCATCCGAAACAATTTCTCGGCAGCGTCAATCGCGCGAACGCGGGAGTCAGTGATGCGTGGCATATGGGTGTCATTTTACGCTACCGCTTGACTTTACTAGGGTGATCGCCATAATATGGTGATCACCCTAGTAAAACCAGTTTCACCGGAGAGCCACTATGACCATCAATCGGCGCAACGCCATATTTTTAGGAGCCGCCATGTTTGTTCGCACTGCTTACGGGGAAACTTCAAGCGAAGCCATTTGGCACAACAAAATCCCCCCCTTGTTGAGTGAACCTGCCGTTGATATCGACAAGGACCCCAACCTTCTGCACAAGTACGCGGACAACGCGGAAACGAAAATCCACTATGTCACGATGGGGTCCAACACGAACCCGCTGATGGTGTTTGTGCACGGCTTCCCCGATTTTTGGTATTCGTGGCGAAATCAGATTCAGACGTTCTCAAAAGACCACCAGGTGGTCGCAGTTGATCTGCGTGGCTACAACCTGAGTGGTCGGCCAGAAGGTGTCGACAACTACAAGTTTGCGGTTCTGCTGGATGACATCCGGGCAGTGATCGGCGCAGAGAGCAACGGGCGCAAGGTCATCCTGGTTGGACACGACTGGGGCGCCGCCTTGTCGTGGCTCTTTACCGGGCAAAACCCGGACCTTGTCGAGAAACTTGTCGTTCTCAGCGTCCCGCATCCCGGCGCCATCAAGAAGGAATTCCTCCCGTGGAACCATCCACTCGCACAGCTTGATGCCAGCGCCTACGCCACGCGCTTCTTAGCCCAAGGCAAAGGCGACAACTTAACGCCGCAAGACTTGGCCTATTGGGTTTTGGACCCGCGGGCCAAAAGCAGATATGTCGAGGCCTTCACAAAATCCTCCCTCCCATCCCTGATGAACTATTACAAAGCCAACTACGCCTTGTCTCAGGTTGCGCTCAGCTTTTTCGATTCAAGCATGAAGAAGATTTACAGCGCCCCAATCAAATGCCCGGTTTTGCATTTGCATGGAAGCGAGGAGCACCACGCTTTGGTTAGCACCATGGATTTGGAAAAATCATGGATGGAATCTCCCGGCAATCTCACCGTCAAAATAATCCCCGGAGTTGGCCATTTCATTCAACATGAAGTTCCCGACTACTTGGACAAGACGATTACATCTTGGTTAAAGACATAGCTTGCGGTGGGGCGTTGCCAAGGCGGCATTTCTTGCGCTTGCGAGCCGCTGGGAAATATCGGCAGAGATTTCCTCAAGTCCCAATGTCAGGTGGTCAATTACGCATTCGATCAAATTCATGTCGATATCAGTTTCGAAACGCTGCGGATGAAGCGGGCTCTTGACTTGATCTGTCCGATCCACTTCCGAACCCGTCTCGGCGAAAGATGCTATGCGCACTAAAGCAGTCATTGAAAGTTCCAGAGCGCGCTTGGCTCGTCGTCAATTAATAAAGATATTGAAAATTACATTTGAACCAATATAATTACATATGTCAATGCACTGTTACCTTAGTGCTTGGCATTTAAAGTGAGTTGATTTGGAGCCCTTCGGGGCTCCCTTTTTATTCTTTTGCCTGTCGCCCGCGGCGTTCCAAAAGCTCCCGCCGCTTGCGCCTGGCCCGCATTGAAACGCGCGCTCGGCGATCCATATCCGCGCCTGTCCCTGTGTCTCGGCACACCAGTACAGGAATGGTTGCGCGCGAGATCAATCCAGGAACGATGTTTCCGCTCAGCAGCCGGAAAAGGGCATTTGTTCCCTCAGTCCCCACCACAATCAAGTCGCAATGCTGATGTTCCGCTGCATCAACAACGTACCTCGCACTGTCAGAGTCAGAACCCACTGATTTGAAACTATGGACACCCAAGGACTCCGCCAGGTCGCAAGCCGCTTTGAGCATAGTGGCGGCATGATTCTTTGCTTCTTTCTCAAAGACTTCAGGCGATGGGTTGTTAGCCGAGGTGATATCCAGACTCGTGAAAAAGTAGGTTGGCAGAACATATAAGAAATGGATGTCTGCGCGATGCACCTGAGCAAGGCCTATCGCCTGCCGGATCGCGTACTGAGTAACAGTGCGGTCATCAACCACCACAAGTATCTTTCTATACATCTCGCTCTCAAATTTCTAAGGGACGACTATGTCTAATCGGATGAAAGGCGGCTATTCCTTGGGGCTCTGAGCAGGGCTACCACTGCGCAGCAATTGAAGCGAAGCCAAGGACGAATACAAAGGCGCGCTAATGAGCTTGGACACGCCGCTACCCACCATTGCGGTAGCCATCAGACTCAAAACGAGCGCGTGCCCGTCCACCATTTCCATAACAATGATGAATGCGGTGAGTGGCGCTTGCGTTACCGCAGCAAGAAATCCTGCCATGCCCAAGGCGATAAGCGTGGGTGCGTTGGCATAGGAGGTCAATTGCGCTATGTCATTGCCCAATGCGCCACCAATGGCCAGTGAGGGGGCAAAAACACCTGCTGGCACACCGGCCCACGTCGATATCCAGGTTGCCGAAAATTTCAGTAATACATACAGCGACGAGGTGTCGTTGCTGTTTTCCAGCATGGCGCGGTTATGTGCGTAGCCGCTTCCGTAGGTTTGCCCATTGCTTGCGATGCCCAAGATCGCAACCGCCAAACCACAGGCTGCAGCAAAGATGATTGGAAAGTTACGCCGGACCTTGGTAAACCAGTCTGCAGAGTTACCGGATAGCGACACGATAAGCAATCTGGAAAAAAGCCCACCTGCGATTCCAGAGCACAGCGCCACCAGAATCGCGGGAAAAATCAGGCCGCTGCCAAATCCCGCCACGCGAATCACGCCAAAGTAGCTGGCATTGCCGTAGGCCGAGACGCCTATCAGGCCGGCCATCACAATGGCGACGAGCACCAGGCTGTTGCTCCGTTGCTCAGATCGATTGGACAGCTCTTCAATGGCAAACATGACGCCACCCAGCGGAGTGTTGAATGCAGCAGCGATGCCCGCCGCCCCTCCGGCGATGAGCAAGCTGTGGTCGGAAATCCCGGAGCGTTTGGGCATCCACCGTCTGGCATGGTGCATCACGCCTGCTGCAATCTGCACTGATGGCCCTTCGCGCCCAATGGACAGGCCAGCGAGCAGGCCCCACGCCGTAAGCAGGATTTTGGCGATGGACAATTTCAACGAAACATAGAGCTTGCGCGCGCCTCCCGCAACCTGTGGCTCCAGCGCGGCCATGACCTGGGGAATTCCTGAGCCAGAAGCGCCCGGAGCGAATCGCCGTGTCACCCAGACAATGGCTGCGGTTGAGAATGGCATCCAGATCAAAGGACCCCACCAATAGTTCCTTTGAAATGAAAAGAACTGCACCAATGCGAAGTCAGCTAACCAGGTGAAGGCCACTACGGTGAGGCCCGCCAGCGCCGCAAAGCCGATGACCACGCCCCGGCCCGTCCACATATGCCAATCGGAGAGTTCTCTCTTGAACGCAGTTGGGATATGGGGGTGGGGGCGCATTCTTGATGGGAGTTCTGTTGACGACTGCAAACGGCTGCGAGAATTATACATTTATGCAAATGTAATTAGCCTCATCCCTTTGCCACAGATGGGAGGTAAAGCCGGTACGACGCTGAACTCGCCATAGCCGTTGACCGGTATCATCTGGCGCTTGAACGCTACCAGTGCGAAAGTCATGAAATCTGCTATTTCCCCCGAGGAAGTCGTCACTCCGGCGAAAGTCTTGCGCCGTTTTCGGGTGGTATTCAATGCCGTACGAACCCATTTCCGACAGATGGAAAAACAAGTTGGTTTAGGTGGTGCCCAAGTCTGGGCTCTTGGCGTCATCAAGGCCAACCCAGGCATTGGCATGGGCGACATCGCTTCCCAAATGGACATCCACCAGTCCACCGCCAGCAATTTGGTCAAAACGCTTTTGCACAAAGAACTCATCAGTCTGGAGAAGGCGCCTGAAGACCGCCGCAATGTCCGCCTGAAGATATTGCCTGCTGGAAGTCGCTTGCTCAAGAAAGTATCCGGGCCATTTGAAGGCGTACTGCCGATGGCGCTTGCAAGCTTGAACAATGCCACCCTGGTACGGCTGGACGATGATCTGGCAGAACTGATTGCAGTGCTCAATGTCGACGATGAGGCCGAGGAAACTCCGCTGGCAAACCTTTGACGCGCGGCCACCTCTACACCGTCTCTCTTGAGATAGGCGTTAGAA
Organism: Rhodoferax sp. P2_H8_2; assembly: GCF_056403235.1. Taxonomy (NCBI): domain Bacteria; kingdom Pseudomonadati; phylum Pseudomonadota; class Betaproteobacteria; order Burkholderiales; family Comamonadaceae; genus Rhodoferax; species Rhodoferax sp. P2_H8_2. The sequence continues at coordinate 122,671 of NZ_JBFUFW010000004.1, forward strand.
GCAGGCCGCTCAAGGTATTGGAATAGTGGGCCAAAAGAACATCAGGCGCTTGTCGATACGGCGCCTGTGAGTCAAGCCAGGCATCGCGCATGACCTGGCTGTCCTGCTCATGCAGGATCAGTTTTCGCAATGACTGTATGTGGCGTAAGTCAGAGCCCCACCCCTTCGAAGAGGCAATCGCATCACATAGCTGCTCAAACATCTCGGTCGCTGGCAACCACGATTGCGAGAATGGGTCGAACAAGTCCGCATTCATTCCATCGCGACAGGCCAGGAAGCGACTTACCCGATCGGAGGTGCAATCTGGCTGCGCTTCAGGCAAGGCCAGCGTCCCGTTCAAAACCAGTGTGGCGCATGCGCGCGTAAACGCTGCCAGTGCAACCGCCTTGTGGACCGAAAGCGGCGTGTCAAAAACGCGCACCTCGATGGTCCCAAACTCCGGCTTGGGTCGCACGTCCCAGTACACATCCTTCAGGGAATTCGCGAGGCCGGTTGAGAATATCTCGTCAGCGGTCCTCTCAAAATGTGCCCAATCCTTCAGCCGCGGCATCGGCCCTCCGTGGGGATAGATCAGCGGCTCAAGCGGGCGTGAGGCACAAAACCCGGTGTCGGCCATCTGCAAGAAAGGCGATGCAGCAGACAGCGCGATGAAAAGCGGGGTCAAGGCCTGCAATGCGTTTCCCAGGAGCAGGGCATTGGCGGTAGACGAAGCCCCAATGTGCACGTGCATGCCGTAGGTAGAGAATCGCTTCGGCAGGAATCCGAATCGCTCGGTTAGCTCCTGGGCACGGGGAGTCGGTGCGATGACGCGCTCATTCCAGAACTGCGTCAGCTGCGTGCCGCCGCCGCGTATGACCAGATTCCTGGGGCGTGCCAATTCCGTCAACGTCTTTGCAAGTTCCAATGCCTCAAACAGCATTTCGTCGGCATCACTGTGCACAGAAGTGTTCAATTCAATCGTCGATAGCGTCGCTTCAAGGGAGAATCTGTCGGCGTTGCTTAGATGCCTTAGCTCTTCCCATATCTCCGCACTGGAAGGCGAGAGCCGCCCACTCTGGCTGCTCACAATCTGCAGCTCCAGTTCCATCCCGAAAGTGAGATCGTCGGATTTGGCAAAGTTCATACTTTCGTCTCCAAAGTTGATGTGACGTTGAAGTCACGCACACCGGTGCTCGAATGACGAGCCCCCAGACCCAAGGTGTGCAAGTGAGAGACTGCGTCCTTTCATTCCAAGCCAACTCCTTGCACAACAAGAAACATTTTGAAACATTATATTTGCACAAATGTATGTGATCAAAATGCTGGTGATAGGGGACTCTCAAGGACGAATGCGGAGAAAGCTATGGGGTCTGTTCGCTAGCGCGCGCTTAGCTGTTCGTGCTGAGCAAGTTGTGTGTCAACGAGATAGTCGCGCGTTGCGTTGTAGAGCGGATCACCAAACATTTGTTTGATGACACCATGTTTACTCAAAGGACTTTTATGAATAAGTTACTCGCCGCTCTGATCACTACTTTGGTTGCTGGCGCTGCTTTCGCACAAGTCCCAGCCCCAGCCACTCCCGCTGTGGCGAAGGCAGAAGTCAAAGCCGACAAGGCGGTCGCCGCTGCGGTGAAAAGCGAAGCCAAGGTTGACGCCAAGGCCGACGCCAAAGTTGAGAAGGCAGAAGTCAAAGCCACTGAAGAAAAAACCAAGGCTATGACAAAGTCCGCGGACGTCAAAACCAAGGCCAAAGCCAAGGTTGCCAAGGCCGACTCTGAAGACAAAGCCAAGGTCACAGCCAAAGCTGAAAAGACCATTGCCAACGCTGATGCAAAGTCTGACAAGACTGCCATCAAGGCCGACGCCAAGGTGGACACCGTGAAGGCCAACGCCGCTGCCGACAAGGCTGTTGCCAAAGTTGAAACCAACGCAGTCAAGGCAGAAGCCAAGGCCGATGTGAAAGCAGCTGGTAGCAAGTAATCGGCAAAACAGGCTTGCAGGTCAGGCCTGCAAACTCTCAACAAAATGGACAGGTCTTGACCTGTCCATTTTCATTTCCAGAACTACTGACGCATTGCTTGGCGGTTGCTATTAAAAGAGAAGCTGCTTACGCACGTTCTATGCGCCTCGCAGGCCAATTTGACTCCTAAAAATCATTCAAAACGCCTTTGAGCATCAAAGCGCATTGACCGAAGGCAACAGGCCTGCCAAGTGCTTGCGCCCAAGCGGCGTGACCTCCAGCGCGCGTTCGCCGTCATGGCGGCGCAGCCAGCCTTGTTGCAGGCAATGCGCCAGCAGCGCCTTGGGCAGCTTGCCCGCCATGTGGTCACGGCGCTCGGACCAATCGAGGCAGCGGTAGGCCACGCGGGTGGGGGCGGACGGCTTGGCCTGGTCCATGCCGTCCACCGCAAAGCCCAGCGTACTCAGAGAGGCCTTGCCCTGGGCGGTGAGCAGGTAGCCATCGCTGATGGGCGCGAGCCACTCTTTGGACAACAGCTGCGAAAACAGCTCCACGCCCAGTTGCCCCGCCAGGTGCCCGTAGCAGCAGCGGGCAAAGCGCAGCCGCTGGCGCGTGGGGTTGGCCCAGGCGGCGGTGTGGGTGCGGCGCTCGGCGATCAGCGCCACCGCCTCCAGCGCGTGGGCCACCTCGTCGTCGGCAAGCCGGTAGTAGCGGTGCCGCCCGCGTTGCTCGCACACCAGCAGCTCTGCCGCCATCAGCTTGCCCAAATGCCCACTGGCCGTGGCGGGTGTGACAGACGCGGCCCGCGCCAGCTCGCCCGCGCTGGCGTAGTCGCCCGCCAGCAGGTAGCTGAGCATGCGCGCACGCGTGGCGTCGGCAATCACCGCGGCAACGCTGGCCAGCTTGGGCTCGTAAGGTGTAGCTGACGGCGCAGCCGATGGAGCGGATTTCATGCGGCTTCAATATAGCCGGTGGGTGCCTGCAGGTAGCTGGCGGGCACCGGCTGGGGGAAGCTGCGCTCTTCCTTCAGGATGAAACGCTCCTGCTGCGCAAACGCAAAGTTGGCAGCAGCCTCCGCGTCTTCACGCAAGCGCTGGCGGTAGGCCTCATACGCCGCCAGGCTGTAGAAAGAGATCAGCCCCCACGCCTCGTAGTTGCTGCCCTCGTGCGGCACAAAGTAGCCCAGCAAATGCCCGCCCAGGCGGGGGATGATGCGAGCCCAGTTTTCAGCATAAGCCGTGAACTGGTCTTTCTTGAACGGGTCGATTTCGTAGCGGATGAAACAGGTGATGGTCATGAAGGCTCCTCTGGCTGGTGATGGGAGGAGTCTCTAGGACGAATGCGGGGAATGCTTTGGTGGGTGACGAAATGATCGGGAAGCTGTTTATGGAACTACGCTGTAAAAGCCCCAGAAACTTGATGTTCTAGCTACTCGTTTGATGCGACTAGCAGGAATTGAATCAGCGGGGATTGGGCTGTAGCCGGAAAAGTTGAGAAAATTCAATATAAATCAATGGCTTACGGGCGCTCGCATGCTCAGCTTGGTGAACTTTACGGCCAACAGCAGCGTCGCAAACAAGTTGAAACAAGATCAATAAACTAATCTTGAAAAGTGGCCCTACTGGAGCTATATTAAGATCAACTCTTTGATCTTAATTAAAATATGCTTCAAATCGCTAAGAAAGATATTGTTGCTCGGCTCGAATTCGACAATCCGTGGTGGGCGGAGGGTAGAGCAAGCTTTATCTCGTTTCAAGATAAGCCCAGGAGGAAGTACTTTGACCCATTTCAGCGCACGATTACTGACACGAGCGTTCGACGTGCGGTAGTGCTCATGGGACCACGACGAGTCGGAAAGACCGTCATGATTTACCACAGTATTCGAGCGCTTCTCGACATGAATGTTGAGCCAACAAGCCTGCTCTACATTTCGCTAGAAACGCCAATCTTTACTGGCCTCTCTCTCGAACAAATTCTCGGGCTTTTCCAAGAAAAGTTCTCGCATAAACGTGAGACGAGGCTCTTCATCTTCTTCGATGAAGTTCAGTATTTAAAGGACTGGGAAATACACCTAAAGTCACTTGTTGACTCTTATCCAGAATACAGATTTGTGGCGACTGGTTCAGCTGCCGCCGCTTTACGCCTAAAAAGTAACGAGTCGGGCGCCGGTCGATTCAGTGATTACGTTCTCCCACCCTTAACTTTCGCGGAGTACTTGCAATTCATCGGTCGAGAAGAAGAGTTGATAGAAGCAACGCCGATCATCAAGGGGGAATTTCGAACATTCGACTATTCGGCGAAAGACGTTGTGGCTCTCAATGAAGAGTTTGTAAATTATCTGAACTTTGGGGGCTATCCAGAGGCGGTGTTTTCCGAGGCAATTCGAAAGAATCCAAATCAATACATCAAGAGCGACATCATTGACAAGGTGCTGCTTAGAGACCTCCCAAGCCTCTATGGGATCAATGACATTCAAGAGCTGAACAGGTTGTTCACTACCCTCGCATACAACACCGGAAATGAAGTGAATCTCGAGGGGCTATCGCAGTCCTCAGGTGTTGCGAAAAATACAATTCGCCGCTATTTGGAGTACCTTGAAGCGGCGTTTTTGATCAAGCGTGTCGAACGAATAGATCAGAACGCGAAGCGTTTTAAGCGTGCAATGTGCTTTAAGGTTTACTTAACAAACCCATCTATGCGCGCTGCACTATTTGGTCAGATAGACGCGGACTCTGATGCAATGGGTGCGTTGACAGAAACGGCGATCTACAGCCAATGGCAACACAGCCAAGCTGTGCAGCTCTATTACGCACGCTGGAACAGCGGAGAAATTGACATTGTTCATCTTCAAGGCGCAGACCAAAAGCCACTTTGGGCCGTGGAAGTTAAGTGGAGTGACCGCCCATATCAATCGCGAGGCGAATTGGATAACTGTGTTGAATTCGCTGCGCGCAACCCTCAAGTCTCTCAACCTATGTTGATTACAAGTCGAACGATCGCTGATCCCTCTGTCATCTATAAAGGCGTGCGATTTATTTTCCACCCCGCAAGCGTCTATGCATATATGTTGGGCTCAAACTTATTGCGTGGAGTTGAAAGAGAGCTGGGGCAGACTGTCTCTGAGGCAAGCTAGTTGCAACGGTGTAACCCGTCGCGTTTATGTTGCTATCCCCCAATTTCGGGGTAGTGGGGCCACATTCCGCGCGGGTTGCCGATGCACGACTACGAGAAAACTACTCCGCCGCTTCCAATCCATTAGCAAAATGCTCCCGCATACGTTGTTGCGTCAACACCGCATCACGCGAAGTCAGAGCCAGCATGATGGCTTGATGCTCAGCCAGTGACTCGGCGATGCGGCCGGTCTTGAGCAGGGAGTTGTGGCGGTTGAGTTTCATGACCTTGCGCAGGTCGGCCACCATCTGGTCGCGCCAGCGGTTGTTGGCGATGGCGAGCAGGCGCATGTGAAAGCGCTCATTTGTCGCGAAGAACTCGTCGGTGTTGGCTTTGCCGGGCTTGGCTGCCACTTCAAGTTCTTTGTGTATGGCCTTCAACTCCGCCAGTTCGGCGTCGGTGGCTTTGGTGGCAACCACGCCCGCCGCGTCGCTCTCCAGCAGGCTGAGCAGGTGGTACACGTCGCTCAGGTCGGTCTTGGACACCTCGGTCACATAGGCGCCACGGCGCACCTTCATAGTGACCAGGCCTTCGGCAGCCAAGACTTTCAGCGCCTCGCGCAGGGGGGTGCGGCTGATGCCGTATTCCTCGGCGATTTTTAATTCGTCAATCCAGTTGCCAGGTTCCAGCTCGCGCTTGAAAATGCGCTGGCGCAGCAGCTCGGCCACTTCTTCGTAAAGTGGCCTTGGGGCTAGCGATTTGCTGGCTAGGGGAGCGGATGTGGCGTCCATATTGGCGCGAAGTGTAAGCTAAAACACAGATTCTGAATTCATAATTATGAATAATGTAAACTCCACGCACCTTACAAAACCGCCCGGGCTGGCCCCGGCGGATACCGCACATGACCGATAAAACTCCCGAATTCAAGACCGCCACGCTGGACGCCTGGGCCAAAGCGGCCGCCAAGTCCGCGCCCGGCGGCAATGTGGACGCGCTGAACTGGATCACGCCCGACGGCATCGCGGTCAAACCCCTCTACACGGCGGCCGACACGGCCGACCTGAAGCACGCCGACACGCTGCCCGGCTTCGAGCCCTACCTGCGCGGCCCGCAGGCCACGATGTACGCCGTGCGCCCCTGGACGATCCGCCAATACGCAGGTTTCTCTACCGCCGAAGAGTCCAACGCGTTCTACCGCAAGGCGCTGGCCGCGGGCGGGCAGGGCGTGTCGGTGGCGTTCGACTTGGCTACGCACCGCGGCTATGACAGTGACCACCCGCGCGTAACGGGCGACGTGGGCAAGGCCGGTGTGGCGATTGATTCGGTCGAGGACATGAAGATCCTGTTCGACCAGATTCCGCTGGACAAGGTATCGGTGTCGATGACGATGAACGGCGCGGTGTTGCCGGTGTTGGCGGGCTATGTGGTGGCGGCCGAAGAGCAGGGCGTGGCGCAAGACCAGTTGAGCGGGACGATTCAGAACGACATTCTGAAAGAGTTCATGGTGCGCAACACCTACATCTACCCGCCCGCGCCCAGCATGCGCATCATCGGCGACATTATTGGCTACACGGCCAAGAACATGCCCAAGTTCAACTCGATCAGCATCTCGGGTTACCACATGCAGGAGGCGGGCGCCAACCAGGCGCTGGAGCTGGCCTTCACGCTGGCCGACGGTAAGGAATATGTGAAGACGGCGATTGCCACCGGGCTGGACGTGGACGAGTTTGCCGGGCGCCTGTCGTTCTTCTGGGCGATTGGCATGAACTTCTATTTAGAGGTTGCCAAGATGCGCGCGGCACGGCTGCTGTGGTGCCGCATCATGAAGGGCTTTGACGCGAAGGCGCCCAAGAGCCTGATGCTGCGCACGCATTGTCAGACCAGCGGCTGGAGCCTGACCGAGCAAGACCCTTACAACAACGTGGTGCGCACCACCATCGAGGCGATGGCCGCAGTGTTTGGCGGCACGCAGAGCCTGCACACCAACAGCTTTGACGAAGCCATCGCGCTGCCGACCGAGTTCAGCGCGCGCATCGCCCGCAACACGCAGCTCATCATCCAGGAAGAGACCCACATCACGAACGTGATCGACCCCTGGGCGGGCAGCTACATGATGGAGAAGCTGACGCAGGACATGGCCGACGCGGCGTGGACCATCATCGAAGAAGTCGAAGCCATGGGCGGCATGACCAAGGCCGTGGACAGCGGCTGGGCCAAGCTGAAGATCGAGGCCGCCGCCGCCGAAAAGCAGGCGCGCATCGACAGCGGGCAGGACGTGATCGTGGGCGTCAACAAGTACAAGCTCAAGACCGAAGACGCGATCGAAGCGCGCGATATTGACAACGTGGCGGTGCGCGACGGGCAGATTGCGCGGCTGCAAAATATCAAGGCAAATCGTGATGCAGCCCGCGTAGACAGTGCGCTGGCAGCTATCACTTTTGCAGCAGAGAGCGGCAAGGGTAACCTGCTGGACCTGACGATTCAGGCCGTGCGCCTGCGCGCCACGGTGGGCGAAGTGAGCGACGCTTTGGAGAAAGCCTTTGGCCGCCACCGCGCCGATACCAACAAGGTCTCGGGCGTGTACGCTGCGGCGTACGATTCGGCAAACGGAGACACGATGGACTACTGGAACGCCCTGAAGGCCGACATTGCCGCCTTCGCCGAGAAGCAGGGCCGCCGCCCGCGCGTGATGATCAGCAAGTTGGGCCAGGACGGCCACGACCGCGGCGCCAAGGTGGTAGCCACCGCGTTTGCCGACTTGGGCTTTGACGTGGACATGGGCCCGCTGTTCCAGACCCCCGAAGAATGCGCCCGCCAGGCGATTGAAAACGACGTGCACGCTGTTGGCGTATCGACCCTCGCCGCAGGCCACAAGACACTGGTGCCCGCCATCATTGCCGAGCTGAAAAAGCAGGGCGCGGACGACATCATCGTCTTCGTAGGCGGCGTGATCCCGCGGCAAGACTACGACTTTTTGTACGCCGCAGGCGTCAAAGGCATCTACGGCCCGGGCACACCGATCCCGGTGAGTGCACGGGATGTGCTGAGCCAGATTGAGAAAGCGCTGGCCGCCTGATGGCTTTGCTATCCCGTTTGGCGTTTGAGCCTGTGGTCGAGGCGGACTTTGACGCCCTGGCCGCCTTGCGCGAAGCCGCGCTGCGCGAGAGCCTGGAGCGCCTCGGCATCTTCGACCAGGAGCGTTCACGCACTCGCTTACGCGGTCAGTTTGCGCCCGAATATATGCGGCACATCGTGGACAACGGCAAGCGCGTTGGCTTGCTGACGCTCAAGCCCGAAGGCGATGCGCTGAAGCTGCAACACCTGTACCTGACGCCCGAAGCGCAAGGCGATGGCATTGGCGGCTGGGTGATTGAGCAAGTGAAGGCCGAGGCCCGCGCGCAAGGGCGCGATGTGAAGCTGGAGGCGCTGAAGCAAAGCGACGCCAACCGCTTCTACCTGCGTCACGGCTTTGTGGCGGTGGGCGAGTTGGAGTTTGATGTGCTTTACGTATGGTCAGCCAAACAAGGGGCGACCGCGTGATCAAGGCCAACGACATCGTTAATGGCAGCGGCACGGAACAGCGCCGCGCGATTGCCAAGGCCATCACGCTGCTGGAATCCACCCGCACCGACCACCGCGCGCAGGCCGACGAATTGCTGACCGCTTTGCTGCCGCACAGCGGCAAGTCATTGCGCCTGGGCATCAGCGGTGTGCCGGGCGTGGGCAAGAGCACGTTTATTGAAGTGCTGGGCCTGTACCTGATTGACAAGGGCCACCGCGTGGCGGTGCTGACGATTGACCCGTCGAGCACGGTGTCGGGCGGCTCCATCCTGGGCGACAAGACGCGGATGGAAAAACTCTCGATGCACGAGAAGGCCTATATCCGCCCAAGCCCGAGCAGCGGCACGCTGGGCGGCGTGGCCGAGAAGACGCGCGAGGCCATGCTGGTTTGCGAAGCGGCGGGCTACGACATCGTGATCGTCGAAACCGTGGGCGTTGGCCAGAGCGAAACGGCAGTGCAGGGCATGACCGACATGTTTGTGCTGATGCAGTTGCCCAATGCGGGCGACGATTTGCAGGCGATCAAGAAGGGCGTGATGGAGCTGGCCGACTTGGTCGTCATCAACAAGGCCGACATTGACGCCGACGCTGCGACGCGCGCGCAGGCGCTGATCACGTCGAGCTTGCGGCTGCTGGGCATGCACGGCCACGCCTCCGTTCACCCTGAGCCTGTCGAAGGGTCGCAGGCTTCGACAAGCTCAGCCCGAACGGAGTTGTGGCACCCGAAAGTCATTTCACTCAGCGCGTTGATGGGCCAGGGCGTGGACAAGTTCTGGGCCGCCGTGTCCGAATTTCAAGCTTTGCAAACCGCGAATGGCAATTTGGCCAGCCGCCGCCAAAATCAGTCGCTGGCGTGGATGTGGGAGCGCATTGACGCTGGGCTCAAGCAATCGTTCAAGAACAACCCGGCAGTGCGCGAGCAACTGCCGCAATTGACCAAAGCAGTGCAGTCCGGCCAGATGGCCGCCAGCACTGCAGCACGAAATCTGCTCGCAGCGCTTGCAGGACGTGCGTAAGCAGCTACCAAAACAATAGCAATTCCCGGAAGAAGAAGGAACACCATGCAAGACATTCTTGAACAACTGGAAGCCAAGCGCGAACTCGCGCGCCAGGGCGGCGGCGAGAAGCGCATCGCCGCGCAGCACAAAAAGGGCAAGCTGACAGCGCGCGAGCGGCTGGAGATTTTGCTCGACGAAGGCACGTTTGAAGAGTGGGACATGTTTGTCGAACACCGCTGCGTGGACTTCGGTATGCAGGACACCAAGATCCCTGGCGACGGCGTGGTCACCGGCTACGGAATGATCAACGGCCGCCTGGTGTTCGTCTACAGCCAGGACTTCACGGTGTTTGGCGGGGCGCTCTCCGAGGCGCACGCCGAGAAGATTTGCAAGGTGATGGACCAGGCGATGAAGGTGGGCGCGCCGGTGATCGGCCTGAACGATTCGGGCGGTGCGCGCATCCAGGAAGGCGTGGCCTCCTTGGGCGGCTATGCCGATGTGTTCCAGCGCAACGTGATGGCCAGCGGCGTGATTCCGCAGATCAGCATGATCATGGGCCCGAGCGCAGGCGGCGCGGTGTACTCGCCTGCGATGACCGATTTCATCTTCATGGTGAAAGACTCTTCCTACATGTTCGTTACCGGCCCCGAAGTGGTGAAGACCGTGACGCACGAAGAAGTGACCGCCGAAGAATTGGGCGGCGCGATCACGCACACGACCAAGAGCGGCGTGGCCGATCTGGCGTTTGAGAACGACGTGGAAGCGCTGTTGATGCTGCGCCGCCTGTACAACTACCTCCCTTTAAGCAACCGCGAGAAGGCGCCCGTGCGCAAGAGCGGTGATCCGCTGGACCGCATGGACGCGAGCCTGGACACGCTGGTGCCGGACAACCCGAACAAGCCCTACGACATGAAAGAGCTGATCGTCAAGACGGTGGACGATGGCGACTTCTTCGAGATTCAGCCCGAGTACGCGAAGAACATCATCATTGGCTTTGCGCGCATGGACGGCCAGACCGTGGGCATCGTCGCCAACCAGCCGCTCGTCTTGGCCGGTTGCCTGGACATCAAGAGCTCCATCAAGGCCGCGCGCTTTGTGCGCTTCTGCGATGCGTTCAACATCCCGGTGATCACGTTTGTGGACGTGCCCGGCTTCATGCCCGGTACCAGCCAAGAGTACGGCGGCATCATCAAGCACGGCGCGAAGCTGCTCTATGCGTACGCCGAGTGCACCGTGCCCAAGATCACCGTGATCACGCGCAAGGCCTATGGCGGCGCGTATGACGTGATGAGTTCCAAGCACCTGCGCGGCGACGTCAACTTCGCCTGGCCCAACGCCGAGATCGCCGTGATGGGTGCCAAAGGCGCAGTGGAAATCATCTTCCGCGAAGACAAGGGCGACCCCGCCAAGCTGGCCGCGAAGGAAGCCGAATACAAGGCCCGCTTTGCCAACCCGTTTGTGGCGGGCGCACGCGGCTTTATCGACGACGTGATCCTGCCGCACGAAACCCGCAAGCGCATCTGCCGTAGCTTGGTGATGCTCAAAGATAAGAAGCTCGAAAACCCGTGGCGCAAGCACGGGAACATTCCGCTGTGAACCCCGTTGCAAAAGGAGCTACTGCCATGTTGATCCGCACTGTTGTTCTGACCTGTTTACTGGGTGTTGCCGCGTTGTCGCACGCCCAAACTGCTGACAAACCCGCCAACCCGCAATACGAGCCCGAGCGCGCCAAGCGGCTGGGCGCGAGTCCTAACGGCATGCGCAACTACGTGATGGTGGTGCTCAAGACCGGGCCCAACAAGATGGCCGCGGGACCTGAACGCAACGCGATGTTTGCGGCCCACTTTGCCAACATCAAGCGCCTGTCAGACGAAGGCAAGCTGGTGCTGGCGGGACCATCGGACGGCGTGGATGGCTGGCGCGGCATCTTTGTGTTCGCGGTCAGCGACATTGAGGAAGCTAAGTTGTTGACGGCGACCGACCCTGTAATCGCCACTGGCGAAATGGTGCCGGAGTTCCACAAGATGTACATGTCGGCCGCGGTGATGGAAATACCCGAGATCCATAAAAAGCTGAGCGAGAAGTTGCAATGAAAGCCGCGACAGCGTCGGAAGCCCGCGTCTTGACGGACATCCCGAATATCGGCAAGTCCATCGCGGGCGACTTGCGCGGGCTGGGCGTCAACACGCCTGCCGATGTGAAGGCCATGGACCCGATAGCGATGTACGAAGCCCTGCGCACGCCGATGGGCGATCGACACGACCCCTGCGTACTCGACACCTTTCTGGCCGCCAAGGATTTCATGAATGGCGGCCCCGCGCAACCGTGGTGGCACTTCACGCCAATACGCAAAGCGCAAAAACTGATTCCCGAATAGGAGACTGAGAATGTTCACAAAGATATTGATTGCCAACCGTGGGGAGATCGCGTGCCGCGTGATCGCTACCGCGAAAAAAATGGGCATCAAGACCGTTGCCGTCTATTCCGACGCCGACAAGGATGCGCGCCATGTGGAGCTGGCCGATGAGGCCGTCAACATCGGCCCCGCGCCTAGCCGCGAGAGCTACTTGTTGGCCGACAAGATCATTGCCGCATGCAAGCAAACCGGCGCGCAGGCGGTGCACCCGGGCTATGGATTTTTGAGCGAAAACGCCGAGTTCTCCAAGCGCTGCGAAGAAGAGGGCATCACCTTCATCGGTCCCAAGCACTATTCGATTGCCGCTATGGGCGACAAGATCGAATCGAAGAAGCTGGCGGGCAAGGCGGGCGTGAACTGCATCCCCGGCGTCAACGATGCGATTGAAACCGCAGAGAAGGCGGTAGAGATTGCCAAAGGCATTGGCTACCCGGTGATGATCAAAGCGTCGGCAGGCGGCGGCGGCAAGGGCCTGCGCGTGGCGTTCAACGACAAGGAAGCGTTTGAAGGCTTCACGTCCTGTCGCAACGAAGCCCGCAACAGCTTTGGCGACGACCGTGTGTTCATCGAGAAGTTCGTCGAAGAGCCGCGCCACATTGAAATTCAGTTGATCGGCGACAGCCACGGCAATGTGATTTACCTGAACGAGCGCGAATGCTCGATCCAGCGCCGCCACCAGAAGGTCATTGAAGAGGCGCCAAGCCCCTTCATCAGCGACGCGACGCGCAAGGCGATGGGCGAGCAGGCGGTGGCGCTGGCCAAGGCGGTGAAATACCAGAGCGCGGGCACGGTGGAGTTTGTGGTCGGCAAGGACCAGAGCTTTTACTTCCTGGAGATGAACACGCGCCTGCAGGTGGAGCACCCGGTCACCGAGGCCATCACCGGCCTGGACCTGGTGGAGCTGATGATCCGCGTGGCGGCGGGCGAGAAGCTGCCGCTGACGCAGGCTGAGGTGAAGCGCAATGGCTGGGCCATCGAATGCCGCATCAACGCCGAAGACCCGTTTCGCAATTTCCTGCCGTCTACCGGCCGCCTGGTGCGCTTTGTGCCACCGCAGCAGACGATGTGGCAGGGCGATACCGAGCATTTGCTGGGCGTGCGTGTGGATACCGGCGTGCAGGACGGCGGCGAGATCCCGATGTTTTACGACTCGATGATTGCCAAGCTGATCGTGCACGGCACGGACCGCCTGGACGCGATTGCGAAGATGCGCGAGGCCTTGAACGGCTTTGTGATCCGCGGCATCAGCAGCAATATTCCATTCCAGGCGGCGCTGCTGGCGCATCCCAAGTTCGTTGCCGGTGACTTCAACACCGGCTTTATCGCCGAGAACTACGGCAAGGGCTTTGCGGCGGAAGACGTGCCGCACACCGATCCGAACTTCCTGATCGCGCTAGCCGCATTCGTGCGCCGCAAGTCACGCGAACGCGCAACCTCGCTGTCCGGCCAGTTGCCGGGCTATGCGGTCAACGTGGGCAAGGACTACAACGTCGTCACGCTGAGCGCCGACGGCAAGAACACCTACACGCCGGTGCATGTGGATGAATTTGTAGGAGAAACGGGCTCTGCGCGCGTCAGGGTGGGCGCAAGCAGCTATGAAATTCGTAGCAACTCGCGTTTGAACGACATCTGCATCCACGGCTCCGTGAACGGCAAGGCCTTCACCGCGCAGATCGAGCGCGGCACGCCCAAGAACCCGCTGGCGCTGCGCGTGCAACACGACGGCACACGCATCGACGCACTGGTGATATCGCCACGCATGGCCGAGCTGCATGCGCTGATGCCATTCAAGGCGCCGCCCGACATGAGCCGCTACGTGCTCTCGCCCATGCCCGGCCTGCTGGTCGATGTGGCTGTCGTCGTGGGCCAGAAGGTGCAAGCTGGCGAGCGCGTCGCCGTGATTGAAGCCATGAAAATGGAAAACGTACTCTTCGCCGCCGCCGATGGCGTGGTGGGTAAAGTGCTGGCCGCAAAAGGCGAGAGCCTGACGGTGGACCAGCCGATTGTGGAGTTCGCATAAAGAAGCGGGGTCGGATCCCAATTCAGGACAAAGGCACAATCGGAGATAGATAACGGTGAACGAAATTGGGCTCTGACCCCACTTCGGAAGAGCCGGAGAAAATGTATTTCGCCTAAGAGACAAAACAAATGACCATCACGTTGGAAAAACCCCAAACCGTTACTTTGCACCGCCCCGCCAAGCCAACTGCTGCAGTTGGCCCCTGGACCGTGCAAGCCATTCAAGATCTGATAGACCTGCCGTTCATGGAGCTGGTCTACAAAGCACAGACGGTGCACCGCGAACACTTCCCCGAAGGCGATATCGAACTGGCGACGTTGTTGTCGGTGAAGACCGGTGGCTGCCCCGAGAACTGCGGCTACTGCCCACAAGCGGCCGAGTACGACACGGGCGTGGAAGCGAGCAAGCTGATGTCAGTGTTGGAGGTGACCGAAGCCGCGCAAGCCGCCAAGGACGCTGGCGCCACGCGCTTCTGCATGGGCGCTGCCTGGCGCGCGCCCAAGGACCGCGATGTGGAGAAAGTTGCCGAGCTGGTGGAAGCGGTCAAGGGCTTAGGCCTGCAAACCTGCGCCACGCTGGGCATGCTGGAGCCACACCACGCGACGCAACTGAAGGCCGCGGGCCTGGACTACTACAACCACAACCTGGACACCGCCCCCGAGTACTACACAGACGTGGTCAGCACGCGGACTTACCAGGACCGCCTGGACACATTGCAAAGCGTGCGCAACGCAGGCATCAGCGTCTGCTGCGGCGGCATCGTGGGCATGGGCGAAACGCCCGTGCACCGCGCTGGCCTGATCGCGCAACTGGCGAATCTGAATCCGTACCCCGAGTCCGTACCGATCAACAGCCTCGTGCGCGTACCCGGCACGCCGCTGGCCGACTCCGACCCGGTCGATCCGTTCGACTTCGTCCGCATGATCGCGGTCTCGCGCATCACCATGCCCAAAGCCCGCGTGCGCCTCTCCGCAGGCCGCCAACAGTTGGGCGAAGCCGTGCAAGCCCTGTGCTTTATGGCCGGCGCGAATTCGATCTTCTACGGCGACAAGCTGCTGGTGACCGGCAACCCGGATGCGAATGCGGATGTGCAGTTGTTGAGCAAACTCGGTTTGAAATCCACCAAAGTGACGGCACAGGCATGACACGCCCGTTCAAAGTCCTCGGCATCCAGCAAATCGCCATTGGCGGGCTGGATAAGAAACGCCTGCAAACGCTTTGGGTAGACATGCTGGGCTTGGAAGTGACCGGCACGTTTCAAAGCGAGAAGGAAAACGTGGATGAAGACATCTGCGCGATTGGCAGCGGCCCGTTCAAGGTCGAGGTTGATCTGATGCAGCCGCTGGACCCGGACAAGAAGCCCGCGGTACACACCACGCCGCTGAACCATGTGGGTTTGTGGATTGATGATTTGCCCAAAGCGGTGGAATGGCTCACAGCCAAAGGCGTGCGCTTTGCACCGGGCGGCATTCGCAAGGGTGCTGCAGGTTTTGATATCTGTTTTTTGCACCCCAAGAGCAACGATGAATTTCCGATTGCGGGCGAGGGCGTACTGATTGAGCTGGTGCAGGCGCCGGTTGCCGTGATTGAGGCGTTTGCCAAGCTGGATTAACCCCTTTTCACCGCGGTTTTGTCAGCCCATGGCAAGCTGAATCACCCTAGAATGAAGAACAGACAGGTCCCAACTGGTCTGCATTTTTTATAACAATGGGAGACATCCGATGCTGCTAAAGCCTGGCATATGGTGCATGCGCCAATTGCGTTTTGCGGGCAAGCTGTGCCTGCTCGCGTTGGTGGCAGCGCTTCCCGTGCTGGTGGCGCTGTGGCAGGTGATGGCCGGTGGCAATCCCATACAAGGTCTGGAGTGGACCGCAATCGTCGCGGTGATCAGCCTGTTGTTGCTGGTGTATCTGCTGCTTTCGCTACACGCCAGCGTGGTGCCCGATCTGGCGCAAGTTCAGCGCGTGGCTGACAGCATCGTGACCGGCGATTTGCGCACCGCATTGGTCAGCAAGAGCCAGGACGAGTTTGGCCAGTTGACGACCTCCATGTCACGTTTGGGGCAAACCGTATCGGGCATGGTGGCCAACGTGCGCAGCAATGCGGCCTTTGTCGCCCACTCGGGCCAGAGCATGGCATCCGGCAACCGCGAACTGTCAGACCGCACCGAACAGCAGGCAGCCAACCTCGAAGAAACCGCCGCCAGCGTGGAACAGCTCTCCAGCACCGTGCAGGACAACGCGAAAACGGCGAGTCAGGCCAATGCGCGTGCGGCGGAAGTGCGCGATGTGGCCGAGGGCGGCGCAGCCACGATGACGGACGCCATTGCTTCGGTCGAAGCGATTCAGGCCGGTGCCAAGCGCATGGACGAGATCGTAGGTGTAATCGATGGCCTTGCATTTCAGACCAATATCCTCGCGCTCAATGCCGCGGTGGAGGCGGCGCGTGCCGGTGAATCAGGGCGTGGCTTTGCAGTGGTTGCGACCGAGGTTCGCTCGCTGGCGCAGCGCTCTGCCGAGTCGGCCAAGGAAATCCGCCAACTGATCAGCACGTCCAGCGGGCAGGTGGCCACCAGCGTGGCGCAGATTCGCGCTGCGGGCGAGAACATGACGCGCATCGTCGCGGGCATACGCGATGTGGCGACCAATATGTCGCAGATCTCTACGTCCAGCGCCGAGCAGAGCATGGGCCTGTCGGAGATCACATCGGCCGTTCACCAGATCGACGAGATCACACAGCAAAACGCCAAGATGGTGGAGCACGCGGTGACGCAGGCCGTCGCGCTCGAAGGACGCGCTTCGACACTGGTGCAATCGGTGGCGATGTTCAAGCTGCAGCAGGGTTCGGCCGAAGAGGCGCAAGCCTTGGTGGCCAAGGCCATGGCGCACCGCAGGCACACCTCCAAAGACAGCTTCCTGCGCGAGCTGACAGACCCGGCGCGTGGCTTTCACGACCGAGACATGTACGTCTTTGTGCTGGACAGCAATGGCACTTACCAAGCCTTTGCTGGCAACGCAGCCAAGGTGGGCACGCGGGTTCAGGATATTCCCGGCATTGACGGGCAGGGCTTGCTGGATTCCATCGTAGAGCAGGCCAGCCGCGAACCGGGCTGGGTGGAGTACGACATCACCAACCCTTCCACTGGCAAGGTGCAGACCAAGATGTCCTATGTGCAGGAAGTGGACGGCCTGTACGCCGGTTGCGGTGTTTACAAAAACCTGGTCGGCTGACCGACCTCACTGCACGCTATTGCACCCGCTTGTAGGCGGTGTAGCCGCCGGTCACCGACACATCGGGCGCCAGCACTTTGAAACCACCGGCCGGGACTGTCACGGTCGTCATAGAGGCCATGATCCTTTGCGGTTTGGCCTTGGTGTCCAGTAAATCAATCAGTGCAGCGCCGTTCATCAATTTGGAATTGGCGATCAGGACGCGCTCGGTGACCGCTGTCTTGCTCGGGTTGACCAAGACCACGACGGTGTCTTGCACGCGATCCGTATAGCGCTCAAAGGCCAGCAGACTGCTGGCAGTGACCAAGCGGAAATTGCCCACACGCAGCGCGCGGTGCTGCTTGTGCAGCGCGATCAGTTGCTTGGTCCACTGCAGCGTCGCGTTGCTGTCTTTGACCCAATCCCAGCGCATCGGTGAGCGGTTGGTCGGGTCTTCTGCGCCTGTCATGCCCAGCTCGCTGCCGTAATACAGGTTGGGCGAGCCGGGCAGTGTGAATTGGAGCAACTGCGCGATGCGTTGTTGCTTGACTTGGGGCAGTTCAGAAGCCAGGCGCGGGTTATCGTGGTTGTCCAGCATCAGCCAGGACTTCAGCGTGGGCTCGATACCTGCATCGGTAATCGTGCGGTCCATCATCTGGGCTGCAGCGGGCGCAGCAATCTCGCCCTTGAGCATATTCAGCGTGATGTCGCGCAGCGTGAAGTTGATGACACCGTCGACTGACTGGAGCCAATCTTTTGGATAGTTGGGAATCTCGCCAACCACCAGCGAGCCGGGCTTGGCCGCGTGCGCTGCTTGTGTCAGTTCGGCAAGGTACTGATACCCCAGCTCTGGCGCTACATCCAGGCGCCAGCCATCGATTCCTTCGCGCAAATAGGTTTGCACAACCGAGTCGCGGCCTGCGAACAGATACTCGCGTACCGCAGGGTTTTCCAGATTCAACTCAGGCAAATTGGTCGCCTGGTACCAGCCACGCGCGCCGCCTGCATATTGCGGGCCGAAGTAAAACCAGTCGCGGTACGGGCTCTTGGGGTCGGTCTGCGCTTGCTGGAACGCGGGCGAGTTGCGGCCCATGTGGTTGAACACACCATCGAGCACGACCTTCATGCCGCGCGCATGGGCCGCCTCGGTCAGGCGCGTGAGGTCAGTCTTGGTGCCGTATTCCGGCGAGATCTGCATGTAGTCAAGCGCGTCGTACTTGTGGTTGGTGTAGGCCAGATGGATGGGGTTCAGATACAGCACATCTGCGCCCAGGCTTTGCACATAGCCCAGCTTGGCGGTGGTGCTGGCCAAGTCGCCGCCCCAGAAATCAATCTCGTGGCTCCAGACGTGTGCGGACTCCACGTACTTGCCGCGCTTGGCGGGCTCGCTCCAGGGGCGCAGCACTTTGGGGGCAGGATACAGCGCGCGTTTGGCGTCCAGGTTCGCCGAGGGTGCAAAGCGGTCCACCATCACCTGGTAAACGATGGCGCCGTTGCGCCAGTCCGCTTCGCGGGTTTCGAACACGCTGGGTTGCGAGGCGCTCTGGCTCCATGCGAGCGGTGCGCCGAGCAGCAGCGCAATAGCAGTCCAGAGGGCAGGGCGAAGTGGTGTGGCGATCATGCGTGGCAGTGTAGCCAGCCACACCTTGATAAACCACCCGGTAGTTACACGGGTGAAACAGCGTGCGATATCAGGGCTTGTCAGCCGCTTCGCGTTTTTGGCGGGCGCGTTCCAGCGCCGCTTCGATCACGACGCGCTTTTTATCCAGCACCGCGGGGTCGGTGTGCTGCGAATGGGCGGGCAGATCGGCCAGCTTCATGCGGGCTTTTTCTTCCAGCCGCAGCGCGTGTTCTGCCTCTTCGCGTTGGCTGCGGAAGCTGTGGAATTCGTAGCGACTGCGGGCCGTAGCAGCCAGCTCCTGCGACCAAGCGGCCCAGCCTGTGGCGTCGCCCGTGTTCTCCAGCAGGATGCAATCGACCGGACACACCGGCAGGCAAAGTTCGCAACCGGTGCAGAACTCTTCGATGACGGTGTGCATCAACTTGTTGCTGCCGATGATGGCGTCGGTGGGGCAGGCGTCTATGCACAGCGTGCACCCTATGCACCAGTTCTCGTCGATGAAGGCAACGGTGCGCGGGCCTTCGATTCCAAATTCCGGGTTCAGAGGTTTGGCCGCGCGGCCGGTGATGTCGGCCAGCCGCACTACGCCGGCTTCACCACCGGGCGGACACTGGTTGATATCGGCAGAGCCATCGGCAATCGCGTTCGCGTAACCCGAGCAATCCGGATAGCCGCACCGGGTGCATTGGGTTTGCGGCAAGGCGTCCAGGATGCGCCCGACCAGCGCTTCATCGGTGGACGCCGTGGTAGTCACTTCTTGGCAGGAGCGCGCTTGGCGACTGCTTTCTTTGCTACAACCTTCTTCGCCGCTACCTTTTTAGGAGCTGCTTGCGCACGTTTTACGGGCGCTACAGCCGTTTTTGATATTTTTTTAACAGCGACGGCCGGTGTCGCGCGGTTGTGCGAGAGGATGAAGGCTTTGACCTCTGGGTACACCAGCTCGCGCCAGCGGCGGCCCGAGAAGATGCCGTAGTGGCCTGCGCCCTTGGCTTCGAAATGCCGCTGCTGCGACTTGGGCACGCCGGTGCAGATGTCGTGCACCGCCTGCGTCTGGCCCGAGCCGGAGATATCGTCCAGTTCGCCTTCAACCGACATCAGCGCCGTGGTCTTGATGGCGGATGGGCGCACGCGTTCGATCTTGCCGTCCACGCCTTTGRCATCCCAGGTGCCATTGACCAGCGCGAATTCCTGGAACACCACCTTGATGGTTTCCAGGTAGTAGTCGGCGTCCATGTCCAGCACGGCGTTGTACTCGTCGTAGAACTTGCGGTGGGCTTCGGCGCTGGCGTCGTCACCCTTCATCAGGTCCTTGAAGTAGTCGAAGTGGCTCTTGGCGTGGTGGTCCGGGTTCATCGCGACGAAACCGCTGTGTTGCAGGAAGCCCGGGTAAACACGGCGGCCAGCGCCCGCGAAGTTGGTTGGCACGCGGTAGATCACGTTGTTTTCAAACCAGCTGAAGCTCTTGTTCATGGCCAGGTTGTTGACGGCGGTGGGCGATTTGCGCGCGTCGATGGGGCCACCCATCATGGTCATCGTCAGCGGTGTCTTCTCGCCGCGGGCGGCCATCAGCGACACGGCGGCCAGCACGGGCACGGTCGGCTGGCAGACGCTCATCACGTGGCAGTTGCCGTATTTGCCCTGTACGTGGCGGATGAACTCCTGCACGTAGTTGACGTAATCGTCCAGATGGAACTCGCCATCTTCCAGTGGCACCAGGCGCGCGTTCTTCCAGTCGGTGATGTAGACCTTGTGGTCTTTCAACATGGTCTTGACGGTGTCACGCAACAGCGTGGAATAGTGGCCAGACAGCGGGGCGACGATCAGTACCGCGGGCTGGCCCTTGATCTTGGCCAGTGTTTGCGTGTCATCGCTGAAGCGCTTGAAGCGGCGCAGCTCGCAAAACGGTTTGGTGATTTCCACGCGCTCGTGGATCGCGACTTCGACGCCGTCCACATCAATCGTGCGCAGACCGAACTCTGGCTTCTCGTAGTCCTTGCCCAGGCGGTGCATCAGGTCGTAACCCGCGGAAATGCGCTGGGCAAACGGGTTTTGGCCCGCGACCGTCAAAGGATTGCCGAACGCCTTGGCCGCTGCGTGGGCCATGTCGGAAAACGGCTCCATCAGGGAACGCTGTGTTTCGTAGAGCTGGTAAAGCATGGGAACCTCGCTATCTGTGTATGTTGCAGTGCAATATACCAGTGCCCTATGACTCAAGGCTGATTGCTGGCTTTCAGGATGCCGCGCACTGCGTTGCGGCTATGGGCGCCGAAATTGCCCAGCAATTCGGCGATGGCGGCATCCAGCTTCGCGCGGTCCGCCGGGTCGCGGTTGGCCAGCTCCTGCACCATGTTGATGCTGTCTTCCTTGGTTCCGAAGTCAAACGATGGGTCTGACACCAGGCCAGGCGGCATGGCGGCCACAATGATCTGTACCAACTGTCCGCCAAAATTGGCGGACTGCATAGAGACCACATCGCGCAGGTAGCGCTCGTTCCATTCGGGGTAGTTGCGATCTTTGTCCATGTTGCGCAGTGCCTTTTCGATCGCCGTGTCCTGCTTCAGCGTGGCGGCGTTGCGCAGCAGTTCGGCCTGGTATTTTTCCAGCGCCAGGTGGCGATTGGAGAGCAGCACGATCATGTCGTTCTTCATGCCGGGCATGCCCAGCATCGCCAGTGTGTTGGCACCCAACAGCTTGCCCAACGAATCGCCAGGGGCCAGGCTCGCGTGGTAGGGCTGGGTCAGATCCTGCACATAGTGCAGGGCCAAGCCTGCGAAACGCCAACCCCAATAGGGATGACCCGTGCGAAAGGCCAGGGCGGCCAACGTGGAATATTGGTATGACCGCAATTGCGGGAACGTGCGCTTGATGAAAGGCGCAGCTGCGTACAGGATGCGGCTTTCATGCAGGAAGCCCATATGGAAGGGCGCTTGCGTCGAGAAGAACAAAGCCGGATTGCCAAAGGGCTGGGTACCAAAGCCATACTGCTTGCCCCATTCGGAGGGGCTGTCTTGCCAGAGGTTGATATCCAGGCCGTAGTCCGGCTCATCGGATGCACTGGCCAACACGGTCAGCGGTGCCACTGATTCACCCGAACGCAGTGCGATGAAGCGGTAGCCTGCGTTGACGGGCTCTGGCAAGGTGTTGACTGCCGCATAGGGCAGTTGAACGCCACTGGGAAGGTTGCCTGCAGGATCAGGCTGGTAATACAGCGCAAATTTGCTATTGGGCGCAACGCGCAACGCCATTAAAAAAGCCTGGCGGCGCGCTTCATCAGTCCGGTTGGGGTTGGCCATGAAGGCCAACACGGCGGGGCGCTGTGGGTAGTTCTCCAGATTGGCGACAGCCCAAGCTTCCTGGCTGGCCAGCAGCGCCTCAATGGTTTTTTCTTCGGCCTTCAGAAAGGCTTCGAGCGGCTCTGCGGTGACATTGGCTGCCTGCGCAACCTCCGGCATTTTTTCAAATGCGCGGTAGGCTGGCAACGTGTGGTTGCCCCAAGCCCATGCCGCGCCGGAACCCAGTCCCAGCAGGCAAACCAACGCGCTGGCAAATCTTTTCATTGCGGATGCTCCAGTCCTTATCAGGGCGGATTATGCGTTGACCCGCCCACCCCGGCGCGCCTTTACAGGCGCCTGTTGCAGATTGGTCAAACGACCTTGGCAATCGCTGCGCAGACGTAGTCGATGTTCTTGCTGTTCAAGGCCGCTACGCACATGCGACCGGTGTCGGTGCCATAGACGCCAAACTCGGAGCGCAGACGCACCATCTGGTCTTTGGACAGGCCAGAGTAGCTGAACATGCCGATCTGTGTCGTGATGAAAGACATGTCCTGCTTTACACCGGCAGCCTTCAGGCCATCGACCAGCTTCTGGCGCATGGCCTTGATACGCACGCGCATTTCGCCGAGTTCCTTTTCCCACAGGCCGCGCAGCTCGGGGTTGTTCAAAACGGCGGCCACCACAGCGCCGCCATGTGTCGGCGGGTTGGAGTAGTTGGTGCGGATGACGATCTTCAACTGGCTGAGCACGCGGCTGGTTTCTTCCTTGTCTTTACAAAGAACGGACAGGCCGCCAACGCGTTCGCCGTACAGGCTGAAGCTCTTGGAGAACGAAGTGGATACAAAGAAGTTCAGACCAGCAGCAACAAACTTCTGGATCACGGCGCCATCTTCGGCAATGCCGTAGCCAAAGCCTTGGTAGGCCATGTCGAGGAATGGTGTCAGGTTCTTGGCCTTCACCACAGCGATCACTTGGTCCCATTGCTCGGGCGTGATGTCGTAGCCGGTCGGGTTGTGGCAGCAGGCGTGCAGCACGACGATGGTGCCCGCAACGGCGGCGTTCAGGCTGGCCAGCATGCCCTCAAAGTTCACACCACGCTTGGCGGTGTCGTAATAAGCGTAGGAGTCGACTTCAAAGCCGGCGTTGGTGAACAGCGCGCGGTGGTTTTCCCAGCTCGGGTCAGAGATCAGCACCTTGGCATTCGGGCTGACCTTCTTCAGGAAGTCGGCGCCAATCTTCAAACCGCCGGTGCCGCCAATGGCTTGCACGGTGGCCACGCGGCCAGATGTGACGGGTTCGCTTTCTGCGCCAAACACCAGGCCCTTGACGGCGTTGTCGTAAGCGACGATGCCGTCGATAGGCAGGTAGCCGCGCGCGGTGGGCTTGTCCATCATGGTCTTCTCGGCGGCCTGCACGCATTGCAGCAGGGGCAGCTTGCCGTTGTCGTCGAAATACACGCCCACGCCCAGGTTCACTTTGTTGGGGTTGGTGTCAGCGTTGAATTGTTCGTTCAGACCCAGGATCGGGTCGCGGGGGGCCATTTCGACGGCGGAGAACAGAGACATGAAGAATCCTTTGGGGGTTGTCAGTAGCGTGCTGCCCCACACAACGGGGCCATTGCGAATTTTAGCCGCCGCTTGTCCGGGGCAATGGCTGGCGACCCTGGGGACGGAGTGCAGGACAATCTGCCAATGCGATATCTACGGTTTTATGCCCACACCCGACGCCATCCCTCTGCCGTTCTATTGCTCGTGCAACTGCTGGGCTTGGTGCTGTACCCGTTTATTGAAAACACCGACGCAGGTCGCATCGGCTTGGGAGTGTTTGGTATTTTGGTGCTGGCTGTCACTACGCGCATGGTGCGGCGCACGCCGGGGCTGACCTGGGTCAGCATGTGTATCGCGTTGCCCGCCATTGTGTTGCTGGCATTGCAGGCCTGGTATGGAATGCCGCACTTGCTGCCATGGTCGGCTGGGTTGGAGGCAGCGTTCTACTTTTATGCGGCGGGCAGCCTGATTGCGTACATGATGGAAGACCAGCGTGCCACCACGGACGAGTTGTTTGCGGCAGGGGCGACCTTTACGCTGCTGGCTTGGGCGTTCACCTATTTGTTTGTGCTGGCACAAGCGTTGCAGCCTGGCTGTTTTGCGGCGGCCGTCAACGCCGACCAGCCACGCACCTGGACGGAGCTGATGTTTCTGAGTTTTGCGTTGTTGTCCAGCACCGGCATTGGCGATGTGATTCCCATCACGCCACATACGAGGGCACTGGCCAGTCTGGAAATGTTTGCTGGCGTGATTTATCTGGCTGCTGTGGTGTCGCGCCTGATTGGCTTGACCCTGCAATCGCACAAGTAAAGCTGTATTCATATACAGTATCGGGTTCGACCGCCGTCCACTTGCCGATTTGGAGTCTGCGCCCCATGACTGAAGCCGTGTCCCTCGCTCTCACCAGGCCTCCCGAGCCGCTGGCGGGAAAGTTCGTCCGCTACCCGGATTCGCCGTTTGAGCTGTACCAGCCGTACCCGCCTGCGGGTGACCAGCCGGAAGCGATTGACCAACTGGTGGCGGGCGTCACAGACGGCGAGGTCTTTCAGACCCTGCTGGGTGTGACCGGCTCCGGCAAGACTTTCACGATGGCCAATGTGATCGCCCGCCTGGGACGGCCGGCCATTGTGTTCTGCCACAACAAGACACTGGCGGCGCAGCTCTACAGCGAGTTCCGCGAGTTCTTTCCGAACAACGCAGTGGAGTATTTCGTCAGCTACTACGATTACTACCAGCCCGAGGCCTACGTTCCGCAGCGCGATCTGTTCATTGAGAAGGACAGCGCCATCAATGAGCACATCGAGCAGATGCGCCTGTCCTGTACCAAGAGCATCCTTGAGCGGCGCGATGTGGTGATCGTTGCAACAGTGTCCGCCATCTACGGTATCGGCCAGCCCGAGGCGTACCACAAGATGATCATGACGCTGCGCGCGGGCGACAAGCTGAACCAGCGCGATGCCATAGCCCAATTGGTGCGCATGCAGTACCAGCGCAATGACATGGATTTCTCGCGCGGCACTTTCCGCGTGCGCGGCGACACGATAGACATCTTTCCGGCCGAGCATTCCGAGATGGCGTTGCGCCTGGAGATGTTTGACGACGAGATTGAGTCCTTGCAGCTGTTCGATCCGTTGACAGGCCGCATTCGCCAGAAGATCCCACGCTTTACCGTCTACCCTGGTAGCCATTACGTCACCCCGCGCGACCAGGTGCTGATGGCGGTGGAAACCATCAAGGTGGAGCTGGCAGACCGACTCAAGGAATTTGTCGCGGCAGGCAAGCTGGTGGAAGCGCAGCGGCTGGAGCAGCGCACGCGCTTTGACCTGGAAATGCTCAGCGAAGTCGGCCATTGCAAGGGCATCGAAAACTACAGCCGCCACTTGGCCGGCAGCGCCCCGGGCGATCCGCCCTCTACGCTGACGGACTACATGCCCAAGGACGCGGTCATGTTCATCGACGAAAGCCACGTCACCATCGGCCAGTTCGGCGCCATGTATCTGGGCGACCGTTCGCGCAAAACCACGCTGGTGGAATATGGATTCCGCCTGCCCAGCGCGCTGGACAACCGGCCGCTGAAGTTCGCTGAATTTGAGATGCGCATGCGCCAGGCGATTTTTGTGTCTGCCACCCCGTCCACCTACGAGAAAGAGCACGCTGGCCAGGTGGTGGAGCAGGTGGTGCGCCCCACGGGCCTGGTGGACCCAGAGGTCGAAGTGCGGCCTGCCACCCACCAGGTGGACGATGTGTTGCAGGAAATCCGTATCCGCGTCGAGAAGAACGAGCGTGTGTTGATCACCACGCTAACCAAGCGCATGGCTGAGCAGTTGACCGACTACCTGAGCGACAACGGCGTCAAGGTGCGCTACTTGCACAGCGATGTGGACACCGTGGAACGGGTGGAGATCCTGCGGGATCTGCGTTTGGGTGCCTTCGACGTGCTGGTAGGTATCAACCTGCTGCGCGAAGGCCTGGATATTCCCGAGGTATCCCTGGTCGCCATCCTCGATGCGGACAAGGAGGGCTTTTTGCGCTCCGAACGCTCCTTGATCCAGACCATAGGCCGCGCAGCCCGTAACCTGAATGGCCGCGCCATCCTATATGCCGACAAGATCACCGACTCCATGGAGCGGGCCATTGGCGAGACCGAACGGCGCCGCAAAAAGCAGATTGCCCACAATGTGGAGCGGGGTATTACCCCTACGGCCATCGTCAAGAAGGTGCGCGATCTGATCGACGGCGTGTACAGCGAGAAGGCGGGCAAAGAGGCCGATCGACTGGAGCGCGACGCCATGGCTCGCGCCCAGGTGGAAGATATGAGCGAGAAGGATATCTCCCGTGAAATCAAGCGCTTAGAGAAGCTGATGATGGAACACGCGCGCAATCTGGAGTTCGAAAAAGCGGCCCAGGTCCGGGACCAGTTGCACATCCTGAAGGAGCAGGCTTTTGGCGCTCCGGGAGCTGATAACGTGGTCGGAATTCGCTGAAGGGACTGGCCTAGGGTTTCCCCGGTAGTACCCGAGCAAAGTTCGGGGCTTCTTGGTATACTTGAGCGCGTTAGTCAACCAAATCCCGAGAAGGAGTTTGCCATGCGTCTCACTACCAAAGGCCGTTTTGCCGTCACCGCCATGATCGATCTGGGTTTGCGCCAGAGCGGCGGCCCAGTGACCCTGGCTGCCATCAGCCAGCGCCAGCAGATTTCGCTCTCCTACCTCGAACAATTGTTCGGCAAGCTGCGCCGCAATGAGCTGGTGGAATCCACCCGCGGCCCGGGCGGCGGCTACACGCTGGCCCGCAAGGCAGCCGAAATTACCGTTGCCGACATCATTACTTCCGTAGACGAGCCGATTGACGCCACCCAGTGCGGCGGCAAGGAAAACTGCCTGGGCGAAGGCGCCCGTTGCATGACGCACGACCTGTGGGCCTCTCTCAATGTGCGCATGGTTGAGTTTCTGGATTCGGTCACGTTGCAAAAGCTGGTCGATGACCAGTTGGCCAAAGGCCTGCAAGTCGAAGACAAGCCCAGCGTCAAGCGCGCCATTTCAGCGATGCCTGTAGTCAAGCCGATTCGCATTAACGCGCCGAATTCGGTGTTTGCCCTCGGCAACTCGTTTGCCAAGTCCTGATTCTTTGATTTCTTTACGCATTTAGCCAGCACAGAGCCAGCCATGGATACCACCCCCCACTTCCCCATTTATATGGACTACAGCGCCACCAACCCTTGCGACGAGCGGGTGGTGGATGCCATGGTTCCCTGGTTGCGCAATCACTTTGGCAATCCGGCTTCGCGTAGCCACGCCTGGGGCTGGGAAGCGGAAGCGGCTGTGGAGAAGGCACGCGAGCAAGTCGCCGCGCTGATCAACGCTGACCCGCGCGAAATTGTCTGGACCTCCGGTGCTACCGAGTCCAACAACCTGGCCCTGAAGGGCGCAGCCCAGTTTTACAAAAGCAAAGGCAAGCACCTGATCACGGTCAAGACCGAGCACAAGGCCGTGCTGGACACCTGCCGCGAGCTGGAGCGCCAGGGCTTTGAAGTGACCTATCTTGACGTGCAGGACGATGGCTTGGTCAATCTGGAAACGTTCAAGGCGGCAATCCGCCCCGATACGATTCTGGCCAGCGTGATGTTCGTCAACAACGAGATTGGCGTGATCCAGGACATCGCCGCCATCGGCACGATATGCCGCGAGAAAGGCGTGATCCTCCATGTTGACGCTGCGCAAGCTACGGGTCGTGTGGACATCGACATGGCCACGCTGCCAGTCGATCTGATGAGCCTGACCTCGCACAAGACCTATGGCCCCAAGGGCATCGGCGCGCTGTTTGTGCGCCGCAAGCCGCGTATCCGCCTAGAAGCACAGATGCACGGCGGTGGCCACGAGCGCGGTATGCGCAGCGGTACGCTGCCCACGCACCAGATCGTCGGCATGGGCGAGGCCTACCGCATCGCCAAGGAAGAAATGCATGGCGAAAACATCCGCATCAAGGCTTTGCATGACCGCATGCTGGCTGGCCTCGAGGGCATTGAGCAGGTGTTCATCAACGGTCACAAGGACCAACGCGTCCCGCACAACCTGAACATGAGCTTCAACTACGTCGAAGGCGAGTCACTGATCATGGGTATCAAGGGTTTGGCGGTGTCTTCGGGTTCCGCTTGCACATCCGCGTCTCTGGAACCCAGCTATGTGCTGCGCGCTTTGGGCCGCAGCGACGAGCTGGCCCACAGCAGCCTGCGGATGACGATTGGCCGCTGGACCACCGAGGCCGACATCGACTACGCGGTCGACACCATCAAGAAAAACGTTGCCAAACTGCGTGACCTGAGCCCCCTGTGGGACATGTACAAAGAAGGCATAGATATCAGCACCATCCAGTGGGCCGCCCACTAAGGAGAACCAAATGGCATATTCAGAAAAAGTTGTTGACCACTACGAAAACCCCCGCAACGTCGGCTCCTTTGAAAAAGGCGACGACTCGGTAGGTACTGGCATGGTCGGTGCGCCCGCATGCGGTGACGTGATGAAATTGCAGATCAAGGTCAACCCGCAAACCGGCGTGATCGAAGATGCACGTTTCAAGACCTACGGCTGTGGCTCGGCTATCGCCTCGTCGTCTCTCGTGACCGAATGGGTCAAGGGCAAGACGCTGGACGAAGCCGCTGCGCTGAAGAACAGCCAGATCGCCGAAGAACTGGCGCTGCCGCCGGTCAAGATTCACTGCTCCATCCTGGCCGAAGATGCCATCAAGGCGGCCGTGGATGACTACAAGAAGAAACACCTGAACTAAGCTTGCAAGATGGCCGTTACCCTGACTGAAGCTGCCGCACGGCACGTCACCCGCTACCTCACCAAACGGGGCAAGGGCATTGGCGTGCGCCTCGGCGTCAAAACCACCGGATGCTCCGGATTGGCGTACACGCTGGAGTACGTGGACGAGTTGCCGCCCGAAGACACGGTGTTTGAAGGCCACGGCGTCAAGGTACTGGTTGATCCGAAGAGCTTGGCCTACATCGATGGCACACAGCTCGACTTTGTGCGCGAAGGCCTGAACGAAGGTTTCCGCTTCAACAACCCCAACGAGCGCGACAAGTGCGGTTGCGGTGAATCGTTCCGCGTGTGAACCTGCAGGATGATGACTTCACGCTTTTCGGCCTGACGCAACAATTCGCGCAGGACCGCGCGGCCGTTGACGCCCGCTGGAAAGACCTTCAGCGCGAAGCCCACCCTGACAAATTTGCAGCCCAGGGCGCCGCGGCGCAACGCGTGGCCATGCAATGGTCGGTGCGTATCAACGAAGCCTACCAGCGCCTGAAAGACCCGCTCAAGCGCGCCGCTTATCTCTGTGAACTGGCAGGCAATGCGGTCAATGCCCACAGCAACACCGCAATGCCCTCTGCATTCTTGATGCAGCAGATGGAATGGCGCGAAGCGCTGGATGACGCGACGTCATCTGCAGCAGTGGAAGCCCTGCTGGACGAAGTGCAAGCGGCACAGAAGCAACTGCTGCAACAATGCGAAACCCTATTGGATCAACAGCACGACTATCCCGCCGCGGTGGCAACAGTGCGTGCGTTGATGTTTGTCGATAAATTTTCCCAGGATCTGCACCAGCGCCTGGACCAGTTTGAATAATTGCCATGGCGCTCCTGCAAATCTCTGAACCCGGCCAGTCGCCGAATCCGCATGAGCGGCGCATCGCCGTAGGCATTGACCTGGGCACCACGCATTCGCTGGTCGCCGCCGTGCGCAGCGGCATTGCCGAGTGTTTGCCGGATGGCGAGGGCCGGGTGATTCTCCCCAGCGTCGTGCGTTATCTGGACGCCGAGCGCCGCCAGATCGGCTTTGATGCACTCGCGAATCAGACGACTGATCCAGGCAACACCATCGCCTCGGTCAAGCGCCTGATGGGCCGCGGCCTGAAAGACATTGCTGGTGCGGACAAACTGCCCTACGCGTTGCTGGATACGCCGGGCATGGTGCAAGTGCGTACAATTGCTGGAGCGAAAAGCCCGGTAGAAGTGAGTGCGGAAATTCTGGCCACGCTGCGTTTCCGTGCTGAAGACACTTTCAACGACGACATCTTTGGCGCCGTCATCACCGTGCCCGCGTACTTTGACGATGCGCAGCGCCAGGCCACCAAGGATGCGGCCAAGCTGGCCGGCTTGAACGTTCTGCGCTTGATCAACGAGCCCACGGCTGCGGCCATCGCCTATGGACTGGACAACGCTTCCGAAGGCGTTTACGCGGTTTACGACTTGGGCGGCGGCACCTTTGATATTTCCGTCCTGCGCCTGACTGCCGGTGTGTTTGAAGTGCTGGCGACCGGTGGCGACTCGGCGCTGGGCGGCGATGACTATGACCGCGCGTTAGCCGATTGGCTGTTGACCGAGTCTGGCTTGACGGCCGATAGTCCGGAAGACCGTGCCCTGATTCAGGCGGAAGCCCGCCAGGCCAAGGAAGCGCTGTCGTCCGAAGACATCGTGACGGCCGAAGTCGATCTGTCCAGCGGTGCATTGGATTTGTCGCTGAACCGCGAACAGTTTGAAGCCGCGACGGCTGCACTGACTGCGCGCACTTTGCAAGCTGTGCGCAAGACCTTGCGTGATGCGGGCCTGGCCAAAGACGATATCCAGGGCGTGGTGATGGTCGGCGGTTCCACTCGCATGCCGCAAGTGCAGGCTGCAGTCGCCGACTTTTTCGGCAAGGCCCCGCTGACCAACCTGAACCCGGATGAGGTTGTTGCGCTGGGTGCTGCGATCCAGGCGAACCAGTTGGCGGGCAACAACCCATCGGGTGATCTGCTTTTGCTCGATGTGATCCCGCTCTCCTTGGGCATTGAGACCATGGGCGGTTTGGTGGAGCGTATCGTTCCGCGCAACCAGACCATCCCCACCGCAATGGCGCAGGATTTCACGACCTACAAGGATGGCCAGACCGCGCTGGCGCTGCATGTGGTGCAGGGCGAGCGTGACATGGTGGCCGATTGCCGCAGCCTCGCGCGCTTTGAACTGCGCGGCATTCCGCCGATGGCGGCTGGCGCGGCGCGTATCCGCGTGACGTTTACTGTCGATGCAGACGGCTTGCTGAATGTGTCGGCCAAAGAACAGGTTAGCGGTGTGGAAGCGCGTATCGACGTCAAACCTTCGTATGGTCTCTCTGACGACCAGATTGCGCAGATGTTGAAGGATAGTTTTACGACTGCCGCAGCAGACGTGAAGATGCGAGCGCTGGTTGAAGCCCGCGTAGACGCAGATCGCTTGCTGCTGGCGACCCACAGCGCGCTGGATATTGATGGTGATTTGTTGTCGCCTGAAGAGCGCGCTGCGATTGACGCCGCAATGGTGCAATTGGCGCAAGCTACAACCTCCGAAGACGCTGCACACATCGAGGCCCAATCCAAAGCCTTGGCCAATGCCACCGAGGCTTTCGCTGCGATGCGCATGAACAAAGGCATTGCGCAAGCTTTGTCCGGCAAGAACATCGCAACCCTGTAATCCGACCCCGGCGAAAATATTCCCCATGCCTATTATCAAAATCATGCCGCACCCCGAGTACTGCCCGCAGGGGGCCGAGGTCACGGCGCCTACTGGCACCTCGATTTGCGAAGCGCTGCTGGAAAACGGTATCAAGATCGAACATGCCTGCGACATGAGTGCGGCTTGCACTACCTGCCACGTGGTGGTGCGCGAAGGTTTTTCATCGCTGAATGAGCTGGATGAAACCGAGGAAGATCTGCTGGACCGCGCCTGGGGGCTGGAGCCCAATTCGCGCCTGAGCTGCCAGGCGATCCTGGCCCAGAAAGACTTGGTTGTCGATATTCCGAAATACTCGATCAACCACGCCAAAGAAAACCATTGAGGTTTGTGATGCGCCAAATCATTCTGGACACCGAAACCACCGGCTTTTACGCCAACCACGCGGACAACCCGGATCGCATGGTCGAAATCGGCTGCGTGGAGTTGGTGAACCGCAAGCTGACCGGCAACAACCTGCACTTTTACCTGAACCCAGGACGCGATAGCGACGAGGGCGCGTTGCGTGTTCACGGGCTGACGACGGAATTCCTGAGCGACAAACCCAAATTTGGCGAGATCGCGCAGCAACTGGTCGATTACGTGGCCGATGCGGAAATCATCATCCACAACGCGCCATTCGATCTGTCCTTCCTGGACATGGAGCTGGGTCGTACCGGTCGCCCGGTATTCAAGGATTACACCGCCTCCATCATCGATACGCTGGTGATGGCCAAGGAGATGTTTCCAGGCAAGCGCAACAGCCTGGATGCCTTGTGTGACCGACTGGAAGTGGACCGCTCTGGCCGCGTCTTGCACGGAGCTTTGCTGGATGCCGAGTTGCTGGCCGATGTCTATATCAACCTGACGCGCGGGCAAGACGCATTGCTGATTGACGCTGGTTCCAGCGACGAGGGCGGGGCAGTGGCCGTCCGAATCGACTTGCGGGGCTTCGAGTTGCCGGTGATTGCGGCGAATGCGCAAGAGCTGACTGCGCACGAGGAAGTTTTGGTGCAGCTGGACAAATCCAGCGGTGGCAAAACGCTGTGGCGAAAAGAGGCCTGAAGATTATGTATAATCTCAGGCTTTCCTGAAGAAAAATCAGGGCGGTTAGCTCAGGGGTAGAGCACTGCATTCACACTGCAGGGGTCACAAGTTCGAAACTTGTACTGCCCACCAAATTCTGGTGAACATCCAAGGTCTTAGCGGTTTCGCTAAGACCTTTTTTGTTGGGTAAAAATTTCCGCCCTCAGTCCAGCGCCGGCGGCTGCGCCAAGTAGTTCAGCACCAGCTTGTCCTGCTGGGTCAGACTCTTGAATGCCAGCCCGATAAAAAACCCATCGTCCTGTGTTGCCTTGTTGTTGTGGCAAATGCTGGCCTGCAGGCTCAGTTCTGCAGGCGTGTTGTCGATGATCACGGCGATATGCAGTTGAATCACTTCGCCCAACGCTGCCAAGCCTGATGGCGCCTTGATCATGGCGCCCGACGCGCTCATATCGATCAGCGTGACGTCGATTTCTTGCGCGGCTCCTGCCAGTTGGACGCTGGTGGGCCAGGAGGTGCGGATGCGCATGGATTTGCGCACCAGATGGGCATCCACCTGAGGCGGGTAGGCCAGCAAGGCGTATGCAAATGGTTTTTCGAAGGTCTGCAACACCTTGCTGAGAAACGAAAACTCGTATTGCCCAGTAAAGCCCCGCACTACGCAGACTTCACCTTCCTCCAGCCCGGTTTGCACCGCGTCTGAGCCCATGGGCCCGACCATCACACCTTTACCTTCGATGGCGCCGAAGAACTGAGATTCCTTTTTGCTCGCACCTTCTTTCAGGCGGCGGGTCTGCAATGCCATGCCGGTGCGCAGCCCGAGGGCCCTCAGCGGCATGCGTTTGACTTCTGGCGCGGGGGCGGTTGCGGTTTCCTGGCTCATGCATCGTCTCTTGGTATGGGGCAGGGCCTGGGCCCAACGGCGGTTTTGGCTAAGATGGTACACCGGCTAAGCCAGCCGAATGGGAGAAACCTCCATGCGCATGCATCCTCTGCCAAGTGTTGTGATTGTGACGGCGCTGGTCATCCTGACAGGGTGCGCCAGGATCAATGACTACGCGTCGTGGCCACTGACCAGTAGCATGGACGCCTTGGCCATCGTCAACGGCCAGTTGCTGCAGGGCGAAGTCAAACTGCTGACCGACCGCACTGGCAAAGTCACACTTGCTGCGGCAAAAGGGCCTGTGACCAGTTGCGTGGGGGGACTGCGGTTTACCGGGACGACAGCGGGCGCAATTGACTTGCGCTGCAACGATGGCTCCGTCGTGGACATGCAGTTTGCGCTGCTCAGCGAAGCGCGTGGCTATGCCTATGGTCAGACGGCCAGTGGCCCGGTCAG
This sequence comes from Rhodoferax sp. P2_H8_2, assembly GCF_056403235.1. Taxonomy (NCBI): domain Bacteria; kingdom Pseudomonadati; phylum Pseudomonadota; class Betaproteobacteria; order Burkholderiales; family Comamonadaceae; genus Rhodoferax; species Rhodoferax sp. P2_H8_2. The sequence goes on from NZ_JBFUFW010000004.1 coordinate 156,759, forward strand.
TCTGACTTTCGGGCTGTCCAATGCGCAGGCCCAGGCGTATCTGAAGTTGCCGCCCAATCGCAAACTCGTGGAAGTGGGTAAGGAAAAGACGCTGGAACTGCAATGAGCGGCCTGCCATGAGAGCGGTGCCCGCGGAGCGGGTGGACTTCGTGGTTATTGGCGCCGGAGTCGTTGGCTTGGCGGTCGCCAGGTCACTCGCGCAGGCAGGCCGCGAGGTGCTTATTCTGGATGCCCAGAACGCGATAGGTACCCAGACCAGCGCACGCAACAGCGAGGTCATCCATGCGGGCATGTACTACCCCACGGGGTCATTGAAAGCCAAGCTGTGTGTACAGGGCCGCGCGCTGTTATACGACTACTGCGCCGAACGCGGCATTGCACACCAACGCTGCGGCAAGCTGATCGTTGCCACGCACGCGGATCAACTCCCCAAACTTCAGGCCATCGCACAGCAAGGGCAGGCCAACGGCGTGACCGACCTGGTCTGGCTGGATGCAGGGGCAGCGCAGGCGCTGGAGCCCGCACTGCGCTGTGTCGCCGCGCTGCATTCCCCATCCACCGGTATTGTGGACAGCCACGCGCTGATGCTGTCGCTGCTGGGCGATGTTGAGCACTCCGGAGGAGTTTTGGCATTGAATTCGGCTCTGGAGCGCGCAGAATGTGCGCAAGCAGCTATTGAATTGATAGCGACTGACGGGACCCGTTTACTGGCAACGACAGTCGTCAACGCCGCTGGCCTAGCCGCGCCCGATCTGGCAAATCGCTTTGCCGGACTGCCCGCGCACACGATTCCGCAGGCTTGGTATGCCAAAGGCAATTACTTCTCCCTTGCCGGTAGAGCGCCGTTCTCACGGCTGATATATCCGGTGCCTGAAGCAGCGGGGCTGGGCGTTCACCTGACTCTCGACCAGGGTGGGCAGGCACGCTTTGGTCCCGACGTGGAATGGGTGAATGATCCGTCAGAGTTGACCGTGCACCCCGAACGTGCCGATGGCTTTTACGCGGAGATCCGCAGGTACTGGCCCGACTTGCAGGATGGTGCTTTGCTACCCGCCTATGCCGGCATACGACCCAAGATCAACGGTCCAAAAGATGCCGCCGCCGATTTCTGTATCCAGGGCCCCAAAGACCATGGAGTAGCGGGCTTGGTCAACCTGTTTGGCATTGAGTCGCCCGGACTCACCAGCGCGTTGGCGATTGGCGAAATGGTGGTGGAGTTGTTGCGGGATTAGGCTCGCAAAGCCTTGATAGCCAGGGCCGCATCCCGTACCAGATCCGGCCCGCGGTAAATCAGGCCGGTGTAAATCTGCACCACATCCGCACCCGCCTTGATCTTGCTGACTGCATCTTCCGCGCTCAAGATACCGCCCACGCCAACGATGGGGAACTGCGGCCCCAACGCTGCCCGCAATTGCGCAATCACGGCATTGCTCTTGGCCAGTACGGGTGAGCCGGACAAGCCACCGGTTTCCTCTGCATGCGCCATGCCTTGGACGGCATCGCGCGCCAACGTAGTGTTGGTACCAATGACGCCCCAGGCGTTGGTGACCGTGCCACTGCTGTCACAGCCATAACGTTGCAGCGTCGCGGCGATGACCGCAATCTGCGACTCATCCAGATCGGGCGCAATTTTCAGGAAGATGGGTTTGCGCTGACCATGCTTTTGCGCCAGCAGCTCGCGTCGCTCGGCCAATGCGCCTAACAGCGCGTCCAGCGCTTCATCGCTTTGCAGGCTGCGCAAATTCTTGGTGTTGGGGCTGGAAATATTGACGGTGATGTAGTCGGCATGGGCGTAGACACCGTCTAGGCAGGTCAGATAGTCCTGCGTTGCATTCTCGATGGGCGTGGCCGCGTTCTTGCCAATGTTGAGACCCAACAGAATGGATGGATTCTTCTGGCGACGCAGTGCCGAGCGCTGCACGTTGGCGATGAAGGCGTCCAGGCCCTCATTGTTGAAACCCAGCCGGTTGATCAGTGCGTTGGCATCCGGCAAACGGAACATGCGGGGCTTGGGGTTGCCGCTCTGGGCCAGTGGCGTGACCGTGCCCACTTCGACAAAACCGAATCCCATGGCGCCCAGGCCGTCGATGCAGCGCGCGTTCTTGTCCAGGCCAGCGGCCATTCCCACCCGATTGGGGAACTTCAGCCCAGCGACTTCAATCGGGTCATCCACGCCCGCTGCGCAATAGGCCAGTTTGAGCGGATTTCCCTGGGTGGCGGCAAGCCCCGCCATGGTGATTTCATGGGCCACCTCGGCGTCCAGACTGAACAAAACGCGGCGCGCCAGGGCGTAGGGAACCAGAGACATCGGATAATTCCTGCAATTGATCTTCAACTCCCTCTATTGTCCCCGATGACCACCACCCGAACTCCCGCCGCGCTGTCGCAAGACGAACTCAAAACCCTGGTCGGCCAGGCCGCCCTGAAATACGTCGTGCCGGGCGAAATCGTGGGCGTGGGCACCGGCTCCACGGTCAACAAGTTCATCGACGCGCTGGCCAGTATCAAGGACCAGATCAAGGGTGCCGTTTCCAGTTCGGTGGCCAGTACCGAGCGGCTGCAGGCGCTAGGCATCAAAGTGTTTGATGCCAATGAAGTGGATGCGCTGTCGGTCTACATCGACGGTGCCGACGAAATTGACGGCCAAGGCAACATGGTCAAGGGCGGTGGCGCGGCGCTGACGCGTGAAAAGATTGTTGCTGCGCTGTCCAAGCAGTTCGTCTGCATTGCCGATGAGTCCAAACTGGTTCAGACGCTAGGAAAGTTTCCGCTGCCCGTGGAAGTGATCCCGATGGCAACCCAGCGCGTGATGGCGCAATTCGCGGCCCAAGGCGGCGTAGCGAAAGTCCGCCTGAAAGACGGCAAACCCCTGGTAACTGACAACGGCCAGCACATCGTGGATGTGACGGGGCTGCAAATTTCCGATCCATTGGCCTTTGAGGCCGAAGTCAGCCAATGGCCCGGCGTGGTGACGGTTGGCGTGTTTGCCTACCAGCGCGCTCAAGTCTGCCTGCTGGGCACGGCCAGCGGCGTCAAAACGCTGACGTTTTAATCCCAGCCAGCATAAGAGCAGCGCATGGCCGTTCCCCATCTCACCGAAGTTCTTACGCTGTCGAACACGCAGATCGCCATTGAGGCGGCGGCGACTGTGGCGTTTGCACTGTCCGGCCTGATCGCGGCAGCGCGCAAAAGACTGGATGCAGTGGGCGTCTGCGTCGTAGCTTGGTTGGCGGCCTTTGGCGGAGGCACCTTGCGCGACATCCTGCTGGACCGGCGCCCCTTCTTCTGGGTGCAGCATGCGGCTTGGCTGTGGGTGTTGCTCGCCCTATGTATTGCCGCGATGGTGTTCATGCGCACCCGCCATTTCGAACCTACCGAGCGTGCCATGCAGTGGCCTGACGCATTGGGCTTGGGCCTGTTCACTGCAGGCGGCACACAGATTGCGCTGGACGCCTCGATGCCCGCCATTGTTGCGGTGCTGATGGGCATGGTGACGGCGGTGTTTGGCGGTGTGATGCGCGATATCGTCTGCAATGAGATTCCACGCGCCTTTCGAGACCACCAACCGTATGCTGTGTGTTCGTTTGCGGGTGGCTGGGTGATGGTTGGGGCGCAGGCCTTTGGCGTTCCGCAGTGGGGCAGTCTTGTGGCTGCTGCGGCTACGGCCAGTGTGTTGCGGTTGTTGGCTGTGCACCGGGACTGGCGCTTGCCGCAGTGGCAGTCTGGTGTGTCGGACAGATAGCCCTTTTAAGGCTGCCGCTTTTGCGGGATCAGGCGTGTTGGGAACTCCCCTCAGCGGATGTCCCCCGGCCTTCGGCCTCCTCCTTGATTCCGCCCAGGGGAGCACCCAACCCACCTGATCTAAAACGATGCTGGCGCACCAACGTCTTTTCGGGGCAGCTTAGGCGACGCCTTTCCAGCTGCAGGTGTGGGGTGTGCGTTTTGCGCAGGTCAAGGAGGAGCCCGCGAAGCGGGCGGGGGACACGGAGCAAAACGTATACCCCGCGACTGATGCGGGCGAGTGAACCAACGCCCGGGTGCTGACTGCATAGAAAAAACCTCTGAGCCTTCAAAGCCCAGAGGTTTTTCTTAGCGACCAATGTACAGACTGCTGGTGCCTGGCAGGTAATCCGACGGACGACCGGGCACGTAGAGCGCACCTTCAGGGGCACTGGCCTCTGCGTACAGTTCTAGTTCCGGTGCCACCGACCGGGGGCGGCTGATACCGGGGGTCGGGCTGCGCAGCAAATACATCCAGGCGCGGCTCAGGAAATCCACGACTGGCGACGTGGGGCTGGTGTCATGGGTTGTGACGGGCAAACTTTTCAACTTCAACATGTTGTTCTCCAGGGTCGGCCCGCCGTTTTTGGGACGGACCGTTTTGATTCAGGGCGAGGGCGGTTCATGCAGCACATAGACAGGGCTTTGTGCGGACAGGCAAACGGGCGCGAGGATTCCGCGGCGCAGGCCGGTGTTGGGGGCTTTGGAAGTGGCGTGGTGCATGGCGATGGTGTTCATGGCTATCTCCTAGGGTGGGTGGCAAAAAAACTGACAAACAAAAAGGCCCGGAACCTTGCGGTGTCCGGGCCATCGTGGGATGTTCCTGATCAGGAATACAGCGTCACGACGCCCCGGGCGGGCGGTTAAAGGTCTTCATGGCGGATCGTTTGAGAAACGCCGACGGCACTGCCGCGCTGATGTGCGCAGACAAAGGTGTCGGGGTTAGAACAAACAGGGTCATGAAGAACAGGTAAGAGGTTGATCGGAACTGTTATGTGGGGCTGTGGATCACTGCCACCGGATAACAAACTTGCTCAAATGATAAAGAATAGATTATCAATGAGCAAGAAGTTTTTTGAGGCCGTGGCGTCGCGTCTACTTTTTTTGTCGCAAAGGTGCGACACCGGCCTGGCTGCGTTTCCACAAGTCATCACCTGTGGAGGCTGGGGCAGGGGTGGTCTTCGCGGGGTTCGCTGGCTTGGCAGCCGGTGTGACTGGTGCTGGTGCAGACGCCGTGGGCGTCAGCACTTCACCCAACAGGTCCAGCAGCCGGGTGCGTGCTTTCTGGGGGTGGCGCCGGTAGTAGCTCAACACCAAGCCGACGATAAAGCGCTCATCGTCGTCACGTGGGACGTTGCTTTCACTGGGCGTAGGTGCCGCCGACGGGGTGGCTGTACTGCCGTGAGGCTGGTCCATCCAGCCATGCGGCTTGTGGTTCAGCATCTCGAACTGGCGTGCCAGGCGTTCGCCAATCTGGCGCGATCGACTCTTGATCTGGCTCCAGTAGCTGGGCTGGATACCAAGCCGCTCCGCAAAGCGGCTTTCCAGACCGCGCAAGGTCGCGGCATCCGGGTGTTTGATGGTGTTGTGGACAAACTCGTCGAACAGCGCAAGCGCGTTGTCCAGACGTATTTGCGCCAGGTCAATTGCGGCTGTCATTGCGCTCGATGATAAACCTGTCTTGCCCAGATGCAGGTCTGGGCCACGAGGTACTTAGAAAGTGATGCCGGCCGGATTGGAAGGTGTTGGACCTGGTGTTGGCGCGACAGGTGCCGGCTCTGCAGGAGCCTCCGCTTTCGGCTTGGCCGTCGGGGCTTGTACTGTTACCAGGGGGCTCGCAGGTACGTTGCGGAAGCCTGCAGGCAATACGGACGTCTTGGGATAACCGGCAGCATCCAGATACTGGGTCCACTCGCTGTCCGAGAAACCGCGAATCTTTTGTCCGCCCACCATCAACAGAGGCAAGGACAGGTCACCGCTAATGCGTTGCAGCGAAGCGGAATCCTCAGGCGTGATGACCGTACGCTCACTGAAAGGTACGCCGCGGCCGGTCAACAGGCTGCGGCCAGAACCGCAAGGCCCGCAATCAGGTGCGGTGTACAGCGTGACCGGGAACTTGTTGGCAATCTGGCGCAACTCGTAGGGCAGGGCGCTGCCGGAAACGCCACCTGTGGCTCCAACACCCGTACCGGCGATCTTGCCCTGCTCGGCGGTGACCGGGGGCTTGTCGGAGAACGTCACTTTGCCGTCTGCTCCGACGATGCGGTAGATGGTTTGGGCCTGTGCGCCACAGGCTGCGCCCAGTGCGGCGGTGGCAATCAACAGGCGGGTAAAAAAAAGTTTCATCGAGGGCTCCCGGGCATTACGCAACTTCAGCTGTCATTCCCTGGTGGCGCAATAGCGCATCCAGGGTCGGTTCGCGGCCCCTAAAGGCCTTGAAGGATTCCATCGCAGGTCGGCTACCGCCTGCCTCCAGTATGGTCTCACGGTATTTTCTACCGGTTTCCAGGTTTGGCAAGCCGTCTGGCGACATGGTTTCTTCAAACGCAGCATACGCGTCTGCGGAAAGCACCTCGGCCCATTTGTAGCTGTAGTAGCCCGCGGCATAGCCGCCGGCAAAGATATGGCTGAAGGTATGGGCCGTACGGCTCCAGGCGGGCGGCTGAATCACCGCAAACTCTTCACGTACTTTGGCCAGCAAAGGTATGAAGTCATGTGCCGGGTTGTGTTCGGTATGCAACAGCATGTCGAACAGCGAAAACTCGATCTGTCGCAGTGTCTGCAATCCGCTCTGGTAGTTCTTTGCGGCCAGCATCTTGTCAAACAGCGCGCGCGGCAACGGTGCGCCGGTATCCACATGCGCCGTCATGTGCTGCAGCACGCTCCACTCCCAGCAGAAGTTCTCCATGAACTGGCTGGGCAACTCCACGGCATCCCATTCGACGCCGCTGATTCCGGACACGTCGCGTTCGTTCACCTGTGTGAGCATGTGGTGCAGACCGTGGCCAAACTCGTGGAACAGCGTTGTGACGTCGTCGTGCGTCAGCAGCGCCGGTTTGCCGTCCACCGCATCGGCGAAATTGCACACCAGATGCGCTACAGGCGTTTGCAACTTGCCATTGTCGGGGCGCAACCAGCGGGCGCGTACATCGTCCATCCATGCACCGCCGCGCTTGCCCTTGCGCGCTATCGGGTCCAGATAAAACTGACCCACCAATTGGCCTTGGCGCTCAATCCGGTAGAACTGGACGGATGGGTGCCAGACCGGGGCGCTGTCGGGCGCGATGCGCACATCGAACAGGTTTTCAACAATCCGAAACAGGCCGGCCAACACACGCGGTGCGGTGAAATACTGCTTCACCTCTTGGTCGCTGAAGGCGTAGCGCGCTTCCTTGAGCTTTTCCCCGATGTATGGCCAGTCCCAGGGCTGCGGGTCCACCAGGTTCAGGTGATCCCGCGCGAACGCGCGCATGTCGGCCAGGTCCTTGAGCCCATAGGGGCGGGCACGGCTGCCGAGGTCGCGCAAGAAGGCGATGACGTTGTCCGCGCTGTCGGCCATCTTGGGCACGACAGACAATGCGCCGAAATGGGGGTAGCCCAGCAACTGCGCTTCTTCTTTGCGCAATGCCAAAATTTCCTGAATGGTGGACTGGTTGTCGAACTTTTGCGCCTCAGCAGCAGCCTGGTCCGAGCAGCGGGTGACGTAAGCGCGGTACAGCACCGCGCGCAGCGCACTGCTGTGCGCAAACTGCATCACTGGCAGATAGCAAGGCATCTTCAGCGTGAGTTTGTAGCCGTCCTTGCCCTCGGCCTTGGCCGCTTCCAATGCAGCCTGTCGGACATCTGAAGGTACGCCATCCAACTCTTCGACGGTCGCGTAGTAGCCGTAGGCGTCGGTGGCATCCAGCGCGTTCTCGCTGAACTGCTGGCTTAAGCTCGCCTGGCGTTCCTGAATCTCGGCAAAGCGCTCGCGTGCTGCGCCCGTCAGCTCGGCGCCACCGAGTACGAAGTTGCGTATCGCGTTCTTGTGGGCTTGGCGCTGCGCGGTATCCAAAGTCGAAACGTCGATCGCCTTGTACTTGGCATACAGCCGCTCGTCGGCGCCCAGGCGCGTCCAGAACTCGGTGACTTTGGGCAGGGCCTCGTTATATGCCGCGCGCAGCTCCGGGCTGTCGACGACCGATTTGAGGTGGCTCACCGCACCCCAGGAAGTGCTCAGCTTCTCTACCGCCACTTCCAGCACCACGGCAATGGCATTCCACTCCGCTGGAAAATCTGCTTGGGTCACTTTTTCAAGCGCTGCGTCCGACTCCTGCAGCAGAGCATCCATCGCAGGCACTACGTGCTCAGGGCGGATTTTGTCGAACAGGGGCAGGGCGTCAAATTGCAGAAGGGGATTCATGGGCGCTAGTTAAAAAAACAAAGATGTTCTGGGTAGATGGGGGCAGACCGGCCCCTATGCAAGACCGCGCTGGGCAGCGTCGCGCTCGGCGGCTTCCAGCGTGTTGACCAGCAGCATCGTGATGGTCATGGGACCCACGCCGCCGGGCACTGGCGTGATGTAACCCGCCACCTGGCTGACACCGGCAAAGTCCACATCGCCGCACAGCTTGCCGTTGTCGTCACGGTTCATTCCCACGTCGATCACGACAGCGCCGGGCTTGACCATGTCGGCAGTCAGCACATTGCGTTTGCCGACGGCGGCGACCACGATGTCGGCTTGGCGTGTGTGGTGGGCCAGGTCGGCCGTGCCACTGTGGGCGACGGTCACCGTGGCATTGGCGGCCAGCAGCATCATGGCCATGGGCTTGCCAACGATGTTGGAGCGGCCGATGACGACGGCATGCTTGCCGCGCAGATCCTTCATGCCTATGCTCTCCAGCATCTTCATGCAGCCGTACGGTGTGCACGCCTTGAAGCCGACTTCGCCCACCATCAGCGCGCCGGCGCTGGCGATGTGGAAGCCGTCCACATCTTTGGCCGGAGAAATCGCCTCTATGACTTTGTGGTCGTCGATGTGTTTGGGCAGCGGCAATTGCACCAGGATGCCGTGAATTGCGGGGTCGTTGTTCAATGCGTCGACGCGTGCCAGCAGTTCGGCTTCGGTCAGGGCCGCATCGTACTTTTCCAGCACCGAATGCAGACCTGCATCGGTACAGGCCTTGACCTTGTTGCGCACATAGACCTGCGAGGCCTGGTTGTCACCGACCAGTACCACGGCCAGGCCGGGCGTCAGGCCACGGGCCTTGAGGGCGGTGGTACGGCGCGCAACATCGGTGCGCAATTGTGCGGACAGGGCGTTGCCATCGATGATTTGGGCGGTGGAGGCAGTAGACATATTCAATTTTTCAAGTAAAAACGCCCGCAAACCAAGGTGGAGCGGGCGCGAGCAGCTATGAAATCAATAGCGTGCGGGACAAGGTATCGTCAGGCTTTCGGTGCATTCTGCCCCAGGGCAATCTTCAGCAAGTCGGCCACGGTGTTGGCGCTGAGCTTTTCCATGATGTTGGCGCGGTGCGCCTCCACCGTCTTGATGCTGATGCCCAGATCGTCGGCGATCTGCTTGTTCAGACGCCCGGCGACGATGCGCTCCAGCACCTGCGATTCGCGCAGCGTCAGCTTGGACAACAGCGCGTCGCGGTTGATCGCGAGCTGGTAGTCGGCAAAGGATTCCTTGGCGTGCTCCAGCATGCGTTCCACCAGGCCCACCAGTTGGTCTTCCTTGAACGGCTTCTGGATGAAATCCATCGCGCCTTTTTTCATCGTGTCGACCGCCATAGGCACGTCGCCGTGGCCGGTGATAAAGACGATAGGCAGCGGTGACTTGGCTTCGATCAGCTTGGTTTGCAGTTCCAGACCCGTCATGCCGCCCATGCGGATATCGACGATCAGGCAGGCGACTTCGCGGGCGTCGTAGCGGCTGAGAAACGATTCGGCAGAGTCAAAGCAGCGTACTCGGTAGCCTTTGCCTTCCAGCAGCCACTGCAGCGAATCGCGCACGGCCTCGTCGTCATCTACAACGTAGACAGTACCTTTTTTGGGGATCAAGCTCATTCGTTTTTTCCAAAATCTCAGGGGGCTGTGCGCAGCAAACGCTGGGCATCGGAGCTGGCTTCTTCCAGGGGGATCCAGAAGGAAAACCGGCATCCAGCAACTTCCGCGCCATTGTAGAGGTTCTCCGCCGTGATACGTCCCAGGTGGGACTCCACGATGGAGCGGCATAGCGAGAGTCCAATGCCCATGCCGTCGGCCTTGGTCGAATAGAACGCTTCGTAGAGCCGGGCGGACACTTCCGGTGCCAGACCCTTGCCGGTGTCCTGCACCGAAAACTCGATCACCGCCTTGCCGTCAATATGCCGGGGCACCACGCGCAACTCGACAATGCGCTCCGAGGTCTGGCGCAGCGCCATGTCAATCGCCTCAGCCGCGTTGCGCAGCAGGTTGACCAGCACCTGCTCAATCAGAATAGGGTCTACCAACAGCGGCGGCAGGCGTGCCGCCACATAGTGGTTCAGGCGTACGTTGAAGCGGCGCAATTCGATTTCGGCCAGTTCCACGGCCTCGGCCACCATCAGGCCTACTTCAGACTGAGTACGGTTGGGCTCACTGCGCTTCACGAACGATCGGATGCGCTGGATGATCTGGCCCGCGCGCTGCGCCTGCTTGGCGGTCTTTTCCAGTGCACCCAGCAGGTCTTCCTCGGAAATCTGCTTTTCCTTGATGCGCGACACCATGCCGTTGCAGTAGTTGTTGATCGCCGTCAGCGGCTGGTTCAGCTCGTGCGCCACGCTGGAGGCCATCTCGCCCATCGTGATCAGGCGGCTCGACGTTTGTGCCCGCTCGGCCTGGCTGGCGGCCTGCTCTTCGGCCAAACGGCGTGTCGTGATGTCGGTGGCAATCACCATTTGCGCCAGGCGACCGTCCACCCAACTGAGGTAACGGGTGCGCACTTCCAGCCATTTGCCTAAAGCGGGAATGAAAATCTCGGCGTTCTCGGCTTCGGTGTCGGCCAGTGAGTCGGTCGGCAATCCGGCAAAGGAATCCACGTTGTCGTTGGACTCATCATTGGTGGGACTGGTAGGCACGCCAGCTTGTGCGACCAGTTGCAGGTGCCCGTCGGAGTGCGTGCCAAACCACTGGCGGTAGGCCTTGTTGGCAAACAGCAGTTCGTCACTGCCCAGCGGTGCCACCGAGATCGACGCGTCCAGCGCCTCCAGCACGGTGGTAAAGCGTTCGTGCGATTGCGACAACTGCTCGCGCACCCGGTTGGGTTCGGTGATGTCGGTCATCGACGTCATCCAGCCGGTCTGTTTGCCGACCGAGTCGATCAACGGCGACACATACAGCCGCGCATCAAACAGGCTGCTGTCGCGCCGCTTGACGCGCACCTGGATACCACCGGGCGTGGTCTTACCAGTGAGCTCGTCTTCCAGGCGCGAGGCTAGGTGCTCGCGGTCGTTGTCGGGCCAGTAGGGGAAGGGCGCCGTGCGGCCGACCAGATCGGATTCTGTCCAACCGGTCATCTGGCAAAAAGCGGCATTCACATAGGTGATACGACCCTGCAAATCCATTGCACGCATGCCGGTCAGCATGGAGTTTTCCATCGCACGGCGGAAATTGGTTTCCGACATCAAGGCCTGCTGGGCCTGCAGGCGCCGGCGTGTGTGTCGCCAGTTGGCAATCAGCATCCATGCCGTCATCACGGACAGCGCGCTCACCAGCCAGAACAGTCCACTGCCGATTACGCCCAGCGACGCGCGGTAGGCCTGTGCCCGTATCACTAGCGCGCTGCCCACCGGCGATACTGGCATTGCGTATTCGTTGGCCTGCGGCGCCCAAGGCAGAGCGCCGACAGAACGCTTGGTCGGAATCACCGTGCCAGCCAGCAGCTTGCCATTGGCATCCAAGAGCGAAATCGCATACCGCGCCGATACCTCGGAAGGTACGCCGTAGCGGTACAGACCATCGACCGATATTTCTGCCAGCAATACGCCGGAGAAAAGTTCCCGATTGCTCAACGGGACGTACATCTGCAGGAAGGGCACCCGCTCGCTGGACCAAGTGCGCTGGATATAGACCGGCTGGTGTGATTCTTGTGCCTGCTGGAAGCCGATGTCTGCATCGCTGCGCCGTAGCGGGTCGACGGGCTGCTGCACTTCGGTAGCCAGACGGATGGTCGTACCAAAGCTGGCCTTGATGTTGCGGCGCTCATCGACCCAAGCGACGCCTTGCAACTCCGGATACTGGTTCAGCATCGCGCTGGCCCGGGTCTTGAAACTGTTGATGTCCAGTTCGCGGTTTCCGATTTCGCGGGCCATGCGCATCAGCTGTTCTTCGCGTTCCAGCAGGCGCAGCCGTAAGCGCTGTTGGGTGTATTCCACGTCGCGCTGTACGGCTTCGCGTTCACGGTCGATTTCCTCGACCCGCAGGTAGCCCAGCGCCGCGACGATCGCGACAAAGAACAGGAACACGGCCGCCAACGGTGCCAGCATCGCAACCCGGTCTTGCCGGTGCGGCGCAAGCCTGTGCCACCAGCGCTCCACCGGTGGTAAATCCATCGGGCTGGGGAGGGAGATTTTGCTGGACAAGGGCATGGGGTGATTCTCCCTTGTTTCTTCTTGCTTCTTTTCTTTTCCCCACTCCCCCCAACCCCCYCCCCCCAGCGGGGCGAGGGGGAGTCTTAACAGCCGATTTGGTTTCTTCGCGCTGGCTACGGCCTTACCGGCGATAGGTTGCGATACGTGTGGGGACGCCCCGGTTGGTGAACCTACGGCTCTAGAGACCTCGAATGCGTTTGCGCGGAACTGGCGGGCGCGGCGCGCGGCCCGCTGTGCGAGAGGCGCTTCGTAGGTGCTCTTTACGACCGTAGGTTCACCAATGTGGGCAACAAGCCCGTACCGCAGCGCCACTCTAGTAATTCCGTATTCGGCGCGAAGCAACCAAATCGGCTGTTAAGGCTCCCCTCGCCCGACGGGGGCGAGGGGCTGGGGGAGTGGGGAGTCAAAAAGAAAGAACATTGAAAGAACGAGCATGTTGCTATAAATTCACAATATGAAATCAATAAGCACAAGTTGAAATTTCAAAATAAATATGGAACAATAGGGTCACCGTACTAAATTACGGTCAAAGTACCCAAAAAAGCACAGGAGACAGACGATGTCAGCAGTTCCCCAACAACCGTCGGGCGGCCTCGATATGGACAGCCAGGAAACCCGCGAATGGATGGACGCGCTGTCCGCCGTCATCGAAGCGGAGGGCCCTGAGCGCGCCCACTTCCTGCTGGAACAACTGCTGGAACATGCCCGCCAGAAAAGCATAGATATGCCTTTCTCGGCCACTACGGGCTACGTCAACACCATCGAGCCCTCTGAAGAAGAGCGCTCGCCTGGCAACCTCGAAATTGAAGAACGCTTGCGCGCGTATATGCGCTGGAACGCGATGGCGATGGTGGTGAAGGCGAATCGCCACCACCCCGTCGACGGCGGTGATCTGGGTGGCCACATCGGCTCGTTCGCATCGCTGGCCAGCCTGTTTGGCGCTGGCTTCAACCACTTCTGGCACGCCGAGAATGAAAACCATGGCGGCGACTGCCTGTACATCCAGGGCCACGTGTCGCCCGGTGTTTACGCCCGCGCTTACCTCGAAGGCCGCCTGACCGAAGAGCAGTTGCTGAACTTCCGCCAGGAAGTGGACGGCAAGGGCCTGTCGAGCTACCCGCACCCCAAGCTGATGCCCGAGTTCTGGCAGTTCCCCACCGTGTCGATGGGCTTGGGCCCATTGATGGCGATTTACCAGGCACGCTTCCTGAAATACCTGCACGCCCGCGGCATTGCCAACACAGAGAACCGCAAGGTCTGGGTGTTCTGCGGCGATGGCGAGATGGACGAAGTCGAATCGCTGGGCGCGATTGGTCTGGCTGCGCGCGAGCGTCTCGACAACCTGGTGTTCGTCGTCAACTGCAATCTGCAGCGCCTGGACGGCCCGGTGCGCGGCAACGGCAAGATCATTCAGGAACTGGAAGGCGAGTTCCGCGGCTCCGGCTGGAACGTGATCAAACTGCTGTGGGGTTCCGGTTGGGACCCACTGTTGGCGCGCGACAAGGAAGGCGCGCTAAAAAAAGTCATGATGGATACGCTGGACGGCGACTATCAGGCGATGAAGGCCAACGACGGTGCCTACGTGCGCAAGCATTTCTTCGGCAAGGACCCGCGCACGGCGGCGATGGTTGAGAAGATGAGCGACGAAGAAGTGTTCGACCTGCGCCGCGGCGGCCACGACTCCAAGAAGGTCTATGCGGCGTTCCACAAGGCCGTGAACCACAAAGACCAACCGACCGTGCTGCTGATCAAGACCGTCAAGGGCTTTGGTATGGGCAAGGCCGGTGAAGGCAAGAACACGGTGCACCAGACCAAGAAGCTAACCGACGAAGACATCAAGGCCTTCCGCGACCGTTTCAACATCCCGATTCCCGACAGCGAACTGGCCAAGGTACCGTTCTACAAACCAGCCGATGACACGCCGGAAATGAAGTACCTGCACGAGCGCCGTAAGGCCTTGGGTGGCTACCTGCCGCACCGCCGCGTCAAGAGCGATGAGAGCTTTACCGTGCCGTCGCTGGAGACGTTCAAGGCTGTGATCGAACCGACCGCCGAAGGCCGCGAGATTTCGACCACGCAAGCCTATGTGCGCTTCTTGACGCAGCTGTTGCGCGATCAGGCGCTGGGTCCGCGTGTGGTGCCAATTTTGGTGGACGAGGCGCGTACCTTCGGCATGGAAGGCCTGTTCCGCCAGGTCGGTATCTACAACCCCGATGGCCAGCAGTACACCCCGGTCGACAAAGACCAGGTCATGTACTACAAGGAAGACAAGGCCGGGCAGATCCTGCAGGAAGGCATCAACGAAGCCGGCGGCATGAGCAGCTGGATCGCAGCAGCGACCAGCTATAGCACCAGCAACCGAATCATGATTCCGTTCTACGTGTACTACTCGATGTTTGGCTTCCAGCGCATTGGCGATCTGGCCTGGGCAGCGGGCGATATGCAGGCACGCGGCTTCCTTCTGGGCGGCACGTCGGGCCGCACCACGCTCAACGGCGAAGGCCTGCAGCACGAAGACGGCCACAGCCACATCATGGCCGGCACGATTCCGAACTGCATCAGCTATGACCCGACCTTTGCGCACGAAGTCGGCGTGATCCTGCACCACGGGCTGAAGCGCATGGTCGAAAAGCAGGACAACGTGTATTTCTACCTGACGCTGCTGAACGAAAACTATCCGATGCCTGGCCTGAAACCCGGCACCGAAGAGCAGATCATCAAGGGTATGTACATGTGCAAGGAAGGCGCCAAGATGACGCCGCGCGTGCAACTGCTGGGATCAGGAACGATCTTGCGTGAGTCGATCGCTGCACAGGAATTGCTGGAAAAGGAATGGGGCGTGGGCGCCGATGTCTGGAGCTGCCCAAGCTTCAACGAACTGACCCGCGATGGCCAGGACGCCGAGCGCTGGAACCTGCTGCATCCGCTGGAAACACCGCGCGTGTCTTTCGTCGCGCAGCAGCTCGAAAAGTTCAAGGGCCCCGTCGTCGCATCGACCGACTACATGAAGGCCTACGCCGAGCAGATTCGTCCGTTCATTCCCAAGGGCCGTACCTACAAGGTGCTGGGCACCGACGGCTTTGGCCGCTCCGACTTCCGCAGCAAGCTGCGTGAACACTTCGAGGTGAACCGCCATTACATCGTCGTTGCTGCGCTGAAGGCGCTGAGCGAGGACGGCACGGTTCCGGTGGCCAAGGTGGCAGAGGCCATCAAGAAGTACGGCATCAATGCCGACAAGATCAATCCGTTGTACGCATAAAAATATCCGGAGACAAACATGGCATTGCTAGAAGTACAAGTCCCGGATATTGGTGATCTGGATGAAGTGGCGGTCATTGAGCTGCTGGTCAAGGTGGGTGATACGGTCAAGGCCGAGCAGAGCCTGATCACCGTCGAGAGCGACAAAGCCTCGATGGAAATTCCGTCCAGCACCGCTGGCGTGGTCAAGGAAATCAAGGTCAAGCTGGGCGAGAAGGTCAAGCAGGGTTCTGTGGTCGTGATGCTGGAGGCTGCAGGCGCAGCAGCGGCGCCAGCCGCCCCAGTTTCAGAGGCTAAATCGGCTCCAACGCCCGTAGTACAGGCGCAAGCAGCTCCTGTTTCTGTAGCGGCGCCTGCGGTCAAAGTTGGCCCGGTTGAAGTGCGCGTGCCCGATATTGGCGACTTCAAGGATGTGGCCGTCATCGAACTGCTGGTCAAGGTCGGCGACACGGTGAAGGTTGAGCAAAGCCTGATCACGGTCGAGAGCGACAAGGCCTCGATGGAAATTCCGTCCAGCACCGCTGGCGTGGTCAAGGAGATCAAAGTCAAGATTGGTGACACCGTCAACATCGGTGACCTGGTGGTGATTCTGGAAGGCTCGGCTGCTGCCGCGGCGCCTGCAGCTTCGGTGCCAAATAGTGCTCCAGCGCCCGCACCCAGTGCGCAAGCAGCTCCTGTTTCTGTAGCAACAGCTACGCCGGCCGCTGTTCCCGCGCATGTTCCCGGCGGCTCAACGTTGGGCTTGCCACACGCATCACCTTCCGTGCGCAAGTTCGCGCGCGAACTGGGCGTGCCGCTGAATGAAGTCAAAGGCAGCGGCATGAAGGGCCGCATCACCGAAGCCGACGTGCAGTCGTTTACCCGCTCCGTAATGAGCGGCGCGGTGCAAACTCTGGCTGGTGCTGCGCAGAACAAGGGCAGCGCGGGTGGCGACGGCGCAGCACTTGGTTTGATCCCCTGGCCCAAGGTCGACTTCGCGAAGTTTGGTCCGATCGAGCGCAAGGAGATGTCGCGTATCAAGAAGATCAGTGGCGCCAACCTGCTGCGCAACGCGATCATGATTCCGGCGGTCACCAACCACGACGATGCCGACATCACCGACCTCGAAGCCTTCCGCGTGCTGACCAACAAGGAAAACGAGAAGGCCGGCATCAAAGTCACGATGCTGGCCTTCCTGATCAAGGCCTGCGTGGCGGCGCTGAAGAAGTACCCCGAGTTCAACAGCTCGCTGGATGGTGATGCGCTGGTCTACAAGAACTACTGGCACATCGGCTTTGCGGCCGACACGCCCAATGGCCTGATGGTTCCGGTGATCAAGGACGCCGACAAGAAAGGCATCTTCCAGATTTCAGCCGAAATGTCCGAGTTGGCTAAGAAAGCGCGCGACGGCAAGCTGAGCCCGGCAGAAATGTCCGGCGCGACCTTCACGATCTCGTCATTGGGCGGTATTGGCGGGACCTATTTCACGCCCATCATCAATGCGCCCGAAGTGGCGATCCTGGGTGTGTGCCGCTCGACCACACAACCGGTGTGGGACGGTAAGGCGTTTGAACCACGGTTGATGTTGCCGCTGTCTTTGACGTGGGACCACCGCGTGATTGATGGCGCTTCGGCTGCACGCTTCAATGTGTACCTGGCGCAGATCCTCGGCGACTTCCGCCGCGTTTTGCTCTAAGAAGTCGGCATGACAACCATTGTCGTGGTCCAGAAAGACCAGCAGGTTGCGATTGCCGCTGACACGCTGGTGACCTTTGGCGACACGCGCCTGGGTCACCGGTTTGAAGCGAACAGCAAGATCTTCAAGGTCGACGCGGCGGGTGGCTTGAGCTACGTGGCTCTGGCGGGCTCCACCGCGCACTTCCCGGTTCTGCGCAAGGCCATGGCCGCGCTGCCGCGCAAGGAGCTGTTGCTGGGCAGCAAGGATGAGGTGTTCGACACCTTCACCCGGTTGCACCCGTTGCTCAAGGAAAACTTTTTCCTGCAAACCAAGGAAGACGACAACGACCCCTACGAGTCCAGCCAGTTCAGCGTGGTGATCGCCAACGCAACTGGCATCTACGGCCTCTACAGCTACCGCGAAGTGTTCGAGTTCAAGGAGTTCTGGGCCATTGGTTCCGGGCGCAGCTTTGCGCTCGGCGCAATGCACGCAGCCTGGAGCACGGCCAAGAGCGCGCGCGAAGTCGCGATGGCCGGGATGCAAGCGGGTTGCGAATTTGACAAGAGCTCGGCCGGCCCGGTCGAGGTCTTCACAATCAAACTAAAGAAAAAGTAACAAGCTTGTGGGTCAGACCACTTTGCACAGCAAATGTGCTCTGACCCCAACTGATTAGAGGTATTTATGGCACTCATCGAAATCAAGGTCCCGGACATTGGCGACTTCGCAGAAGTCACCGTCATCGAGTTGATGGTCAAACCCGGCGACACCATCAAGCCCGAGCAGAGCCTGATCACTGTCGAGAGCGACAAGGCGTCGATGGAAATTCCGGCGAGCCAGGGCGGTGTGGTCAAGGAGCTGAAGGTCGCGATCGGTGACAAGGTCAAGGAAGGTTCTGTCGTTCTGCTGTTGGAAGGTGCCGCTGGAGATTCAGTGCCAAATGTGCCCCCAGTGCCCGCAGAACGTGCGCAAGCAGCTCCTAAATCAGTAGCAACTGCAGCAACACAACCCGCACCAGCGGCAGCCAGTTTCGGCGGCAGTGCCGATCTGGATTGCGATGTGCTCGTCTTGGGCGGTGGCCCTGGCGGTTACTCCGCAGCGTTCCGCGCAGCCGATCTGGGCCTGAAGGTCATCCTGGTCGAGCGCTACGCCACGCTGGGCGGCGTCTGCCTGAACGTAGGCTGCATCCCGTCCAAGGCGCTTCTGCACGTAGCAGCGGTGATGGACGAGGTGAGCCACATGTCTGCGCTGGGCGTGGACTACGGCGCGATGACGCTGGACATCGACAAGCTGCGCGCGCACAAGGAAAAGGTGATCTCCAAATTCACTGGCGGCCTCTCTGGCATGGCCAAGATGCGCAAGGTGACCGTGGTGCGTGGCTACGGCAGCTTTGTCGGCGCCAACCATCTGGAAGTGGAAGAAACCAGCGGCACCGCACAAGAGAAGACCGGCACCAAGAAGGTCGTTGCCTTCAAGAAGGCCATCATCGCGGCTGGCAGTCAGGCTGTGAGCCTGCCCTTCATGCCCGACGATCCACGCGTGGTCGACAGCACCGGTGCGCTGGAGCTGAAAGAGGTTCCCAAGCGCATGCTGATTCTGGGCGGCGGCATCATCGGCTTGGAGATGGGCACTGTCTACAGCACGCTGGGTGCGCGCCTCGACGTGGTCGAGATGATGGATGGCCTGATGCAAGGCGCGGACCGCGATCTGGTCAAGATCTGGCAGAAGATGAATGCGCCGCGTTTTGACAACATCATGCTCAAGACCAAAACGGTAGGTGCGAAGGCGACGCCCGCGGGCATCGAGGTAACGTTTGCGCCGGCTGAAGAGGGTGGTACCGCCCCCGCGCCGCAAACCTACGATCTGGTGCTGCAAGCAGTGGGCCGCACGCCCAATGGCAAGAAGTTAGGGGCAGAGAAAGCCGGCGTGGCAGTGACCGACCGCGGCTTTATCAATGTCGACATCCAGATGCGCACCAACGTGCCCAACATCTTCGCCATCGGCGACATCGTCGGCCAGCCGATGCTGGCGCATAAGGCCGTCCACGAAGGCCATGTGGCCGCAGAAGTGATTGCCGGTGAGTTGCAAGGCAACAAGGAGCTGGCAGCCGCAGCGTTCAACGCCCGCGTAATCCCCAGCGTGGCCTATACAGACCCTGAAGTGGCCTGGGTGGGCCTCACCGAAGACCAGGCCAAGGCGCAAGGCATCAAGGTCAAGAAGGGCCTGTTCCCCTGGAGCGCCTCCGCCCGCGCACTGGCCAATGGTCGCGACGAAGGTGTCACCAAACTTTTGTTCGACGACAGCGATGAAGCCCACGGCCACGGCAAGATCCTGGGCGGCGGCATGGTCGGTACGCACGCCGGCGACATGATCGGCGAGATCGCGTTGGCGATCGAGATGGGTGCAGACGCAGTGGACATCGGCAAGACCATCCACCCGCATCCAACGTTGGGTGAGACGATTGGTTTGGCGGCTGAGGTCGCGCATGGGTCATGTACGGATATGCCGCCAGCACGGAAGTAGTTCGACTCTCTTCCCGTTTTTTAAAAGCCCAAACCCTCACAGGTTTGGGCTTTTTCATTGCGCCGCTGTGCGCCATCGCACGGTTCTCAGCCTGCATGTAGAAGAAGATGGTCTTTCTGATTGCGAACACAACCACAAGGACCAAAACCATGCAGAAACTCAAAGACCTGATGAGCTCCGACGTCAAAGTTATAGACCCCGACATGACTATTCGTGACGCCGCAATACAGATGCGGGAAGGCGACTTTGGAATGCTGCCCGTTGGCGAAAACGACCGCATGATTGGCGCGATTACAGACCGTGACATCGCTATCCGCGCGGTAGCCGAAGGCAAGGACGGCAGCACCAAAGTGCGCGACGTCATGTCCGAGGGCATTGCCTGGGTCTTCGAAGACCAATCGGTCGAAGAAGCCGCCAAGATCATGAGCGAGCGCCAAGTGCGGCGTTTGCCCGTCGTGGACCGCAACAAACGTCTCGTTGGCATTGTTGCGTTGGGTGACTTTGCCGTTGAAAGCTCAGAAATCCGACCGGCCGCCGAAGCGCTGTCTGAAATTTCCAAACCTTCGTAAGCCCTCATGGGGATTGCCTCCATCATCGGCCGGTTGGCCATGGCGCCTTTTGCCAAAGTGTTGCCCGCCATGGGCGATACCGAACGCGCGGCGCTGGAAGCTGGCACCGTCGGCTTTGAGGGGCAGTTGTTCGCTGGCAAGCCTGACTTTGACGCGCTGATCGCCACCGGCCCCAACAGGCTCACCGCAGAAGAGCAGAGCTTTCTTGACAACGAGGTGCACACACTGTGCGGCATGCTCGATGACTTTGCGATCGATACCGCGCGCGACTTGCCGCCGGAGGTGTGGCTGTACCTGCGGGAGAAGCGCTTCTTCGGCATGATCATCCCCAAGGAATGGGGTGGCTTGGGCTTTGGGCACTTTGCCCATGCCGCCGTGGTGACGCGCTTGGCTACGGTCAATGTGTCGGCCGCGGTGACGGCCATGGTGCCTAACTCTCTGGGGCCAGCCGAGTTGCTTCTGCACTACGGCACCGATGCGCAGAAGAAGCACTACCTGCCGCGCCTGGCCGATGGCCGCGACCTGCCTTGCTTTGGACTCACGTCGCCCTATGCAGGTTCTGACGCGGCCTCCATCCCCGACCGCGGCATCCTGACCACGCGCGAGATTGACGGCAAACCGGTGCGCGGCTTCAGCGTTACCTTTTCCAAGCGTTACATCACGTTGGCACCAGTGGCGACTGTTGTCGGTCTGGCCTTTAATGCCAGAGACGAGAGCCGCCCGGAAGGCGAACGCGACTTGGGCATTACCTGCGCGCTGATCCCTGTGCCCACACCGGGCATGCAGATTGGCCGCCGCCACCGCCCCATGGACAGCGCGTTCATGAACGGCCCTATTTTTGGTGAGGACGTGTTCGTGCCCATGGACTGGATCATTGGTGGGGAGAAGCAGATAGGGAAGGGCTGGCGCATGCTGATGGAGAGCCTGGCCGCAGGGCGCGCTATTTCGCTGCCTGCGCTGGGGGCTGCGACCCAGCAAAGCTCCGTCTTTATCGCCAACGGCTACGGCAAAGTGCGCGATCAGTTTGGCATGCCGATCGGCAAGTTCGATGCGATTGCCGGGATCATTGCCGGCATGGCGGTGGAGCTGTACGCAACGGATGCGGCCCGCCGCTTCACCGCCGCCGCACTGGACAACGGCGGTCAGCCCGCCGTGGCCAGCGCCATCTTGAAGGTGCACCTGACCGAGGCCGGCCGCACCTCCATCAACCACGCCATGGATATCCTCGGCGGCAAGGGCATCATCAACGGGCCGTCCAACCTGTTGTCGGTCGCGTACCGTCACATGCCTGTCGCAATTACGGTCGAGGGCGCCAACATCCTCACGCGATCGCTGATCATCTTTGGCCAAGGCGCAGTGCGCTGCCACCCGTTTGTTATGGCAGAGATGCAGGCTGTCGAGCAAAAAGACGTCGAGGCACTCGGCCGTGCGCTGATAGGCCACGGTGGCCATGTGGCGCGCAACTTCTGGCGCAGCCTGTTTGGCGCGCCCGTTGTGGGCACACCGCCGCACGGGCTGGCCAACGAAGCCCGCATGCTGGCCCGCCTGAGCGCGAAATACGCGTTGACCTGCGACCTGGCGATGGGCCTGCTGGGCGGCAAGCTCAAGCGCATGGAACTGTTGTCGTCTCGCCTTGGCGATTGCCTGGCGCACCTCTACATGGCCAGCGCCAGCATCTGGCGCTATTCGATGGAGGGCGACACGCAGATGCTGCCTCTCGCCCAAGCCGCCATGCGTGCGCAACTGGACGCTGCCGAAGAAGTGCTGAAAGACCTGTACGCCAACCTGCCCACCCCTGGGCGACGATTCATTGGCTGGTTGATCCTGAGCCGCACCTCCCATCTGGCGCCGCTACGTGATGTGGAGAAACTGGCCCTGGCCAAACTGCTGCGCGAGAACGCGCAGGTGGTGCAACGCTTGTGCCCTGACATGAGTCTGCCCAAGGGCGGCGGAATGGTTGATTTGATGAAAGCGCTGGAGCTGGCTGCCCAGTTGGGTGACGAGGCTACCGGCCAGCTCAACAAACTGGTTAGGCGCACTGGCTCATTCGAAC
The DNA here is from genome assembly GCF_056403235.1 of Rhodoferax sp. P2_H8_2. Taxonomy (NCBI): domain Bacteria; kingdom Pseudomonadati; phylum Pseudomonadota; class Betaproteobacteria; order Burkholderiales; family Comamonadaceae; genus Rhodoferax; species Rhodoferax sp. P2_H8_2. The sequence continues at coordinate 179,193 of NZ_JBFUFW010000004.1, forward strand.
ATGCGGCCGCGGGCACGCCCAATCCGGCGCTGGCGCTGGCCTATCTGCAAGCGGCAGACAAAGTCATTCAGGTCGACGACTTCGCGCCTTGAGTGGGTCGTTGCCAATAGGCCTTTTTTAGCTGGGGCCGCATAATGGCCGATGACCGACGCTTCTCCTCCCCACAAGCGCCGCGTGCGTTATGTTGGTACCCATCCCCGGCAGTTTGAAGAAAAATACAAAGAGCTGGACCCTGTACGCCATGCGCAGGAGGTGGAAAAGGTCATGCAACGCGGGCAAACGCCTGCGGGCATGCACCGCTCCATTTGTGTCGATGAAATCCTTGCCATCCTGAAACCTTTGCCGGGCGAAACTGGCGCAGATCTGACGCTGGGCTTTGGTGGCCACACGCTGGCCATGCTGCCGCTGGTGCAGCCGGGCGGGCGCATGTTTGGCATGGATGTCGATCCGATTGAGCTGCCCCGCACCACGGCGCGGCTGCGGGCATTGGGTTTTGGCGAAGAAGCGCTCAGCGTGCACCGCGCCAACTTCAGCGAACTTGCCACCTTGCTGCCTCAGGCGGGCGGTGGCTTTGACTTCGTGCTGGCCGACCTGGGTGTGTCGTCCATGCAGATTGACAACCCGGCGCGGGGCTTCAGTTTCCGGGCCGATGGCCCTCTGGATTTGCGCCTGGACCCGACCAGTGGACAGTCCGCCAGCGAGCTGCTGTTGTGCGTCACCCGGCATCGGCTGCGGGACTTGCTGACGGACAACTCCGATGAGCCGTTTGCCATTCCCTTGGCCGCGGCCTTGCAAGGCCAGTACCTGGAAACCACGGTGCAGTTGGCCGACCTGGTGCGCTCCACGATGGAGCTGGCATACAAGCGCAGCATGCCGGTAGAAGAGCGCCTGGTGGAGACCAAAAAGGTGTTGCAGCGCACGTTTCAGGCGCTGCGCATTGAGGTGAACGATGAGTTTGGTGTGCTGGACACCATGCTGCTGAACTTACCCGCCTGCCTGAAGCCCGGTGGGCGCGTCGCAATCTTGAGCTTCCATTCCGGGGAAGACAGGCGCGTGAAAAAATGCTTTCAGGCAGGTGAGCGCAACGGCACCTTCAGCAGCGTGGCCGCTGATCCAATTCGCGCGTCGTATGACGAGCAGCGCAGCAACCCGCGCTCATCGTCCGCCAAGTTGCGTTGGGCGGTGCGGGCGATGCACTGACCACACCTTGCCCACTGTTAGCATCGCCCGATGGCGCAACAACGCATCGCAATCATTGGTAGTGGCATGGCTGGTTTGGCGGCGTCGTGGTTTCTGGGCGCAGAGCACGAGGTCACTTTGTTTGAACGCCAGGCCAGTCTGGGCATAGGTGCGCACAGCGTCCAGGCGCCGGGCGGAGTGGTTGATGTGCCGTTGCGCGTCATCTATCCGGGCTACTACCCCGAGTTGTTTGCACTGCTGTCGCAGACCGGAGTTGACGTTGAACCGCTGGACGCGTCCTTGGGCTTCAGCGACCTGGATGGCGACAGCTACTTTCGCTATCGCAACTACCAGGCACTGGGAAAGACGGTGCCGTGGGTTGTGCCCGCTAGCCTGCTGCACGATGCGCCGCGCCAGATCCTGTGGGACTTGGGGCGCTTTCTCCTGAAAACGCCGCTGGCGCTGGCGGCTGGCAAATTGGGCGGGCTTACGCTGGGCGAATATCTGCACGCGGAACACTATTCCAGCGCCTTCGCGGACCGCTTTCTGATTCCCATCTTTGCGGGCATCAACACGGTGAGCTGTCAGGCCGTGCGCGATTACCCGGCCGCTGTGATTGCGCAGTATTTCAACCGTGCCTTCATGCTGTCCAGCGTCTACCGTGCGGTGGGCGGGGCGACGGCCATTGCGCAGGCGCTCTCACAGCGCGTTGCGCACCTGCGCTTGGGCGCACGCATTGAAGGCGTGCAGCGCGAGGGCAGTTCCGTTGTCATCACGATGCAGGACGGAAGTACGGAGACCTTCGACGCTGTAGTGTTTGCCACGCAGGCGAACCAGATTCTCGATTTGCTTGGCGATGCAACCCGCGCCGAGCGTGCCGTGCTGCAGGCGGTGCGCTATGACGCCGTGCGGGTGGTAATGCACAACGACACACGTCTGATGCCCAAGGACCGCAGCGACTGGGGACCGGTCAACTATGTGCTGTCGCCAGAGTTCGATCGGCCGATGATCAGCATCTGGGTCAACCGCCTGCTGCCCTCATACCAACACGCGCAACCGCTGTTTCAAACCATCAACCCCATGCTGCAGCCCGCGCCGGAACTGGTCTTGCAGGACTGCAGTTTGCAGCGCCCGATGGTTGACCTGGCAACCCAGGGTAATCTGGAAAAGCTGCAAACCTTGCATGCGCAGCCGAAGCGGCGCGTGTTTTTCTGCGGGTCCTACGCGGCGCCGGGTATTCCTTTGCTCGAAAGCGCCGTGGCTTCGGCGCAGTCAGTGGCCAAGGCTTGGGCCGCGCGTTCAAAAGCCGCGTAAGTCGTCCACCGCCGCCGCCAGTTTGCCGCCGCGAATGCGCATCATCGTTGTGCGCAGCACCTCAATGCTGTTGTCGAAGCAGCCGTGGTTGGCATCGATTTCGACTTTTGGTTCTGCGGTCTTCACCTTGTCATCCGATACAGCGGTGTAGCGGTCTGGCGAGTTCAAACCCGCATCGGCTGCAGCGCGGCGCCATGCCTTCAGCGTCTCGCCCGTGCTGGAGGCACCGTCCCAGCCGTTGTAGGTCAGGTTGGTGATGTTGTCCAAGCCCAAGAGCGGCGTGCGCAAGTCCATCTCCAGCGCGTTGGACACCATGTACAGCAAGGACTTGCGGTAAATCGCCGCCACATTGTCATTGCGCTCCACCCGGTCTGACAGCACATGCAGGTACAAATTGCGCATCACTTCAGGCAGTGGTGCATAGTGTTCGTTGGCAAACTGCACCGTGCAGGCGGGTGCAAACAGGTGGGTCGATTTAACCAGGCCGTCCAGCTTGCGGGCCTTCATTGCGGACAGCATATGGCCCAGCAGAATGGAGCCAGCCGAATGCCCAACGATGTGGACTTCCAGCGCATCGCCCCAAGTGTCGCGTAGCTTTTGCAGCGCGGTGATTAGCAGATCGCCGCCGCGCCCGTTGCCAAATGCCAGCTCTGCGTTCTCTTTCATTTCACTCCAGACCGGGCGCACCAGGGGCCGGCCAATGACTTTTTCCACCAGCAGGTCGGTTTTCTCGCTAATAGCCTCACCGATGCCGCCTGCCATTGCCGGTTGTTTGCGGAATGCCTCGCTCAGCATATTGGCAATGGACTCCTGCAAGCCTGTCTTCCACACCAGAAACAGTGGGTAGCAATCGTTCGCCATGAAATGGCGGCCCATCGCCCGCGCGCGCGTGATGCCGGCGTCCTCGCTGTTGAGGCCGCCGTGCGCGTAGATCACCAGCCGTTTGGGCTGGTTGCCGCCTTGCGTACGGAACCACTGGTCCGGCAGGCCTGCGCCCTGGTGCAGCAGTGTGCGGCTCAGCTCGTCCTCCGTCAGATAGCGCTTGGCACGTCCATCGTTGCCCAGCACCACGCTGTGCTGGTAGGCCTGGTCTTCGCTCCACCAGGCAGTGGTATCTGCGCCCGCGGCCCTGCCGCCCGCACCCGTCGAGCGCACGCTGACACGGCCCACGACCACACCGGGAACGCCCATTGCCACGACCCAAGCATCCATCGCATTGGCCAGCCAGTCGGCATAGGTCAACACCGCAAATCCGCCCGCACCGAAGTTGGTGCCCCAGGAGTTCTGAATCACAAAGCCTTGGGCGTTAAAGCCCACCAGCGCAAACGCATGGCCGTCCACTTCCGAAGGGCGGCCGTCAAATGCGATGACCGGAAGATCAGAGTGGCCTTTAGGTGGTTTTGGAGTCTTGGGAACGTGGTCCCAGCCCTTGTGCGTGAAGGCGGAAACGTAGATGGCGCCAACGGCCTGGATTGCCGCCTGCATGTCGGTGATGGATTTCAGATCGATGCGGTAATACACGCCCAGTGTGTTGCTGCGTGCGCGGTCGGCATAACCGAATTTGGGTTGCAGGACCTTGGTGTCGCTGAAGGGCCAATCCGTCTCCATGCACACACCGTGGTTGAACCAACCCTTCAATGCGCCGCGGCAGCTCGAGCCCTCGTAGTTTTCACCGGCCAGTTCGTCGTAGCGCCGCGCGAAGTTGTAGAACATGCGGGGGCTGACCGAATGCAGTTTTTCAGGATAGCCCGCCTTGGCCCAGCGCAAGTAGTTGACCACGCCGGCCAAGCCAAAGCCGGTGCAGGCGCCTTCCTGCCCCTGGTTCAGGATCAGCCTGGCGCGGGTGTAGCGCGGCAGGAACTTGGCCATCTCGGCGTCGGTAGGAAACATCTCCTGCAAACCAACCGGGGGCGGCAAGTAGGCGCGGTCATTCAAATCGGTCGGATCCTTGCGCACCGTCAACGAACGCTTCTTGGTCGTGGTGGTTTTCTTCTTGCTGGCCGCGGCCGCCTTGCCCACAGGGGCGGGCGCAGCGGGCCATATGGTCGCTGCAAGTTTGAACACATCGCGAAAGCGTTCCAGCCCGTGTGTGCCGCCATTGACGCGCTGGCGCGCCCGTGCCAGCCGGCCCGCAGCCAGATCGTCGCGCATCGCATCGGCCTGGTTGGCAAGAAACTGCACCAGCAGGCAGGCTGCCACTTCGGGCGCATTCGCCAGTTCTGGATGGGCAATCAGATCAATGCCAACGGCTGGACCATAGATCTCATAGTTGGCGCGGCCTGTTAGCTGCACAAATCCTCGGCCTTTGAAGCGCGCCCCGTCACCGGGCTGGCTGTTGCCCAGTTTCTTTTTCGGGTCGTCGTACAGCGCGAAGGGCGCGCCGCCGGGTGCGGTATTGAACTGTGACTGGAATTCAGAGATCGGCAGAAAGCCTTCGCTCTCTGCGCGGATGGTTGCCAGCGCAGCGCAGACCATGGGTTGGTCCGTCAGGCGCATCGCATCCAGCGCAGCGGAAACGTAGGGCAGATAGCGCGAGATATTGGCCGGCTTGGTCGCAGGAAACAGGCGCTGCACCCACTCCAGCTTCAGCTCCATGGCCAGCGGGCCGGGCTTTCGCAGCCCCAATACCTGTTGGCAATACGGCCCTACCACGCCGTCGGCAATCAGACCAACACCTGATTGCCATCGCCGCACCGCAGCTTCGGCGTCTGCATCCAGAACATCGCCCTGGTCCAGCGCACCGTACAACGCGGCCTCAGGGCCTAGTTGCGCGGCCAGCGCTTGCCGCAGCTTGCGTACATCGTTACCGGTATCGCCCCGTACCCATAAGACTTTCATGGCCATGTCCTCCCTTTACAGTGATTCGATTTGCGCTGCATTGTGTGGCAGCTATCGACTTAGCGCAAATCGAAACAGACTCTGGAGCGCCTTATGTCGGGCGTTTTGCTGTTATCAACACGTAGTGCACCCGCGGCCCACGAAGCAACCAGCCAATGATCGCCGCCGTTGCAAGAACCTTGAGCCCGCCCACGCTGAGAGTCGCCAGGGTGCGTTGGCGTAGCAGGCGCGTTGCAAAGCGCGTGAAGCCGGACAGCACTTCTTCATCCAGTCGCTGCAATGTGACTGCAGTGAAACCCAGATTCGTCAACGCCTGCGCATACGCTGTTTGCGTCAGCAGGTTCTCTGGCGGTATGCCGCATAGCTTGGCCAAACGCGCGTGCTCTGAAGAATGGGTGTCGTCCGCAACGACGATATCGGTCAGTGCGAGCATCCCGCCGGGCATGAGTGTCTGAAAGGCATGGGTGAAGAAGGCAGAGCGGAGCGCAAAGTGGTACGCGCAGTCCAGCGCCAGTACACGGTCATAGCTTTCATCCAAGGGGCCCCAGTTACCGTTGCCGAGGTGAAGCGATACGTCTGTGAACTCTGCGAGCTTGCCCAGTGCCACGCTGACGGCGGATGCATCCGTTTCCACGCCGGTGATGCGACCCACACCAAAATGCTGTTTCCAGATCAGCAACTGGTCCCCACAGCCAAAACCGACATCCAGCACGCTGCATCCTGGCTGCAACTGTGCGGCCCCCGCCAGCGTGATGGCAAGCGCTCGACAGGCTGCGGGATAGTTTTGCGCATCGGTCCAGAACCCCAGATTCCCCCATGTGCTGCCGGGGAAACCGTGGTTCAGCAGTGTGCGGTCAATCGCCGTCATTGCGCCTTGGCGACCAATTCGAATTTAATTTTGATGGTGTCCTGAACCTGCAAGGCGCCAAGCGCGACGCTCAGGGGTGTGATGCCGAAGTCGGTCTGCTTGATTTGAAATTCGCCTTTCGCACGCATGCCGAAATCTATGGATTGCAGCGTAACGGGCAGCGTGACATTCCGGGTCTGGTCTTTGATATGGATGGCCGCCACTACGGTTGGCGCATTCGCATCGCCTTGAACAGTGACGGACCGGATACGAACGAAGGGAAAGTGCGCAGCATCCAATAGTGATTCGCGCAGCATATTGACCTTGGTAGCTTCTTTGGCTTCTTGACTTACATTGGCCGCGAACTCGTCGCCCTCTGTAGCACGTTCGGCACTATCGTCAACGATCAGATCGTTGATGGGAACCGTGATATCAAAGCCCGAACTCTCCGGCGTCGCCTCGCGCCAAATGCGGCCTTGCATGCTGTGCGAGCTGATCACATGGTTGTGCCCCAGTCGTGCCATTGGACCGGCACGATAGACCAGGATATGCAGTGTCGAGGCGGCGGCGTCAATCGCATAAGTCTGGGCAGCCCGTGTCAGCTGCACAGGTGCAAGCTGACTTACCTCGGGGGTGCCTGGGCTGGGCGGAGCCGACGTACATGCGCCCAATGCAACCAGGCTACTGAGCACCAGCCATCGGTATACAGCGTTGGATCCTTGAAGCGTGTCAGCGGCCATCGCCGCATTGTGCCTTCAGAGGTTGTCGGGCAGGGGATGCACCACGCGCAGTTCGGATTCGTCCCGGAAATGGATGGTCCAGAACGTGGGCGTGTGCGGCACATTGGGCAAGACGTAGCTGACGTTGTGCGTGGCGATATGCACCACGCTGGCGCCTTCGGCGGGCGCACCTGCGTGGTAATGCCGAAAGGTTGCCACCAGCGTTGGCAACTGCGCCAATACCTCGACCAAAGGTTCGGTGATGCGGATGCCATCGGTGTGCAAGCCAATCACCTGGATCGACGTTTTGCCGATCTGTGATTCGGGCGGCTCCTCTACGAACAGCACCGCCTCGGTATTGATATGGACCTCGTCATGGGTGGCGGGGTCGGTCGCCTTGTGGAAATGGGCAATGGGCATGAGATTCCTCCTTCCGGTCATGAAGCGACCCGATGGCACATGCTCCGTGATTGCGGCCAGCACTGCTGTGCGCTGGCGAACAGAAGGTGGGCTACAGCAAGCCGCAACCCCGCAAAATCAGGCTCACCACATGCTCTGTTGCACGGGCTTGGTCCTTGGCGGTCAGTTGCGCACGGCCCAGCACGGCCTTGATCTGTTCGTCAAAGTCGGCATAGGTTTGCGTAGACGCCCAGATCGTGAAAAAAAGGTGCACCGGGTCTACTGGCGCCATACGGCCAGCGTCTATCCAGGTTTGCACGACAGCGGCCTTTTCGCGCAGCAGTTTGCGCAGGTCCGTCTCCAGCAGGCCTTTGATGACCGGTGCGCCGTGCAGCAGCTCGTTGGCAAACACCTTGGAGCCATCGGGCCGCTCGGCCGATAGCGCCATCTTGTCGCGGATGTACTGCTCCAGCGCCGCACGCGGGTCGGCATCATCGGTAATGCCATGCGTGGGCGCCAGCCAGTCGTTCAGGATGCGGGCCAGTACCTCGCGGTATAGCACCTCTTTGCTGCCAAAGTAGTAATGCAGATTGGCCTTGGGCAGGCCGCTGGCCTCAGCGATGGCTGCCATCGTCGCGCCGCCAAAGCCTGCGCGGGCAAACACGCGTTCGGCCGCGGACAGGATCAGCGCCTCATTCGTTTGCCGAATGAGGCCCTTGGATGCGTCCACTGCCCTGTCCATGTTTGCCGTGGGTTGCAGATTACTTCTGCGCCGCGTTCCAGATCGCGTGCGAGTACGCGGCTTTGCCCGGATCCTTCTTGATCACCGGATCGCTACCACCGGATAGCAAGACCTTCACCGTGCGTTCATACGCAGCGGGTTCCAGATAGCCGATCTTGGCTGTGCCCGCATTGGTGATCAGCTTGGCGACGTTTTCCATCTGGCGCTTTTGCACCTTCAGGTTGGAGCTGCCGGATGTGTCCGCAGCTACGACGGCCTTGGCTGCGCCTTCGGGGTCTTTGACGGCTTCATTCCAGCCCTTCAATGTAGCCTTCAGGAACTTGCCCATGCGCGCCACAAAGGCCGGGTCTTTCAGATTGGCTTCCAACACATACAGACCGTCTTCCAGTGAGGCCACGCCTTCTTTTTCATAGAAGAAAGTGACCAGGTCTTTTTCCTTGACGCCAGCGTCCACGACTTGCCAGTACTCGTTGTAAATCATCGTGCTGATACAGGCGGCCTGGTTTTGCAACAGTGGGTCGACGTTGAAACCCTGCTTCAGGATCTTGATGTCGGAGTCGGTCTTCAAGCCCAGCTTGGCCATCCAGTTCAGGAACGGATACTCATTGCCGCCGTACCAGACGCCCAATGTCTTGCCCTTGAAGTCCTTGGGTGTGGTCACGCCGCTGGCCTTCTTGCAGGTCAGCATCAGGCCCGACTGGTTGAACACCTGGGCCACGTTGACCAGCGGAACACCGGCTTCACGCGCGGCCAGCGCCGATGGCATCCAGTCAACCACGATGTCGGCCTGTTTGCCGGCAATCACCTGCGTGGGCGCGATGTCCGGGCCACCGGGTTTGATGGTGACGTCCAGCCCTGCGTCCTTGTAATAGCCATTGGCGGCGGCGACGTAGTAGCCGGCGAACTGGGCTTGTGGCACCCACTTCAGTTGCACAGTGACTTTTTCTGCGGCCATAGCGCTAAAGCTGGCGGCGGCCATCGCCACAGCCAGCAGGCGCAGCGTGAACTTGGAAGAACGAATCATGGAAAGCTCCTTCAGAGGGTTAATGACAAGGGACGAAAGAAAATGCGCGAATCATCCTTCACGCACGGACGGATGCCAGAACGCCGCACGGCGTTCCAGCGCAACAAGCAAGGCGTAGGCCAGCGAACCGGTCACTGCCGCCACCACAATCGCACCCCACACCAGCGGCATGTTCATGCGCGCCGCCTCGGTGCTGATGCGAAAACCCAGGCCCGATGTGGGTGAGCCAAAAAACTCCGCCACGATAGCGCCAATCAGCGCCAATGTCGCATTGACCTTCAGCGCGCCAAAGATATAGGGCAGGGCGGCGGGTAGGCGCAAGGCCAGGAGTGTGCGCGAGTAGCTGGCTGCGTAGCTGTGCATTAACTCCAGCTCCAGCTTGCCCGCAGCCTTGAGCCCGGCCAGCGTGGACACCAGCATCGGGAAGAAGGTCATGAGCACCACCACCGCCGCCTTGGACGGCCACTCAAAGCCAAACCACATCACCGCAATCGGCGCAACGCCCACCAGCGGGATCGCGCTGGTCAGCGACGCTACTGGCAGCAAACCGCGCTGCAGGAATGGCAACCGGTCAATGGCAACCGCGACTACAAAACCGAGGGCGCAACCCAGCGCCCAACCGATCAACACCGCCTTGCCTACCGTCTGCACAAAGTCGCCCCACAGCTTGGGCGCGTGGTTGGCCATCGACCCGAGTACCAGACTGGGCGCGGGCAACAACACGCGCGGCACATCCAGCGCGCGCACCAGAATTTCCCAGAAAAGGATGACCCAAGCGCCAAACAGAGCGGCCGTTGCCATCCCCACCCAGCGCCTGCCATTGACAGCTGCCATGCGGTAGACGCTGTACGCGGCAACAACGGTCAGCAACAGCATCGCGGGCCAGAACCAAGGCGCTACGCTGGTTGCGACTTCTGCTGTTTCGTTCATAGGCCTCCTCTGCTGCGCAACACCAGCCGCTCCACCAGAGCCACCGCGCTGGTCAACGCAAGACCTAGCAATGCGGACATCACCAGCGCAGACCAGATTTGCGTGGTCTGCCCGTAGTAAGAACCGGTTAGCAGCTTCGCGCCCAGGCCTGCTTGCGCGCCGGTCGGCAACTCGGCCACCATCGCGCCCACCAAGCCCGCGGCCACGCCCACGCGCAATGCCGGGAACAGGAACGGCAGGGCCGCAGGCAGGCGCAGCAGCCACAGCGACTGCCATGGGGAAGCCGCATAGGTATGCATCATCTCGGTTTCAATTTTCTGCGGCGAGCGCAAACCGGCCACCATCGCGACCGTCACCGGAAAGAAGCACAAATACATCGCAATGAAAGCTTTGGGTGCTGTGCCTGAAAAGCCCAGGCTGCCCAACACTACCAGCACGATAGGCGCAATCGCCAACACCGGTACGGTCTGCGAGGCAACGATCCATGGCAACAGCGCCTTGTCCAAGGTGCGGCTGTGCACGATCAACACCGACAAAAAAAAGCCCAGCGCAGTGCCCATCACAAAGCCTGTCAATGTGGACTGCCCAGTCACCGCCACATGGAACAGCAGGTTGCGCGGCGAGTCCAGTGGCCACTCGGTCAGGCTCTCATAAAAGTCCATTGCAACCTGGTGTGGCGCGGGCATCAGCGGCCGCTCCATGTTCATCGTGGCGCTGAACAATTCTTGCCATGTATAGCCCACTTCTGCATCAAGCACGCGCTCAATCGCGCCAGGTGCGTTGAGTACCCAAGCGGCGATGTACCAGGCCAGAAGTACGGCCGACAGCACCACCGCGACTGGGAGCCAGTCTTGGACGGCACGCTGCGAGAGCGTTTTAGTGGTGGCCATCAGCTAAGGCCTCGCGCACTTCGTGGGCGAGGGCGACAAACTCGGAAGAATCACGCAGACCCAAGTGGCGCGCATCGGGCAGGGTCGAATCAATCACCTTGACGATGCGCCCGGGGCGCGGCGACATCACGACAATCTTGGTTGACAGATAGACCGCCTCGGCGATCGAGTGCGTCACAAACACCACCGTACGCCGCTCGCGCTGCCACAGTTGTTGCAACTGTTCGTTGAGCCGGTCGCGCGTGATCTCGTCCAGCGCGCCAAACGGCTCGTCCATCATCAAAATTTTGGGCTCAAACGACAGCGCCCGGGCGATCGATACGCGTTGCTGCATGCCGCCCGACAGCTGCCACGGGTATTTGCCCTCAAAGCCTTTCAGGCCCACGCGCTCCAGGTGCTCCATCGCAATGCGCTTGGCATCGGCTTTGCCCGTGCCCTGAATCTGCAACGGCAGCGTCACATTCGCCAAAACGGTGCGCCAGGGGAACAGCGCCGGCGCCTGAAACACATAGCCATAGGCCCGCGCCAGCCGCGCATCGTGTGGGCTCACGCCGTTGACCAGTACCTCGCCCGCGCTGATCTTTTCCAGATCGGCAATTACGCGCATCAGCGTGGTCTTGCCGCAGCCCGAAGGGCCGATCAGCGAGACGAACTCGCCCTCGGCAATGTCCAGATCAATATCGGAAAGCGCATGGACTGGCGTGTCGGCGGTCTGGTAGATGACGCTGGCATTGCGCACCGCGACGGCTGTACGCGCCGGTGTGGCATCGGAGGAGGGGCCTGAATCAGCAGATGGGGTCATGGGCTCGCGGGTTGGACGGTGCTGGTGCAACTGTGTGCACCAAAGTTAACCAATCGGTCAACTTATCGCCCGATACTAGCGAATTCCATGCCACCGCGGCGATGGGGTTTGTACTGAAGCCACGCACCCTGTTGGACGCCCTAGTCTGGTATTTTCGAAATCTGCACGCTGACGATTTTCCAGACACCGCCACGGCGCACATAGATGTCTATGTAGCGATAGTGGCTCTTGAAGGGCTTGCCGTCGTAGCTCCCGGTCATGCGCGTGCGTCCGCTCAGTAGCGCGACGTCGCCATACAGGCGCACATCAAAATCTTCTACTGTGTAAGGCGCAATCACCAGCTTGGGCGACAGCAAATCCTCCACGAACGAGGCTTTGGTTTCCACGTTGCCGGCACCATCAATCTGACGAAAGTCTTCGGCCATGTTGCCCACAATCGCCGCCCGATCCTTGCGGACGATGGCTTTGTCCCATTGGTCGGCCTGCGCCGTCAGCGTGGCGATGGTGGCGGCATCCGTCTTCTTTCCTTGCGCCGGTGTGCCAGCGGATACCTGAAAGGCGGCGACCAGCAAAATGCCTTGAAACAAGGCGCGGAGAAAGGTTTGCGTTTTCATGGGAATCTCCAATGGGCCGTCAGGCCTGCACCACACCAGTGTAGATAAACACGCCATACCCCGCCACCAGCACAACGCCCAATGTCCGCGGCAGGCGGCCCAGCGCGGCGATGGACAAGAAGTGCAGTACCGCTGCAGCGGCGATGACGTAGACGCCGATCTGGAAGAACGATGGTATGCGGATCGGGTCGAATAGAGCGAACAGGCCTATACACATCGGGATGCAGATATGCCCGTCGCCCACTTGCGAGCTGACGACAATATCTTGTCGACCGACAAAGCCGTAGTACAGCGCGATGAACGCATTGGGTACCACCATCAGTGCGCCGCTGATCCAGCCCAGGTCTTTTGCGCCGATGTAGGGGCTCTTCACGGTGCCAATCCAGTCCACCAAGAAGTTCACGCTGAAGTACACACCATAGGCGGCGATGCCGATCAGGACCAGGTCAATGACGATGGTCCATTCAAAGCTGCGGCTCTTGCGCACGTTGGTCTTGAGAACTTCAAACACATGCAAGACTTGCCAGAACAGAAACAGGCCGACCAGCACCAGACCGTCGTAAAAGTCCAGCACACCGTCTTTGGCCAGCGCCCACAGTGTGCCGGTGAACAGGAAGAGGGCGACCAGCGTGAACAGCAGTTCCAGTTTGTGGATGCGTTGCTCTTGCGCCATCGCTTTGGTTGCCTTGCCCTTGACGGCCTTGGCGCCAAAGAAGATCGTCGCCAGGCCGAGGATCAACGTCAGGTTGGTCACGTTGTTGACCAGACAGTTTTCTATCACCGTCGTGCCCTTGCCGCCTTCGCGGCTCATCACATAGGCGAACACCAGATTCGCAAAGCCGGAGCAGTACGGCATGATCAATGTGCCCAGCACGGTGCCCTCGAAACCCTTGCCCTCAATGGCCTGCAGCCGCCAGATCATCACGGCGGAGGCCGCCATGAAAATGCCCACTTGGGCCAGAGGGTGCGAGAGGTAGGTGAGGACTTGGGGCGGAACGCTGTACACGGGGCAATGGACGAAAGAGGTGGTGCGAGGATAAGCGCATTTTTGCCCCTGGCGATTCTGTACACTGACCACTTTTACGAAAGAAACTGCTCCCATGACGACTACCCAAGGTCTCCCCGCTGACGCCACGGCCGAACGCATCGTTCGCCACTTTCAGTCTGCAGGGTTCTCCGGCATCACCGAAGCTCTGCTGGTGCGCATCCGGCTGAAAAAAGGCGACCGCATGGAAGTCGACACGGCGTTTGACTTTGCCGTGGAGCGCCAGTTGGCGCCGCCGATGCAGGAGTTTTTCCAGATCCAGCCCTACGGTTTCTTCTCCGGCATTCGGTCGTTTGCCGATGCCAAGGCCGTATTCGCCAGCGATTTCGGCCGCGCTTTGCGCGTGGAACTACCCAGCATTTACTTTGACGCTGCGCCTGTGCTGGTCGACGACGCATTGGCGACCGACACCAAATACGACGCGATGCTCAAGCTGTCCGACAACACCGACGGCTACGCCGTCGCCGTTCTGTTGAACGACCCTAACTCTTCGTTCTTCGAATACCTCAACGCCCAGACGGGCTACGATTGGAAAGAAATTACCGCAGACATGGATGCTGCGGTGAAGTCTTTGGTGTCGGACGTCGACCTGATCTGATCAAGCTGCCGGCGCTGCCTCATCGCGCAGTGTCCAGGCGCCTTCGCCTTGCAGATCCAGAGTATGGCGGTGGTGTTTGGCGATGTCGCTGTGGTGGCTCACGCTGATGGGCGTGATGGCCAACTCGGCAAGCTGGCTGTAGAGGTGCTCCTCATTGGCGGTGTCCAGCGCGCTGGTGGATTCGTCCAGCAGCAAATAGCGCGGCTTGGCAATCAACGCACGGGCAAACGCCAGGCGCTGCTGCTCACCCACTGACAAGACCTTGGACCAGTCCAGCTCCGCGTCCAGCCCACCATAGCGTGTGGCCAGGTTCGGCAGATTCACCAAATCCAGCCACTTCAATAGCTCTGCGTCGGGAATGTCTGTGTCGGTGTTGGGGTAGGTCAACTGGCAGCGCAGGTTGCCCAATGGCAGGTAGGGTTGCTGCGGCAAAAACAGCATGTCGTCTCCACCGGGGCGCGTCACAACGCCGGAGCCGGTTTGCCACAGCCCGGCAATCACCCGCAACAGTGAGCTCTTGCCCGTGCCGCTGCAGCCAATGATCATCAGCCCTTCGCCTTCCTTGACCGTCAGCGACAAATCCTTGACCAGCATCTGCTCGCAGTTGGGGGTGAACACCGTGACGTGACTCAGCGCCAGCGTGTCGCCAAACTCGGTGCGGATAGGGGTGTCCGCGGCTGGCGCCTCTGCGCCAGGAGCAACACAAGGTTGCACCGGCAAGTCGCCCACCTTGTCCAGCGCTTCCGAGAATGCATGCAGCCGGTCCACACCCGCAGAAAAGCGGCTCAGGCTTTCAAAGTTTTGAACAATGATGGTCAGCGCGCTCAGGATGGCGGCGAACGCGCCAGCCGCCTGGATCGCGCGGCCCACTTCCATCTCGCCGGACAGCACATCGTTGGCCACGATCACGGTAGGCAGTGCCACCGTCAAGAAGTTGTGGCTGTACTGCAAGAGGTTGAGTCTGAACTGCCAGCCCAACACCCGCTTGTAGTTGGCATAAACCATTCCAAACACGCGCTGCAGCACCGACATCTCGCGCGCCTCGCCATCGTGGAAGGCAATCGGCTCTGCGTGTTCACGCACGCGCACCAGGCTAAAGCGGAAATCCGCCTCGCGGTGCAACTGGTGAAAGTTCAGATTGATCAGCCGCCGGCCAAATACCGCAGCAGTGAAGAAGGTGCTGACGACTGCGTAGAGGATCAGAAAGACCACCAGCGTGCGCGAGATGGTCCACAGCACGGCCGAGAAGGCGACGAGATCAATCACCGAGCCCAGCGCGATCATCGAAAAATACAGCGACTTCGACGTGAAGCTGTCGATGTCGTCGGCAATCCGCTGGTCCGGGTTGTCGATATCGCTGCCGTTGAGGCGGTAGTAGGCGCGCTTGGCAAAGTAGCGCTTCAAAAAGCTGTCCGTCAGCCAGCGCCGCCAGTGCAGGCCCAGCCGGTCGCGCACGTAGTAGTACAGCGCGTAGATCGGCACGGCCACCACCAGGATAGCGACGTACACGTAAATGGCGGACCAGAACCGGTCGGCGTCGCCCGCCGCCAGCGCGGAGGTGAACTCACCCGTCTGCTGGTTGAACAGCACGTTGAAGGCGGTCTGGCTCAGCAGCAGTGCGATCAAGCCGATGAACATCCCCCACGCGGGGCCGCGGTTGGAGGTCCAGTAAGGCCGCGCAATGGTGACGAAGCGCAGCCATAGGCGCGCGTTGAATCCTGGGAGTTTTTCTTTTGCCATGGGCGCCTGAACGGAATAGGTATCCGTTTATAGGCAAGCCCAGGTGCGCGGTCTGTGTGATGGGCCACCCAGAGAGAATGCTATCAAATCAGGAGCTGCTTACGCACGTTCTATGCGCTTTACAGGCCTTTTCCCCTGGAAAATCCCTGCTGCTGAGCCACAAAACCATCGAATGCCTTGAGCAAGGGTTGGTACTTTTGAGGGTCGCCTTCCAGCTGCGCCAGCGCTGCGCAAGTGGCTTCTAGTGTCGACAACTGCCCCGGCTTGTGCGCCTTGCGAATAGCGTAGCCGGATGGCGGCGCATCCTCTAGCGACAGACGCGGTAGGCCTTGCAACAGCGGGCTTTGGTGCAACATCTTGCGGCTCTTGCGCCAGGTGCCGTCCAGAACCACCAGTCGCACCTTGGCTGGATCGCGCAGTTGTTCTGCATCCAGCGGTGCAGGCATTGCGTGCCCTTCGTAAACGTCTGGCGGATACAGCAGCACCGTGTACTTGGGCTCGGCCATCGCTTCGCGCAGTCTGGCCTCGTCAAATTCTTCCCCAACTAACATGCGGCTACCCGGCAGACTGAGATGCAACAAGCGTGCGGTGTTCTTCGCATGGTCCACTTCCATGGGGTGCTGCAGGATCAGAACTTCACAGGCGTGCTGCGTAGGCGTGGCGAAGCGGCATATGCAGGTGGTTTGCGGGCGCAAACACTGTGCGCAAAGAAGGCGGCGGGAGGTTGGCATCGCGTTTCAGGGCTTGGCGTCGGGCGCGGCCAATGCTGCGCGGTCCCAATAGGGCGGCGTGCCAAAGGACTGTTTCAAGTGGGTGATAAACAGCTGTGCCTTGGCCGAGTGCGAGCGGCCCTTGAGTCGCACCGCATGTATGGCCGGTGCCTGGCTCGTTGACGCCGCAGCCGCAGCGGCGGCCACCGAGTCGGGGAACAGGTTGACCAGCTCGCCCGCAGCCACCTTTTTGTAGACCAGCCAACTGGCCAGATGCGCCACGCCCAGCCCGGCCACGGCGGCCTCCAGCAGCGAGTCCACGTCGTTGCTGCGAAAGCGCCCCTGCACGGCCAAAGGCTTGTCCTGGTTCACACCCGGAAAGGTCCACAGGCCCGTGGGCGTGGAGGGCAGGCACAGGCAACTGTGGTGCAGCAGGTCATCGGGTTTGGCAGGGCGGCCGTGCGCCCGGATGTACGCGGGGCTGGCGCAGGCCACGCGCAACATGGGCGCGAGCCGCGTGGCCAGCAGGTCGCTGTCGGGTAGGGCGCCAATGCGGATGGCCACATCGGCCCGCTGCGCGGCCAGGTCCACCCAGTGGTCGCTGAGCTGCAAGTCCAGCTCGATCAACGGGTACTGCTGCATGAACGACGCCACGGTGGGCGCGATGTGCATGCGCCAAAAGACCGAAGGCGCGGTGACCGACAGCAGGCCACGCGGCTCCGCCTGCGCGTCCAGCAGCGCGGCTTTGGCATCCACCATTTCCGACACGATCAGTTGCGCGCGCGGCAAAAACTGCTCGCCCGCATCGGTAAGCAACAGGCGGCGCGAGCTGCGCTGAAACAGCGCCACGCCCAGCGATTGCTCCAGCGCATCCACTTGCCGCGACACCGACGACACCGCCACGTTGTGCAGCTTGGCCGCGGCCGAAAACGTACCCGCCTTGTGGACGTCGAGAAAGGCCTGGATGTTGTCGAGCATGGTTTGCTTGTCTGAAGTATTTTGCGAATAACGCAAAGAATATTAGCTTTCAAAGTGATTGTTGCCATTGTCGCTAAAAAACACAATCCAACCCGTCACCAACTCATACGAAAGCGACACCCATGTTGAAGTTCTACTACCACCCCTCACCCAACCCGGCCAAGGTGGCCTTGTTTCTGGAAGAGTCCGGCCTGCCTTACGCGCTGGTGCCGGTAGATGTTCGCAAAGGCGAGCAGCACTTGCCCGAGTACCTGGCCATCAACCCCAACGGCAAAACACCCGCGCTGGTAGATGGCGATGCGGTCGTCTTTGACAGCAACGCCATCCTGCTCTACCTGGCCGTCAAGACCGGGAAGTTCCTGCCACGCAACGTACCCGAAGTGCGTTCCCAGATGTATTCGTGGCTCATGTTTGTGGCCACCGGCATTGGGCCATTCTCAGGCCAGGCCGTGCACTTCCGCCACTTTGCACCCGAACCCAAGGCCTATGCGCAGCAGCGTTACGACTTTGAAGCCTGGCGCCACTGGCGCATCGTCAATGAACACTTGGCCACGCGCACCTGGATGGTGGGCGAGGAATTCACCATCGCCGACATGGCGCTGTGGGCCTGGGCACGCGCCGTGCCCTTTGTGCTGGGCGACACGGCCTGGGCTGAGTTGCCGCACGTCAAACGCTTTTTGGACCAGGTCAGCGCCCGCCCAGCCGCCGTGCGTGCCGAGGCACTGGCCGATGCACACACCTTCAAAGCCGAGATGGACCAAGCCGCCATGGACGCGATGTACCCCCACACCAAACCAACCACTGTCTAACCCTTCAACCAAACCGCTCAAACCGAAAGCTCACCATGACTAAATTCACCACCTCCAAACTCGTTCGCAGCCTCACCCTGGCTGCATTGCTGGCTGCCCCTGTGCTGGGCGCAAGCCTGGCCCATGCTGCCGATGGCGTGTCCGCCCAAGGCATCACCTTCACCGCCGAACAGGCCTACCCCGAAGGCATTGCCTGGCACCCCGCACAAAAGGTGTTCTTCGTCAGCTCCGTGCACTCCGGCACCGTGGGCAAGGTCACTCCGCAAGGCGCCTACACACCATTCATTCAAGATGACAAATTGATTGCCAGCGTGGGCTTGGCGTTGGATGTAAAGCGCAACCTGCTGTGGGTTGCCGTTGCAGATCTGGGTGCCTCCACTCGCAGCAGCCCCGCCTCCGCCTACAAGCTGGCCGCCGTGGCCGCATATGACGCCACCACTGGCGAGCGCCGCGCGTACCACGACCTCAGCAATCTGGTGCAGGGCGGCCACATGGCCAACGACCTGGCGGTGGACGCAGCGGGCAATGTCTACGTCACCGACAGCTTTTCGCCAGTGATCTACCGCGTGGACGCCAAAGGCCAGGCCAGCGTGTTCGCGCAAAGCGATCTGTTCAAGGGCGAAGGCTTCAACCTGAATGGCATCGTGGCCCACCCGGACGGCTACCTGCTGGTCAACAAATACAACAGCGGCGAGGTCTTCCGGATCAGCACCCGCAACGGGGCCGACATCCAGCGCGTGAGCCTGCCCGAGGCAGTGAAGGGTGCAGACGGCATGCTGCTGCGTGACAAAACCCATTTGGTCGTGGTGCAAAACGCGGGCAATGACCAGGTGACGGAGCTGGTGTCTACCGACGGCTGGAAAACCGCCACGTTGCAGCCCGCGCGCAAGACGGCCTACTCATTCCCCACAACGGCAACACAAGTGGGTAAAGACGTCTACGTGATGAACTCGCGCCTGGACACTTTGCTCAACAAGGATGCTCCCAAGGTCAGCGAATACTTGTTGCAAAAGTATTGATGAGCTTTGACTAGCTCTTTGCGGTAGCCATCAGCGCCGCAAAGCCGACGAACACGCCCCCTGTGATGCGGTTGAACATCTTCATCACCGGGGCGCGCTGCAAGTAGCTTGAGAGGCGCTTGCCGCTGGCGGCATAGACAAAGTACCAGCCCACCTCAATCACCGTGAAGGTGATCAGCAGAATCGCAAATTGCGGCAATTGGGGTGAATCGGCATGGATGAATTGCGGAAAGAACGCAGCAGCAAAGAGGATGGCCTTGGGGTTGCTCGCTGCCACCAAAAATGCCTGGCGGTAGATGGCCCACGGATTCACGGCGGGCACAGCCACTTGCGATGCTTCTTTGGTGGGGTCTGTTGCGTGCTCTTCCACTGGCGAGCGCCACACCTTCACACCCAGGTAGGCCAGATACGCAGCCCCCGCCAGGCGCAGCGCCTCAAACACCTGGGGTGAGGTATGTAGCACCGCGCCCAGGCCTGCGGCCGACAGACTCATCATCGCCAGCAGTGCCGTCATGCAGCCCAGCATGGCCAACACCGACATGCGCAAACCATGGCGCGCGCTGACGCTCATGATCAGCAACATATTGGGGCCGGGCGTGGCCGAGACGACGAAGGTCATTGCGATAAAGAGCCACAGGGTGCTGAGCGTCATGGGAAATATTCGGTGGGTAGGAGGCGCCCAAGGCTAGCAGATTGCGAAGGAATGTAGGCATGAGTGGTCATGGGCGGTCATGGAGCCATTTAGTTGAATCCGTTTTGCATCCGGCCGCGTATTCATTACAGCCGCGACATTTCGGCTTTGTTTTACAAACTTCTGGAGTACATACACATGACATCTGGTAACACTAATCGCAAGCTCGCATCCTTCAGTCTGGCTCTCATCATGTCGGCCGTGTCTGTGGCCGCTATGGCCGACGTCATGGTGGGCGGCGCGGCCATGCTGCCTTCCAAAGACATCATCGACAACGCTGTGAACTCGAAGGACCACACCACGCTGGTGGCAGCGGTCAAGGCCGCGGGCTTGGTTGAGACATTGAAAGGCCCTGGCCCCTTCACCGTGTTTGCGCCTACGAATGCCGCCTTTGCCGCACTGCCTGCTGGCACGGTAGACACACTGCTCAAGCCTGAAAACAAGGCCACGCTGACCACCATCTTGACCTACCACGTGGTGGCCGGCAAATGGGATGCCGCGGCCATCAGCAAGATGATCATGGAAGGCAAGGGCAAGGCCACCATCAAGACGGTCAGCGGCGGCACATTGACAGCTATGGCAAGCGGCTCCAAGGTCATGCTGACGGACGAAAAGGGCGGTACCGCCACCGTCACCATTGCCGACGTGTACCAGTCCAACGGCGTGATCCACGTGATCGACAAGGTGCTGTTGCCCAAGTAAAACGGTTTGTCATGCGGCGGTTCTTTAAAATCGCCGCATGACCCAAACCACCGCTGCCGCCAACGCCACCACCTCCATCGCCACACACAGTGGCAGCTTCCATGCCGACGACGTGTTCGGCGTTGGCGTTTTGATGGGGGTTTTTCCATCGCACACACTCACCCGCACCCGCAAACAAGAACTCATTGACGCGGCCGACTTTGTGGTCGACGTGGGCGGTACTTGGGACGCAGCCACGGGTCGCTTTGACCACCACCAGCGCGGCTTTGACGGCGCACGGCCTGCACATGAGGTAGACGGCCAAACCAAACCCGGCGTGGGCTATGCCAGTGCAGGACTGGTGTGGACGGCGCATGGTGCTGATTACGTGAAGGCTTGGGCCAGCGCGAACGGCCAGAGCCTGAACGCACAGGCCGTAGACGACATCGTGCGCTCCATCGACCACTCGCTGGTGCAGTACCTCGACATCGTGGACACCGGCCAGGGCGATGTGTCGCCCGGCATCTTTGGCCTCTCCAGCCTGATCGCCCAACTCAACACCCACTGGATGGAAGAGAAGGGCATGGACCAGAGCACCAAAGCCCAGTTGCAGGAAACCCGCTTTCGCGAAGCCATCGCCATCACGCGCAAGTTTCTGGACCACGCCATCAGCAAAAAGGTCGCGCAGATCAGCGCCGTGGATACCGTGCGCGCGGCACCGCGCTTGGTGGGCGGCAAGGTGTTGCATCTGCAAGAGGGCGGCATGCCCTGGACACGCGTGGTGGTGGACGAAATGCCCGAGGTGATGTTTGTGATCTACCCGGATTCGGACGGTGACCAGTACCAGATCAAGACGGTGCCGGTAGAGCCAGGTTCATTCACTGCGCGTATGGATTTGCCGAAGAACTGGGCCGGCCTGCGCGATCAGGAGCTGGCTGCAGTCACTGGCGTCGAAGACAGCGTCTTCTGCCACCTGAACCTGTTCATCGGCGGTGCGCGAAGCTTCAACGGGGCTGTGCGTCTGGCAGAACTGGCGCTGGCGTAATGTAGTTTTGCAGGCCCTGCAGTAGCGCGTCAAAGGTCACTTTGCAGCGCGGCGTGTTGCGCAGGTCTTCGTGCATCGTGAGCCAGGTCTCCAGGCCCATCGTCAGGCCATCGGGCAGCAGGCGCACCAGTTGCGGGTCGCGCGCGGCCAGCGCGACCTGGCAAATGCCAATGCCACAGCCTGCGCGTATCAACGCCAGTTGTCCCACGTCGCTGTCGGTGCGCAAGGTGAACGCATCGCGACTCCATTGCGGAAAGCCCTTGCGCGCTGCCCGCACAAACGGTGTCTCCTCATCAAACCCAATCAGCGCGTGCTGCGCCAGATCGGCCAGCGTCTGCGGCGTGCCGCGGCGTTGCAGATACGCCTTGTGCGCATGAAAGCCCAGGTCCACCTGGCCCACGCGCCGGGCAATCAGCTGCTCCTGTTTGGGCTGCGTCATGCGCACGGCAATATCGGCCTCACGATTCAGCAAATCCTGTACGCGGTTGGTCAGCACCAGTTCGAGTTTCAACTCGGGGTAGGCCGCCTGCAATTCGCTCAGGATGGGCGGCAACACCTCCACGCCAATCACCTCGCTCGCTGTGATGCGCACCGTGCCTTTGATGCCTGAGCCCTGACCCTCTGCCGCGCGCTTCAACGCCGTGGCCGAGGTGCTCATGGCTTGGGCAAAAGGCTGCAACGCCACTGCCGCATCGGTAGGCAATAGCCCGAGCTGTGAGCGGGTAAACAGCGTGACGCCAAGCGCCTTTTCCAGCGCAGCAATGTGCCGCCCCACCGTGGGCTGGGCAATGCCCATCGCACGCGCTGCGCCTGAGAGCGAGCCCTCGTTCAACACACTCAAATACGAGTGGTAAAGCTCCCAGCCGATGTCGCTATGGGTTTCATTAGTCATACAGAAATGTATAGCCGCTACGACATGTTGGTCAATTGCTTAATAGCGCCGCTGCTTTCAAACTTCATCCATCGCAACACTTTTTAGGAGTAATGAAATGAATAGCAACACCGCATTGGGAAATACGGCATTGGGGAATACGGCTTTGGTTCTCGGCGCCACCGGCGGCATCGGCGGCGAAGTGGCACGGCAACTGCGCGACGCAGGCTGGAATGTGCGCGCACTGCGCCGCGGCGGCGAGCTTGCCACCGAGCGGCGTGATGGCATGGTCTGGCTGCGCGGCGACGCGATGAACCGCGACGATGTGATGGCCGCAGCGGAAGGCTGTGCTGTCATCGTGCACGCCGTCAACCCACCCGGCTACCGCCGCTGGGCTGAGCTGGTCTTGCCGATGGTGGACAACACCATTGCCGCAGCACAGGCCAACGGCGCCACCATCGTGCTGCCAGGCACGGTCTACAACTTTGGCCCCAGCGCTTTCCCCATATTGCGGGAAGATTCGCCGCAAGAGCCCGTCACCCGCAAGGGCGCTATCCGTGTGCAGATGGAGCAGCGCTTGCGTGATGCCAGCAGCCAGGGCTGCAAGGTGATCGTGGTGCGCGCGGGTGACTTCTTTGGCCCCAAGGCGGGCAACAGCTGGTTCTCGCAAGGTTTGGTCAAACCGGGTCAGCCCGTCAAAACCATCAGCGTGCCCAACGCGCCGGGCGTGGGCCACCAATGGTCGTACCTTCCCGACGTGGCCCGCACGATGGTGGAGCTGGTACAGCGCCGCGAGACGCTGGAGGCTTTTTCGACTTTTCATATGGCTGGCTATTGGGATGCCGATGGCACGCAGTTGGCCGCAGCCATCAGCCGCGTCGTCGTGAAGCGCGGCGGCGCCCAGCCCAAGGTCAGCGCCTTTCCTTGGTGGTTGATGGCACTGATCGCACCGTTTGTACCCACCGTGCATGAAATGCGCGAGATGCGGTATCTGTGGACCACGCGGGTGGAGATGCGCAACAACAAGCTGGTTGCAACGCTGGGGCATGAGCCGCATACGCCGCTGGACGCGGCGGTTGAGGCTGCGCTGGATGGCATGGGCTGTTTGCCTGCGAAGCAAGTGTGTCAGGTGGGTCGTGTTGAACACATCGCTTGACATGCAAGTATTTACTTGCATATAATTCAACAACGCTTTCAACCGCAACGGCAAATTTTGGACATAGACAAGGTATTCAAGGCACTGGCCGACCCGACCCGCAGGCGTCTGCTGGACCAATTGCATGGTGACAACGGCCAAACGCTGGGCGCGCTGTGCGAGCACATGGACATGTCGCGCCAAGCTGTGACGCAACATTTGCAGTTGCTGGAGGAAGCGAATCTCGTGGCTGTCGTCTGGCAGGGGCGGGAGAAGTTGCACTACCTGAACCCCGTGCCACTGCACGAGATTCAGGCGCGCTGGATCAACAAGTTTGAGCGCAACCGTCTTGACGCGTTGCATACCCTGAAGCAGAAACTGGAAGGCAAAGACCATGACAACTGAAACAACGAAGCCCAGCTTTGTATACGTGAGCTATATCCAAACCACGCCCGAGAAGGTGTGGCAAGCCTTTGTCGATACCGACGTGATGGCGAAATACTGGTTTGGCCCCACGTCGGATTGCGTGCGCGTCAACGTGTCGGACTGGAAGGTCGGCTCTACCTGGGAGCATCAGCGCCTGGACGACGCGCGCACCGTCGACATTTGCGGCAAGGTTGTTGAGTTCAATCCGCCCAAGCGCATGGTCCTCTCATGGGCACGGCCCAGCGAAGCCGCTGATGAATCCAAACACTCGCGCGTGGAAATCGACATCGAACAACGCATTGAAGGGTTGGTGCGCCTGATCGTGAGCCACACCGATCTGGACACCAAAATGCACGAAGGCATCTCGGGTGGCTGGCCCGCAGTGTTGTCCAACCTCAAGACGCTACTGGAAACCGGGTACGGTTTGCCGAGAATTCCGGCGAAAGTCGCTTAAGAAGGCAAAGTCACGCGAACTTTGCGACTGGGCCGGATCAATCGGCGAAAGCGTAGCTGGACTTGCTGCGCTTCGCTTTGTACATGGCTGTATCCGCGCTTTTGATCAAGGCGTCGGCGGAGGTTCCGCCATGCGGGAAGGTCGCAATCCCGATGCTCGCTTTGACGGTGAGTGTGCCTTTCGCGTGCATACACGGCGCCTGAATCGCTGCGGCGATTTTTTCCGCCACGTGCACGACATCCTCTTTGTCGGCGAACTCTGCCATTAGGTAAAGAAACTCGTCTCCACCCAAGCGGCAGACAGTGTCGTCTTCGCGCGTGTTCTCTCGCAGCCGGTCGGATATGGTTTGCAGCACCGCGTCTCCAACGTCGTGGCCATGGGTGTCATTGATCATTTTGAACGCGTCCAGGTCTATGAACATCAGCGCCAAAGTGCGTTCATGGCGTCTGGCTTGCACCAGCCCATGTTCCAGCCGGTTTTCAAACAAGGCGCGGTTGGGCAGTCCGGTCAACGGGTCATGCAACGATGCATGCCGGGCAGCTGCTTCGTCTTTGGTCACGGTTGCCAACTGCGTTTCCAAGTCCTGCCGCGACTGCACCGCAGTCTCCAGCGAAGCGTTGACCATCGCCATTTTTCCGATTGCATCCTGGACCTTGCCTTCGATCAGCTCGCTATCTTTGATGGCCAGCTCAATGCCACCTGTGGGGCTCTCCACTGCGACTTCCAGCTTCAGTGCCGTGTTGACGAGCGACAGCCCTTCGGCGCACTCGTCCATCAAATCCTTGACGTGCTCGGCCTGCCCAAGAACTTGGGTCAGTGGATTGACGTACTCTGGGGCAACAGGCGTTTTTTCGGTGGGGCTCATCGCCTCAGATTAACTGGCGAGTCTGCTTTTATCCGTTCGATGCCTCACATAGTTAGCCAGTTAGCCGCTCGCCGCGGTGCGCCGCAGGTTGTCGCGGTAGCGGCGGCTGACCGGCACGGTGCCTCCGTCGCGCATCCTGGCGCGGGCGTCGCCCGAGTCCAGCGGTTCGATCTGCTGCAGGTAGTCCAGATTCATGATGTAGCTGCGGTGCACGCGCACAAAGCGGGCCGGGTCCAGCCGGGCCTCGACTGCGGCCATCGTGGAACGCAGCGGGTAATCGTGCCCGCGCACGCGCAGGTTCACGTAATTGCCCCAGGCCTGCAGCCATTCCACCTCGGCCGCGGGCAACAAAAACTCCTTGCCCAGCGTGCGCACCAAAAAGCGCTCTGGCCGATCAATCGGCTCCACCGGCGGGCCATCGTCCGGCGCTTCCAGCAGGCTGGCCTCACCTTGCAGGCGCAATAGCAGCAGGCGGTACATGAACAGGAACAACAGGATGCCGAAGTAGGTCCGGAAGTCCTTCAGGTATTCGTAAAACAGCTCGTGTGGCCAACTGCCGAAGTCGTATTCGGCGTTTTGGGTGGAATAGGCCAGCTTGCGCAGGCCCACCATCACCACGACGTGCACGACGCTGAACGCCACGCTGGCCAGCATGTGCCAGCGCCAATTGGCCCGCCAGGTGTTCCAGGTCAGCGCAAAGCGCCGCTCAAACGCAATCACCGCGGGCACCAGTGCCAGCAGCACCAGATTGCTGCTCCATTCCCAGACCGCCGGCTCCCAGGCCGCAAAGTTCAGCTTCACCCGCTCGATATCGAACCAGACCGTCAGGCTGTTTAGAAAGGCCTGGCCGCAAAAAAAGAGGGCCCACAACGCCGGTTCAACGATGGGTTGCCATGGCCGGTAGCGCGCCAGCCAGGCTTGGGCGTCAGTGGCAGGGGCAGGTGAGGAGGGCGGAGCAGACGACATGCCCCGATGTTAGCGGCGCTCGCATTCCATCTCTCAAATCCCGTCCCTGGGGGCCACCGCTCGCCCCTTTTTGCCCCCAAACCGTCACATTTCGCCTCTGAAACGGCCCAAATCCCGAAACTGGCGTCCTCTTTCAACCCAACGCGGAATTTCCATGCAACGACGCCACGATATTGATGCCCTGCGCGCCCTGGCCTTTGGCCTGCTGATCCTGTACCACCTGGCCATGCTCTACGTGACCGACTGGAGCTGGCACCTCAAAAGCAGCTACCTGACCGAGGCGCTGCAAATGCCCATGTTGATGATGAACCGTTGGCGCATGGACCTGATCTTCCTGATCTCCGGCATCTCGACCGCGTTTTTGATGAAGAACACCCGCGTCGCCGGTTTTTTGAAAGACCGGACCTGGCGGCTGATGCTGCCGCTGGTCTTCGGCATGCTGGTCGTCGTGCCGATTCAACCCTATGCCCAGGGCGTCGCCAACGGGCTGGTCGAGCCCGGCTTTCTGCAGTTTCTGGGGCGCTACTACGGCGGCTATGCCTGGCCGGAAAAGGCATTTGACGGATGGGAACACGGCTTCACCTGGAACCACTTGTGGTACCTGGCCTACCTATGGTGCTACACATTGACGCTGGCCTTGTTGCTGCCGCTGCTGAACTCCAAGGTGGGCCAACGCCTGCGTCAGGCATTCACCGGCCTGCGTGGCCTGCCGTTGTTGCTGTTGCCCGCGCTGCCGCTATTCATCTACACCGTCACGCTGCAGACCCGCTTTCCCAATACCAACGACCTGACCCACGACTGGTACGCGCACCCTGTGTACTTCACGATCTTTCTGTACGGCTGGTGTCTGGCGAACTCGGACACCGTCTGGGCCGAACTTGCCGCCCTGCGCAAGCAGGCGTTGGGGCTAGTGCTCGGCGCTGGCGCGGTCTATCTGGCTTTGGTGCGTTTCTACTGGGGCCAAGACGTGAGCGACGCTGCGCAATGGCTGATCTGGGCCGCGCGCAATGTCTACGTCTGGGCCGTCCTCTGCGCCATCCTCGGCTGGGGCCACGCCTACCTGAACCGCCCGATGCGCTGGCTCCCCTGGGCCACGCAAGCTGTCTACCCCTGGTATGTGCTGCACCAGAGTTTGATAGTGCTGCTGGCGTACTGGCTGGTGCCGTTGAAGATCGGGCCCGTAGCCGAGCCGCTGCTGGTGGGCGTTGGCACGGTGTTGGGCTGCTGGGCGCTGACCTCGGGGCTGATTCAGCGAGTCGGGTTTATTCGGCCGCTGTTTGGGCTGAAAGGGAGGAAATAGGCGGCTCTTAGAATTCGCGCCAATGCAATCCAATACAACGCCACACACCAACCGCAATTTCGGTATTGATCTACTACGGGGCTTTTCGATACTGTTTGTCGTGGTGCACCACCTGGCGATGGGTTTTCGCCTGCCGCTGGGGCCTAGTTACTTGGGCGAACTGCTGGGTAAGCGCATCGTCAATGGCATCAGCTTCAACGGCTACGAAGCGGTGTTCATCTTCTTTGTGGTGTCGGGCTTTCTGATTACCCAGCGCAGCCTAGCGCAGTACGGCACGTTGTCGGCGTTGAACTGGCGCAGCTTTTACCTCGCGCGGTTCAGCCGCATTTTTCCGTTGCTGGCGCTGCTGCTCGTCGTGTTGACGGTGCTGCACTTGCTTGGTGTGGGCGGTTATGTCGTCGAAGCCAAGGGACAAACGCTGTGGCGGGCGCTGGTGTCGGCGTTGGGCTTGCATCTGAACTGGTACGAGGCGCAAACCACCTGGCTGCCCGCGTCGTGGGATGTGTTGTGGTCGCTGTCGATTGAAGAGGTGTTCTACCTCGCGTTCCCTATCCTTTGCATCGTCTTGCCACGGCGCTTGTTCATCGTGTTGCTATTGGCGCTGGCCCTGTCATTGCCTTGGGTGCGCCCGGGGCTGGACGCCAATGAACTGTGGCGCGAAAAAGCCTATCTGCCCGGCATGTCGGCGATTGCCTTTGGTGTGCTGACTGCGATGCTGGCGCAGGTCTGGAAGCCATCCAAAAACTTCGCACGCAGCCTGTGCGTGCTGGGTATGGTCGGCCTCATCGGCGTGTTCTTCTTTGGCGACGCCCTGTGGCGCGTGATCCATGACCACGTGATGCTGCTCCTATGTTTCTCGGCCTGCTTCCTGCTGTTTGCCGCTGACACGGTGAAGATCGAACCTGTGAAGGGCCTGGGCTGGCTGGCCAGCATGGGTCGCCTGAGCTACGAGATCTACCTGAGCCACATGTTCATCGTGCTGAGCGTCTGCAGCGCCTACCGGGCGTACATGGTCAAAGACATGTCCTGGACGTTCGCTGTCTACCTGCCTACGATCTTTGCCTGCGTGTTGCTGGGGCTGGCGTTGGAGCGATGGGTCAGCGTGCCGAGTATGGTTTGGCTGCGGAACAGAAAATAACCGAAAGCAAATTCATGTCCACCATCCATCCCTGTGAATTGCCCGAAGGCGCTCTACTCAGCCAGTACGCAGGGACAGGCAGCTACGCGGATTGCTATGCCGTAGAGGTATTGCAAAGCGTCTCGCACATCCAGTTCGTCGAAGCTTTCTACACGACGGCGGTTTTCAAGATCGAGCGTTTCATTCTCGGCGCAGCGGTTTCCCGGCCCTCTACTGACGCCGAGGTGGGGCAACTGGCGCGTGGCGAGGTCAATGCGTTTGCGGCGTGGACCGTGGAGGGCAGGGCAGACCACCAGTTACTGCTGTGCGACTTTGCCGGACGCACTCGATCCTGGCTGATGGTCGTACCTGCACGCAATGGTGGGGCCGTCCGCACGCGGCTGTACTTCGGCTCTGCCGTCGTTCCGGCCCGCGCCAAGGGCGATGGCCGCAGCGACATGGGTTGGGTGTTCCGCGCCTTGCTGGGCTTCCACAAGCTCTACTCGCGGGTACTTCTGCGCGCCGCTGTGTCGCGGCTTTCTCGCCAAGTGCGAAAAGGCTAAACCCGATTCACCAGAAAGAGTCGTCCGTCCGCTCGCTGACCACGCGAACGCTGTACTCCGCGATCTTGCGGATCAGGTCTTCGGGCAGTGGCATGTTGTAGGCGACTTTCAGGAAATTCTTGGTGGTGTCCTGGCCTGCAAGCTCTTTGGCAAATTCCACCAAGGCCGTTTCGCCCGGCGCGAAGCTCAGATGCGCCTTGTGCGCGGAGAAGGCAAATAGGAAGCGTGGCTCAACAAAGAACGGGTTGCCCCACTTGATTTCCTCGTCAGCCTTGGGCGCGGCTTTCTTCAGAATGGCGCGCAAGCGGCGCAGATGCGGCTGGCCTGCTGCGGGCGCGGCCAGTATGTATTCGTCAACCGTCGTGGGGCGTTTGTCTGCCATGTCTCTTGTCTCCATCGCAAGTGCTTCCGCGCCATTATTCCCGCCGCCAGTCTCCATACCCCATGCCATACTCACGGCGCCTATCCGGCGTTTGAATTCCTAACCATCTTTCACCACAAAGTTTTGCTTATGAAGAAGTTCAGTCACGCGGTCGCAATCAGCTGCCTGCTCCTGCCATCCCTGGTGTGCGCTAAACCGGACCCCGAGGTCATCAACGCGATTCGCGATGAGGGTTTCAACCACTCGCAAGTCATGCGGACCTTTCAACACCTGACCGACACCCTCGGGCCGCGGCTGACCAACTCACCCAAGATGCGCGAGGCCAGTCTCTGGGCGGTGGAAAAACTGAAGAGCTGGGGCTTGAGCAATGTCCACCAAGAGGCGTTTGAATTCGGTCGTGGCTGGAGCTACGACAAAGCCACGATCGATCTATTGGCGCCCCGAAAGACCTCGCTGCATGGCATTCCTCTGGCCTGGACGCCGGGTACTGCAGGCCCGCAAGAGGCGGAGGTGGTGTACCTCGATGCCGTTAATGAAGCAGAGCTGCAAAAGTACCGCGGCAAGCTGAAAAACAAAGTGGTGATGCTGAACGAGCCCATGGATGTGGAGGAGCCACGGCGTGAGATCTCCAAACGCTATTCCGCTGCAGAGTTGGCCGAGATGAAGACTTTTGACCTGAAGGCCCCAGCCAGCGATGCACCTGCATCGCAGGACAGCGTCGCCCAGCGTCAGAAGAGCCTGCGCTTTAACGAAGTGCGGGAAGCCTTCCTCAAAGCGGAGCAGGTCAAGGGAGCATTGTTTCGCAGCTCCTGGGATGGCGGCCTGATCCGCGTCATGGGACAAAACCACCGCGTTGGCAAGACCTTCCCGGTGCCTGCGCTGATGTTGAGTGTGGAGCATTACAACTTGCTGGCGCGCGCGCTGGACAGCGGCGTGGTGCCAAAGATCGCTTTCAATGTCGAGGCGCGCTTTCATGATGAAGACGTGAACGCGCACAACACGCTGGCCGAAATTGCGGGCAAAGGGGAGAACCCTGAAATCGTGATGCTGGGCGGTCATCTGGACTCGTGGCATGGCGCTACCGGCGGTGTGGACAATGCAGCAGGTGTGGCCATCACGATGGAGGCGATTCGCATCCTGAAGGCCATCAAGCTGCAACCCGTGCGAACCGTCCGTCTTGGCCTGTGGAGCGGCGAGGAGCAGGGACTCATTGGTTCTGCTGCCTATGTGGAGCAGCACTTCGCGACCCGCCCTAAGCCCGCCAATGCCGAAGAACGACAAATGCCCCGCTGGGCCTGGAGCACACCGGGCTGGCCCATCACCAAACTCAAGGAACACGACAAGCTGTCGCTGTACTTCAACGTGGACAACGGCAGTGGAAAACTTCGTGGCATTGCGACACAAGGCAACGCCGCCGCCAGGCCCATTTTTGCCGAATGGTTTGGGCAAGTCGCCGATTTGAGCGACGGCACGATCAGCAACAACTCCAAGGGTTCGACGGACCACGTGTCCTTTGACCAGGTGGGGCTACCGGGCTTTCAGTTCATTCAGGACCCATTGGACTATTTCACCCGCCTGCACCATACCCATGTCGACTCGTTCGACCATGCGGTGCCGGAAGACATGAAGCAAGCCGCGGTTGTGTTGGCCACATTGGTTTACAACGCAGCCACGGCTGAAGCCCGCTTGCCGCGCAAGCCCATGCCCGTGGAGGCATCGGAAGCGGAGCAAGTCATTGAAAAGAAGAAGGCAGACAAGCGTACCCGCGACCGCGATCGCAAGGCACTGGGGGACTTGTCCGGAGCCAGCCGCTGACCAGGCCCTGCCGGAATGTAGAACTTGCCTCTGGGGGAACCATGAGCAAAGAGATTGAAATCCTGGAGCAGTTCTTCGCCGCGATCAACCGCAATGACATGCAGGCGATCACTAAGGATTTTGATCCGCAGATTGTGCGCATCGAGCCAGAGGGATTTCCTACGGCGGGTACCTATCGCAGCGTTGCGGAAGTGCAGGCCCATGTGACGAAAGGGCGCGGCACCTGGGCCGAGGGAACCTGCGAGCCAGAGGAGTTCTTTGCCAATGGAGACAAGGTAGTTGTTTATCTCCACGCCCGGGTCCGCCTGCATGGCGCGAACGACTGGGTCGGCGGGCGGTTTGCAGATGGTTTCATGTTTCAGAATGGCAAGATCATCGAATACCGCTCTTTTGGAAAGCGGGTGGATGCGCTCCAATGGGCGGGAATTGACACTTCAGGTTAGTGACCGATTCAAGGAGTTTGTATGAGCGTGCAACAGGACATCGATGCGTACATTGCTTCTCTACCCGAAGCAAAACGAAGTGACATGCAGGAGCTGCACCAAAGCGTGCTGAAGCTGATGCCAAAGGCCAGGCTGTGGTTTCTGGATGGCAAAGACGAAAGAGGCAAAGTGGTTTCCAACCCCAACATCGGCTATGGCGTGCGGACTATCCGCTACGCCGATGGAAAGTCCAAAGAGTTCTACCAGATTGGCATCAGTGGCAACACTACCGGAATTTCTGTCTACATCATGGGCATAGACGACAAGAAGTATCTTCCCGACACCTATGCAAAGCAGCTAGGTAAGGCCAGCGTGACCGGGTATTGCATCAAGTTCAAGGCGCTGAAGGATATTGATCTTGCTGTTTTGCAAGCGGCCATCCGGGACGGGGTTGCGCAAACGAGCGCCTGAGTCAGGAAGACTTAACCGACTGATTGATAGGGGGTTGGGCGTGCCAAGTCACCTGGGCCTTTACGTCAGGAATTTGATCGTTTGTTGGATGTTCTAAATTCCCTTCATACGTAAAAGTTCCTGTGGCGATCACATTCAATTCACCTACGACTACTTTCCCGCCAGGGGGAAAGAAGGCAATCTTTCCGGTTGTAAAGGTCGCACCTGGAATCAATAGTCTTAGGCAAAACCAGACTGCCTTTGATAAATCGCCGATGACTTCATCCAGCGGCTGTCCGATTTCTTTGGCAACCGAAGTTTCTGAACCGCCGTGCGTAAGCTTGTCTCTGCAGGTTTTTAGTTTGGCGAGGAATTTTTTCGTATCGGGGACCTTTATGAGCTCTAAGACATCGCGCATCGCGGCAATTGGCGTGGGAATTCTCTCTGGTTTGTCGCCACAAACCTCGCAAGCAAGAAAGCCTCCATCACAGCGTCTGCACGTTAGGCGCAACCGGGTTGGCTGCTTGCTGCCTTCGGCCAGAACTTCCAGAGCCCGCCAAAATTCGAGAAACTGGTCAGCTGCTATCGGCGTGATCATTGCCTTTCGATAGCAGTGGAGTCCACGTCGCAGGTACTCCGGCATCTCCATTGCGCTTAGGTCCTCGATGCTTTTCGCGAAACCAGAATGAAGTGCAAGTTGTGGCGGGAACCTTGCATCCATCGTGTGCGTGCTTCGAATTTGTCGTTCTTTCTTTCCGGACTCCCAATCGACGACCCGAATCACTTTAATGATCTGAAAGCGGACAGAAGTGAGCATGCAGAGGCAATCAAGTGCTTGGGCTAAATAGCCCCGAAATTGCGTTTCAACATCCTCAAAAGTCTCAGAGTCTCCGTAGACTTCGCCGATCAAGTATTCGGTTTGCTGGGACTCTCCCACAGGACCATTGCGGAGAATTATTTCGACATTTGGCCCAGGGACGCTGAACTTTAGTACAGCCAAATCTTCTTGCAGAGCTAGGTCTGCTCGGATTTCCAGATCGGCTCGGTAGCGTGTCATAGAGTCGGTCTGGGAAGTTGCAAATCAAACCACTTTCGCCCGCTCCAACATCGCATGCAACAACACATTGCACCCCGCCGTAATGTGCTCCGGCTTTGCGTCTTCAATCTCGTTGTGGCTGATGCCGTCTTTGCAGGGGATGAAGATCATGCCGGCGGGGGCCAGCTTGGCCATGTAGACGGCGTCGTGGCCGGCGCCTGATACGGCGGGCATGTTGGAGTAGCCCAGCTTTTCGGCAGCGCGGCCGACGGCGTCTACGCAGTCGTCGTGGAACTTGATGGCGGAGTAGCTGGAGACCATTTCAATCTTCACATCGAGGCCGCTGTCCTTGGCCATCTTCGCGGCGAAGGCTTTGACTTCGTCGGCCATCTGGTCGACCAGTGCGTCAGTGCTGTTGCGCAGGTCGATGCTGAACTTCACGCGGCCGGGGATCACGTTGCGGCTGTTGGGGAAGACCTGCACCATGCCCACGGTGCCGCGGCCATGCGGCGCGTAGCGCAGGGCGGATGCAACCACCTCTTGCATGATGTACGTGGCGACCTGCATGGCGTCCTTGCGCAGCGCCATGGGCGTTGGGCCGGCGTGGGCTTCCATGCCGGTGACGGTGCAGTCGAACCAGCGGATGCCCAGCACGCCGCTGACCACGCCAATCGTGGTGTCGTTGTCTTCCAGCACCGGGCCTTGTTCGATGTGCGTCTCAAAGTACGCGCCAATCGGGTGGTCGCCGGGTTCCTGCGTGCCGATGTAGCCGATGCGTTCCAGTTCGCCCTTGACGGTCTTGCCCTCGGTGTCGGTGGCGGCGTAGGCGTGCTCCAGAGTGAAGGCCTTGGCGAACACGCCCGAGCCCATCATCACAGGCACAAAGCGCGAACCTTCTTCGTTGGTCCAGAAGGCGACCTCGATCGGCGCTTCGGTTTCTATGCACAAATCATTGAGCGTGCGCACGACTTCGATGCCCGCCAGAACGCCGTAGTTGCCATCGAACTTGCCGCCGGTGGGTTGGGTGTCGATGTGGCTGCCGGTCATGATGGGCGGCAGGTCGTTGTTGCGACCAGCGCGGCGCATGAAGCCGTTGCCAATCTTGTCGATGGTGATGCTCATGCCCGCTTCTTCGGCCCACTTCAGCACGAGGTCACGGCCCTGTTTGTCCAAGTCGGTCAGCGTCAGGCGACAGACGCCGCCCTTTGGCGTGGCCCCGATCTGCGCCAGCTCCATCAGCGACGCCCACAGGCGTTTGCCGTTGATGCGGATCTTGTCAATGTCTACAACGGTATCGATAACGGTGTCGGTGGCCATGGTGTGACTCCTTAACGTTTGACGGCGGTCGGTGCCAGGGTTTCTGCGCGCAGCTTGTTGGCTGCGAAATTGTCGCTGAAGGCGGGGCGTTTGATGTAGCGGCCCTTGCCTTTGACGGCGCGCAAGTCGCCTTTGACAAACACCAGCTCGCCCTGGCTGATGGTGTGGCTGGGGATGCCCTTGACGGTGCGGCCTTCGAAGATGTTGAAGTCGCCTTTGCTGAACTGCGTCTTGGCCGACAGCGTCTTGGTGCCTGCGGGGTCCCACACCACCAGGTCGGCATCGGCGCCCACAGAGACGCTGCCTTTTTGCGGGTAGATGTTGAACAGCTTGGCGGTGTTGGCGGACGTCACCGCGACAAACTCGGAGGGCGTCAGGCGGCCGGTGTTGACGCCTTCATCCCAGACCACGGCCAGGCGCTCTTCCACGCCGCCGCAGCCGTTGGGGATCTTTGAAAAATCGTCTTTGCCCGCAGCCTTTTGCGCGGCACAGAAGGTGCAGTGGTCGGTGGCGGTGGTGTGCAGGTTGCCGCTTTGCAGGCCTTTCCACAGGAACTCGCTGTTGCCCTTGGGGCGGAACGGCGGGCTCATCACGTGGGCTGCGGCGGTCGCAAAGTCCGGGTGGCGGTAGACGCTGTCGTCCAGCACCAGATGGCCCGCCAGCACTTCGCCATACACACGCTGGCCGCGCGCGCGGGCGCGGGCGATAGCCTCGGCAGACTCAATGCAGCTCACGTGCACCACATAGATCGGCACGTTCAGCACGTCTGCAATGGCGATGGCGCGGTTGGCCGCCTCGGCTTCGACCATGGGCGGGCGCGACAGTGGGTGGCCTTCAGGCCCTTTGATGCCCATGTCGGATACCGTCTTTTGCAACAGGTAGACCAGCTCGCCGTTTTCGGCGTGCACGGTAGGCATCGCGCCCAACTCCAGCGAACGCTTGAAGCTGTTCACCAGCGTTTCGTCGTCACACATGATGGCGTTCTTGTAGGCCATGAAGTGCTTGAAGCTGTTGACGCCTTCTTCCTTCACCAGCGTGCCCATGTCCTGGCGCACCTGCTCGCTCCACCAGGTGATGGCGACGTGGAAGGAATAGTCACTCGCCGACTTCTCGGCCCAGCCGCGCCACTTGCGGTAGGCGTCGAGGATGTTCTCCTGCGGGTCGGGGATGACGAAGTCGATGATGGTGGTGTTGCCACCGGCCAGGCCCGCCGCCGTTCCCGTGTAGAAGTCGTCCATCGTGGTCGTGCCCATGAAGGGCAGTTGCATGTGGGTGTGCGGGTCGATGCCGCCGGGCATCACGTACTGGCCGCCCGCGTCTACCGTGGTCGCGCCCGCTGGGGCGGTCAGGTTGTCGCCCACGGCGACGATCTTGCCGTCTTGCGTCAACACATCGGCGCGGAAAGCGCGGTCGGCGTTCACCACGGTGCCGCCTTTGATCAGAATGCTCGTCATGTCTGCTCCTAATTCAGTAGCTGCTTACGCACGTTCTACGGGCGTTTCAGGCACTTTTTATTCCAATTTACCTCTGTAGCCTTGGGCCTATGCCTCCTGGCGCATCGGGTTGTTCGGGTGCGTCGTCCAGTTGGCGTACTGGTCGCTCACCACCTTGCCCGTGCGCTCGTCGGTTTCGCCGGGCTTCAAGTCCCGCAGGGTAATACATTCCGGCACCGGGCACACGGTCACGCACAGGTTGCAGCCGACGCATTCGTCTTCCATCACTTCAAAGTGGCGCTTGCCGTCTTTCTGGAAGGTGATGGCCTGGTGCGAGGTGTCTTCGCAAGCAATGTGGCAGCGGCCGCATTGGATGCAACTGTCCTGATTGATCACCGCCTTGCTGATGTGGTTCAGGTTCAGGAACTGCCAGTTGGTGACGGTCGGCACGGCCTTGCCGACGATCTGGTCCACGCTGGTAAAGCCCATTTCGTCCATGTAGTTGGACAGGCCATCCGCCATGTCCTGCACGATCTTGAAGCCATAGACCATGGCGGCAGTGCAGACCTGCACCGTGCCCGAGCCGAGAGCAATGAAGTCCAGCGCATCGCGCCAGTTGCCAATGC
This sequence comes from Rhodoferax sp. P2_H8_2, assembly GCF_056403235.1. Lineage (NCBI taxonomy): Bacteria > Pseudomonadati > Pseudomonadota > Betaproteobacteria > Burkholderiales > Comamonadaceae > Rhodoferax > Rhodoferax sp. P2_H8_2. Next base: position 215,985 of record NZ_JBFUFW010000004.1, read on the forward strand.
CGCCAATGCCGCTGATGGGCAGGCCGGCGGTCTCTGGGTCGCGCGCAATCTCGGCCACCATGTTCAGCGCAATCGGTTTCACCGCCGGGCCGCAGTAGCCGCCATGGCTGCCCATGCCGCCAGTGTTGGGGCTCATCTTCAGCGTGTACGGGTCCACGCCCATGATGGAGTTGATGGTGTTGATCAGACTCACCGCATCGGCACCGCCCGCCTTGGCGGCGCGGGCCGGCATGCGCACGTCGGTGATGTTGGGCGTGAGCTTCACGATCACCGGCAGTTTGGTGTACTGCTTGCACCACGCGGTGACCATCTGGATGTATTCGGGCACCTGGCCCACGGCCGCGCCCATGCCGCGCTCGCTCATGCCATGCGGGCAGCCAAAGTTCAGCTCAATCGCGTCGGCGCCCGTGTCTTCAACGCGCGGCAGGATGGCTTTCCACGATTGCTCTTCACAGGGCACCATCAGCGACACGACCATCGCGCGATCCGGCCAGTTGCGTTTGACTTCGGTGATCTCGCGCAGGTTCAGTTCCAGGTCGCGGTCGGTGATCAGCTCGATGTTGTTGAAGCCCATCAGGCGGCGGTCGGGCGAGAGCAGGGCGCCGTAGCGCGGGCCGTTGACGTTGACAACCGGTGGCCCGGCTTCGCCCAGCGTCTTCCAGACTACGCCGCCCCAGCCCGCTTCAAACGCGCGGTTGACGTTGTAGGCCTTGTCGGTGGGCGGGGCAGAGGCGAGCCAGAAAGGGTTGGGGCTTTTGACGCCAGCGAAAGTGGTTGCGAGATTGGCCATATTGGTTCTCCGTTATTCAGTGTGCGCCGGATCAGGCTTTGAGGAAAGCGTGGATCGCTTTGGCGGATTGCTTGCCGTGCTCGACGGCTTCAACGGTCAGGTCCAGCCCGCCCGCGCGGCAGTCGCCACCGGCCCATACGCCCTTGAGGTTGGTTGTGCCTTCGGCATCGGTGGCGATGCGGCCGTCTTTCAACGCCAAACCGCCTTGTTCCAGCACCGGGTTGCCCAGCTTTTGGCCGATGGCTTTGAGCACCATGTCGGCTTCAAATGTGATCTCGCGGCCGGTGGATTGCAGCCTGCCGTTGACCAGCGACTGGTCGGCAAAGCGCACCGCCGTCACATGGCCGTCGCGGCCCAAAATCTCTACGGGTGAAAGGCACTGGTGCAGCACCACGCCATTGGTCTGCGCCCATTCCTGCTCGGCTTTGGAGGCGCCCATCGCATCGCGCCCGCGGCGGTACACCATGTGGACCACCTTGGCGCCCAGGAGCTTGCTTTGCACGGCGGCGTCTACCGCGGTCATGCCGCCGCCAATCACGACGACGCGGCGGCCAATCGGCAGTTTGGATTTGTCTTCTGCCTGCCGCAGCGCGGCGATGAAGTCCACCGCGTCCTGCACGTCCGTCAAATGCTCGCCCGCCACGCCAAGCTGGTGCGTGGTGGACAGGCCCATGCCCAGGAACAGGGCGTCGTAGTCTTTGCGCAGTGCGTGCAATTGTTCTGCTGTTTCCAGCTTCCAGCCGTTCTGGATCGTGATGCCGCCAATGCCCAGCAGCCATTCGATTTCCTTTTGGGCGAAGTTGTCGGGCGTCTTGTAGCTGGCCAGTCCGTATTCATTCAGGCCGCCAGCTTTCGGGTTGGCGTCAAAGATCACCACGTTATGCCCCTCACGCGCCAGCATGTACGCGCAAGACAGGCCAGCCGGGCCAGCGCCAACCACGGCGATCTTCTTGCCGGTCGCGGGCGGGCGGGTAAAGACCTGCGGCTTGTCGCTTTCCATCAGCGCGTCCACAGCGTGGCGCTGCAGGCGACCAATCGACACCGGGCGGTCTTCTTGCGTGTTGCGCACGCAGACTGCCTCGCACAGGTTCTCGGTCGGGCACACGCGGGCGCACATGCCGCCCAGCGGGTTGCTGTCCAGAATCGTTTTGGCCGAGCCGCGCAGATTGCCATCGGCAATGCGCTTGATGAACGAAGGCACATCGATGCTGGTGGGGCAGGCCGTGGCGCAAGGCGCGTCATAGCAATACAGGCAGCGCTCGGCCTCCAGCAGCGCCTGCGTCGCAGTGAGGCGCGGCGTGGCATCGGCAAAGCGCTCTGCGTATTCAGCAGGCGTCAGGCGACCAGCGCGTACGTCCGGCAAAGAGGAGGGCGAAGAGCTATGCGAAGTGGGCAAAGAGGGCATCGTCATATGGGTATCTCCAAAAAACTGACCGTTTAGTCAAGTTATTGCAATGCATGCTAGCAATCCACGTGCCAATGCGACATTGGGGTTTGTACGTGGCATGGGCGGTATGAATGGCACAATTGAGAACTATTCTTGTTTGAGTTGCCTTCCATGTCCCCGTCGATCCCTGATCTCCCTGCGCTGCCAACCTCTTTGGAAGGTTTGGCGCGTCTGACCCCCGATGAATGGAAAGCTGTGATTGCTGCGGAACCCAAAGTCGCGGTGCCATGGATGGAGCAAGCAGCTGAACTGGGCCATCCCGATGCGCAGATCGCGTTGGGCCAATGGCTGCTGGATGGCCATGGCACGGAGCGCGATCCAGCGCGGGCGCTCAGTCTCTTTTTGAAAGCAGCCCAGCAGGGGCATGTGATGGGCATGAACATGGCGGGCCGTTGCTTTGACAATGGCTGGGGCACCGAGGCCGACCATTTCATCGCCGCCAACTGGTTCCGCCAGGCGGCCCATGCCGGGCTGGACGCAGGCAAATACAACTACGCCAACCTGCTTGCCGCCGGCAAGGGTGTGCCACAGAACCATGCGGAGGCGATCCAGTGGTACCGCCAGGCCGCGGACCAGGGCCACGCCAAATCGATGACCAAGCTGGGCCACTATTACGAAGACGGTCGTGTCGTGCCCAAGGACATGGACGCGGCATTCTTCTGTTTTGAGGAAGGCGCGCGCGGCGGCGATTTTCGGGGGATGTTCAACTACGCAGGCATGCTGGCCGCTCGTGGGCAAATGGAGCTGGCGCTGGACTGGCTGCGCAAGGTGCCGCTGACGGCAACGCCGCGTTACAAGAAGGAAGCAGGAGAGTTGTTGCTCCAGTCACCGCATCCGGCGTTTCGCGAAATCGGTCAGCAGATGCTCGATAGCGTCTCTGCGCGCACCACCACGGCTTAGGCCCGGCTACCGCTGCGCCCCCAGCGCCGCGCAGCTTCTTCGGGCGTTTGCCCAGCAGCTGTCATCGCACCTAGCGGAGCAAGCAGGGCGTCGAGGTCTGTCTCATCAAACTTCAGCGCGCCCGCCGCGTCATGCCCCAACACGCTGTCGGCCAACGCGAGCTTGCGCGCTTGCAACTCCAGCATGCGCTCCTCAATGCTGCCTTCCACCACCAGCTTGTAGACAAACACGGGTTGGTCCTGGCCGATGCGGTGGGCGCGGGCGGTGGCCTGTTCTTCGACGGCCGGGTTCCACCATGGGTCCATATGGATCACCGTGTCGGCCGCGGTGAGGTTGAGGCCCACGCCACCGGCCTTCAGGCTCAGCAGCAGCACGGGCACTTCCTGCGCCTGAAAACGTTGCACCACATCGCCACGCTCCGTGGTGGCGGTCTTGCCGGTGAGGCTTAGGAAAGGCAGGGCTTGGGCGTGCAGCTGGTCGGCAATCAAATCAAGCAGCTCCGTGAACTGCGAGAACACCAGCACGCGCCGGCCTTCCTCCACCAGTGCCGGCAGCATGTCGGCCAGCAGTTCCAGCTTGGCGCGCTCCATGGTGTCAGCCAGCTTGCTTCCTTTGACCAGATACGGGTCGCAGCAAACCTGGCGTAGCTTCAGCAGCGCATCCAGAATGCTGATCTGCGCGCCGTTGAAGCTTTGGCGCTGCAACACGCGGCGCACCTGTTTGTCGGCGGCTACGCGCACGCTTTCGTACAGCTCGCGTTGCTGGCCTTGCAGTTGCACGCGCTTGATGACTTCGGTACGCGGCGGCAGTTCGCTGGCCACATCCTGCTTGCGGCGGCGCAGGATGAAGGGGCGCACGCGCTGGGCCAGCAGTGCTGCGCGCAGGGTTTCGCCATTCTCTTCAATCGGCTTGCGCCAGCGTGCGGCAAAGTGGCGAGCGTCGCCCAGAAAACCCGGCATCAGCCAGTCGAATTGCGCCCACAGTTCGCCCAGGTGGTTTTCCATCGGCGTGCCCGTCAGGCACAGGCTGTGGCGGGTCTGCAGGCGGCGCAGCGCGCGGGCGCTGCGGCTGCCAGCGTTTTTTACCATTTGCGCTTCATCCAATATGACGAGGTGAAAACGCTGCGTGGCCAGTGCATCCATGTCGCGCCACAGCAGTGGGTAAGTGGTCAACACCAAATCATGGTGGGACATCTGCGCGAACAGGCCTGCGCGGTCCGGGCCTTGCAGCGTGAGCAGGCGCAGTTCTGGCGCCATGCGTTGGGCTTCTGCCTGCCAGTTAAAGATCAACGAAGTGGGTAGCACCACGAGTACGGGTAGGTCCAGCCGCCCCGCGTGTTTTTCGGTCAGCACGTGGGCCAAAGCCTGCGCGGTTTTGCCCAGGCCCATGTCGTCGGCCAATATGCCGCCCAGGCTGTGGAAGCGCAGGTACTGTAGCCAGGCCAGGCCTTCGAGTTGGTAGCTGCGCAGTTGCACCTGCAGACCTTCGGGTGCGGCCACGGGCTGTGGTGTGCCCAATGCTTTCAGGCGTTTGGCCAAGCTGGCCAGACCCATGTCGCCTTCCAGTTGCCACGCGTTGTGCGGGCCTACGCGGTGTGCGTCCAACAGGCTGGCGCGCAGGGCATCCAGGCGCCGCGCTTCCCATGCGCCCAGATGCAAACCCTGGTCCTGGTTGCGCTGCGGGTCGGTCAGTAGGTCCACCATCGCGCCGACGATGGCCTTCAGGGGCGCCGCCGGTGCGTCGATGCGTTTGCCGCCCGGTGCGCGAAGCGAGACGATGGAGAGATCGTCGATGGCGGCGATCTGCGCGGCGTTGAGCCAGCGGTGGTCGCGGCGCAGCAGATCGGCCAGCATGGGCGCCAGGTCCAACGTCTGGCCGTCGATCTCAATCCCAAGGCTTAGCAGCCAGGCGCCCTCGCGTGCGGGGAGGTGCAGTTTCTCCACGCCGCGCCCGGGTTTGACCAGCGGGCTGTCCAACTCTTTACCCAGAATTTCGCCGGTGTCGGGGCTGACCACCAGTTTCCAGCGCTGCACCGGCACGCTCTCGTGGGCGAAGCCGGGCTTGACCACGACGGACCAGCCCTTGGCTTGCAGTTGCGGCACCTGGTCGGCCCAGAAGTCACCAAAGAACTCTTCTTGCGGCAGCGTCCACACCGAACCCAAAGCAGGGCCATGCTCGCGGCTGCGCCACTGGAACGATGCCTCTGCCAGCGGCACAAAGCCCATGTCCCACACCAGGTCCATCGCATCGGCTTCTGCCGCGAGATCACGCTGCATACGCACGACGGGGCCGCCAGTGTCGAAGATTTCCTGAACCGCGTTGGGGCGGTTGTTGAGGATGGAAGTGGGAGCAGGCGTGTGCCAACGGTCACCGGTATCTGTCTGGTAGGTCCAGTCGAATTGCGCCAGCGTCACGCTATCGCCGCGCGGGCCTAACTTGCCCTGCGGTTTGAGTCCAAGCAGGCCATCGCCGCGGCCCAGGGTTTGTAGTGTGAGGCGAGGGCGGAACTGGCCGGGCACGCCGTCTGTTGGCGTTTCCATCACCGGCGCTGGCTCGGCAGGCGGCGGGCTGTCCATGCGCAGCAGCGCCATGACGCGGGCCGCATCCGCATCAGAGAGCGTTGGCAAGCCTTTCAGCGTGGCGGCATCGGCCTTGCGCCGCAACGCTTCGACCCAAGCAGCCACATTGCGGTCGCGCTGGTCTGCGCCGGGGGTGGCATTCTGTGAGCTTTTGCGGGGCTGAACCATGCGTAGATTGTGCCGCCTGGCAAGGGGCTTTTATGACCTGCGATACTTATCAACATGCTCCATAGCACCCCCCTCATCACCACCATCGCCACCGCGCTCGGCCTGGCGCTGGTATTCGGCTTTCTGGCCGTTCGTTTCAAGCTGCCTGCGCTGGTGGGTTACTTGCTCGCGGGCGTTTTGATTGGCCCCTTCACGCCGGGTTTTGTGGCAGACGGCCAGATCGCGGCGGAGCTGGCTGAAATCGGCGTGATGCTGCTGATGTTTGGCGTGGGCATGCATTTCTCGCTGGACGATTTGATGTCCGTGCGCAAGATCGCACTGCCTGGCGCGGTGTTGCAGATCGCAGTGGCCACGGCCATGGGCGCGGGTGTCGCGCATTTCTGGGGTTGGCCCATGGGCGAGGCCGTGGTGTTTGGTCTGGCGCTGTCGGTGGCGAGCACGGTGGTGCTGTTGCGTGCGCTGGAGTCCCGCGGCGCGCTGGATTCTCTGAACGGCAAGATTGCGGTCGGCTGGTTGGTCGTCGAAGACCTAGCAATGGTGTTGGTGCTGGTGCTGTTGCCGCCCTTGGCCGGATGGCTGGGCGGCACGGTGCCGGATGCGGCCCACGGCGGTGGGAGCAATGTGTGGTTCTCGCTCGGCTTGACGCTGTTGAAGGTCTCAGCCTTTGTCGCTCTGATGCTTGTGGTGGGCCGCCGCGTGTTCCCCAAATTGTTGTGGATGGTGACGCTGACCGGCTCGCGCGAGCTGTTTACGCTGTGTGTGATCGCCGCGGCGGTGAGCATTGCCTATGGCGCGGCCATCTTGTTTGGTGTGTCGTTTGCGCTGGGCGCGTTCTTTGCGGGCATGGTGATGCGCGAATCGGAATTCAGCCACCGCGCTGCCGAAGATTCTCTGCCGCTGCGCGAAGCGTTTGCGGTCTTGTTCTTCGTGTCGGTGGGCATGCTGTTTGACCCCATGGTGCTGGTCAATCAGCCGCTGCAGGTATTGGCCGTGCTGGCCATCATCATTGTCGGCAAAACCGTCGCCGCCGCGGGGTTGGTGCTGTTCTTCCGCTACCCGCTCAACACGGCGCTGAATGTATCGGCCAGTCTGGCTCAGATCGGCGAGTTCTCGTTCATCCTGGCGGGCTTGGGCGCTAGTCTGGGGCTGTTGAGGCCTGAAGGGCAGAGCCTGATTCTGGCTGGAGCCCTGCTGTCGATTGCGATCAACCCGCTGGTGTTCAGCGCCATCGATGGCCTGGAACGTTGGATTCGCGCAAGCCCCCGGCTGGTCAATATGCTGGAGCGCCGCGCCGACCCGTTAGCCGAACTGCCGATGAGTACGCATGCAAAATTTCTGTCGGGCCAGGTCGTTCTGGTCGGTTGGGGCCGCGTCGGCAAGCGCATTGGCGCCGCGCTGACAGAGCAGGGCATTCCGTTTGTGGTGGTGGAGCAAAACCGGGAGCGCGTAGAGCAATTGCGTTTGAACGGTCTCACCGCCGTGTCGGGCGACGCGGCTGAGGCCGGGGTCCTGATACAGGCACACATCGCGCATGCCAGCATGCTGGTGACGGCCACGCCCGATGCTTTCTATGTGCGCCAGATGGTGAAGAACGCCCGCATGCTGAACCCCGGCATCGAAACCGTGGTGCGTACGCACAACACAACCGAAGCCGAGCTGCTCGCGCAAGAGAACATCGGCCGCGTGTTCCTGGGCGAAGATGAATTGGCCCACAACATGGGCACGCATGTGCTGGAGCGGTTTGGGAAAGCCGCCTAATGTGGCCCCCACGCTCCGCCGCTTTGCGGGTCGCTGCCCCCCGAGGGAGCTAATTCCCCTTGGGGCGGCCCTGCGGGGAATTGGTCTCTTGTCTTAGCGCGCCAAGCGCTTTAATTCAATGCAATCCGGCGTGAACGCGAACGCGTAGTCCGGGTCTGGCTGCACCAGATGGGTTTTCTTGCCCGCGTAGTGCATGCGGGAGAGCAGGTCGCGAATCAAATTCAGGCGGGCCTGGCGCTTGCTGTTGGTAGCCACGATATGCCACGGCGCGACGGCGGTATGCGTTTGCGTCAGCATGGCGTCGCGTGCGGTGGAATAGGCCTTCCAACGCTTCACAGCCACCGCGTCTATCGGGCTGGTTTTCCATTGCTTCAGCGGATCGTTCATGCGGCTCGCCAGGCGTTTGATTTGTTCGTCCTTGCTGATGTCCAGGTAGTACTTCATCAGCTTGAAGCCGGAGTGCACCAGCATCTCTTCGAATTTGGGCACGGACTGCAGGAAGGCGTGGTATTCATCGTTGGTGCAAAAGCCCATGACCTTTTCCACGCCGGCGCGGTTGTACCAACTGCGGTTGAATAAGACCATTTCCTCGGCCACTGGCAAATGCGCGATGTAGCGCTGGAAATACCACTCCTGTTGCTGGCGGCTGGATGGCACACCCAGCGCAACCACACGCGTTTCGCGCGGGCTCAGGTATTCAACGATGCGTTTGATGCTGCCATCCTTGCCCGCTGCGTCGCGGCCTTCCAGCAGGATGATGACTTTCTCACCGCTGCGGATGATGTGTTTCTGCAGTTTTACCAGCTCAATCTGCAGCAGGTTCAGCTGGGTGCGGTATTCCTTGCGAGAGATCGCGCCGTCTGGCACAGGCGCTGTGGGCTCCGCCAAACCTGTGCGGTGACCATCGTTGGCAGCCGTGTCGGCATCCGATGGATTTGGTTTTTCCTGTGCGCTGGTCTTGCTCATATCGTGGTTTCGCTAAAGCCCCATGCTGTGCGCTCTGCAAAGCGGGGTCGGTGCGGTGTCGAACAATGGCGCTGCAAGAATTATTGTGCCTGGGGGTTACCTGGCACACGGAAGGATGTGTTGCACAGCCCTACGCTGCAAGCTGCATTCACAACATCCCTTTGAGGAACTCCATGAAAACTTCTTTGCTGCTCTCCGCCTTGCTGATCACCTTGGGCGTTTCCGCCTGCCAGCCCACGACCGCGCCACCCGCTGTCGTGATGGTGCCGGGTCCTGCAGGTCCAGCCGGCGCAACCGGCGCCACCGGTACTGCGACCAATGTGCCCGTCCCCGGTGCCACAGGCGCAACTGGCGCTACCGGCGCGCCGGGCTATGACGGCAATACAGGAGCTACAGGCGCCACTGGAAGTTCCGGCGCCACGGGTGCACCGGGCTACGACGGCGTCAAGGGCGATACCGGACGCACCGGTAAGCCTGGCGAAACGATTGTGGTTGTGCCAGTTCAAAAGTAACTGCACGGTCCAAAAAAAACCGGTGGTTGGTATGTTTGCGAACAGAAGGATGGGGCGTGTGTCAAATACGCTTCAGTCGTCATTCACCACAACCAACCATTGGGGAAACGCCATGAAAACGACGATTGCTTTGCTATTCAGCACTTTTGTTCTTGCGCTGGGCATGGCCGCATGCCAGCCTTCGACACCACAGCCGGTGGTCGTGGTACCCGGACCTGCGGGCCAACCCGGCCCGGCAGGTCCTACGGGTCTGCCCGGTGCCCCTGGTACCAACGGCACAACCGTTGTGGTCCCCGTGCCTGTTCCCGCGCCAACCGCCAGCGCGCCCAGCAACTAAGCTGGGTGAATAGCTGGGAGGCGCAGCATAGGTTTGCGCCAGAGATTGCAATCCGCAGATGACCAAGGAGCGGCATATGTCCTATTGGCGGCTTTTCGGTGTTCGCATGTCGACACTGCTCGCGTCAACGGCGCTGTTCGTTGCCTGCGGCGGTGGGGCAGGCGGGGCGCAAACAACGCCCCCGCCGCCACCGTCCACGTTTGGCATTCAATTGCAGCAGGTCGCCTCCGGCCTCATGTCGCCGGTATTTCTGACCGCACCCAGCGGGGACGCGCGCCTGTTCATTGTTGAGCAACCCGGGCGCATCCGCATCCTGAAGAATGGCGCACTCACCGGGGTGCCGTTTCTCGACGTCAGCGCGCGAATTTCGTCCAGCGGAGAACGTGGCCTGTTGTCGATGGCGTTTGATCCAAACTATGCGACCAACGGGTTCTTCTTTGTTTATTTCACCGTGCCCAACGGCGATATCGCCATTGAGCGTTTCAGCCGGTCTTCTGTCAACGCAGACCTGGCGGACCCCGCATCGGCCTTGCGCATATTGACCATTTCCCACTCCAATTTCTCCAACCACAACGGCGGGCAGCTGAGCTTCGGTCCGGATGGTTTTCTGTACGCGGGGATAGGTGATGGTGGTGGTAGCGGAGACCCTTCGGGCAATGGGCAAAACACCAATGTGCTGCTGGGCAAGATGTTGCGCCTGGATGTGCGCAGCGCGTCGCTGACCGATCCCTATGCCTCCCCGGCTGGCAATCCGTTTATCGGGCAGGCCGGCAAGCGCTCCGAGATCTGGGCGACCGGCTTGCGCAACCCCTGGCGCTTTGCGTTTGACGGAGTGCAACTGTATGTCGCCGACGTGGGGCAGGACAGCCGCGAAGAAGTCAACATCGCCGCAGCGAGTGCCGCCGGTTTGAACTACGGCTGGAAGGTGATGGAAGGCACGCAATGCTACGGCGCCGGCACCTGCAACATGACGGGCCTCACGCTCCCGGTGCTGGAGTACGAGCACGGCGCAGGGGGCGTCAACGGCTGCTCCATCACTGGCGGCTACGTCTACCGCGGCAGCGCGATGCCCGAGGTCCAGGGCCGCTACTTTTATTCAGACTACTGCGGCGGCTGGCTGAAGAGCTTTGCCTTGCGCGATGGCGCGGCCGCCGAGCGCACGACCTGGCCGGTTGCGAATGTGGGCCATATCCTTTCGTTTGGCGAAGACGCGCAACGCGAGTTGTATGTGTTGACGGATTCCGGCGTGGTCTACCGGCTCGTGAAGTCCTGAGCGATCTGCTCAGGCAACCACGGTGCGGTTGCGGCCGGTTTCCTTGGCTTGGTAAAGCGCCGTGTCCGAGCGCTGTATTGCCGCATCCAGATCGGGCTCGCCTGCTTGCCACGCGCTGACACCGGCACTGAAACGCAAGATCTCTCCGGTTTGCAGGGGCTTGGCCTCCAGTCGCTTGCGTATGCGCTCTGCCAGATGTTCCGCATCGGCGAGCCTGCCGCCGGTCAACACGACGCAGAACTCTTCACCACCGTAGCGCGCCACGAGGTCGGACTGGCGCGCTTCTTCGCGGATGCAGGCGGCGAACAGCTTCAGGGCTACGTCCCCCGCGGGGTGGCCGTGGGTGTCATTGATTTTCTTGAAGAAATCCAGATCCATCATCATCACGATCAGGCCGTGGCTGCGGCGCCGCGCGACGGCTATCTCGCGCGCAGAGGCCTCCATCAGCGCACGGCGGTTGAGCAAACCGGTCAGTGGGTCCGTCAATGCCAGCCGCAGATTTTTGAACCAGGCGCGGTCCTGGTGCAGCATCAACAGGCTCACATTGATCAGCACCACCGTCATGAACGTGGTCCACATGGACAGCACATTGATCGGCGTGGGGGAGCGAAGATCGGGCATCAGCTGCGGCGCCACGGCCGTCAGCAGTGATCTGGCAAACAGGCTGATCGCAAAGATGGAGAACCCGGCCACCAGCAGGTAGCGCGAACGGTCTGTTCCGTCCTGCCGCGGTTTCAGCAGCGGCCAGCAGCACCACAGCGCTTGGCCACCCAGCACCAGATTGGCAAAAATGATGCGGCTGTGGCCATCCTCCAGCCAAATGGTTTGCTGTACCAGGCACACCAGGGGTACCAGCCAGATTTCCCAACGCGCTACCGATTCGCCATAGAACCGCTTCAGGCTGATGCGCGACAGGCTCAGGCACAGCGACAGCAGGGTGACCGCGACCGCCGCCGACATGAAGCCCGGCACATGCGATTTGGCAATGAACAGCAGCCAGCCACACACTTCCAGCGCACCGGCAATCGACCATTCCAGCAAGCCATCGCGAAAGCGCCCCCAAAACACGACCACCAGCATCAGCACAAGAAGTGTCTGTGCCGTCAGCGCGGAGAGGAACAGGGTAGGGACGTCGAGCATTGTGTTTTTGCCGGTGTTGCGGCCATTGTGACGCCAAAATGCCGCCTTTCCGTGCGGCGCAGTGTCTCGGGGATTGCTATAAATTCAGTAGCTGCTTACGCACGTTCTACGGGCGTTTCAGGCATTTTTCCCTCTGAAATCGCTTATTCCAGCAGGGCTGCCGCTTCCTTCTGCCCCATACGTTGCGCGTGTTGCAGCGCGGTCAGTCCCTGTTTGTCGGTTGCGGCGCGGTCAGCGCCCAGCTCCAGCAGGTGCTGGACGATCGCGGTGTGCCCGCCAATTGCGGCCCACATCAGCGCGGTGCGGCCCTGCGTGTCCCGCGCCTGCAGTGACGCGCCGTCATTCAACTGCGCCAGCAACATGGTCAGGTCTCCCTCGCGCGCCGCCAACAGCAGCAGTGTTGCATCTGGTCGATATGCGCTGCGTGCCACGGAAATCGATTTGGTGGGCGCTGGCGCTGGAGCGAAACTGGATGTCAAGGGCGCGGTCTCTCGCGCCCGGGCCGCGCTGGGCGCGGCGCGGTCTGCGCGCGGTTCTGCGTTCGCGGTAGCGCCCAGGCTGCCCTGCATGGCGGGCCGATCAAACGCCGCTGCTGGCGCAGGCGCTGCATCCGCAATTTTTGCGGCTGGAGCCGCTGGTCCGGGTGCGAAGGGGGGCGCAGGCGCGGCAGGTGCGGTAGGTGCCGCAAGTGCTTTGGCGGCGGTGGCGGCCTCAGGTGCGTGCACCTCGGCTACTTGCGCTTTGCGCGCGACGGCCTCGGTAACAGCAGTCTCCTTGCGCATGGCCGGTGCCATCGGCGCAGTCGGGGCCGTGGGTGCAACTGCAACGGGCGCAGGCGCAACGGCTGCAGAGGGCTTGGACGCCTCAGCCAATTCGGAAGGCACAGCGGAATGCACAGGCGCCGGTACCGGCTCCTGCCATTCCGGCGTGTCCTTCATGTGCAGCATCAGCATGCCCAATACGGGTACCAGCAGGACGCTGGCGACCAGGCCGGATTTCCATTGCGGCCAGTTGGCCGCAGCTTTGACGCTTGGCGCGGCTTCCGCGGTGGCGGCCGCACGGCCTTGCGCCAGCATCGTGGCGTGGGCCAGCACAGCCGAACGCACCTGTGGCGCCGGCTGCGCGTCGTCCATCGCCGAGGCTTCTTCGTAGAGGCGTTGCAGATCGTCTTGCGGTGTGGTCATGCCATGTCCTTCAGTGCTTCGCGCAGATGGTTGCGCGCGTAGCGCAGGCGGCTCTTGGCCGTCTCGAAACTGGTGCCCGTGGCCCGGGCGATTTCCTGTACATCCATGCCAGCCTCCGCCTGCAGCAGGAAAGCCTGCCGCTGCGCTGCGGGCAAGGATTCAATCGCATCCAGCAGGGCCCGCGCCTGCTGCCGTGATTCCAGTTGCCGCACTGGGCCAAAGCCCGAATCGGCGGCCAGCGTCAATGCCGGTCCGCTGTCGTCATCCGCTTCAACGTCCAGGCTGACATGCGCCTTGGCGGAGCGAAAGTGGTCCACCACCCGGTGGTGCGCCAGCGTGAACAGCCATGTCTTGAACTTGGCGCTGGGCTGGTATTTGTCGGCCTGGCGTGCCACGGCAAACCAGACGTCCTGCAACAAATCATCCGCCACTGCCTGCACCCGCACGCTGCGCAGGATGAAGCGCCAGCTGCCCATCTCGTGGCGGCGGTACAGCACCTCAAACGCCGCAACGTCGCCCTGGCCATAGCGCAACATCAGGGCTTCGTCGGTGTCAGAGATGTCCGCAGGCATCCGCAAATTATGGTGCCATCACCGTCGATCAATAGCGGCGTACCGGTGGGTCCGGCACATAGGACGCGGTCTCGGACTGCGGGAAGGGCTTGGGGATGCGCCGGTTGGTGTCGGGGATCACTCCCATCGCTATCAGTGACTCGCGGCTGTCGTAGCGGATTCGGATGACCTCATTGGGTTGGGATTGCGCGCGTTCGAAGCCGGTGTGCGATACGACCGATGTCTCGCGCTGGCCGTGGCCCGTGCCCAGCCGTTGTGCTGCCGCGGGTGCGCTGTCGGCGGCACGGCTGCTTTCCAGATTCAGCGCCAGGCCTTTTGCGGCGGGTGCTGCAGGTGGCGGGGGCGCCGCTTCCTCGCGGATGCGTGACTCGCTGGCGGCGCCGTCTTTGCGGAGCATGCCCAACGTTGGAAAAGGTGCAGGTGCGTACTGAACCACGGGTTCGGGTTGGCGCTCCTTGAACAGCGCGACGCCAATCACACCCACTTGCGCGGGCCGCCCCGTCTGCGCTGCATAGGAGTCCCCTGAAGCGGCAAACTCGAAGGCCGCAATCTCGCTGTCGCTCTTGCGCCAGCCGGTGATTTCATAACCGCTGTAGTTGCCGAACACATAGCCGGTCTGGTTGTAGCCGGCGGCGGCACCGCTGAGCACGTTGATGCCATCGACCGACGTGACCGCCAACAACCGCTCACCGCCCTTGTTGCGGATGGCGATGGCGTAGCGCGCGTTGGGTTGCCCGGCGACCCAGTATTCGCCGCGGTGCATGTAGACCGGCAGCGTGGCGCCGGTGTTGCGGTCAATCAGATTGATATCTGCCAGACGCCCTATGGCCAGAGCAGGCAGGGCGGAGCAGGCCAGCAGGGAGCACAGGGCCATGTTCCGGGCAGAAATGCGCAAAAACCGTTTCATAAGTCAACTCCATAGCAGTGGTGGAGTTGACTTAAACGGTGGCGCTGAGCGAATGGGGTTAAACCCCGTGAATTATTTTTTCAGGTTCAGGCCTGCGGCCAGGCCCAGGCAAACAGGGCGCCGGTGATCAGCGCGTAGACCAGGCCATCGACCGTGCCGCGCAACGTCGTTCCCCAGGCGCGACCGTACCAGATTGCCAGCGGCCACAGCGCCAGTGCGTATCCAGCAAAGGCAGTTTCCCAGACCACATGGAACACCACCGCGTGGTGGGCGCCCGGCGCCAGCGATATCGCGGCCACATGGGCGGCGATCAGCGTCACCACCACAGAAAACAAAAACCACTGGCCCAGCGTCTTGCCCATATTCGGCATGCCGTTGGGCAGCACGGTCATCATGACATTCGGGCCGGCATTCTTCTTGGCGGCAAATTCCGGCGACTTCATCTCTTCCATGCTGTCGCAGCTTGGCGCCACGTAGTCCCCTGGTGGCAGCGCCAGCGGGCGCATCGCTTCCAGAAACTTCTCTTCGTCGGGTACCTTGGGGTAGTCCTTCTTGTGCCAGGGCGTGGCCATGTGGATCACGGAGCTGGTAATGAAAACTGCCACCGGCGCCAAAGCGATGGGC
Organism: Rhodoferax sp. P2_H8_2; assembly: GCF_056403235.1. Lineage (NCBI taxonomy): Bacteria > Pseudomonadati > Pseudomonadota > Betaproteobacteria > Burkholderiales > Comamonadaceae > Rhodoferax > Rhodoferax sp. P2_H8_2. Next base: position 231,142 of record NZ_JBFUFW010000004.1, read on the forward strand.
AGCCACAAAGAAGCCATATCAACCATGTCTGTCTCCTGTTGTTATCAATAACGCGGGGATTGTGCGCCGGTTAGCGGGCGTTGCCCAGCCCTGCTACCAGCGATTCAATGGCTTCGCGGATCAGGGCCTGGTAGGTGGCGCGGTAGGCCTCTTCGCTGCTTGCCTTGACGGCGCTGGTGGCCGTGCGTTCGCTGGTACCGCTCAGGAAACCAGTCAGCATGTTCATCGCAGATTGCTTGTCTTTTTCACCTTCGGGCATGGTGTCGCGCATCTCGAAGATGTTGGTGGCTGCCACCAGAGGCTCCTTGAGGTAGACCGCGCCGGTGTGGCCCATGCGGCGGCTGTTGCCAAAGGTGCGAGCGCCCTCGGTGTTGATGATCTGGATTTGCGTTTCTTCAGGGAACAACACGGGCTGGGCTTCGATACCTGCGCGGGCGGCGCTGCCTGCAAAGATGCGCAGTGCGCCGTTTTTGGTAGCGCTCACGGTGCCAAAGCTGGCCAACACATGCACTTCAAGCAGTGTGGCGCCTACGGCTTTAGCGAGATCCCCTGCCTGTCTGCCAATGCCCTGGTTTTGCGCGTCGATACGCTGTGACAAGTCACCGCGCGCCGATCCCGATTGGAAATATGCCATTCGGCCCGCGGGCGCGATGATCTGGCTGAGCTGCTTGCCGCCTTGCAGCATCTTTTCGTCTTCGACCAAGTAGGGCGAAGGCTTGGCGTATTTGGCTTCCAGCGTCTGGAACACAGGCTGGCTGGCCAATGGGGCCAGGTCCAGCACTTCGTAACCGGCTTTTTGCAGCGTTTGCACGGTGTCGGTATAGGCCTGCTCGGTGATGGCCTGGCGCGTTGCGTCGCTGATGCCTTCCAGTGTCGCCGTCATGCGCGCGGTGTTTTTGCCGGAGCGTCCTTCACCAAAGAGTTGTGTGTAGAACTCCACCCCAAACCGGCTGATGACCACGCGCTTGTTTTCCTTGATGGCCTCCACGTTGTCGGTACCCACGACGGGTGCGGCGTGTGCACCAAGCGCGAATGCGCAAAGAGCGAAAGCAAGGCTGCTGAAGGCAGTACGACCAAAGGCGGCTGAAAAACTCATTAACGTTCCTTGTGTTGAGGGTGATGGAAGGGTGACATGCCATCGTACAAGGTGTCGCACGGGTTACCGCGCCGTGCGGCGCGGCTTGTGGCAACGCCTAAGATACTTTTTTCTGAGGAGTTGGCATGCAAGTGCGTTTCGATGACAAGGTCGTGGTGATCACCGGTGCGGGTGGTGGCATTGGGCGCGCCAGTGCGCTGGCGTTTGCCCGGGCGGGCGCCAAGGTGGTGGTGACAGACCGCGACGCCAAGGCGGGACAGGAGACGCTGCAACAGGTTGAGGCCGTGGGCGCGCAAGCGCTGTTCATCCAGACTGACGTGACGCAAGCCGCGCAAGTCGAGGCGATGGTGGCGCAAACCGTGGCGCACTTTGGTCGGCTGGATTGCGCTTTCAACAACGCTGGCATTGAAGAGGAACACATGCGCCTGGCCGACTGCACCGAGGACACCTTTGACCGCATCATGGGCGTTAACGTCAAGGGCGTCTGGCTGTGCCTGAAGTACCAGCTGGCGCAGATGGTGAAGCAGGGTGGTGGGTCTATCGTCAACACCGCGTCGGTCGCGGGCCTGATCGGCGCGCCCAAGATGGCAGCCTACAGTGCCAGCAAGCACGCGGTGCTGGGCCTGACCAAATCAGCCGCGGTGGAATATGGCCGCAAGAACATCCGTGTCAACGCGGTCTGCCCGGGCGTGATCCGCACCGTGATGTACGACCGCGCAGTGCAGGCCGACCCCAAGGTGGGCGCGACGGCCGCCCAGATGCATCCCATGGGCCGCATTGGCGAAGCAGACGAGGTGGCGGCGGCCGTGCTGTGGCTGTGTTCCGATGCATCGTCGTTTGTGACGGGGCATGCGCACACGATAGATGGTGGTATGACGTCTGTATAAGAAAAAATGCCTGGAGCGCCCGCGGGGTGTGCGTAAGCAGCTATCAAAACAGGAGTGACTGCGCTGCTTAGCGGGGCGCCATGCCAGCAAAATACGTCGCCAGAATGTCCAGCGTGTGCCGCACCTTGGCCGGCTGCTCACCGCGCCGCGGTGTGATCGCGTAGACCGGCATATCGCCCAACTTCCAGCCCGGCAGCACGGGCATCAGCCGCCCTTCGGCCAACGCAGAGAAGTCCTCCTGGCGCACGGCCATGCAGATGCCCCAACCTGCGACACACAGGGCGTGCAACGCCGACACCTGTGTGGCCTGCACCCGGCCATGCAGTTGCACCGTTTCCAGTTCGCCACCGGGGCCGCGCAGTTCCAGGGTGTCAAAGGTGGTGTTGTCAGCGCCACTGCCCAGCCAGGCGTGTTGCAACAGGTCTTGCGGATGCGCTGGCCAGCCATGTTCTGCCAGATAGGCGGGCGAGGCGCACAACTGGCGCTCCATGCTGCCCAGCTTGCGCGCCACCAGGCTGGAGTTGGCCAACTGGCCAACCCGCAGCGCGATGTCTACGCGCGCCTCGATCAGGTCAATCACCGCGTCATCCAGCAACAGGCGCAGCGTCAGCTTGGGATGGCTGCGCAACGGGGCCAACGCAGTGGCCAACAGGCTGGCAAAGCCAATGGGCGCGGCCAGCCGCAGCTCGCCCTCGGGCTCATCGCGCAACAGTGCCAGCGCCCCTTCAGCCGAGCGGGCCGCTGCCACCATGGCCGCACAGCCCACGTGGTAGCGCGCTCCGGCTTCGGTCAGCGTCAGTTTGCGGGTGGAGCGGTGCAGCAGGGCCAGGCCGAGCGCCTGTTCCAGCTGGCGCAGATGTTGACTCACGGCAGAGGGCGTCATGTCGAGCCGCTTGGCGGCGGCCGTCAGCGATCCGGCCGCCACGACCTCGGCGAAGATCGCCATGCGTTTGAGTTGGTCCATAGGTTTATTGTGAAGTAGGGCTTCATGGTAATAGCGATTTAACCCATCTAGTCAAAGATTGGTGAAGCAGGAACACTAGAGTCTTCTTTCACTGACAGGAGTTTTGACATGCACATCGCACTGATTGGCGGCACCGGTTTTGTAGGCTCCGCCGTATTGACCGAATTGCTCAGCCGGGGCCATCAAGTGACCGCGCTGGCCCGCAATCCCGGCAAATTTGCCCCGCAAGCCGGCTTGACTGTGGTGGCTGCGGACGTGCTGGACGCCAGCCAAGTCGCCAAGGCCGTAGCGGGTGCGGACGCTGTGATCAGCGCCTACAACCCCGGCTGGACCGAGCCGAAAATCCACGACATCTTTTTGCAAGGCAGCGCGGCGATTCTGGAAGGCACGAAGAGTGCAGGCCTCAAACGTATCCTGCTGGTTGGTGGAGCAGGCAGCTTGTTCGTGGCACCGGGTGTGCAACTGGTGGACACACCACCGTTTCCGGCCGAATACAAGCAGGGCGCACTGGCGGCTCGCGAGCTGCTGAACCGCCTCTACAAAGAGACCGCGCTGGACTGGGTCTTCCTGTCGCCTCCGATCGCGCTGGCGCCTGGCGCGCGCACCGGCCAGTATCGCGTGGGTGCTGACGATCTGCTGCCCGGCGTGGGTGATGCCCCCGCAGGCATTTCAGTCGCCGACCTGGCCGTCGCCATCGTCGACGAAATCCAGACGCCCAAGCACAGCCGCAAGCGGTTTACTGTGGCGAACTGATCCGGGTATTGGGAGGCGCTGCTGTTCGGTAGCGGAGGAAATAAGTGGGGTAGTACATTTGGACATACCTTGCTACGTCTGATGCGATGAACCTGCTGTCTTCCCTGCGCTATCTGGTTGCGCTGAACGAACACCAACACTTTGGCCGTGCGGCCAAAGCGTGCCACATCACGCAGCCCGCGCTATCCAATGCGCTGCGGGCGCTGGAAAAAGAATTCAAGGTGGTCATCGTCAAACGGGACCGCGTGTATGCCGGGCTAACACCGGAGGGCGAACGGGTGCTGGCCACGGCGCAGCTGATGATTCATGAGCATGCGACGCTGCAGCAAGAACTCAAGAGTGAAACCCATTTGCCGCGCGGCATTCTGACGATTGCGGCGGTCCCGACAGCCATTCCGATTGCGGCCCGCTTTGCCGCGATGCTGCAGGCGCGCCATCCGGGCATTCAGCCCAATGTGCTTTCCATGAGTTCGGCTGCGCTGGAAAAAGGGCTGGACGAATTGTCAATCGACCTGGCGTTGGGTTACACCGATCGCATGGGGCTGCGCGGTACGCGGCTGTTGGCCTGGCCGCAGTACACCGAGCATTACTTTTTGCTGCGCCGCGCGGCCAAACCCAATCGCGATGGTCTGCAGATAGGCGCCAAAGTCAAGTGGAAAGAGCTGGCGAAACTGCCGCTGTGCCTGCTGACGCCTGAGATGCACAACCGCAGCATTGTGGATGCGGCTTTCACCACTGCCGGTGTGACGGTGCAGCCCGCGATAGAGACCAATTCGATCCTGACGATGGTGCTCAGCGTGCTGGCCGGCAGCGTCAGCAGTGTGATGCCGGGCGCGCTGGTGGGAACGGTGCGCAACCACCATGAACTGGAGGCGCTGCCATTGACCGGGCCTGAGGTGCGCACGCCGATTGGCTTCATGTCGCACGCCGCAGCCCGGCCGTCGCGCGCGCTCGAAGCGGCGTTGGCGCTGGCGCAGGACGGAGCCTGGCTGCGCCATGCCGCAGCGCACAGCGGTTTATTGTCCGTTTGAGCGGTGTTGCATCGCCATATTTGTTTTTTGAATCATTTGATGATTCAATTGAATTGGACCCGGGGCGTCATGCCTCAGATACTGCGGACCTTCACAGTGCGGCATGAGCCAATAAAAAAATACCTATGTTCACTCTGACAACCAAATCGCAGCGTATCCGTTCGGCTTGCGCCAGTTTCGCCGCGGCCATGCCAGGGCGCTTTGCGCTCGATAGCGCGCAAACCGTGGATATCGGTGGCAAGGCGATTCCTGTCTTGCGCAACGGTGAGCGGGCGTTAAATCTGGACTTCTCCATCCCTGATGGCTTTACCGAACGCACGGGCCTGCTCGCCACCATCTTTGCGCGTGTTGGCGAGGATTTTGTGCGGGTCAGTACGTCGGTGCGCAAGCAGGACGGCGAGCGCGCCGTGGGCACACCGCTGGACCGGTCCCAGCCAGCGTACCGCCTGGCGCTGCAGGGCGAGTCCTATGTCGGTTACGCCACCGTATTCGGTAAACGCTACCTCACCCGTTACAACCCGGTACGCGACGGGTCGGGGCAGGTGGTGGGCATTTTGTTTGTCGGGCTGGACGTCAGCCACAACCCCAACATGGGGCTGGCTTCTGCCATGGCATGGCAGATAGCGTTGGCGTACGGCGCGATGTTCGGCGTGGCGCAGTGGTTGCTGGGGCGCCTGGAGGACCCGGTTCAACAGGGCTTTGGCGCGTTCTCGGTGGGCTTTGTCTGGCTGGTGACCTACCTCCTGGTGAAACGCTTTGTGGTGCAACCCGTCCACCAAGGACGCCAAGCGGCGCAGCGTCTGGCGGGAGGCGATTTGCTGCAGCAGGTGCATGTGGGTGACGGAGGCGATATTGGCCAGTTGTTGCTGGCAATTAACAGTATCAACGTCGGCCTGAATGGTCTGGTGGGCAATGTGCGGCTCGCCGCACAGCGGGTGACCGAGGGCACCGGCGAGATTGCCGACGGCAATATGGATTTGGCCAACCGTACGGAAAAACAGGCCTCTGAAGTCAACGCGGCGGCCAGTGCGGTGCACGAACTGACGGCCACTGTCAGCCAGAACGCCGACAAGGCCAATCAGTTGAACACGCTGGTGGGTTCGGTGTCCGGGATGGCCACCACAGGCGGCGCTGTGGTGGGGCAGGTGGTGGACACCATGGGCCAAATCAAAGCCAATGCGCACCGCATCAATGACATCGTTGGTCTGATCGAAGGCATCGCTTTTCAGACGAATATCCTGGCGCTCAATGCAGCCGTAGAGGCCGCCCGCGCTGGCGAACAGGGGCGGGGCTTCGCCGTGGTGGCAACCGAGGTGCGCAGCCTGGCGGGACGGGCGTCCGCAGCGGCGCGCGAAATCAAGGCTTTGATTGATACCTCGGTCAACACGGCGGACACCGGCAGCGAGCTGGTGGATAAGGCGCGGGTATCCATGGAGCAGATCACCCGCTCCATTCAGGAGGTAGTGGGCTTCATTGACGGCATCGCCCTGGCCAGCAACGAACAGCGTATTGGCATCGAGAGCGTGAACAACAGCGTGTCCGAGATCGACCAGATGACCCAGCAAAACGCCGCGCTGGTGGAAGAAGCCGCGGCGGCGGCGATGAAGATGCGCGAACAGGCGGGCGTGCTGGTTGCGGCGATGAACGGTTTCAAGATTCACGGTTGATGACAGGACCGTGAAATCGGAATTAATCCTCATTTGTTGCACTGCCACATTTACTTTTTGAATCAATTCATGTCACGATTCAATTGGACGCATGGTTGGCATGCGTCGATACTCCCGCCACGCCTCACAGCGTGTTGTTGAACAATTACGATATTGGAGAGATAAATGACAACTGCAACCCCAGGTTTACTGGACAAGGAACGGATCATTGCCGGTCCGGGCTTTAACCGATGGCTGGTACCACCAGCGGCATTGGCGATCCATTTGTGTATTGGTATGGCCTACGGTTTTTCCGTGTTTTGGCTGCCACTTTCCAAGGCTCTCGGGCTGAAGGAAGCTATCAAATGCGGCCCCGATGTCGGTTTTTGGGGACAGTTGTTCACCACCACTTGCGATTGGCAGATTTCCACGCTGGGCTGGATGTACACGCTGTTTTTCGTGTTGTTGGGCATTAGCGCTGCCACCTGGGGCGGCTGGCTTGAGCGTTCTGGTCCGCGCAAAGCGGGTGTCGTATCCGCAGTCTGCTGGTGCGGCGGCATGTTGATCTCGGCGCTGGGCATTCATTTACACCAGTTCTGGCTGATGATTCTGGGCTCTGGCGTCATTGGCGGTATTGGCCTGGGTCTGGGCTACATCTCGCCCGTGTCTACGCTGATCAAATGGTTCCCGGACCGCCGCGGTATGGCAACCGGCATGGCCATCATGGGCTTTGGCGGCGGCGCGATGATTGGCTCCCCGCTGGCCGCTGACCTGATGAAGTACTTTGCAACCCCTACTGATGTGGGCGTGATGCAGACTTTCATCGTGATGGCGCTGGTCTATTTCGTGTTCATGATGGCCGGTGCCTTTGGCTACCGCGTCCCTGAAACCGGCTGGAAGCCAGCCGGCTGGACACCCCCACCTGCGCAAGTCAGCAACACCATGATTACGCAAAAGCACGTGCACGTCAGCAAGGTTTGGGGCATTCCCCAGTTCTGGCTGATCTGGATGGTGCTGTGCATGAACGTGAGCGCTGGGATCGGCGTGATCGGTATGGCGTCCCCGATGCTGCAGGAAATGTTTGGCGGCTCGTTGATTGGCGTTTCCGCCAAGTTTGGCGAGTTGGACAAAGCCCAACTGGCTGCTATCGCCACGGTGGCTGCCGGTTTTACCGCGCTGTTGTCCCTGTTCAACATTGGTGGCCGTTTCTTCTGGGCCAGCCTGTCTGACAAGCTGGGCCGCAAAGTGACCTATGTGGTCTTCTTTGTGCTGGGTGGCCTGATGTACTTCAGCATTCCCAGCAGCGCGGCAGCCGGCAGCATCGTGCTGTTTGTTAGCGCAGTTTGCATTATCTTGAGTATGTACGGCGGTGGTTTTGCCACCGTGCCAGCCTATCTTGCCGATATCTTCGGTACGCAAATGGTGGGCGCTATCCATGGCCGTCTGCTGACAGCCTGGGCCACGGCCGGCATTCTCGGTCCAGTGGTGGTGAACTACATGCGCGAGTACCAATTGAGCATTGGCATTCCACGCGAGCAGGTTTACAACCAGACCATGTACATCCTGGTGGGCATGCTGGTGGTGGGCCTGATCTGCAACCTGCTGGTCAAGCCTTTGGACAACAAATGGTTCATGACCGACGCTGAACTGGCTGCTGAGAAGAAGCTCGCCCACGAAAAGGCAGCAGCTTCCGAGCTGGTGCGTAGCGAAGGTGGCAGTGCCGATACCGTCAGCCCAGTGGTCGTTGCACTGGCTTGGGTTGCCGTTGGCATTCCGTTGGCTTGGGGCGTATACCGTACGTCGCTGAGCGTGATGAAGTTCTTTGCCTGATCATTAGGTAAAACGGCCGTGTGGCGTGTGCCGCACGGCCCTTTTGGAAGTCGTATGCAAAACTCTGGTTCCTCAGTGGAAGTCCAGCCGGTGGCGCTTGCCTCGGTGGAGGACATGCGCAGCACCATTCGCCGCAAAAGCAAGCTCAAGGGCCGCCAGGCTGACGAAGCATCGCTGCTGGAAGTGCGTGCACTGATTGGTGAGCGGCCAACGGACGGTCACCGCCGCGATCTGCTGATTGAACATCTGCACAAGATTAACGATGCCTACCGCTGCCTGCATGACAGGCACTTGGTAGCGCTGGCCAAGGAAATGAATATTCCGATGGCCGAGGTCTATGAGGTCGCCACGTTCTACCACCACTTTGAAGTGGTGAAGGGTGACGAGACCGTTCCCGGCTTGACGGTTCGCGTGTGCGACGGTCTGAGCTGTGAGATGGCTGGAGCACAGGATTTGTTGAAGCGGTTGCCCGCCTTGTTGGGCAGTTCGGAGGTGCGCGTCATTCCTGCACCGTGTCTGGGCCGTTGCGAACAGGCACCTGTCGTTGCGGTGCACCAGCGTCCGGTGCCAATGGCTACCACGGATGCTGTGATTTCACTGGTCAAATCGGCCACAGAGCGCCACCCTAGTGCGCAAGCAGCTACTGATTTTATAGCATCCAGTCACGCCGAAATGAGCGTGTCGCCCTACCCACACGCGGTGGAAGTGGCACCTGGCTATACCGGTTACGAGACCTACCGCGCACGCGGCGGCTATGCGTTGGCCGCTGCTCTGGTCAACGGCGAGCAGGATGTAGAGAGCGTCATCAAGGCGATGGAAGACTCCGGCCTGCGCGGCCTGGGCGGCGCCGGTTTCCCGGCCGGGCGCAAGTGGCGCATCGTGCGCGACCAGCCCGCACCCCGCGTGATGGCCGTCAATATTGACGAAGGCGAACCCGGTACCTTCAAGGACCGTACCTACCTGGAGCGCGACCCCCACCGTTTCCTGGAGGGCCTGCTGATTGCTGCCCAGGTGGTGGGTACGCCTGCTTGCTATATCTACCTGCGCGACGAATACCACGGTTGCCGCGAAATTCTGGAGGCCGAGCTGGCCAAGCTACAAGCCTGCCCACCATGCCCGTTACCGCTGATCGAACTGCGTCGCGGTGCCGGTGCCTATATCTGCGGCGAAGAGTCCGCGATGATCGAGAGCATTGAAGGCAAGCGCGGTGAACCTCGCATGCGCCCCCCCTACATCGCCCAGGTCGGCCTGTTTGGCCGGCCCACGCTGGAGCACAACTTTGAGACGCTGTACTGGGTACGCGACATCATTGAAAAAGGCCCTGCCTGGTTCAGCGGCTTTGGTCGCAATGGCCGCAAGGGCCTGCGTTCATTCAGCGTCAGCGGCCGGGTCAAGCATCCAGGTGTCAAGCTGGCGCCGGCGGGTATTTCGCTGACCGAGTTGATTGAAGAATATTGCGGTGGCATGCTGGACGGCCACACGCTGTATGCCTACCTTCCCGGTGGCGCATCGGGCGGTATTTTCCCGGCCAGCATGGCTAATGTGCCGCTGGACTTTGATACCTTGCAGCCGCACGGTGGCTTTATCGGCTCGGCGGCGGTGATCGTTTTGGGCCAGCACGACAAGGCCCGCGATGCCGCGTTGAACATGATGCGGTTTTTCGAGCACGAGAGCTGTGGCCAATGCACGCCATGCCGCGTCGGCACCGCCAAGGCGGCCAAACTGATGGAAGCACCGGTGTGGGACAACACCACCCTGGAAGACCTGAATGTGGTGATGACCGATGCCTCGATCTGCGGATTGGGGCAGGCCGCACCGAATCCGGTGCGCTGTGTCCAGAAATACTTTGCACACGAGGTGAGCTAAATGAACGCACCAACCCGCCTCAACGAAGTGACTCCGCAAACCGTGGAGTTCAAGCTCGACCAAAAAACGATCCATGCTTTTGAGGGTGAAACCATTCTCAAGGCCGCCAAGCGCCACGGCATCGACATCCCCCACCTTTGCTACAAGGACGGCATGCGGGCCGACGGCAATTGCCGCGCCTGTGTGGTCGAGATCAAGGGCGAGCGCACGCTGGCGCCAAGCTGCTGCCGCAGCGCCACGGCCGGTATGGAAGTTCAGGCGAGCAGTGAGCGCGCCGTCAAGAGCCAGAAGATGGTGCTGGAGATGCTGCTCTCCGACATGCCGGACACGGGCTACAAATGGAACGAGAAGGACGAGTCGCAGCAGCACGGCGAGCTGAGCGACTGGGCCGCGCGCATGGATGTGAAGGTGCGCCCCGAGCTCAAAACGCTGCGCCGCGAGCAACCCAAGGCCGATATTTCGCACCCGGCGATGGCCGTGAATCTGGATGCCTGTATCCAGTGCAACCGCTGTGTACGCGCCTGCCGCGAAGAGCAGGTCAACGATGTGATTGGCTACGCAATGCGTGGCTCGCACAGCGAGATCGTGTTTGACCTGAACGACCCCATGGGCGACAGCACCTGCGTGGCCTGCGGCGAATGCGTACAGGCGTGCCCGACCGGCGCGCTGATGCCCAAGACACAAATCGGCTCGCAGATCGTTGACAAAAAAGTCGATTCGGTCTGCCCATTCTGCGGCGTCGGTTGCCTGGTGACTTACAACGTCAAGGACAACGTGATCGTCAGCGTGGACGGACGCGATGGCCCGGCCAACCACAGCCGCCTGTGCGTCAAGGGCCGCTTTGGTTTTGACTATGCAGCCAGCCCGCAGCGCCTGACCATGCCGCTGATCCGCAAGGCCGGTGTGCCCAAGGATCCCGAGGCACTGAACAAGCTGAACCGCGATACGGCTGACTGGTCTGACGTGTTCCGCGAAGCGACATGGGAAGAGGCGTTGGCCTTGTCTGCTGGCAGCTTGAATGGCTTGCGCGACAAATATGGCAAGAAGGCGCTGGCCGGTTTTGGCTCGGCCAAAGGCAGCAACGAAGAGGCCTATCTGTTTCAGAAACTGGTGCGTACCGCATTCGGCTCCAACAACGTGGACCATTGCACCCGCCTGTGCCACGCCTCCAGCGTGGCTGCGCTGCTCGAGGGCGTGGGCTCCGGCGCGGTGAGCAACCAGGTCAATGACGTGGAGCACTCGGACCTGATCTTTGTGATCGGCTCCAACCCTACCGCTAACCACCCGGTGGCAGCGACGTGGATGAAGAACGCAGCCAAGCTGGGCGCCAAGATTGTGCTGGCCGACCCGCGCATTACCGACATCGGCAAGCACGCCTGGCGCACACTGCAGTTCAAGGCCGACACCGACGTGGCCATGCTCAACGCGCTGATCCACGTGATCATCGAAGAGGGCTTGGCCGACGGCGACTTCATCGCCAAGCGCGCCAACAACTTTGAAGCACTGAAGGAAAACGTCAAAGGCTACAGCCCTGAAGCCATGGAGCCGATTTGCGGTATCCCGGCGCAGACGCTGCGCGAAGTGGCGCGGGCCTACGCCAAGGCCAAGGGCGCGATGATTCTGTGGGGCATGGGCATCAGCCAGCACGTGCATGGCACTGACAACGCGCGTTGCCTGATTGCGCTGGCGACGGTGGCTGGCCAGATCGGCAAGCCCGGCTCCGGTCTGCATCCGCTGCGCGGGCAGAACAATGTGCAGGGCGCATCCGACGCGGGCCTGATCCCGATGATGTTCCCCAACTACCAGCGCGTGACCAACAAAGCCGCGCACGACTGGTTTGAGAACTTCTGGGGCATGAAGCTGGACGACCAGCCCGGCTACACCGTCGTGGAAATCATGCACAAGGCGCTGGTCGAAGACAGCGATCCGCACAAGGTGCATGGCATGTACATCATGGGTGAGAACCCGGCCATGAGCGACCCCGACTTGAACCATGCCCGCCATGCGCTGGCCTCGCTCAAGCACTTGGTCGTGCAGGACATTTTCATGACGGAGACCGCGTGGCTGGCCGATGTGGTGCTGCCCGCGACGGCTTGGCCAGAGAAGAACGGTACCGTCAGCAACACCGACCGCATGGTGCAGTTGGGTAAACAGGCGATCGACCCACCAGGCCAGGCGAAGCCAGATTTGTGGATCATTCAACAGATCGCCAAGCGCATGGGCCGGGACTGGGGCTACCAGGGCGAATTTGACGGCGTGGCCGCGGTGTACGAAGAAATGCGCCAGGCCATGCACGCTGCGATTTCTGGCATCACCTGGGAGCGGCTGCAACGCGAGTCCAGCGTAACCTATCCGTGCCTCAGCGCGGAAGACCCGGGCTCGCCGACCGTGTTCATTGAAAAGTTCCCCACCGAAAGTGGCCGTGTGCAACTGGTGCCCGCCGACATCATTCCTGCCAACGAACGGCCCGATGCAGAGTTCCCGTTTGTGCTTATCACCGGCCGCCAGCTGGAACACTGGCATACCGGCAGCATGACGCGCCGCGCTACGGTGCTGGACGCGATTGAACCCATGGCCACGGCGTCGATGTGTGGCGATGACATGACTGCGATGGGCTTGCAAGCAGGCGATGTGATCACTGTGCAATCACGCCGCGGTCAGGTCGCCATCCATGTGCGCCGGGACGATGGCACGCCCCACGGCGCAGTGTTCATCCCGTTTGCGTATTACGAAGCAGCGGCCAACCTGATGACCAATGCAGCGCTGGATCCGTTTGGCAAGATTCCCGAGTTCAAGTACTGCGCCGTGGCGATTCGCCGCGGTGGCGCGGTCGCGGGCAAGAGCGGTTACGGAACAGCCCAAACCGCTGCCGCGGCTGCTGCCACGCAGTAGCATGGCAACCATGTCCTCCATTCCGTTCCTCACCCAGGCCCGTGCGCCATTGACGCACAGCATTGAGGTGGTGAACGAGGAGGGCCTGCGCCAGCGACTGGAGATTCCCGCCGAGCGGCCGCTGACGGTCTATGTGGACAAGCGCGAATTGGTCACGCTGATGACACTGGGCGCGCGTCCGGAGTGGCTGACGCTGGGCTACCTGCTGAACCAAAGGCTGATTCTCAGCGCCAGTGAAGTGGCTTCTGTTACCGTCGATTGGGAAGTGGGTGCTGTAGCAGTCAAAACGCATACCGGCTTGCAGAATCTGGAAGCCAAGACGGCCAAACGTGTGGTGACCACCGGTTGCGGCCAGGGTAGTTTGTTTGGTGAAGTGATGGCGCATATTGAAGGCGTGCAACTGCCAGCCACCAAAGTCACGCAAACCCAGATTTACGCCATCGTGAACGCAATCCGCGTGCAGGACAGTACGTACAAATCGGCGGGCTCGGTGCATGGCTGCGGCCTGTTCCGTGGCGAAGAGATGCTTTTGTTTGTCGAAGATGTGGGTCGCCACAACGCGATCGACACGATTGCTGGCTGGATGGCGATGGAAGCTGCGTCAGCCAAGCCTTTGCAGGTTGAGGGGCTCATCTTCTACACCACCGGTCGACTGACCAGCGAGATGGTGATGAAGGCCGCGCAAATGGGCATTGCGGTAGTCATTTCGCGCAGCGGCATGACGCAGATGGGCCATGCGGTGGCCCAGGACCTGGGGCTTTGCGCCATTGGCCGAGCGCTGAACAAACGGTTCCTGTGCTTTAGCGGCGCCCACCGCTTGCAGTTGGAGGCGGTACCTGCCGGGGTTGCTGCGTGAGTTCGCTCACTGAGAGCGCGCTTGCCGCATGGCATTTGTTGATCAGTGGCGATGCGCTGCTGGTCTCCATCATTCTTCGATCCTTGGCCCTGAGTGCCAGTGCCTGTGTACTTGCATTTTTGATCGGCGCCGTTTTGGGCTCGTGGCTGGCGGTGGCGCGATTTCCTGGCCGTGGCGGCGCGCTGGTGCTGGTCAATACCCTGTTGTCTTTTCCGTCGGTGGTGGCCGGTCTGCTGGTGTATCTATTGCTGTCGCGCAGCGGGCCACTGGGCTTCCTGGGTTGGCTGTATTCCTTCAAGGCGATGCTGTTTGCGCAAACCCTGCTGGTGTTGCCCATCGTCATTGCGCTGGTGCAGCAGGTGGTGGCCGATGCCGATGCCGCACACGGTGAGCAACTGCGCTCACTGGGCGCGGGGCCCAAGCTGACGGGACTGTTGCTGGCCTGGAATGAACGTGGTGCGTTGATGACCGTGTTGTTGGCCGCATTTGGGCGCGCGATCTCGGAAGTTGGCGCGGTGATGATTGTTGGCGGCAACATCGATGGCTTTACCCGGGTCATGACCACCACCATCGCACTGGAAACCAGCAAGGGCGATTTGCCGCTGGCGATGGGGCTCGGGCTCGTGTTGCTGTTGGTGGTGTTGCTGTTGCAGGCGCTGATCGCGTTGCTGCGAACGCCGTGGAGTGCTTGGTGGACAGCGACAAGGCGGGTAGCATGAGTCAATTGGCCGTGTATTCATTGCAGTTGGTCGGCGTGCGCTGGGCATCGGCGCAAGATATTCCTATGGCCTTGACCGACGTGAGTTTGCGCATCCACGCGGGCGAACGGGTGGCGCTGGTGGGTGCAAATGGCAGTGGCAAGTCCACGTTGTTGCGCGTGTTGCATGGCCTGATCGCACCCAGCCAAGGCAACGCACAGCGTCATCTGGCATCGCACGAAGCCATGCTGTTCCAACGCCCGGTTCTGCTGCGCTTGTCCGTTTGCAATAACCTGGCGCTGGCCTTGTGGCTGCGTGGTACCCGATGGCGCCAAGCGCGAACCCGGGCCGTACAAGCGCTGGCACAAGCGGGCTTGGCTGAATTGTCGCAACGACCCGGCAACAAGCTGTCGGTCGGACAAACCCAACGGGTGGCGTTGGCGCGTGCGCTGATGTTGCAGCCGCATGTACTGCTTCTGGACGAACCCACGGCGAGTCTGGACCCGCATTCGAAGCGGCAGGTGGAGGCCACCGCGCAAGCGTTTGGCACGGAGCAGAATGCAACGCACCCCAAAACACTGGTATTTGCCAGCCATAACCTGGGCCAGGTCAAACGCTTGGCGACCCGGGTGATTTATCTGGAGCAGGGCCGAGTACTGGCCGATTTGCCTGTGCATGATTTTTTCAACACAGCGGTGTTGCTGGCCCATTCAGCTGCCGCGGCCCAATTTGTCAAAGGAGAACTCGCATGAAGTTTCATAAGGAAAAAGGCCTCGTAGCGCCCGTGCTACGTGCGTGGGCAGCTATGCTTTTGCTAGCATCCAGTACGGCCTTCGGCCAGACACTGGTGATGGCATCGACCACGTCCACGGAGCAGTCCGGCTTGTTCGCGCATCTGCTGCCCGCATTCAAAGCTGCCAGCGGGCTGGACGTCAAGGTCGTTGCCGTTGGAACAGGTCAGGCTATCGACATGGGCCGCCGCGGCGATGCGGATGTGCTGTTTGTGCACGACCAGGCGGCCGAAGAAAAGCTGGTGCAGGAAGGGCACGCCCTGCGCCGCTATCCGGTGATGTACAACGACTTCGTGCTGGTTGGGCCAACCAGCGATCCGGTCGGCACACGTGGTCGTGACATCGTGCAGGCGCTGCGCAAGCTGCCCACCAGTTCATCGGCCTTCGTTTCCCGCGGTGATCGCAGCGGCACGCACGCCGCCGAACTGCGCTTCTGGAAGCAGTCCGGCGTGGATGCACCCAAAGGCGCGTATTACAAGGAATGCGGCTGCGGCATGGGCCCGGCGTTGAACATCGCGGCCGCCAGCGGCTCCTATGCGCTGACCGACCGCGGCACCTGGCTCAATTTCCGCAACCGGGCTGACCTGGTCATTCTGGTAGAGGGCGACAAGCAGTTGTTCAACCAGTACGGCGTGATGGCGGTCAATCCGGCGCTGCATCCGCATGTGAACGTGGCAGGTGCCACGAAGTTTGTGGACTGGGTGCGTTCGCCTGCCGGGCAAGCGGTGATTGCCAGCTACAAAATTGGCGGCGAACAACTGTTCTTCCCGAATGCCAACCCTTGAATCCGTCGAGCTGACAGCCGTGGTCCTGGCCGGTGGCCGGGGCTCCCGCATGGGTGGGGTGGACAAAGGGCTGCAACTGTTTCGCGGTAAAACGTTGGTCGCGCACGCGATGCAGCGGTTGGCCGCGCAAACGAGCTACGCACCCGTTGCTGTGTTGATCAACGCCAACCGCAACGCAGAGCAGTACGCTGATATGGGCGCGACCGTTGTGGCGGATAGCCTGCAGGATTTTCAGGGCCCATTGGCGGGTTTTCTGGCGGCGCTGGATGCATGCCGCTCGCCCTTCTTACTGACGGTGCCATGTGACAGCCCGTTGTTCCCGCTGGATCTGGCGCAGCGCATGGTGGATGCATTGTTGCAGGCGGACGCACAGATTGCGGTGGCCCAAGGCCCTGAACCCGATGACAGCGGTGCAATGGTGCTGCGCAGCCAGCCGGTGTTTTGTCTGATGCGAACCGGCGTGCGCGAGAGTTTGCAGCGGTTCCTGCAAAGCGGTGGACGCAAGATCGACGCTTGGACCCGTGCCCAGGGACAAGTGCTGGTTCCGTTCAACGCTCCTGGGGATGATCCTCAGGCGTTTGCCAACGCAAATACGTTGGAAGAGTTGCAGCGGTTGCAGTAGTTGCTGGAACTTGGTGGGATGAAACTACCATGGTTGATGCACGGAGTAAGGGATATGCGCGGGGCCTCAGTGTGCCAAAGGCGCACAAAGGCGGCCCCACGCATATCCCTTACTCCGCGGTTGTTCGCATTTCGGTTGATCCTTAACCACCATGTTCCGTCTCGTCGGGGTGGGGAGTGCCGGAGGCCGATTTGTGTGGCCTTAGGCACGCCATGAGGGCCCCGGCATTCTCCGCTCCGGCACGACACTCAGCGACTTGGCCGCCAAAAAGGCCGGTCAGTCCTTGCCCAAACCAGCGCGCAATTTGTCTTTCTTGCTGGGCCGTTTGCCCTTGATGCCGCCAGTACCCGGTGGGTTTTTGACTGGGGTGTTTGCCGTGGTGGCTAGCTCTTTGGCCGGTGCTGGTTCAAACCCGGCGACGGTTTCTACTTCCAGACTGACCTGGTTGCGCTTTTCAATCAGACGGAAATGGGGCAGGGTCTCGTCGTCCACAAAACTGACCGCGACACCGCTTTCGCCCGCCCGGGCTGTTCTGCCGATACGGTGTACATAGTCGACCGCCGAGCGCGGCAGATCGAAATTCACCACGGCTGGCAACTGCGCAATGTCGATACCGCGGGCGGCCAAGTCGGTTGCGACCATCACCTGAATCCGGGAAGCCTTGAAATCGGTCAGCACCTGGGTTCGCTTGCCTTGGCTGAGTGCTCCGTGCAGTGGCTCGGCCAAGATGTCGGCTCTGCGCAGTTTGTCGGCAACGATTTCGGTGGCGTATTTGCTGGCGACGAACACCAGAACACGGGGCCACTTCTGCTCCTGGATCAGGTGGCGCAGCAGTTGGGTGCGGCGGGAGGCGTCGACTTGGATGGCGCGTTGGGTGATCAGCGGCAACTCGGCAGGGTCAGGCGTGACTGAGACGCGCAGCGGTTCCACCAGCAGGGATTGCGCCAGTGCTTGAACCGCCTTGGGGAAGGTGGCGGAGAAGAACAAGTTGTGCCGTTTGCGCGGCAGCAGCGACAGGATGTGGTCCAGTTCCTCGGCAAAACCCATGTCCAGCAGGCGGTCGGCCTCGTCCAGTACCAGGGTTTGCACGTCGCTTAACTGCAAGGCGCGTTGGTCAAGCAGGTCAATCAGGCGCCCCGGGGTGGCCACCATCACATCGGTGCCGCTGCGCAGGCGCAGCATTTGTGGGTTGATCGACACGCCGCCGTAAACCACGGTCACCTTGACCAGGGTCGGCAGGGC
Organism: Rhodoferax sp. P2_H8_2; assembly: GCF_056403235.1. Lineage (NCBI taxonomy): Bacteria > Pseudomonadati > Pseudomonadota > Betaproteobacteria > Burkholderiales > Comamonadaceae > Rhodoferax > Rhodoferax sp. P2_H8_2. Next base: position 249,101 of record NZ_JBFUFW010000004.1, read on the forward strand.
TTGCGTCAGCGATTTGATGGTTTCTCCGACCTGCTGGGCCAGTTCGCGGGTGGGCACCAGGATCAGGCCGCGGGTACGGGCGGCATCGGCGCGCGGCGCGGCGAGCAGGCTTTGCAGCAAGGGCAGCGCGAATGCCAATGTTTTGCCGGAACCGGTCGGGGCGCTGGCAAGAATGTCCTGGCCAGACAGAGCAGCGGGCAGGGCGGCGGTCTGGATGGGCGTGGGTTCTTCAAAGCCCAGACGCGTGAGCGCCGTCAGGAGGCCGGGGTTCAGACCCAGAGTGTCAAATGCCATTGGAGAAAAGGAAAAAAGAGAAGCCCGGCTCAGGGCTGGACTTCGGCCGGAACGGACTCGGCAACCGGCACGCGGCGGGCGCCGTCAAACCGGCGCGACCAGTAGGCCACGCCCATGTCTTCGACCCGGACTTCGGCGCCGGGTTTGGGGGAATGAATGAATTTGCCGTCACCGATATAGATGCCAACGTGGCTGAATGCACGGCGCATGGTGTTGAAGAACACCAGATCACCGGGTTGCAATTCTTTCTTGTCGATTTTCTGGGTGCTGGCCGCTTGTTGTGCGGCGCTGCGTGGCAACAGTTTGCCAGCAGTCTGTTCGTAGATGGCGCGGACAAAACCACTGCAATCAAAGCCGGTTTCAAGGGAATTTCCGCCGCGTTTGTAGGGCACGCCGAGGAGGGACATGGCGTTCACGACCAGTTCCGATGCCTTGGCTCCGACCTTCTCCCCAACATCACCGATGCGGGCTATCAAGCCGCGGTCCATCAGGATCTGTGTGACTTCATCCGGTTTTTCCGCGGGTGCAGCCGTCGCCGCTATGGCAAACGTGAGGGCGGCAATCAGAACGGCAAAACGCATGGGTGTTGATCTTAGCGTGATGACACTTCTATGTCAAGTAAAGTTTCACATTAGAAAATGAATGTAACTTATTGATTTAATTAAATTTACTTGCAATTCACCTTTGTAAATTTGACTTTAGTATTTGGATAAATTAAATAAACACTGTTTAAAATAAATATCATTATTTAAATAAAATGCACGATATATTTTCAATGAAACACGTTTAAATTAATGGAATATGAAATTGAATGCAAAACTGCAGCGCCAACAGGCGATGGTGGACGCCCGTCGGGCCATGGTGCTGGACGCTGCACGGACGGTCTTTCTGGAGTCGGGGCTGGAGCGCATGAGCATCCGGGAAATCGCCCGCCGCGCGGGCTATACGCCCGGCGCCATTTACGCGTTTTATGACGGCAAACAGGCGCTGCTGGCAGCGTTGCTGGAGGAAATATTGGACCGGGTTGGCCAAGCTGTGGTCCAGGCCAAGCCAGGAAAAACACGTGTGCAGGGCATGTTGCAGACCAAGGGGTTGGCCTGGTTTTCTGCCTTTGCCGGACAACCGCGCGATCTGGAGTTGACGCTGTTGCTGATGGGCGGAGCCAGTTTGCAGGGGCTCAAGCCCGAGGTCGTACAGCAATTGCACGCCAGTTTGCGCCGCACCTTGGCGTCTTGTGGTGAGGCGCTCGAGGCGCTGGGCGCGACGCCGGCGCAGGCCAATGGCGAGATGGAGGCGCTAATGGCCCATGGTCTGGGACTGCTGCTGGTGCAAAACTCGCTGGGGCTGACCGCGCCCGAAGCCGGGGCCGACATGCTGTTCGTGCGTTACCTGGATCAGTTGGCGCTACGTTTCCTGCCGGAAGGTGCAGTGCAAGCTGAAGTAAAGTCAGCCACAGCCCAATCAGCGCTTTTTGGCTGATCTCTTCACATTCCATACAGAATACACGCCATGCTGCTCGAACTCGAACAATCCCAACTCGTGCTGGTGGACTACCAGCTGCGCCTGATGCCCGCCATGCTTGACGGTGATGCGGTGCTGGCCAATGCCGTGCGGCTGGCCCAGATGGCGGCGGCGCTGGAGGTTCCGGTTTTTCTGACCGAGCAAAACCCGTCCAAATTGGGCGAGACCATGCCTGCTCTGCGCGAGGCGCTGGCGGCAACCGAGCCGCGGGTGTTGGCCAAGATGCAGTTCAGTGCGGTGGAAGAGGGCTTAAGCGAATGGCTGCGCCCGCCCGCCAAGCCGATCCAAGGCAATGCCCGAAGCCTGCCCAAGCATTTGCAAAAGCAGGGGCCTGCCCAGCGCGACACCATCGTGATCGCGGGTTGCGAAGCGCATGTCTGCTTGCTGCAAACAGCGCTGGACTTGCTGGAGGACGAGTTTGATGTCTGGGTCGTAACCGATGCCTGCAGCTCGCGCACCGAGCGCAACCGCGACGCCGCATTTGACCGTCTGGCGGGGGCCGGTGTGGAGCTGATGACTACCGAAATGGTGGCCTTTGAGTGGCTGCGTACGGCCGAGCATCCTGAGTTCAAGGCTATTCAGGCGCTGATCAAATAGGTTTTCTTCTCCTGTAGCGTTTCGAACGGACGGGTGCAGCCGGGCTATGGGCCCGGGCCTCATGATTCGCTGAAGGCTCATAAAATCGACCCGAACCCATAGCCGGACTGCACCCTGGATGGGTAGCGATGACAGGGGAGTCAGCCTCTCGCAAGTTGATAGGCCTACCGTGCGGGCATGAGTACTTACGCAGACTTTTACAACCGTTCGCTACAAGACCGCGACGGTTTTTGGGCCGAACAGGCAAAACTGATCGACTGGCAAACACCTCCACAGCAGATCTGCGACTACAACAACCCGCCGTTTGCGAAATGGTTTGTGGGTGGTACGACCAATTTGTGTCACAACGCGGTGGACCGACACCTGAAAGACCGCGCCGACCAGCCCGCGCTGATTGCCGTCAGCACCGAGACCAACACCGAACAGGTCTACACCTTTGCCCAGTTGCACGCCGAAGTGCAACGCATGGCCGCCAGCCTGCTGGAGTTGGGTGTGCAAAAGGGCGACCGGGTGCTGATCTACATGCCTATGGTGGCCGAGGCCGCGTTTGCGATGCTGGCCTGCGCACGGATTGGCGCGATCCACTGTGTTGTGTTTGGCGGTTTTGCTGCGGGCTCGCTGGCTTCCCGTATTGAGGATGCCGAACCCAAAGTTATTGTCAGCGCTGATGCCGGTTCTCGCGCTGGCAAGGTCGTGGCTTACAAACCCTTGCTGGACGAGGCCATCCGCCTGTCCAGCCACAAACCTGTTGCCGTTCTGATGACCGATCGGGCGCTGGTCACTATGGATTTGGTGGCTGGCCGCGACCATCTGTGGAGCGCTCTGCGGCAAAAACACCTTGCAACGCAAGTGCCCTGCGAATGGGTAGATGCCACGCATCCCAGCTATACGCTCTATACCAGTGGTACCACCGGCAAGCCCAAGGGCGTACAGCGCGACACCGGCGGTTACGCCGTCGCCCTGGCTGCCAGCATGAAACATATTTATTGTGGCAACCCGGGGGAAACCTATTTCTCCACCAGCGACATCGGCTGGGTAGTGGGCCATAGTTACATCATCTACGGCCCGCTGATCGCCGGCATGGCGACCATCATGTACGAGGGATTGCCAACCCGTCCGGACGGTGGCATCTGGTGGAGTCTTGTCGAAAAGTACAAGGTGACCGTGATGTTCAGCGCACCCACGGCCGTGCGGGTGCTGAAGAAACAGGATCCGGCGCTGATCGCGAAATACGACCTGTCCAGCCTGCGCGCGCTGTTCCTGGCGGGTGAGCCGCTGGACGAGCCGACCGCGCAATGGATCAGCGGTGCCTTGGGCAAGCCCATCATCGACAACTATTGGCAAACCGAAACCGGCTGGCCCATCCTGGGCATTGCCAATGGCGTCGAGAAACAGCCCAGCAAGTTTGGCAGTCCTGGCGTAGCGATGTACGGCTATAACGTCAAGCTGCTGGACGAAAACACCGGCGAAGAATTGACGGGTGCCAACCAGAAGGGCGTAGTTGCAATCGAAGGGCCGCTGCCGCCCGGATGCATGCAAACGGTGTGGCGCGACGATGCCCGCTTTGTGAATACCTATTGGAAGAGCATTCCGGGCAAGCTGGTTTACAGCACCTTCGATTGGGGTGTGCGCGACGAAGATGGCTATTTCTTCATCCTGGGTCGCACCGACGATGTGATCAACGTTGCCGGGCACCGGCTGGGAACCCGAGAGATTGAGGAAAGCATTTCGGGCCACCCGAATATTTCAGAGGTGGCGGTCGTCGGGATTGCCGATGCGCTCAAGGGCCAGGTTGCCATCGCATTTGCAGTCGTCAAGGACGCCACTCTTCTGGCGGACGATGCAGCCCGGCTCAAGCTGGAAGGCGAGGTCATGAAAGTGGTGGATAACAGCATCGGGGCGGTCGGTCGCCCGGCTCGGGTTCGGTTTGTGACGGTCCTGCCCAAGACCCGCAGTGGCAAGCTGTTGCGCCGTGCCATACAGGCGGTCTGCGAAGGGCGCGACCCTGGCGATCTGACCACGATGGAAGATCCTGCTGCGCTGCAGCAAATACGGGATGTGTTGGCCGACTAGGGGCCAAACCCGCAGTGCCCTATCCCATTCCCACATTCAGTGGCACAATTCATAGCGCAATGCAGGCCCTTCCCATGCCACAGTCGCATCCGCCAATCGGTTCAGCCGTGTCGCGGAAGGTTAATTAACAAGCTTTAACCAGCTAATGTTCCCTCAAGGGGAACGGAGGTCAGCGGAAAATGAGTGATTCAACGTCCCCCGGGGCGAATCAGACTGCGTCTGTCTATCAGGCGTACAGCAACAATACTTTCCTGTTTGGTGGCAACGCTCCGTATGTCGAAGAGATGTACGAGAACTACCTTGCCAATCCAGGCAGCGTGCCCGATTCCTGGCGCGATTACTTCGACGCGTTGCAAAACGTTGCCGCCGTTGACGGCTCCAACGCCAAGGACGTAGCGCACCAACCCGTCATCAACGCCTTCGCCGACATGGCAAAGAAGGGCGTCAAGCAAGTGGTCCAGGCCACCGGCGCCGATTCCGAGATGGGCCGCAAGCGCACCGCGGTGCAGCAACTGATTGCCGCCTACCGCAACGTGGGCGCCCGCTGGGCCGATCTGGACCCGCTGAAGCGCACCGAGCGCGACAAGATTCCCGAGCTGGAGCTGGGCTTTTACGGCTTCAGCGATGCCGACCAGGAAACCGTTTACAACACCAGCAACACCTTCTTCGGCAAAGAGTCGATGAGCCTGCGTGAGCTGATGAACGCGCTGCGCGAAACCTACTGCAGCAGCATCGGCGCTGAGTACATGTACGCGACCGACCAGAACCAGAAGCGCTGGTGGCAGCAAAAGCTGGAAAGCATCCGCAGCAAGCCCACGTTCTCGGCTGAGCAAAAGAAACACATCCTGGACCGCCTGACTGCGGCCGAAGGCCTAGAAGACTATCTGAGCAAGAAGTACGTCGGCCAGAAGCGCTTCTCGCTGGAAGGTGGCGAAAGCTTCATTGCTTCGATGGACGAGTTGATCCAGCAGGCCGGCGCCAAGGGCGTGCAGGAAATCGTAATCGGCATGGCCCACCGCGGCCGCCTGAATGTGCTGGTGAATTCGCTGGGCAAGATGCCCGCCGACCTGTTTGCCGAGTTTGACCACACTGCACCGGAAGACCTGCCCAGTGGCGACGTCAAATACCACCAGGGCTTCTCCAGTGACGTGACCACCCCCGGTGGCCCGGTTCACCTGACGCTGGCGTTCAACCCGTCGCACCTGGAAATCGTCAACCCCGTGGTCGAAGGCTCAGTACGTGCCCGTATGGACCGCCGCGCTGACCCGTTAGGCAAGCAAGTGCTGCCTGTGCTGGTGCACGGCGATGCGGCCTTCGCCGGCCAGGGCGTTGTGATGGAAACCCTGGCGCTGGCCGAAACCCGTGGTTATTCCACCGGCGGCACGGTGCACATCGTCATCAACAACCAGATCGGCTTTACCACCAGCGATCCGCGCGACAGTCGCTCTACCCTGTACTGCTCCGACATCGTCAAGATGATCGAATCGCCCGTGCTGCACGTGAACGGCGATGACCCGGAAGCCGTGGTGTTTGCGACCCAGCTGGCGCTGGAGTTCCGCATGGAGTTCCGCAAGGACGTCGTGGTCGACATCATCTGCTTCCGCAAACTGGGCCACAACGAGCAGGACACCCCCTCGCTGACTCAGCCGCTGATGTACAAGAAGATTGCAGCGCACCCCGGCACCCGCCGTCTGTATGCTGACAAGTTGGCCACCCAAGGCTTGGGTGCCGAACTGGGCAAGGAGCTGGTGGACGCCTACCGCGCCGCGATGGACGCGGGCAAGCACACGCGCGATCCGGTGCTGACCAACTTCAAGAGCAAGTACGCGGTCGACTGGTCGCCGTACCTCGGCAAGAAGTGGACCGACGCTGGTGACACGGCGATTCCACTGGCTGAGTGGAAGCGCCTGGCCGCCAAGGTCACGAAGATTCCGGACAACATCACGCCGCACAAGCTGGTCAAAACGGTTTACGACAACCGTGCAGCCATGGGCAATGGTGACATTCCGGTCGATTGGGGCATGGGCGAAAGCATGGCGTTTGCGTCTCTGGTGGCCAGTGGCTATCCAGTGCGCCTGTCGGGCGAAGATTGCGGACGTGGAACCTTCACCCACCGCCATTCCGTCATTCACGACCAGAACCGTGAGAAATACGACGAAGGCATTTACGTGCCATTGCAGAACGTGGCCGAGAACCAGGCCCCGTTTGTCGTGATCGATTCCATCCTGTCCGAAGAAGCTGTGCTGGCTTTTGAATACGGCTATGCGTCGAACGACCCCAACACGCTGGTGATCTGGGAAGCGCAGTTCGGTGACTTCGTCAACGGCGCCCAGGTGGTGATTGACCAGTTCATCGCGTCCGGCGAAGTGAAGTGGGGCCGTGTCAACGGCATCACGCTGATGTTGCCGCACGGCTACGAAGGCCAGGGCCCTGAGCACAGCTCGGCGCGCCTGGAGCGCTTCATGCAGTTGAGTGCGGACACCAACATGCAGGTCTGCCAGCCGACCACGGCCAGCCAGATCTTCCACTTGTTGCGTCGCCAGATGGTGCGCAACCTGCGCAAGCCGCTGATCATCATGACGCCCAAGTCACTGTTGCGCGCCAAGGATGCAGCGTCTCCGCTGTCCGAGTTCACCAAGGGCAGCTTCCAGACCATCATTCCGGAAAACAAGGAATTGAAGGCCGACAAGGTCAAGCGCATCGTGGCCTGTTCCGGCAAGGTGTACTACGACCTGGTCAAGAAGCGTGAAGAGAAGGGCCACGACGACGTCGCCATCTTGCGTGTCGAGCAGCTCTATCCGTTCCCGCACAAGGCCTTTTCAACCGAACTGAAGAAGTATCCGAACGCCACCGAAGTTGTGTGGTGCCAGGACGAGCCGCAAAACCAGGGCGCCTGGTTCTTTGTGCAGCACTACCTGCACGAGAACATGACAGAAGGCCAGAAGCTCGGCTACGCCGGACGCGCGGCCTCGGCGTCACCTGCAGTCGGCTATTCGCATCTGCACCAGGAGCAGCAAAAAGCGCTGGTGGAAGCTGCATTCGGAAAACTCAAAGGCTTCGTGCTGACCAAATAACAAGGAAGAATTGATATGGCTATCGTAGAAGTCAAAGTACCGCAGCTCTCTGAATCTGTGGCTGAAGCAACCATGTTGCAGTGGAAGAAAAAGGTCGGCGACGCGATCAAGGTGGATGAGATCCTGATCGAGATCGAAACCGACAAGGTCGTGTTGGAAGTACCTGCGCCGTCGGCCGGCGTGCTGGTTGAAATCGTGCAAGGCGATGGCGCCACAGTGGCTGCCGAGCAGTTGATTGCGCGCATTGACACGGCTGCTGTCGCCGGTGCCTCTGCACCCGCTGCGGCTGCGGCTGCTCCTGCGCCTGCGCCTGCTGCGGCCCCAGCACCTGCACCCGCTGCAGCACCCGCCAGTGCAAGCAAGGGCGATGTCGCCATGCCCGCGGCGGCCAAGCTGCTGGCGGACAATGGCATGTCCATTACTTCCGTTGCTGGTACAGGCAAAGATGGCCGTGTCACCAAGGGCGACGTACTCGGTGCGGTTGCGGCTGGCGCATCTGCTCCTAAAGTTGTAGCTGCTTCCGCAATTCCGACGGGCGCTCCAGCCAAATCTTTGCCTCAAGTGGCAGGCCCTGCAGTGAATCTGGGCGAACGTCCAGAGCAGCGCGTGCCTATGAGCCGCCTGCGCGCACGCGTGGCTGAGCGCCTGCTGCAATCGCAATCCACCAACGCCATCCTGACCACGTTCAACGAAGTGAACATGGCGCCGGTGATGGAAATGCGCAAGCGCTTCCAGGAAAAGTTCGAGAAAGAGCACGGCGTCAAGCTGGGCTTCATGAGCTTCTTCGTCAAGGCAGCCGTCCATGCACTCAAGAAATTCCCGGTGTTGAACGCTTCGGTCGACGGTACGGACATCGTTTACCACGGCTACTTTGACATCGGTATCGCAGTCGGTTCGCCGCGTGGTCTGGTGGTGCCTATTCTGCGCAATGCCGACCAGATGAGCTTTGCCGACATCGAAAAGAAGATCGCTGAATTCGGCCAAAAAGCCAAGGACGGTAAGCTGGGCATGGAAGACATGACCGGCGGCACCTTCTCCATCTCCAATGGCGGAACCTTCGGCTCGATGATGTCCACACCCATCATCAACCCGCCGCAAAGCGCGATTCTGGGCGTGCATGCGACCAAGGACCGTGCGATGGTGGAAAACGGCCAGGTCGTGGTTCGCCCGATGAACTACTTCGCCATGTCCTACGACCACCGCATCATCGACGGCCGCGAAGCCGTGCTGGGGCTGGTCGCGATGAAAGAGGCATTAGAAGATCCAGCCCGCCTGCTGTTCGACATCTAAGTGGAGCTACTGCGCGACTGTGTGGCGTTGTTGCGGGTCCCGTTCTCCCCATCCTCACGTAGCGCTGCTACGTTCCGGTGGGTCGACACCCGCGCCTAGCCACACAGCCGCTCGCTACGCTCTACAAGGGCGTTGATATTTCTGGAGAATTCAATGAGCAAACAATTTGATGTGATCGTTATCGGTGGTGGCCCAGGTGGCTATATCGCCGCCATCCGCGCGGCCCAGCTGGGCTTCAACACCGCCTGTATCGACGAATGGAAGAACGACAAGGGCGGTCCGGCTCCCGGTGGTACTTGTACCAACGTGGGCTGCATTCCGTCCAAGGCCTTGCTGCAATCCAGTGAGTACTTTGACCATGCCAACCACCACTTTGCCGACCATGGCATCACCGCCACGGGCGTGAGCATGGATGTGGCCAAGATGCTGGCGCGCAAGAACACCGTCGTGAAGCAGAACAACGACGGCATCCTGTACCTGTTCAAGAAGAACAAGATCAGTTTCTTCCACGGCCGCGGCTCCTTCGTGAAGGCCGCTGATGGTGGTTACGAGATCAAGGTCGCAGGTGCTGCCGAAGAAACCATTGCCGGCAAGCACATCATTGTTGCCACTGGCTCCAACGCACGCGCGTTGCCGGGCACACCGTTCGATGAAGTCAACGTGCTATCCAACGACGGCGCGTTGAACATTGGCGCCGTGCCCAAGAAGTTGGGTCTGATTGGCTCCGGTGTGATTGGTCTGGAAATGGGCTCGGTCTGGCGCCGTCTGGGCGCCGACGTCACCATCCTCGAAGGTCTTCCGACGTTCCTGGGCGCGGTGGATGAACAGGTTGCCAAGGAGGCGCATAAGGCATTTACCAAGCAGGGCCTGAAGATCGAGCTGGGTGTCAAGGTCGGCGAGATCAAGAATGGCAAGAAGGGCGTGTCTGTCGCCTACACCAACGCCAAGGGCGAAGCCGTGTCGCTGGACGTAGACAAGCTGATTGTGTCGATCGGTCGCGTGCCCAACACCATCGGCCTGAACCCCGAGGCTGTGGGTCTGGCGCTGGATGAGCGCGGCGCGATTGTTGTCGACGGCGACTGCAAGACCAACCTGCCCAATGTCTGGGCGGTCGGTGATGTGGTGCGCGGCCCTATGTTGGCGCACAAGGCGGAAGAAGAGGGCGTTGCTGTGGCCGAGCGCATTGCCGGCCAGCATGGACACGTCAACTTCAACACTGTGCCCTGGGTCATCTACACCAGCCCCGAGATCGCCTGGGTTGGCCGCACCGAGCAGCAGCTCAAGGCGGATGGCGTGGCCTATAAGGCAGGCTCGTTCCCGTTCCTGGCCAATGGCCGTGCGCGCGCACTGGGTGACACCACCGGTTTCGTCAAATTCCTGGCCGATGCCAAGACAGATGAAATCCTGGGTGTGCACATCGTCGGCCCCCAGGCCAGCGAACTGATCTCGGAAGCTGTTGTGGCTATGGAGTTCAAGGCCAGTGCTGAAGACATCGCGCGTATCTGCCACGCCCATCCTTCGCTGTCAGAAGCGACCAAGGAAGCAGCATTGGCGGTGGACAAGCGCACGCTGAACTTCTGAAAGCATGACCCCCACGCTCCGCCACCATGTGGGTCTCTGCCCCCCGTGGGGGCTAATTTTCCTTGGGACTGCCCTGCGGAAAATTTACCATGAAAATGGCTACTTACGCCCGTAAAACGTGCGTAAGCAGCTCCTGATTTCATAGCGAACCCATGACCCTGAGTGTCAAGAAAACCTACGAGGCGGAGCTACTGGCGCGTGGGTACCAGCCCGACCCGGCGCAGTTGCGCGCCTTAGACGCACTGGAGCGCTGCGCGGGCGAGTGGGCGCTGTACAAGGAAAAGCGCTCCAACGCCTTCAAGAAGCTGATCAACCGGCCCGACATTCCGCGCGGCGTCTACATGTACGGCGGCGTAGGGCGAGGCAAGAGCTTTCTGATGGACTGCTTCTACAACGCGGTGCCGCTCAAGCGCAAAACCCGGCTGCATTTTCACGAGTTCATGCGCGAGGTACACCGCGAATTGGCCGAATTGCAAGGCCAGGCCAATCCGCTGGATATTCTGGCTGAGCGCATGGCAGCGCGTTACAAGCTGATCTGCTTCGACGAGTTTCACGTGGCTGACATCACCGACGCGATGATTCTGCACAGGCTGTTGTCGGCCTTGTTCGAGAACGGTGTGGGCTTTGTCACCACATCCAATTTCAAACCTGACGATCTGTACCCCGGTGGCATGCACCGCGACCGCATCCTGCCCGCGATTGCGCTGCTGAACGAAAAGCTGGAAGTGATCAGCGTGGACAACGGAACTGATTACCGCCAGCGCACGCTGGACAACGTGCAGATGTACCACGTGCCGAATGGCCCAGAGGCCGACGTCGCGATGGAGCTGGCTTTCAATGCGCTGGCTGAGTCGCACGACGATGAAGACCGGGTGTTGCACATTGAAGCGCGCAGCATCTGGGCGCGGCGCAAGGCGGGTGGTGTGGTCTGGTTCGACTTCAAGACACTGTGTGGCGGCCCGCGCTCACAGAACGATTACCTGGAAATCGCATCGCAGTTCCACACGGTGTTTTTAAGCGATGTGCCGCAGATGCCGGTGCGCATGGCCTCCGAGGCGCGGCGCTTCACCTGGCTGGTCGATGTGTTGTACGACCGCCGGGTCAAACTGGTCATGTCAGCCGAAGTGCCTGCGGATGCGCTGTATACCGAAGGCCCTATGGCCCACGAGTTTCCGCGCACGGTGTCGCGCCTGCAGGAGATGCAGTCCCGTGAATTCCTGGCTTTGGAGCGGCGTACGGTGGATACGGGACTGACATGAGACAGGCGGTAACACTCGGACTGATGGCGGGCTGTCTGTTGGCCGGAGTTCTTGCGCCGGCGTGGGCACAGGACAAGCAGACTGAGGCCACGGATGCGCGCTCTCTGCTGGAGGCGCGCAAGCGGCAGCAGGCGGCGCTATTCGACGGCCAGGAACAGGCTTGCGCCAAAGTGTTTGCGGTGACGGATTGCGTCAGCCAGGTTAACGAGCGCAGACGTGCCGTGGTGGCCGCTCTGCGCAAAGAGGAAAACGCGCTGAACGATGTGGAGCGACGCCAGCGTGAACGCGAGCGTGCGCAAAATCTGCAGAACAAGGCACGGCAGAGGACAGAACAGGTGCCGCCCATCGACGCCAACGCTGATTCCGCAGAAGAGCGCCTGCGCCGTCAGCAGGACAAACTGGTCAACCATGCGCCCCAGTCCGCGCCCAAGGGGCCCGCTGAGCCCAAAGTGCAAGCGCCTCTTGATGCGCAGACACGGCAGTTGAACGCTGCGGACTATGCGGCCAGACACAAAGCCGCCAGTGAACGGCGCGCCGCACGTGACAAGAAGTTGAAAGAGCAGGGCAAAGCCCCAGTGGATTTACCCACGCCGCCCTAGAGCCGCGGTATCAGTCCAGTGGCTCGACCTTGACGATCACCAGCGACAGGTTGTCGCCACCACCGTGACCGCGTGAGCGGGCCTTTTCGATCAGGAACTCGGAGGCTTCCCGCGCGGACAGCGTGGACAGCACGGAGCCGATTTCGCCGTTGTTGAAGTAGTGCCAGACGCCGTCGCTACACGCCATCATCGTGTCGCCAGGGCGCAGCTTGGGGATGAAATGGAAGTCCACCGGTGGGTCACCTTCGGTGCCCAGGCAGCCCATCAGGATGTTGGACTGGGGGTGTACGGCAGCTTCTTCTTCGGTGATTTCGCCCCGGTTGACCAAGGCCTGTACGTAGGAGTGGTCCATCGTGCGCTTGACGAACTGGTTGCCGTAGTAGTGGTAGATGCGGGAGTCGCCGGTATGTATCCAATGGCAGTCACCACCGGCATTGATGAGAAAAGCCGCCAGCGTGCTGTGCGGTTCTTCTTCGGCCGAAATGGCAGTGAGTTTGATGACGATGTGCGCTTCCTGCACGATCTGGGTCAATGTCGCGACCGCATCGTCGGTTTCCGGGTCGTAGCGGTCAAACAGTTGCTTGGCGGTCATCATGACCTGGTCAGACGCCTTGCGCCCACCACTGCGCCCACCCATGCCGTCGGCGACGATGCCCATCACGCAACCGTTGACGCGTGGGTGCTTGATCAGAGCCACCTGGTCTTGCTGGTATTCGCGGTCACCCTTATGGATGCCGGTGGATGCGCTGAGTCGGTAGCCTTGTGCCATGGAGGTTTTGCTTGAGCAATACTTTCGTAAGTGGGGTCGGAGGACGTATTATCGAACCAGCCTGTGCCGTATTGGTGCGATTTAACCACGTAATTTCCCGCATATCCCCCCTTGGAAGCTAACCTGCATTCGCCCGAACGGCGGCTAATCGAGCTGCGTATGGAGCATGGCGACCTCGATGCACTGATTGACCGGGCGTCCGAAGCCAACCCGGTGGACGAACTGATGATGCGCCGCCTGAAGAAAAAGCGGCTGGCCTTGCGCGACGAAATCTCCCGTCTGGAACAGCGACTCTCCCCCGACGAGCCCGCCTGATTCATGGATTTGCAGCGGTCGGTTGAACAGGTCTTTGCGCCCGACGGGCGATTGGCGCAGGCGGTTTCCACATTCAAGCCACGTGCTGGGCAGACGCAAATGGCGCGCGAAGTAGCGTCAACGATGCAGCAGGGCGGCATGTTGGTGGTGGAGGCTGGAACTGGCATCGGCAAAACATTTGCTTACCTTATTCCCGCGTTGTTAAGTGGTGAGCGGGTGCTGGTGTCGACCGCAACCAAGGCCTTGCAGGACCAGCTTTTCACGCGGGATATTCCAGGATTGCAGGACGTATTGGGCGTGCCAGTACGCGTCGCATTGCTCAAAGGGCGCAGCAGCTATGTCTGCCTGAACCGCTTGGGCGCGGCTGTAGAGAGCGCGTCTTTGGGTGATGCGGCAACCCACGCTGTGTTGACGCGCATGGACCGCTGGGCGCAAGGCAGCCGCAGTGGAGACATTGCAGAGTTCACGACGTTGGAAGAAAACTCACCGATGGTTGAGCGCGTGACGTCAACCCGCGAGAACTGTTTGGGCAGTCGCTGCCCACAGTTGCAGAGTTGCCATGTCAATCTGGCGCGGCGCGAGGCGATGGCTGCAGATATCGTGGTGATCAATCACCACCTCTTTTTCGCAGATTTACAGGTGCGGGAATCCGGTGTGGCGGAGCTGTTGCCTAGCGTGCGCAGCGTCATTTTTGACGAAGCGCACCAGCTCAACGAGATCGGAGTCCAGTTCCTCGGGCGTCAACTCAGTGGCGGACAGTTGCTTAGTTTTGCCAGGGAACTGGAGAAAAGCAGCACCAAGCTCGCTTGGGGAAGTACCGATTGGACTGCGCTCGGCAACGGATTGCGCAATGGTGTGGAAGCCGTCAAGCAGGCCGCATCACGTGCAGACGCACAAACCCGAACCGTGTGGACGGGCGAAGTACCGACAGGCGCGGATACATCGCACTGGGCTGCAGCGTATGCGGTATTGCAAAGTGCCTTGCAGGATATTCAGCGGTTGCTGGACCGCCTGGCCGAGAGTTCCCATGAAATTGCCGCATTGCACACGCGCTGCGCTGATTTGCTCGAGCTGGTGCAAGTTTTTGGATCACCTTCGCCGGCAGGACAAGTCCGCTGGATGGAGGCCGGGGCGTCATGGCGTTTGGTGCAGTCGCCCATGGATGTGTCCGAAGCGATGCAGGCCCGCGTTTTCCCTGCGGCAGGTGAAGCCTCGCTCAAGTCCTGGGTGTTTACGTCGGCAACCTTGGGCAACGATGACAAACTGAGCTGGTTCGTGCAGTCCTGCGGTTTGCAAGGTGCTCGTGTACTGCGGGTGGAAAGCCCGTTTGACCACGCGAACCAATCGGGGATTTATGTGCCTGCCGATTTTCCGCAGCCGCAAGACGCAGCCCACAGCGCGCAAGTGGCGGCTTTGGTAGCCGATGCTGCGACTGTGCTGGGCGGCCGCACGCTGGTTTTGACCACCACGCTGCGTGCAATGCATGCGATTGGACAGGCACTGCAGCTCCACTTTGCTGGCGATGCCATGCAAGTGCTGGTGCAAGGGCAACAAGGCAGGCGCGATTTGCTGGCACGCTTTGTTGAGGGGACAACGGATGTCCCGAGTGCCCGAATTCTGGTGGGTTCGGCCTCGTTTTGGGAAGGCATCGACATTCCCGGCGATGCGCTGCAATTGGTGGTGATCGACAAGCTGCCATTTCCGCCGCCGGGTGATCCGCTGGTGGAAGCGCGCGTGCAGGATTTGAAACTGCAGGGGGGTAACGGCTTCAAGGACTATTTCCTGCCGCAAGCGGTAATTGCGCTGAAGCAGGGGGTGGGGCGGCTGTTGCGCCGCGAGACAGACCGCGGCGTATTGGTGATTTGCGACGCGCGCCTGACAGGTAAATCTTACGGGCGCAGCATCCTGGCTGCACTGCCGCCGATGCGGCGCCTGACCTCAGGCGCGCAGTTTCACGAGGCGCTGGAGGCCCTTACCAGACCTTCCACCAAGGATCTTGCTTGACCTTGAAACCCTTGGCGAGAAATGCTGAGTCGGGATAGGTCTTGTCCAGTACACGCTTCGTGTCATCCCGCAGTTGGGCCAGTCCCAAAGCATCGTAAGACTTGTACATGATGTACAGCGCTTCTTCCAATGCGGGAACATTCCGGTAATCCACCACGGCGGCCTGGGCGCGATTGATGGCGGCCAAGTAGGCGCCACGGGTGTAGTAATAGCGGGCGATGTGCACTTCGTTTTGTGCCAGCGAACCAACGGTGTAGAGCATGCGCTGGCGGGCGTCGATGGAGTATTTGGAGTCCGGGAAGCGGGCTACCAGTTCCTTGAAGGTCTCAAACGACTCCTTTGCGGCCTTCTGGTCACGCTCAGACAAATCCTGGCCGGTGATAGAGGAGAACAGACCCAAGTCGTCGTTGAAGTTGATCAGGCCTTTCAGATAGAGCGCGTAGTCCATGGCCGGGCTGACGGGGTGCAGCTTCATGAAACGGTCCAGGGTCGCGATGGCCTGGACGCTGTCGGATGCCTTGTACTGGCAGTAGGCCTTGTCAAGTTGAGCCTGCTGGGCCAGCGGTGTGCCAGCGGCGCGGGCTTCCAGCTTTTCCAGCAGGGGTACGGCGCGTTCCCACTGGCCGGCAGACATCTCGTCCTGGGCTTCTTTGTAGATGTTGGTCGGGCTCATGGCTGCTGTCTTGTCGACCGGGGTTGATGAGCAACCGCCTAGAAACAAGACGCCGATCGTCAGCAGAATGGCGGGGACGACCGATAATTTGACACGCAGCATGTAGGAAACTTTCTTGAAACAGACCGAAAAGATTATATCGAGCGTATGTGAAGTAACCGAGCCGGAAGATGTCGAGGACATCGTCGGCGAGGTCGAATTGCGCGATGCAACCATAGCTGCAGCACAACATGGGTTGCGACTCGACCGCGCGCTCGTGGACGTGGTGCCTGAATTTTCCCGCAGCTACTTGCAGCAACTGATTGAAGCGGGCCGCGTGAGCCTGCGCGGCCAAGTCTGTGTAAAGACTTCGCAAAAGGTCAAGGCTGGCGATATGTTGCGTATCGAATTGCGCCCCACGCCCCAAAGCCAGGCATTTACGCCGCAAGAGATGCCATTAAATGTGGTCTACGAAGATGCGCACATGCTGATCATCGACAAGCCGGCAGGGCTGGTCGTGCATCCTGCACCGGGCAACTGGAGCGGAACCTTGCTTAATGGCTTGCTGGCCTACGACCCCGCGATGGCGCTGGTTCCGCGGGCGGGCATCGTGCACCGGCTGGACAAGGACACCAGCGGGCTGATGGTGGTGGCACGCACCCGTCAGGCCATGGACGCGCTGGTGCAGGCGATTGCGGCGCGGGAGGTCAGTCGGCAGTATTTGGCAGTAGCACACCGTTCCTGGACGGGGCCGAAGAACGTCACTGTGGAAGCGCCGATTGGCCGTGACCCGCGCAATCGCCTGCGCATGGCGGTAGTGGACTTGGCAAACAACTCAGGAAAAACCGCCAAGACGGATTTTGTGTTGCAGGACAGCACTTCGGAGGGCTGTCTGGTGCGCTGTATCCTGCACACGGGACGCACACACCAGATCCGGGTGCATATGGCATCCATCGGCCACCCTTTGGCGGCTGACACAGTCTACGGAGGCACGGTGATGCCTAGCATGGCCCGACAAGCCTTGCATGCCTGCCGATTGGCGCTGAGCCACCCGGTGGATGGCAAGCCGCTGGTCTTTGAATCTGCCCTGCCGGAGGACTTTTTGCCCCTATTGCATGGCTGGAGCCTGCGCTACAATCCCGCGCAAGGGCTATAAGGCCCTTGGTCGCACCGGCCTTTGGCCGGGCGCAGGCACGGTGCAGACTCTTCGCCCCCCGGTGCCCTCCGAATGGAATCACATTGACCGATCCTGCCACGGCGGGATTTTCCGGAAATAGCCTGACTATGAATATGGCCGAAGCAAAGCGCGTCCTCGAGACCGCACTGATTTGCTCGCAGCAGCCCCTGCCCATGCGTGATATGCGCGCCTTGTTTGACGAATCCCTGGGTGCTGACACGCTCAAGACGCTGCTGGAAGAGCTGCGCGATGACTGGACGGGTCGGGGTGTTGAACTGGTTGGTGTAGCGACAGGCTGGCGCTTCCAGAGCCGCCCTGAAATGCGGGAGTATCTGGACCGCCTGCACCCGGAGAAGCCACCCCGCTACACGCGAGCGACCTTGGAAACACTGGCCATCATTGCCTACCGGCAACCGGTGACGCGTGGCGACATGGAAGACATCCGCGGTGTCACGATCAGTTCTTTGCTGATCAAGCAACTGGAAGACCGAGGCTGGGTGGAAGTCATCGGGCACCGCGAGAGCGCGGGCCGTCCGGCTTTGTATGCGACGACCAGACAGTTTCTTGACGATCTGGGGCTGGCTTCTCTCGATCAGTTGCCACTACTGGACAACCCGGCACAGGCCGCCGACAGTTTCGGCATGCTGGCGCCTTCTGAAGAGCTGGCGCCCGTTGCCGATGTAACCGATATGCCACCCACGACCGAGGCTGAAGATGTGCAAATGCCCATTCCCCTCGAATCCATGGACTCGTCCGGCGAGCCAGCACAAAACGGAATTTCAGAATGAACGATACGGTGAACCCGGACGACATCCCCAACGATATGGATGAAAGTGTGCCCTCTACGCCGGACCAACCCGAAGTACAGCCGCAGGTTGCAGCGCCGGAGGCGCCGGGCAATGTGATTGCCAATCGCTTTGACGACGTGATCTCAGGCCAGTTCGATGCGGACGAGGAAATTGAAGAGCTGGCGCCTCCTAAGCGCGTTCTGGCACCTATGGCGGAAACGCCCAAGCTGCACAAGGTCTTGGCCCAAGCAGGAATGGGTTCGCGCCTCGAAATGGAGCAACTGATTCTGGAAGGGCGTATTTCGGTCAACAACGAACCTGCCCACATTGGCCAACGCATCCAGTTTGGTGATGCGATCAAGGTCAACGGCAAGCCGATTCGGGTGCGCATCGATCCGCCGCCACCACGTGTCATCGCGTACCACAAGCCGGTCGGCGAAGTGGTGACCCATGACGATCCGCAAAACCGTCCAACCGTGTTTCGTCGCCTGCCCAAGTTGCAGCAGGGCAAGTGGCAATCCGTCGGGCGCCTGGACCTGAATACCGAAGGGCTGTTGCTGTTCACCAGCTCCGGCGAACTGGCCAACAACCTGATGCATCCGCGTTTCGGGCTGGAGCGTGAATACGCAGTGCGTGTTCTCGGCGCGCTGAACAAGGAAGAGAAACAACTGCTGCTGGACGGTGTCAAGCTGGACGACGGCATGGCCCAATTTGGCTCCATCGAAGATGGGGGTGGCGAAGGCTCCAACTGCTGGTACCGCGTCACCATTTCCGAGGGGCGCAACCGCGAAGTGCGCCGCATGATGGAAGCGGTGGGGCATGCAGTCAGCCGTTTGATCCGCATTCGCTACGGTGCGATGGTGTTGCCGCGCGGTTTGAAGCGTGGCGGCTGGATGGAATTGGATGAAGGAGACATCCGCTCGCTGATGCAGGCGGCTGGTGGTCGCCGTGAAGGGCCGCGCGAGAATGCGGTTGCGGGCGAGGGCAATGGCGCTGGTCGTGGTAACAACCGCCGCGGTGGGCGCTCTGGTGGTCCACGTGGTGCCAACTATGGCGGGGCACCCGCGCCGCAAACTGCGCCTAAACGACAAGGGCAGGGCAACCCCAGAGGCCAGCGTGGCAACGGCCGCTCGGATGCAGGAGATCGCCAAGGTGCAGGTGGTGGCCAGCCGGATCCGATGAAAACCGCATTTGGCTACATCGGGGCAGACAGTTTCACTCGCCAACGCCAGGAGCCTGGGCAGCGCCGTGGGGGCCCCACAGGCGGGCCGCGACGCAATGGACGGGGGCGTTAACCCTAGGGTGCTAAAATAGCTGGCTTTGCTCCCCTCGGGGGCATGCTGTTTACCAAACTAGATAGGGAAATCATCCATGGCAATCGAGCGCACTCTCTCCATCATCAAGCCTGACGCGGTGGCAAAAAACGTTATCGGTCAAATTTACGCCCGCTTCGAAGCCGCTGGCCTGAAGGTGATTGCAGCCCGCATGGCGCATCTGTCGCGCGGCGAAGCTGAAGCTTTCTACGCAGTGCACAAGGCACGTCCTTTCTTCAAGGATCTGGTCGACTTCATGGTCTCCGGCCCCGTGATGATCCAGGCCCTGGAGGGCGAAAACGCCATCCTGAAGAACCGTGACCTGATGGGCGCAACCGACCCCAAGAAGGCTGACGCCGGCACCATTCGTGCTGACTTTGCTGACAGCATCGATGCCAACGCGGTGCACGGTTCCGACGCCGCAGAAACCGCCGCTGTAGAAATCGCTTTCTTCTTCGCCGGTCTGAACGTCTACAGCCGATAAAAATGACCCCCACGCTCCGCCGCTTTGCGGGTCGCTGCCCCCCGAGGGGGCTAACCCCACCTTGGGGCGGCCCGGCGGTGGAGTTGATGCAATGACGGCCAACCTGCTTGATTTCGATCTCGACGGATTGGCCGTTTTTTGCGAGCGGCTGGGTGAAAAGCGCTTTCGGGCGACCCAGTTGTTCCGCTGGATACATCAAAAGGGCGCATCGCAATTCGAGGACATGAGCGACTTGGCCAAGTCGTTGCGTGAAAAGCTCAAAACTACCGCCCAGGTACAGCCTCTGGCGGTTCTCTCCCAACATATCTCGTCCGACGGCACCATCAAGTGGTTGTTTGACGTCGGCAATGGCGATGCCGTTGAAACCGTATTTATCCCTGAAGACGACCGTGGCACGCTGTGTATCTCCTCTCAAGCGGGCTGTGCAGTCGGTTGCCGTTTCTGCTCCACGGGGCACCAAGGCTTCAGCCGCAATCTGACGACGGGCGAAATCATTGCCCAGCTCTGGTTTGCCGAACACTTCCTGCGCAAGCACCTGAAAGTGGACGAGCGGGTCATCTCCAACGTGGTGATGATGGGCATGGGCGAGCCTTTGCAAAATTACAACGCGTTGGTTCCCGCGTTGAAAGTTATGCTGGATGACCACGCGTATGGGATGTCACGCCGTCGTGTGACCGTGTCTACGTCGGGCGTGGTGCCCATGATGGACCGGCTGGGGCAGGACTGCCCGGTCGCATTGGCGGTGTCATTGCATGCACCAAATGACGTGCTTCGGGAAAATCTCGTGCCGTTAAACCGCAAATACCCCATCGCCGAACTGCTGGCAACCTGCAAACGTTATCTCGAATTTGCACCCCGCGACTTCATCACCTTTGAGTACTGCATGCTGGATGGCGTTAACGATACGCCAGAGCATGCACGCGAACTGCTGGCTTTGGTACGGCCTGAGAAGGGTGCGCGGCCTTGGTGCAAGCTCAACTTGATCCCCTTCAATCCCTTCCCGGCGTCTGGCTTGCTTCGCTCCAGTCCGGAGGCCGTGCAAGTGTTTTCGGACATCCTGAGTAATGCCGGTATCGTGACTACGGTGCGCAAGACCCGAGGTGACGATATTGATGCAGCATGCGGTCAATTGGCCGGAGATGTCAAAGACCGAACCGAGGTTCAGAAACGAATTTCACGCCAACGTACCATCATGCTCAAGCCTGTGGTTGAATCGGGTCATTAAAGCAAGAGGGATATTGCAATGACTGCATGGATGCGCTACGTGAAATCGGCCTGTCTGGGACTATTGTGGGTAGCCTCGCTGGGGTGGGCCGTAGGCGGCATGACGGGCTGTACGACAACCGTCACCACCAATGGGATCAAAGGCGACATGGTGACCGATTCGGACGAGCCCGATGCCAGAAAACGCGCTCGTATTCGCTTGGAGTTGGCGTCCGGTTATTTCAGTAATGGACAGACAGCGGTTGCCCTCGATGAATTGAAGCAGTCGATCACCGCGGATCCCACTTTGTTTGAAGCGCACAACCTGCGTGGCCTGATTTATATGCGTCTGAACGATGTACCTCTGGCCGAAGAAAGCTTCAAGCGCGCCTTGTCGCTGAATCCCAAGGCTGCCACCGTACAACACAACTACGGCTGGCTATTGTGTCAGCAATCTCGCTTGAGCGAGTCCTACCAGCAGTTCAATTTGGCGCTGGCGAACCCCATGTACGGCGAACGCGCCAAGACGCTGATGGCACTGGGTCTGTGCCAAATCAAGGGCGGGCTGCGCGCCGATGCTGAAAACAGCCTGTTGCGTGCCTATGAATTGGATGCGGGCAACCCCATTACCGGGTTCAACCTGGCGACCCTTGCGCTGCAGCGCAAAGACTATGTGCGAGCCCAGTTTTACGTTCGCCGAATCAATAACAGCGAACTTGCCAATGCGGAGTCCCTGTGGCTGGGTATCAAGATTGAAAGACAGTTGGGTAATCGTGACAGCATGGCGCAATTGGGCGGTCAGTTGAAAAAGCGCTTCCCCCAGTCTCCTGAATTGACAGCGTATGAGCGGAGTGCATTTGATGAGTGAGGCTTCTTTGCCGTCCATGGAGTCGCAACCTGTCGCGACTCCTTTGCCTTTGAGCGCAGGTGCCTTGTTGCGACAAGCCCGAGAAGCGGCCGGATTGCACGTGGCGGCGTTGGCCGTTTCGATGAAAGTTCCCGTCAAAAAACTCGAAGCGCTGGAGGCCGATCGACTGGATCTGCTGCCGGATGCCGTGTTCGTGCGGGCATTGGCTTCCAGTGTGTGCCGGGCGCTGAAGATAGACCCTACGCCGGTTTTGCAACGCTTGCCGCAGACGGTTGTGCCACGCCTTGATGCCGAGGAGCGGGGCATCAATGAGCCTTTCCACGTCAGCGGCCATTCGTCCCAATTCTCGATGCCGGCCTTTCTTGCCCGGCCAGCCGTTTGGGTGGTGGGCATTCTGCTGGCTGGCGCGGCCGTGTTGATTGCCTTTCCGGAAGTGCAGCGGCTGGAGAAAGACGCGGATGTGCCTTCAGCTTCCGCCAACACACTGGCCGTGCCCGCGCAGAC
The DNA here is from genome assembly GCF_056403235.1 of Rhodoferax sp. P2_H8_2. Taxonomy (NCBI): domain Bacteria; kingdom Pseudomonadati; phylum Pseudomonadota; class Betaproteobacteria; order Burkholderiales; family Comamonadaceae; genus Rhodoferax; species Rhodoferax sp. P2_H8_2. The sequence continues at coordinate 271,466 of NZ_JBFUFW010000004.1, forward strand.
AGCGATGGCCGCAGAACCGGTCGAAGCAAGGATTACGGCTCCTATAGCGGAAGCAGTGCCATCGGCGCCGGCCCCAGCGCCAGTAACCGCTATCCCTGTCGTAACGCAAGTGGCAGCGCCCATTGGCAAGCCAGCCCCGTCGGTGACCGCACCGGTTGCGCCCGTGGTGGTTCCCGCCGTTGCGGCTGCCGTTGTACCCGCACAGATGGCATCCAGGCCCGCTCTGGCAAGGTTTCAACCCGCCAAGATGGATACCTCTGCTCCAACGGTGAATCTGGCCGGAGCCGCAAACGGTGTTGTGATGTTCAAAGTCAGTGGTACCTCATGGGTGGAAGTGACTGATGCCAAAGGCGTCGTGCAACTGCGCAAAACCATGGCCGCAGGTGAGACCAATGCCGCATCGGGCGCATTACCACTCAACGTAGTGATTGGCCGCGCCGATGTCACCTTGGTGGAAGTACGCGGCAAGCCCTTTGCGTTGGCAGGTATCGCCAAAGACAACGTAGCCCGCTTTGAGGTGAAGTGATGGACGAGAGATCGCCTATTGCCTTGGCGGCGCCGCAGCTGCGCCGTTCATTGCAGTCCCAAGTCGTATGGGGTTCGCGTGTCGTTACCGTTGGCGGTGGCGCTCCGGTGCGGGTGCAGTCCATGACCAATACCGACACGGCAGACGCGATTGGTACCGCAATTCAGGTCAAGGAGCTGGCACAGGCCGGCTCCGAGATGGTGCGCATCACGGTCAACACGCCCGAGGCTGCGCAGGCTGTTCCCTATATCCGTCAGCAACTGGATCGGATGGGCATAGACGTGCCGCTGATTGGCGACTTCCACTACAACGGTCACACATTGCTGACCGACTATCCGGACTGTGCGCAGGCGCTGTCCAAGTACCGCATCAACCCCGGCAACGTGGGCAAGGGCGACAAACGCGATAGGCAATTCGGCGCGATGATCGAAGCGGCGATCCGCTACAACAAGGCGATTCGCATTGGCGTCAACTGGGGTAGTCTGGACCAGGAACTGCTGGCCCAATTGATGGACGAAAACAGCCGTCGCGCAGAGCCCTGGGATGCCAAACCGGTGATGTATGAGGCGTTGATTACGTCGGCGCTGGAGTCGGCTGCTCGCGCGGTTGATATGGGCTTGCCAGCCCACCAGATCGCTTTGTCGTGCAAAGTCAGTGGCGTGCAGGATTTGATTGCGGTCTACCGGGAGTTGGCCGTGCGCTGCGACTATCCGCTGCACTTGGGGCTGACCGAAGCCGGTATGGGCACCAAGGGAACCGTGGCCTCTGCCGCTGCCCTCGGTGTGCTGCTGCAGGAAGGCATTGGCGACACGATTCGCGTTTCTCTGACGCCTGCGCCGGGCGAATCCCGTACCCAGGAAGTCGTCATTGCGTCCGAAATCATTCAGGCCCTGGGCTTGCGCACCTTTGTGCCCAGCGTGACGGCCTGCCCAGGCTGTGGCCGCACCACCAGCACCACGTTTCAGGAATTGACCCAGCAGATTGATGACTTTCTGCGCGCGCAAATGCCGATATGGCGTGATAAATACCCGGGTGTCGAAAAAATGAAAGTGGCCGTAATGGGCTGCATCGTCAACGGCCCCGGCGAGAGCAAACACGCTGACATCGGCATCAGCCTGCCAGGTACCGGTGAGGCCCCAGCGGCACCGGTGTTCATGGATGGCGAAAAGCGTATGACTTTGCGCGGCGACACGATTGCGCAGGACTTCCAGCGCGTTGTCGAGGATTACATCGAAAAGCGCTTCGGCGCCAAGACTGACGTAACCGTCTGATAGAGCAAACCCCAAGAATGAGTGACAAGAAGATGCAGCCGCTACAAGCGGTCAAGGGCATGAACGACATCCTGCCGCCGGAATCGGCGCGCTGGGAATGGCTGGAAGCCCAAATGCGCAGCGTGCTTCAACGCTATGGCTACCAGAACGTGCGCACGCCCATCGTCGAACCCACAGCCCTGTTCGTACGCGGCATTGGCGAAGTGACCGATATCGTCGAGAAAGAGATGTACGCCTTCGAGGACCGCGCGGACAAGCATGGCCAAGCCGAGCACCTGGCGCTGCGCCCGGAGATGACAGCGGGTGTGGTGCGTGCCATGACGGAGCACTCTTTTTTGCGCGACTCCGGCCGGCGCCTCTATTACTTCGGCCCCATGTTTCGCCGCGAGAAACCGCAAAAGGGACGCTATCGCCAGTTCCACCAGATGGGTGTTGAGGCACTGGGCTTTGCTGGTCCCGACGTCGATGCCGAAGTCATCCTGATGGGTAGCCGCCTGCTGCGCGAGTTGGGCCTGAAGGATGGCGAGCATTTCCGCCTGGAGCTCAATTGTCTGGGCGAAGCAGCCGAGCGCCAGGCACACCGCGAGGCCCTGATCGCGTACCTCGAGCAACACAAAACACTGCTCGACGAAGACAGCCAGCGCCGCTTGTACACCAATCCGCTGCGCGTGCTCGACACCAAGAACCCTGCACTGCAGGACATGGCCAATGCGGCTCCCAAGCTGCTGGACTTCCTGGGCGAATCATCGTTGGCGCATTTCAACGGCGTGCGTGCCATTCTTGACGCAGCCAGCATCGCGTACACCATCAACCCGCGTCTCGTGCGTGGACTGGACTATTACAACCTGACGGTGTTCGAGTGGATTACTGACAAGCTCGGTTCCCAGGGCACTGTTTGCGGCGGTGGTCGCTATGATGGTCTGATCGAGCAGCTCGGCGGCAAGCCGACGCCGGCCGTGGGTTTCGGCATGGGCATGGAACGCATGCTATTGCTGTTGGAAGAGGTGGGCGTCGCACCCGCTGCGCCAACACCGCATGCTTATGCCATCGTGCCATCGGCCGACGGACTGCCGCAAGTGATGGTGGCACTCGAAGCGCTGCGTGGCTCGGGAGTGTCTGTCATTCTGCATCCTGGCCAGTCCAGCATGAAATCGCAGTTCAAGAAGGCCGACGCCAGCGGCGCCGCCTATGCCCTGATCTTTGGCCCCGATGAGCTGGCAGAGGGCGTGGTCACCGTCAAATCCCTGCGCGATGGCACGGGTGCCCAAGTAAAGCAGCGGCTGGACCAGCCGTCCCTTTGGGCCCACAGCCTACAATCGAACGCTTAACAAAAAATTTCTATGGCAAATCATCTCGATCTCGAAGAGCAGGAACAGCTCGACCAACTCAAACATTTCTGGAACCAGTACGGAAACCTGATCACTTGGGCTCTGATTGTGGTGCTGGGCGCCTTGGCGTCCTGGAATGGCTACCAATGGTGGCAGCGCAGCCAGGCGACGCAGGCGGCCGCCATGTATGACGAAGTGGAACGTGTGGTGCGTGGTGGCGATGTGGCCAAGGCAGAGCGCGCATTCACCGACATGAAAGAGCGTTTTGCAGCGACCACCTATGCCCAGCAGGCAGGTTTGCTGGTGGGCAAGATGGCATTTGAAGCCGGCAAGGCCGATACCTCCAAGGCCGTTCTGACCTGGGTAGCGGAAAAATCCAGCGATCCCGGCTATCAGGCGGTGGCGCGTTTGCGTCTGTCCTCGTTGTTGATGGACGCTAAAGCACTCGATGAGGCACTGGCCATGGTGAGCGGCGATTTCCCTGCTGAATTTGCACCCCTGGTGGCTGATCGCAAGGGTGACATTCTCAACGCGCAAGGTAAGCGCAGCGACGCCATTGCCCAATACCAGAAAGCCTATCGCGGCCTGGATGAACGCACCGATTACCGTCGCTTGGTAGAAGTCAAACTGAATTCCCTGGGCGTTAGCCCCGACAAGCAAGAGGCCACATCATGATGCGCGCAGGACTGTCGCATATGACCGTGCGTTTGGGCGCTGTGCTCGCATTGGCCGCTGCGCTGGCGGCATGTGGTACGGATCGCCCGAAGCCCACTGAATTGGGGGCCAACCCGGCCCGTGTCGGGGTTCGATCCGCATGGAATGCCCGTGTCGGTGATGTCGATTTCGCGTTGGGCGTGCGTGTTGTGGGTAACAACATCTATCTGGCCAGCACGGAAGGCACCGTTGCTGCCATCGATGCGCGCACCGGTGGTGATGTCTGGCGTGCCAATCTGAAAACCAAGTTAACTGCCGGCGTCGGCTCCGACGGTCGCTACGCTGCGGTCGTCAACTCTGACAACGAACTCATCACACTGGATGCTGGCAAAGTAATCTGGCGCCAGCAAATGGGAGCGCTGACATTGACCGCGCCACTGGTGGCAGGCGAGCGTGTATTCGTGTTGTCAGCCGATCGCACCGTCACCGCTTTTGATGCGGCGAGCGGCCGCAAACTCTGGATGCAGCAACCCCGAACTGGCGATGCGCTGGTATTGGGTCAGGCTGGCGTGTTGATGGCCATGGGTGACACCCTTGTCGTTGGACAGAGTGGTCGCGTGGTGGGCATGAACCCGCAAAATGGGAGTACCCGGTGGGATGCAGCGATTGCCAATAGTCGCGGCACCAATGAGGTGGAACGCCTGGTGGACATCGTCGCCGGTGTCAGCCGTGAGGGCGACAGCCTGTGCGTACGCGCATTCCAGTCCGCAGTCGGATGCATTGACACCTTGCGCGGGCGCACGGTTTGGACCAAGACCTCCAATGGTGCTGTCGGTGTTTCCGGCGATGCGACGACGGTTGTAGGCACAGAAGCCGACGGCAAGGTGGTTGCATGGAAGCGCAATGAGGGCGACAAGCTCTGGACTTCGGAGAACCTGCGCTACCGTGGTTTATCTGCCCCTCTGTGGTTGGGCAAATCCATTGTGGTGGGCGATGAGTCTGGCTTGGTGCACTTTGTTTCCCCTGCAGACGGCAGCTTGTTGAACCGCGTCAGTACGGACGGTTCGGCTTTGGCGGCAGCGCCAGTGCTAGCCGGTTCGACGCTGGTGGTGGTAACACGCCGTGGCGGCGTATACGCCTTCCGCCCCGATTGAGTCTGGACATTCCTTCATGAAACCTGTCATCGCCCTGGTGGGCCGACCCAATGTCGGTAAATCGACATTGTTCAACCGGTTGACCAAAACACGCGATGCGATTGTTGCGGACTTCGCTGGCCTGACGCGCGACCGCCACTATGGCAACGGCAAACAAGGCAAGCAGGAATACATCGTTATCGATACCGGCGGTTTTGAGCCGGATGCGACCAGTGGCATCTACAAAGAGATGGCCAAGCAGACGCGCCAGGCCGTGGCTGAGGCAGACGTCGTGGTGTTTGTCGTGGACGCGCGTGGCGGTTTGTCCGCACAGGACCACGACATCGCCAACTATTTGCGCAAACTGGGCAAGCCGTGCCTGCTGGTGGCCAACAAAGCCGAAGGCATGAAGGACGGCATGCATTTGTCGGATTTCTACGAGTTGGGCCTGGGTGAGGTGCTGCCGGTCAGTGCTGCCCATGGGCAGGGTATTCGGGACCTGATTGATGCGGCCTTTGCGCCACTGCATTTGCCCGACGAGGATGATGAAAACGCCGAGCTCGACCCCTCGATCGTTCGTCTGGCAGTGGCGGGCCGACCCAATGTGGGCAAGTCCACCCTGATCAATACCTGGCTGGGTGAAGAGCGTCTGGTGGCGTTTGATATGCCAGGCACCACCCGCGATGCCATTTCCGTGCCGTTTGAGCGCAATGGCCAGAAGTTCGAGCTCATTGATACGGCCGGTTTGCGACGCAAGGGCAAGGTCTTTGAGGCCATTGAAAAATTCTCGGTGGTCAAGACCTTGCAGGCGATTGAATCGGCCAGCGTCGTGCTGCTGCTGATTGATGCGATCCAGGGCGTGACCGACCAGGATGCCCACATTGCGGGCTACATTCTGGAGTCCGGCCGTGCGGTGGTTGTGGCCGTCAACAAATGGGATGCAGTGGACGAATACCAGCGCGAGTTGGTCAAGCGCTCGTTGGAAACCCGTCTGGGGTTCCTGAAATTTGCCGCTTTGCACCTGATTTCTGCCCAAAAACGCCAGGGCTTGGGCCCGGTATGGGATTCGATTGCGCAAGCGCACCGTGCCGCCAACTGCAAGATGCCGACACCCGTGCTCACACGTTTGCTGCTGGAGGCCGTGCAGTTCCAGACTCCCAAAAAGACCGGCGCCTACCGTCCCAAACTGCGGTATGCGCACCAGGGCGGCATGAATCCACCCATCATCATCATTCACGGAAACTCGCTGGAACACGTCACGGAGGCCTACAAGCGCTTCCTGGAAGGACGTTTCCGCAAGGAGTTTGATCTGGTCGGCACCCCTTTGCGCATCCAGATGAAGTCGTCGACAAATCCTTACGCTGACAAAGACGACAGTTGAAGATATCCCGCCGTCAGGGCTGGGCAAGCCACGGTGTGGTATTGTCAAGTCCTCTCAATTCTTGAACACGGAGAATATCGTGAACAACAAAGGTCAGTTACTGCAAGACCCGTTCCTCAATGCGCTGCGCAGGGAACATGTCCCGGTGTCCATTTACCTGGTCAACGGCATCAAATTGCAGGGCCAAATCGAGTCTTTCGACCAATACGTGGTGTTGCTGCGCAATACCGTGACGCAAATGGTCTACAAGCATGCCATTTCCACTATCGTTCCAGGCCGTGCCGTCAACTTTGCGGTTGCTGGCGAAGAGCCTGCTGCGACCTGATCAACCCATTCGCCTTGGGACTTCCCAAGGGAAGTCTCCATCCATCGCGTTGAATTGACTGCCAAGCCCGTGCCCGTTGTCGCCCCGACCATTCTGGTGGGGGTGGACTTGGGCCTACCCCATTTCGACGGAGAACTGGAAGAGCTGGGCTTATTGGCGCAGACCGCCGGCATGACTCCTGTCGGCCGTGTGACCTGCAAACGCAAGGCGCCTGATGCGGCGTTGTTCATTGGTTCCGGCAAGGCCGACGAAATCAAGATGCTGGCCGCCCAACTCGGTGCCCAGGAAATTCTGTTTGACCAATCCCTGAGCCCAGGGCAGCAGCGCAATCTGGAGCGGCATCTGGAGATGCCCGTCAATGACCGCACCTATCTGATCCTGGAAATTTTCGCCCAGCGCGCGCGCAGCCACGAAGGTAAATTGCAGGTGGAGTTGGCCCGGCTGGAATACTTGAAGACTCGATTGGTGCGCCGCTGGTCCCACTTGGAGCGACAAACCGGTGGCGCCGGGGTACGCGGCGGCCCGGGTGAGAAGCAGATTGAGCTGGATCGCCGGATGATTGGCGAGACGATCAAGCGCACCAAGGAGCGCCTGAGCAAAGTCAAGAAACAGCGCCAGACACAGCGCCGCCAGCGCGAGCGCCGTGATGCTTTCAATATTTCGCTGATCGGCTACACCAACGCGGGCAAATCCACGCTGTTCAATGCGTTGGTCAAAGCGCGTGCCTATGCGGCAGATCAATTGTTTGCGACACTGGACACGACAACCCGCCAGTTGTACCTGGGTGAAGCCGGTCGTTCGGTCTCGCTGTCCGACACCGTGGGATTTATCCGCGACCTGCCGCACGGCCTGGTCGATGCGTTTCAGGCCACTTTGCAGGAAGCGATCGATGCTGATTTGCTGCTGCATGTGGTGGACGCTGCCAACCCCGAATACGCCGAGCAAATTGCCCAGGTGCAAATGGTGCTGGCCGAAATCGGTGCCCAGGACATTCCGCAGTTGTTGGTCTTCAACAAAATCGACAATCTGGATGCGCAGCACCAGCCTTTGCAGACGGAAGATCTGTATGACCTGGATGGCGTGCCTACGCCGCGCATCTTTGTCAGTGCACGCGATCTGACTGGTGTTCCCGCGCTGCGCCAGGCGTTGGCGCGGATTGCGATGACTGAAACCCCTGCCATTTCTGGGGGCGACTTTGAATTGGGCACAATCGACCCCATATCCGATTGACGAGTTGATGCGTTGAAATATTGAGATGAAACTAACTATGAATGCCTTGGACTGGTCCGGCTGGAGCGTAAAGCTTCGCAAAATGTTCAATCTCAACGACTCTCGTTGGGGCCGCGGTGACAAACCTGCGGAATCCTCCCAACCAGAGCAGCCGCCGGAAGGCGAGGGCGCGCCACCGCCCAAGCAACCCAACGACAACGGACGCAAGGGCGGTCCCAATTCAGGCCCGCCTGATCTGGACGAACTGTGGCGCGACTTCAACCGCAAACTCGGCGGCTTGTTTGGAAAATCACCCCAGCCGCCTCGTGGCGGCTCTGGTGGCGGGTTCCAGCCCGACATGAAGAGTGCCGGTGTGGGCATTGGCCTGATTCTGGGCGTGGTCGTGTTGATTTGGCTCGGTACCGGCTTTTTCATCGTGCAGGAAGGCCAGCAGGCGGTGATCACCCAATTCGGCAAATACAAGTCCACCGTCAACGCCGGTTTCAACTGGCGCTTGCCGTACCCGATTCAGCGCCACGAACTGGTGTTTGTGACGCAAATCCGTTCGGTCGATGTGGGCCGCGATACGGTTCTGAAGGCCACAGGCCTGAAAGAGTCGGCCATGCTGACACAGGATGAAAACATTCTGGACATCAAGTTCGCAGTGCAATACCGCCTGAGCGATGCACGCGCCTTCCTGTTCGAAAGTAAGAATCCGACCGATGCCGTGGTGCAAGCCGCGGAAACCGCCGTGCGCGAAGTCATCGGCAAGATGAAGATGGACGCTGCCTTGTCGGAAGAGCGTGACCAGATTGCCCCCCAAGTACGCACGCTGATGCAGCAGATCCTGGACCGCTACAAGGTCGGCGTCGAAGTTGTGGCGATCAACTTGCAGCAAGGTGGGGTTCGTCCGCCCGAGCAGGTGCAAGCCGCGTTTGACGATGTGCTGAAGGCTGGCCAGCAGCGAGAGCAATCCAAAAACGAAGCGCAGGCGTATGCAAACAATGTGATTCCCAGTGCGGTCGGTTCTGCTTCCCGTTTGAAGGAAGAAGCGGATGCCTACAAAGCCCGTGTGGTGGCACAGGCGCAAGGTGATGCACAGCGTTTCCGCTCGGTCTATGCCGAATATCAGAAGGCCCCGCAGGTCACGCGTGACCGCATGTACCTGGACACCATGCAGCAAATTTACGGCAATGTGACCAAGGTCATTGTGGAGTCCCGCCAGGGCTCGAGCCTGCTGTATTTGCCGCTGGAAAAGATTTTGCAGATGAACGCGTCGCAAGCGTCCACCGATACCAGCGCGCCTTCAAGCCCGCCGGTGCAGGTGCTGCCCCCAGCCAACATCACGGGCGATGCCCGCAGCCGCGATGCGTCCCGCACGCGTGAGCGCGACGTGCGCTAGGAGCTATTCATGAATCGTTTGGGTTTTATCTTTTCTTCGCTGCTGGTGGTGCTCGCACTGGCCAGTTCCACCTTGTTCGTCGTTGACCAGCGCCAGTTTGGTGTTGTTTACGCGTTGGGACAAATCAAGGAAGTCATCACCGAACCGGGCTTGAACTTCAAGCTGCCGCCGCCGTTCCAGAATGTCTCCTACATCGACAAGCGCCTGCTGACGCTGGACAGCACCGATGCCGAGCCTATGCTGACGGCGGAGAAGCAGCGCGTGGTGATTGACTGGTACGTGCGCTGGCGCATTACCGAGCCGTCCGAATACATCCGCAATGTCGGTTTGAACGAGACGGCTGGCGCGCAGCAGTTGAACCGCGTGGTGCGCAATGCGTTCCAGGAAGAAATCAACAAGCGCACGGTCAAGGAATTGTTGTCCTTGAAGCGCGAAGCGCTGATGACCGACGTGAAGGCTGAAGTGCTGGAGAAGGTGCGCGGTGCCAAGCCTTGGGGTGTGGATGTGGTGGATGTGCGCATCACCCGCGTTGACTATGTGGAAGCGATTACCGAATCGGTCTACCGCCGTATGGAAGCCGAGCGCAAGCGCGTAGCCAATGAGCTGCGCTCTACCGGTGCGGCTGAAGGCGAAAAGATTCGCGCCGATGCAGACCGCCAGCGCGAAGTGACAATTGCCAATGCCTACCGCGACGCGCAGAAGATCAAGGGCGAAGGCGATGCCGAAGCCGCCCGCATCTATGGAGACGCGTTTGGCAAAGACCCACAATTCGCGCAGTTTTACCGCAGCCTGGACGCCTACAAGGCCAGCTTTGCGAACAAGAGCGACGTGATGGTGCTGGACCCTGCGTCTTCTGAGTTCTTCAAGGTCTTCCGCAATGGCGGTTCCGCCGTTGGCAACGGCAAGAAATAAGTGTTTGACAACGACGTTTTCTGGCTGGCGTTTGCCCTGGTGCTGATTTTTGAAGGACTGTTTCCTTTTTTGTCGCCCACGGGCTGGCGCCGCATGTTCACACAGTTGCTGCAACTGTCGGATGGACAGATCCGCTTCTTCGCATTGCTGAGTCTGGTGGCGGGCATGCTGCTGATCTGGAGCCTCGCGCCCTAAAACGGACCCACAAGCCGGGCAAAAACAGACCTTTAGCCCGGTAAAATCGCAGTTTTAATAGCTGCTCCAATTTCATGTCTGCTTGGGTCCTCCCGGATCACATTGCCGATGTGCTGCCTTCCGAGGCGCGCCACATCGAAGAAATACGTCGAGACCTCCTGGACATGGCACGCTGCTATGGCTACGAACTCGTCATGCCGCCGCTTTTGGAGCATCTGGAGTCGCTGCTGTCAGGCACCGGCGAAGCGCTCGATCTGCAAACCTTCAAACTGGTAGATCAGCTCTCGGGCCGCATGATGGGCCTGCGTGCCGACAGCACGCCACAGGTGGCCCGTATTGACGCCCATTTGCTGAACCGTGCAGGCGTGACCCGTCTTTGCTACTGCGGCCCGGTGCTGCACACCCGCCCGGGCGGCCCGCACGCCACCCGCGAGCCCTTGCAGTTTGGCGCTGAAATCTACGGCCATAAAGGCCTGGAAGCCGATCTCGAAGTATTGACACTGGCACTGGACGCGATGCGCGCCGCCCGTGTGGATGGTATTCGGGTCGACCTGGCAGACGCCCGCATCGTCCATTCGCTGGTGGCGCAAGCGGGTCTGGACAATGCGACGTCTGCTCTGCTGCACGCAGCGCTGGCTGCCAAAGACATCAGCGAAATCCGCGCACATACCCAATCTGCCCCCGCGGCCATTGCCAAAGCTTTGGTCGATTTGACACATCTGTACGGCGACGCCTCCGTGCTCAAAGAGGCTGCCAAGGTATTGCCCGCATTGCCCGGCATTCAGGAAGCATTGGCGCACCTGCAATGGCTGGCTGGCCATGTGGAAGGCGCGCAAGTGTCGTTTGATCTTGCCGACTTGCGTGGCTATGCCTATTACAGCGGAGCCATGTTCTCGATGTATGCGCCTGGCGCCTGCGACGCGTTGGCCCGTGGTGGCCGCTATGACGCGGTCGGTGCCGTATTTGGCCGCAACCGTCCCGCGGTAGGCTTCAGTCTGGATATCAAGGCACTGGTTGAAGTGGCGCAGAAGCCGCCGCTGCGTGCCGCCATCCGTGCGCCGTGGGGTGAAGATGCTGCCCTGCGCGAAGCCGTGGCTTCGCTGCGCAAAGCGGGTGAGACCGTGGTCTGCGTGCTGCCTGGGCATGAGAGTGAAGTCGATGAATTTCTATGTGACCGCGAGCTGGTAACTGCCGCGGGTCAATGGGTCGTGAAGAATGTTTAATCAGGCAATGCAATGAACACAACCAAAGGTCGTAACGTAGTCGTCGTCGGTACCCAGTGGGGCGATGAAGGCAAGGGCAAGCTGGTCGACTGGCTCACCGAAAGCGCGCAGGGCGTGGTGCGTTTCCAGGGTGGCCACAACGCGGGCCATACGCTGGTCATCAACGGCGTGAAGACTGCGCTGCATCTGATCCCCAGCGGCATCATGCGCCCGGGCGTCAAGTGCTACATCGGCAACGGCGTGGTGCTGTCAGCGGCCAAGCTGTTTGAAGAAATCGAAGGCTTGGAAAAAGTGGGTGTGGAACTGCGCTCGCGTCTGCGCGTCAGCGAAGCTTGCCCGTTGATCCTGCCGTTCCACGCGGCGCTGGATGTGGCGCGCGAAGCCTTCCGCGAAAAGGGCGGCACCGCCAAGATCGGCACCACCGGCCGCGGCATCGGCCCGGCCTACGAAGACAAGATTGCCCGCCGCGCACTGCGCGTGCAGGATCTGAAATACCCCGAACGCTTCGCCAGCAAGCTGCGCGAACTGCTGGACCTGCACAACCATGTGCTGACCAGCTACCTGGGCTCTGCGGCGTTTGACTTTGGTCCTACGCTGGCGCCTTACTTGAAGGACGGCCAGGTGCAATTCGAACCGGTGTACGCCGAAGCCATGCGCCACGCTGAGTTGCTGAAGCCGATGATGGCCGACGTATCGCGTGAACTGAACGACGCACACGAACACGGCGCCAACCTTCTGTTTGAAGGCGCGCAAGGCACGCTCTTGGACGTGGACCACGGTACCTACCCGTATGTGACCTCCAGCAACTGCGTGGCGGGCAATGCGGCGGCTGGCGCCGGTGTCGGCCCGGGCATGCTGCACTACATCCTCGGTATCACCAAGGCCTATTGCACCCGCGTGGGCGGCGGCCCGTTCCCGACCGAGCTGGACTGGGAAACCCCCGGCACACCCGGGTACCACATGAGCACCATCGGCGCCGAAAAGGGTGTGACCACTGGTCGCTCGCGCCGTTGCGGCTGGTTTGATGCGGCCCTCTTGAAGCGTTCGGCGCAGGTCAATGGCCTGTCTGGTTTGTGCATCACCAAGCTGGATGTGCTGGACGGTCTGAAAGAGCTGCTGCTGTGCACCGGCTACGAGCTGGACGGCCATGTCACCGACATCCTGCCCATGGGTGCGGACGACATCGAGCGCTGCAAGCCGATTTATGAAGTGATGGAAGGCTGGAGCGACAGCACCGTCGGCGTCACGCAGTACGACAAGCTGCCCGTGGCCGCGCGTCTGTATCTGCAACGCATTGAGCAGGTGACGGGTGTGCCGATCCACATGGTGTCGACCAGCCCGGACCGCGACCACACTATCATGATGCGTCATCCCTATCTGGCAGACTGAGCTGCCGGGACGCTTTGAAGTTTTAGTAAAAACGGGCTGCAGCGCGCATGGAATGTGCGTAATCAGCTATTGAAATAGGAGCATTGAGATGTTGACTGAAGACGGAAAACACCTGTACGTAAGCTACGACGAGTACCACAATCTCATCGAAAAACTGGCGATCAAGGTGTTCCAGTCCGGCTGGGAGTTCGACACCATCCTGTGCCTGGCGCGCGGTGGCCTGCGCCCGGGTGACATCCTTTCTCGTGTATTCGACAAGCCGCTGGCCATCATGTCCACCAGCTCCTACCGCGCTGAAGCCGGTACGCAGCAGGGCAACCTGGACATCGCCCGCTACATCACCACACCCAAGGGCGAGATCGCCGGCAAGGTGCTGCTGGTGGACGATCTGGCCGATTCTGGCCACACGCTCAACGCCGTGATCAGCCAGCTCAAGAACGACTACAAGCCCATCACCGAGCTGCGCAGCGCGGTGATCTGGACCAAGCAAGTCTCGGTGTTCACGCCCGATTATTCGGTCGAGTTTCTGCCCACCAACCCCTGGATTCACCAGCCCTTCGAAGGCTACGACGCGCTGCGTCCGCAACAACTGATCCAAAAATGGAGCGTGTGAAGATGTTGCCCCCACGCTCCGCCGCTGCGCGGGTCGCTGCCCCTCACGGGGGCTAATTTTGCTTGGGGCGGCCCGGCGCAAAATTGCATTTCTCATATGCCTCAACTGACCACCGAACTCATCCACCACCCCTACAAGCCGCCAGAAGGCTTTGAGGCGCCGCAAGAGGGCGTGTTCAAGGCGTCCACGGTGTTCTTCCCCAGCGTTGCCGCGATGCGCAGCCGCGAATGGAAAGACAAGACCGCATTCACCTACGGCCTGCACGGCACGCCTACCACCTATGTGCTGGAAGAAAAGCTGTGCACGCTGGAAGGTGGCCTGCAATGCCTGCTGCAACCCAGCGGCCTGGCGGCGGTGGCCAACGTCAACCTGTCGCTGCTCAGAGCAGGCGACGAGGTCCTGATCCCTGACAACATCTACGGCCCCAACAAGACCTTGTTGGACGGCGAGCTCAAAGACTGGGGCATCACCTACCAGATCTACGACCCGATGGACCCGCTGGATCTGGAAGCCCAGATATCCAGCCGCACCAAGCTGGTCTGGGTCGAAGCGGCCGGTTCCGTCACGCTGGAATTCCCCAATCTGGTCGAGCTGGTGCGCATCTGCAAGCGCCGCGGCGTCAAGGTTGCGCTGGACAATACCTGGGGCGCCGGTCTGGCGTTCAAGCCGTTTGACCTGCTGCCACGCGATGAGCCGGACTTCGGTGTTGATATCTCCGTTCACGCATTGACCAAATACCCCAGCGGTGGTGGCGATGTGCTGATGGGCAGCGTGATTACGCGTGACCAGGACCTGCACATGCGCCTGAAGCTAACGCATATGCGCTTGGGCTTGGGCGTAGGCGCGAATGATGCCGAGCTGGTGTTGCGCTCGTTGCCCAGCATGGCCATTCGCTACAAAGCGCACGACGAATCTGCGCGCACCCTGGCCACTTGGTGCGAGAGCCAGCCCGAGTTTGTACAGGTATTGCACCCGGCGTTGCCTAATTCGCCAGGCCATGAACACTGGCAGGCGCTGTGTATCAATGGCTTTGGTGGCGCGGCGGCCTTGTTCAGCGTGATGCTGGACGCGCGCTTTACCCAAGCGCAGACCGATGCGTTTTGCGATGCACTGAAGCTATTCCGCATTGGCTATAGCTGGGGCGGAGCGGTCAGTCTGGTCGTGCCTTATGAGCTGAAGACCATGCGCAAGGAATGGCCCGCGCATCTGGCGCAGGGCACGCTGGTTCGATTCTTCGTCGGCCTGGAAGACGTGGCTGACCTGCAGGCCGATCTGGCCCAGGCCTTAAAGGTACTGCGCTAGGCTGTTGCTGGCCTGCGTGTTTACCTCAATAGGCAGACGGGGCGGGCCGCTTTAGGCTTGCCGCATGGCAGAAGAAATCCCATTCGAAGCGCCTCCGGCCTATGTGCCACCTCCCTCAGAGGCGCCCCGCAAACAGATCGTTGCGCTCAGTTTTGCAGACCCGCTGCGCTGGCTTGCGCGCGGCTGGCGGGATATGTGGGCCCATCCCGGCATTGCCGCCTTTTATGGTGGGGCCTTCTGGGTCATGGCCATCGTGCTGGGCGCGGTGTTTCGTTCCCGCCCCGAATACACGATGACGATTGCTTCCGGCTGCCTGCTGGTCGGCCCGTTTTTGGCTATGGGTCTGTACGAAGTGAGCCGCCGTCGTGAATTGGGGTTGCCTCCGTCGCTTGGCGTTTCGCTGACCTGCTGGGACAGCCATATCCGCAGCATGGCGATGCTGGTACTGGTGTTGATCGTTTTGGAGCTGCTTTGGGGCAGGGCATCGCTGGTGGTGTTTGCGGTGTTCTTCAACACCGGCATGCCGTCCACCAGCAGCGTGATGCAGGCCATCTTCAATCCGCAGAACTGGCAGTTTGTGGCGGCCTACACCGTCATTGGCGGGGCGTTTGCGCTGCTTGTTTTTTCGCTGTCCGTGGTGTCCATCCCGATGATCCTGGACCGCGATACCGATGCCATATCTGCCGCCATCACCAGTCTGGAAGTCGTTTTCAGCAACACCTTCACGCTGGTGGTGTGGGGGATGCTGATTACGGCGCTGACCGCAGCGGCGTTGATGGTGCCCTGGGCACTCGGACTTTGGCTGGTCGGGCCGCTGTTGGGCCACGCAAGCTGGCATGCCTACCGCGGGGCGGTCGTCTGGCTGGACTGACTCGCATTGTGGAGTGTTACAGTCTCACCAACTATTGAAGGATTATCTTGGCAACACCCAATTACGGTTACGAGAAGCGTCAGAAAGAACTGGCCAAAAAGAAGAAAAAAGAAGAAAAACTGAAGAACAAGGCCGAGCGCAAGACGGGCGACGGCGTTGAAGACAATCCTTCTGACGAAACTACAGACGCACCAGCGCCGGAAACCCCTGGCAACACACCAGCCTGAGCGCGCTTAAGGCAACAGCTTGCGCAATGCAGACCACACGTTGTTCACAATAATCGGATGGGCAGTCTCATTGGGGTGGATGCGGTCTCCCTGAAACTGGCTATCCGCCACCCCCTGTAGCAAAAACGGCACCAGCACTGCCTTGTGGGCCTTAGCCGTGTTTGAAAACGCAGCCGCAAACTGGCGGTTGTAATCCTCTCCGTAATTTGGCGGCACCTGCATCCCGGCCAGCAAGACCTTAGCGCCCGCTGCTTGTGCGGCGGTGGCCATGGCCTGCAGGTTGTCCTGCGTCATCGCCAACGGCAAACCACGCAGCGCGTCATTGCCGCCCAGCTCAATGACCACCACTGCTGGCTTGTGCTGTGCCAATAGCGCTGGCAGGCGCGAGCGTCCGCCCGAAGTGGTGTCGCCGCTGATGCTGGCGTTGACTACGCGTGCCGCTACTTTCTCCTTGGCAAACTTCTGGTCCAGCAACGCGACCCAACCCGTGCCACGTTTGAGGCCATACTCTGCGCTAAGTGAATCCCCCACCACCAGAACCACTTTGCCCTTGGGCGGCGGAGTGGTGGACTGGGCTGCAGATAACCCCGCAAACCCTAACCCCAATGCCAGCGCGATAGAGTAGCGACGTACCAGAGAGAAACCCATGAGTGAATTCATTATTTCCGTTGAGCATGTTTTCAAGGCGGTGACCGATTCCACCGGCACGCTGGAGATCCTGCGTGACATTGATTTTGCACTCAAAGCGCAAGAGACCGCTGCCATCGTCGGAGCATCCGGATCAGGTAAAAGTACATTGCTGTCCATCATTGCCGGATTGGATACGCCCACCAGCGGTACCGTGCGTCTGGCCGGTGAAGATTTGTTTGCCATTGACGAAGACGCCCGCGCCGCGATGCGTGCCCGCAAGGTCGGCTTTGTGTTCCAGAGTTTTCAGTTGCTCGGCAACCTGACCGCGCTGGAAAACGTGATGCTGCCGCTGGAGTTGGATGGTCGCAAGGACGCCCGTGCGTTGGCGACGGAGATGCTGGCGCGCGTGGGCCTGTCGCAGCGGCTCAATTCATATCCCAAGGTTTTGAGCGGCGGTGAGCAGCAGCGCGTGGCGTTGGCCCGCGCCTTTGTCGTCAAGCCCGCCGTGTTGTTGGCCGACGAGCCGACCGGCAGCCTGGACTTCGCCACTGGCGAAAAGATCATGGAGCTGATGTTTGACCTGAACCGGGAGCAGGGTACGACGCTGGTGCTGGTCACGCACGACCGCGCCATTGCCGCCCGCTGCGACCGCCGCATCACGATTGAGGCCGGGCAAGTGGTACCTGCTACGCCCGCAGTTGAGGCATAAATCGGGCTGTATCGCCCGCAGAATGTGCGTAAGAAGCTACTAAATCGATAGCATTTCCATGGCAAAATTTGTTGCCCTTTTCCGCGGAATCAACGTCGGCAAGGCCAAGCGCATTGCCATGGCCGATTTGCGCAAGCTTCTGGAATCGATGGACTACACCGGCGTGGCGACCTTGCTTAACAGCGGCAATGCGGTGTTTGAAGCCAAGACCGGTAAAGACATCCAGCACGCCAAACGCATCCGCGGGGCTGTCGCCACCGAACTGGGCGTGGACGCGCTGGTGATCGTCAAATCTGCGAAGGACATTGCCGGAGCGATAGAGGGCAATGCATTGGGCGATATAGCCTCCGATCCCTCGCGTCTGCTGGTCGCCTTCACCGATGCGCCCAAGGCCCTGGCCGCACTCACCACGATGGCAGACGCTGCGTGGGGCAACGAGAAAGTGCATATCGGAAAGCACGCGGCCTACCTGTGGTGCGCCGATGGCATTCTGGAGAGCAAAGCTGCCGTCGCGCTGCTCAAGGGTTTGGCCCAATCCGGCACCACGCGCAACTGGGCCACACTCGAAAAAATCCACGCGCTGATGCAAAGCGACGCGTGAGCGAACCCAAGAATTAATACGAGAAGAGACCATGGGCGTTTTAAGCGGTATCCGCGTTATCGAAATTGCGGGCATTGGCCCTGGGCCATTTTGCGGCATGTTGCTGGCGGACATGGGGGCCGAGGTGATTCTGGTGGAGCGTGCTGCGGCCGGTGGCGGCGATGTGCTGAACCTGGGCAAAAACGCCATCGTCAACCGCGGCAAGCGCTCCATTGCGCTGGATCTGAAAGACCCGAATGCCATTGACGCCGTGCTGCAACTGATTGCCGGTGCCGACGCGCTGATCGAAGGCATGCGCCCCGGCGTGATGGAGCGGCTGGGCATGGGGCCGGACGTGTGCCTGGCACGCAACCCGCGCCTCGTCTATGGCCGCATGACCGGCTGGGGCCAAAGCGGCCCAATGGCCCAGGCTGCTGGGCACGACCTGAATTACATCGCGCTGTCTGGCGCACTGTGGTTTGCGGGCGAGCCGGGCCGCCCACCGGTGGCACCGCCCACGTTGGTAGGTGATCTGGGGGGCGGGGCTCTGTATCTGGCGATGGGCCTGTTGGCGGGCATTCTGAATGCGCGCAATGGCGGCAAAGGCCAGGTGGTGGACGCTGCCATCGTGGACGGCAGCGCGAATCTGATGAACCTGCTGCTGTCGGTCCACGCGGTCGGGCAAATGCCATATGAGCGAGGTCAGGGCATGCTGGACGGGCCGCACTGGTGCGGCAGCTACGCCTGTGCCGACGGCCTGTTTGTCGCTGTGCAGGCGCTGGAGCCGCAGTTCAACGCCTTGCTGTTTGCCAAGCTGGGCTTGGGCGACGACGCTGAATTCAAGAAGCCGTATGACTCCCGCGTGTGGCCGCGCCTTCGCGAGCGACTGGCAGCCTTGTTTGCAACCCAGCCGCGCCAGCATTGGGTTGATCTGCTGGAAGGCAGCGACGCCTGCTTTGCACCGGTGTTGACACCCTTGCAGGCGATGGACCACCCGCACATGGCGGCGCGCGGCGTGTATGCAAAGCAGGACGGTGTTCTGCAGGCTGCTCCTGCGCCGCGATTCTCCGTGACGGCGTCGGATGGCACCGGTGGCGTGCCCGCACGCGGCGCGCACACGGCAGATGTGCTGCGGGAGGCCGGTCTGGACGAGGCGGTGATCGCAGCGCTGTTGCCGCGATAATCGGGGCATGTCCTCCAAAGTCCTCTTCGGCTTCCATGCCGTGGGCGTGCGCCTCAAAACCGCCCCCAAATCCATCGTCGAAATCTACGTTGACCCTACACGCCGCGACGCGCGCATGCGGCAATTCACCGAGAAAGCGGCCGAAGCCGGCGTGCGCCTGATCGAAGCCGACGGCATGCGCCTGGCCAAGCTGGCCGGCAGCCACGGCCACCAGGGCGTAGCCGCCAAGGTGCAAGAGATCAAACAAGTCCATTCGCTGGATGAGCTGCTGGAAAACCTGGAAGCCGCCAACGCAGCCTTGCCAGCCGCAGAGCGCACCAACCCCCTGATTCTGGTGCTGGACGGCGTGACCGATCCGCACAACCTGGGCGCCTGCCTGCGCGTGGCCGATGGCGCGGGCGCGCATTGCGTGATCGCCCCCAAAGACCATGCCGCGGGTATCAACGCGACGGTCGCAAAGGTCGCCAGTGGCGCGGCCGAGACCGTGCCGTACTTCATGGTCACCAATCTGGCGCGCACGCTCAACGAACTGAAAGAGCGCAACATCTGGATCATTGGCACCAGCGACCAGGCCACCAGCAACCTGTACCAGGCCGACCTCAAAGGCCCGGTCGCGCTGGTGCTTGGCGCAGAAGGCGACGGCATGCGCCAGCTCACCGCCAAAACCTGCGACCAACTGGTCAGTATCCCCATGCAAGGCGCTGTTGAAAGCCTGAACGTGTCGGTGGCCAGCGGCGTCTGCCTGTACGAGGCCTTGCGCCAGCGCCGCACCGCATGACGACCGCCCGGGCAACCGGCATTGCAGCGCTCTTGCTGTTTGTCGGGCTGGCGATTTACCTGCTGCCTCTGCAGCCCAACATCGTTGCGCTGCAGTTCGCATTCAATGCCGGCACGTTTCGCGCCATATTGGAGCAGTGGGGGCCAGAGGGCGTGGCGCTGTTCCGCTCCCATCTGCCGGTTGATGTGGTGCTGCTGGTCGCCTACGGCACATTCGGCTACCTGTTCACCACGCGCACTGCAGTCTTCGCCCAGTACACACCCGTCTGGCGCATGCGCATCTCTGTGTTCATGCCCGTGGCCGCGCTGGCCGATGCGGTGGAGGACATCCTGCATTGGTATTTGACGGGTGACGGCTTCGTGAGCAACGCCCATGTTCTGGTGCCTGTCGCTACCGCCTATTCATCGCTGAAGTTCGCGGGCATTGCGATGTTTGGGCTGGCGGTGCTGCATGCGCGGTTCATTGCGCGGCGATAAACCTGTTGTTGTATCCCCAGAATGGGGGATATTCACGCGGGGTGGACTGACACAGAATCGCTGTTCACGGACTTCGGTCATTTCTTTCAACTGTGGGGTTTTCTGCTACTTTTATGAGAGCTGTCTACGCAAACTGGATAAGCGTTTATGCCACTTTTCACTGATCAGTTTTCCACGTTATATCGCTGTGTTTTGCGGTATACATTGCATTAGCCGTCACAAGCGCAGCTATGCCACCATCTTCGATATTTGACGAGTCTGACGCCTTAGCCGAGGAGCTGATGGCGCTGATTGCTGTACCGCTCTTCGACGATTCGCTGCGCATCCGAACTAGCGATGTCGCGTGCTCCCTTTCACTGGAGCATTGGGCGTCGGCGAGGGTGCTGCTTCATTCAGGCTTGCTGTCATCGGCTGTCGTTGTTCATCGCACCCAGTTCGAGGCGCTTGCTCGGTCGGTCTGGCTGCTGTACGCCGCGTCCGACGATCATCTTTCCAAACTGACCGCCACGTTGTCTTTTGAGTCCGAACAGGCCGCGAAGAACATGCCTCAAACTGCCGAGATGATGCTGGATCTAGCAAAGAGAGCGCCGCAGCAAGCTTACGACGCACTATCTCGCTTCAAAGAGAACTCATGGAGGGCGCTCAACTCCTACGCTCATGCAGGCATACACCCCATTCGTCGACACGGCGATGGGTATCCCGTCCAGTTACTGCACGACATTCTGCGCAATGCAAATGGCTTAGCGGTCGTCAGTTGCATGCAAGCCGCCGTCATTTCTGGGCAGCAGCCGCTACAGCGCAGCGTCTTGGCGTTAGCTGCCAAGCACCCAGCTTGTATGCCGCCGCCACTATGACGGCTAACAATTCGTTCAAGGCGGACGGCTGGGCCGCCGCTTAACTCAAGCGTTAAATGCCATGAAATGCCTCATTTTGATCGTTGCGCTCTTCATCGGAAGCGCCTTTGCTCAATCGTCCGAGCGTCCTTCAATCATTCGGGAACAGCAGGGCAATGTCACAAATTTGCGGATTGAGGGAAACTTGGAACCAACGCGGGATGTTGCCTGCATCGCTCTCAGTGAGGCTAAGTCGGCCTACACGCCGCCGGATATTCACACTGCTATCGTAAAGTGCATTTCCAGAGGGGATTTCGCCAAGGCGGCTTCGCTTTTCATGCTCGCGGGCATCTACTCGCGGTTCGACGCTGAACGCGTTGCCGACAAAACAGCGAGGGGGGGCGTGCGGGTGCTCATCATGAATACCTTCGGGCGCTTCTCCAAGGAACAGAAGGAAGGTTTTTCCGGCGCCGCGAACCAACTGACGCAAGCCTCCTCAGAGCTTCAAGCCTTTTGTTCGGAACTGGTTCGGATTGGTCCCCCTACTTACTTTCCGAAATATCTCATCCTGCATGGCATGAATGCTTTTACGTCTCCAAATCCGCTGGAAAATGCAATCGACCTAAGCTTTGATGCCGTCAGCACGTGGGCACGCCTTCAAGAGACCTACGCGCATTGCCCGAAATGACGACACCGAACCCCTCATTCCGGTGGTCTGCCCGGCGGTAACCGTGCTTTGCGGTATAAATTGCGTAGACCCTACCACCGTCAACTTTCTACACCGCCATGGCATTGAACCCTGAAGACGAATACGTGTACCTCGCGCCCAGTGGCCAGGGTGTCGCCTTGCCAGGAGGAGACAAGTTTTGGTCGATGCCTCCTGATGAGATGGCGAAGTTTGAGCAAGGTTGGGTTATCAGCGAGTTTGTTTGCTCTGAAGACTGGCAAAACTGGGAAATGCACCCATGCGCGGAGGAGTTTGTCTACTTGCTGAGCGGAGATATCGAGTTCCTTCAAGAACTACCGTCCGGCATCAGCGCAACCAAGATCACTGGCCGAGGTGCAGTTCTCGTCCCGCGTGGCGTCTGGCATACAGCGCGAGTTTTCGCCCCCAGTCGCATGCTCTTCGCCACCATGGGTGCTGGCACCCAGCACAAACCATTCGTTGGCGCCTAAGTCGCGCTGAACCATAGAACCAGGAAATCACATGACCATCGAAACCGAAAATGACGTCGTTGCACTCAAGCGCATAGGCCGGATTGTCTCCATGGTGCTGCACGAGATGCTCGACGCCGCGGAGCCCGGCATGACGACGCGCGAGTTGGATGCGTTGGGTGAGGAGTTGCTTGCCAAGCACGGCGCACGTTCGGCGCCCAAGCTGACTTACGACTTTCCGGGCTTTACCTGCATCAGCATCAACGAGGAGGCTGCGCATGGCATTCCGGGTGACAGGGTGATTCGAGCGGGTGACGTATTGAACGTGGATGTGTCGGCCGAGCTGGGCGGCTACTTTGCCGACACCGGTGGCACACGGGTTGTGCCACCCACCAACGCACAGAAGACACGCCTGTGCCATGCCACCCGCACGGCTTTGGCGATGGCCATGAAGCAGGCCCGCGCAGGGCGGCCCATCAATGGCATAGGTGCAGCCATCGAGCGCACGGCCAAGCAATACGGCTTCAAGATCATCGAGAACCTGGGCAGCCACGGGGTAGGGCGTGCATTGCATGAAGCGCCTGAGCACATTGCGGGCTACTTTGACCGGACTGACACGCGCCTGCTGGAAGAAGGCATGGTGATCACCATCGAACCTTTTCTTTCCACCAAGAGCCGCATCGTCACGGAGACTGACGATGGCTGGACGCTGGTGGGCGCACGCGGCAACCTGTCGGCACAGTACGAGCACACGATGATCATCACCAAGGGCGAGCCCATCGTGGTGACCCAACACTAAAGCAGCCACAACACCGAGGAGACGGACATGAAACGAGTGACAGGTATTGGCGGCATCTTTTTCTACGCAAAGGACCCTGCCGCGTTGGGCGCCTGGTACAAGAAGCACCTGGGCATTGACGTGCAACCCTGGGGCGGCGCAGCGTTTGACTGGGTCGATGCAGAGGGCAATCCGACAAAGGGAACCACGGCCTGGACCATTAGCAAAGCCGACGGCGGCCACTTTGCGCCCAGCCAATCGAGCTTCATGGTCAACTACCGCGTCGACAACCTGACGGCTTTGCTGCAAGCGCTCAAAGACGAAGGATGCAACGTACTGGAGAAAACGGATGACTCCGAGTACGGCAAGTTCGGTTGGGTGATGGACCCCGAGGGCAACAAGGTTGAACTGTGGGAGCCGCCTGCTGGGCAGTGATTTGACGCGCGTTAAAGCAAGCTTACTTGCGCTGATCGTTAGTGGCCATGCCGGGATCTACTTCTGGCATTGGTATCTCCCTCAAAAAATGTCTGCGGTGGCCACCGCGCCCTTGTCGGTTACGGTGACCGTGGTGCAGCCCAAGCCAGCCGTCAATGCTGGTCGATCGCCCAAGGCGGCAGGCCAGGCTTCCAGCAGGCGCTCTGAAGTCAGCATCCCCGCCCAGCCCGACAACAGTAATGCCATTGGTCTGGATGCACCGGACACAGCCCCCGCGTCGGTCGCGCCATTGCAATTGAACCTTCCGCGCGAGAGCCGCACCGCAGCCGCAATTGACAGCCCGGCCCGGATGGCCCTGGAAGACCCACGCTCCAACACCGCCAAGCCAACAAGCAGCGAACGCTTCGCCATCACGCTGGGCAGCTACGCGTGTGTAGTAACTGAGCGCATGCCCGATGGCAGCATCTACCGCGGCCCCGGCGTCTGGGACGCGGCCCCCAATTCGGATGTCACGGCCACCGGGGGAATTCTGGACCCGCGCGGCCCCTCGCGGGTCTGCCGACGAAAGGCACTCTAAGCAGCACCCGCGATGCGTCGCTTGTCAGTGCTATTAAAAACTACTAGTCTTGGCAGGCCAACCATGCAAACCAAAACCTTCACCAAAGAACTGCTCTCACCATGCGTGCTCTGAACCTCTCAGCCAGAAAGTCCAGATCGCAATGTTGAGTTGTCTACAGGGCCGGATCATCGGCGCGTTGATGGCGTGCTTGTGCAGCGGCGCAGTCCTTGCCCAACACCAAAGCCCCGGCCTGGTGGGGCCAGACGGGAGCTTGCCTGCCTTTCACGCGCAGTTGCGCGAACAAATGAACTTCAGCCTGGGCTGGACGGCAGCGCACCAATCGCAGCCGCAGGCCTGGCGGGCCGCGGGGTTGGCCAAGGCGCGCGAGCTGATGTTGCAGCCGGGTGTGGACGCAACGCCGTTTGCGGCCAAAGTGTTGAGCGAGATAGACCGTGGCAGCTACGTGGCGCGGCGGATTGAATTCAATGTGACGGCGCACAGTCGGGTGCTCGCCCTGATGCTGGTGCCCAAAGGCGCGGGGCCTTTTCCGGCGGCGCTGGTGCTGCATGACCACGGCGCGCGCTTTGACATTGGCAAAGAAAAACTGATTGCGCCGTGGGGCGATGCTGCGCGTGAGCAGTCCGCTGCCCAGTGGGTGGACAAGTATTTTTCGGGGCGTTTCCCGGGAGATGCGCTGGCGCAGCGCGGTTATGTGGTGCTGGCGGTAGATGCGCTGGGTTGGGGCGACCGCACGGCGCCGGGCTTTCAGACCAGCAGCCAGCAGGCGCTGGCCGCCAACCTGTTCAACCTGGGCACTTCGTTTGCCAGCATCATCGCCTCCGAAGACCTGCGCGCGGCGCGCTTTCTGGCCAGCCATTCCGAAGTGGACCCCCGCCGCGTAGCCGCGTTGGGTTTCTCTTTTGGGGCATTTCGGGCCTGGCAAGTGGCGGCTTTGTCCGACGACGTGACGGCCGGTATCGCCGTGAACTGGATGGCCACGGCGCAAGGGCTGATGGTGCCGGGCAACAACCAGCTCAAGGGACAGTCGGCATTTGCAATGCTGCACCCCTATGTGATGCGCTATCTGGACTATCCCGATGTGGCCGCCTTGGCGGCACCCAAGCCGATGTTGTTCTACGCAGGCGAGCAGGACAGACTGCTCCCTGTGGTTTCGACTCAGCAGGCGTTTGCCAAGATGCATGCCGTGTGGTCTGCGCATGGCGCGTCTGACAAGCTGCATACCCGCATTTGGCCAGTGGACCATGTGTTTGTGAAAGAACAGCAGGAGGCTGCGTTTGACTGGCTGGATGCGCAGTGGCTGCGAAAGTGATGCCATTGCACCCAAGCCAAGATTTAGATACTATCAATTTGGTAGCTGCTTACGCACATTCCGCGGGCGCTAGAGGCCTTTTTTCTTCCAATGCAAACCAAAACATTTAACAGCGGCCGCATCCGCAAAGCCGTTTACGACACCGAATCCCAGCAGCTGGATCTGCATTGGGATAACAAAACCGTGCTGGCGTACAAGCATGTTCCGCAGGAGGTGTACCGGCGGCTGTGCGCCGCGCCAAATCCGACGACCTACTGGGAAGACCGGATTGCCGAGGAGTATCCCAAGGGCAGGGCGATGGCTTCCGGTACGGGCGACGATAAGCCCAAAGATTTGAGCGATTTGTTTTCCAAACCATGAGGTGCTTATGCTGAAAGGTTCCTGCCACTGCGGCCAAGTTGAATGGACGTACGACCACATTCCCGATGCTGCGACCGCCTGCAACTGCACGGCCTGCCGCCGCTATGGAGGACTGTGGGCGTATGGATGGGAGGGTGAAGACGTGCACGTCTCGGGCGCTACCAAGACCTATGTGTGTGGAGATGCAATGCTGGCCCGTCATTTCTGCCCAGAATGCAGCTGCCTCGCCTATTGGCGCAGCCTGGAGCCGAACGCCGAAGGTCGGCGACGGATGGCAGTGAATTTGCGCCTCTCTGAGCCCGGGCCGGTTGCCGACGTGCCGGTCCGGCACTTTGATGGACTGGATAAATGGGAAGACTTGCCCAAGGATGGGCGATGCATCAAAGACATGTGGTTTTGAGCGGGCGCTACCGCCCAACCGCGCTACTGCGCTAAACCCAGCCCAACCACCCCAGCACTGCTCCGGCGCCAATCAGCACCAGGATGTGTACCTTGGTGCGCCAGACCACCACGGTAGCGACCACCGTGAGTAGCCACAGGCGCCAGTTCTCTATGGGGTTGCCGTGGCTGCTGGCCAAAATCCAGCCGGTGGCGCTGAGCAGCGCGATCACGATGGGCGCCATGCCTTGCTTGAAGGCGCGCACGGAGCGCAATTCGCGGTTCTGGTGGCCCCAGCGCGCGGCGGCGAAGGTGAGAGTGGTGCTGGGCAGCATGATGCCTATCATCGTGACCATTACGCCCAACAGTCCGTAGACTCCGGCCATCAGGCCCGCGCCCATGCCGCCTGCGGCGTTGACGCCGACGTTCCAGCCCAAGAGCGCAATGAACAGCACGTTAGGGCCGGGAGCCGCCTGTGCCAGCGCGATGCTGGAGGTGAACTGGCTGTCGGTCAACCATTGGTGCTCGCCCACCAGGTAGCGGTGCATGTCGGGCGCGGTGGTGATCGCACCGCCGACCGCCAATAGGGATAGCGACATGAAGTGCGTGAACAGCGCCAGCCAATCACCAAAGCCCAGACTGATGTGCAGTGCTTCGCTCATGGCTTGTTCTCTTCCAGCAGACCCAGTTGCCGGTAGGCCCAGAAGCAGGCGGCGCCGCCAAAGCCCAACAGCACCCAAAACAGCGGCCAGCGCAAAATTCCAATCGCGATGAACGTCAGTGCTGCCAGCGCCCAGCACACAGGCGCCCCCATCACATTGCCCTTCATCGCAGAGATCAGTTTCAGGCCAGTGGCGGTGATCAGCGCGGCGGCAATGGCGCCCATGCCGCGCAGCGCACCTTGGACCTGCGGCATATCCGAAATGCCGGCAAAGGCGATCGCAATGACCAGCACGATGCCCAACGGGAACAGCAACATGCCGGCCAGCGCAGCCAGCGCGCCGCGCATGCCGAAGTAGCGGTCACCAATCATCAGCGCGAGGTTGACGACGTTGGGGCCGGGCAGGATTTGGGCTACGGCCCAGTCTTCGACAAACTCCGCGCGCGTAAGCCACTTCTTGTTTTCCACCAACTCACGCTGAACCACGGCCAGCACGCCACCAAACCCCTGCAGCGCCAGAAAGGAAAATGACCAGAACAGGTCTTTGCAGGAATTGGGTTGGGGGTGGGAGGGATTGTCTTGCACGGGGAGGGCTGACCGCAGAGGTGTTGGGTATATGGTAACGGCCATCCAAAGGGTCGACTTTGCAAAGGTTTTGCGGAAAAATGATCGGCGTATTCAGTATTCAATTGGTATTTCCGGGAGGTCGCATGGGGTTTCGCAGCGTGGTTGCCAGCATGGTTACCGGTTTGGCCATTTGCGCGAGCGCTGGCGCCGAAAACAAACCGTTGTTGCTGTGCTTTGAAGATGTCCCACAAACGCCGTGGACGATGCCCGACGGCACAGGCTTGAATATTGACCTGCTGAAGCGCGTTGAAAAAATGCTCGGCGAGAACTTTGAGTTTTCTGCGAGGCCATGGGCACGGTGTTTGAAAGAAGTGCGTGAGGGAAGTGTTGACGGCTTGTTTGGGGCGGCAGACACTGAAGAGCGGCGTCACTGGGGCGTGTACCCAACCCTGCAAGATGGCCGCTCCGACACGCGGCGCGCGTTGCACGTCGACAGTTTCAATGTGTTTTTGCGCGTGGGCGGCCAGGCGTCGTGGGATGGCAAGGAACTCCGGGCCCCCGGCAAAGGTGTGCTGGTCCAACGTGGATACGTCACCGCCGATATCCTGCGCCAGCGCGGTTTCAAGGTGCAGGAAGCTACCACCTCCGGACCCGATGCGATACGCCAGCTTGCCGCGGGCATGTTTGACGTTGCCGTCATCCAGGGCGTTGAGCCCGAACTATTTCTGAGGTCAGACGCAGCCCTTACCAAAAGAGTCACGGCCTCCAAAACGCCCTACGAGTTGCTTCCCAGCTATCTGATCATCGGTCGTTTGACGTACGACCGGGACCCCAAACGGATAGAGGCAATCTGGAAAGCGATTGACATGGTCCGCAGGTCGCCGGAATACAAGGCGGCCGAGGCTGGAGCCCTGCACTGATCACACAGGTGCAGGAATCCCTTCGACCACAACCATATTGAAATAGTCGGTAGCGCCCGCGCGCTTGGCCCGCGCAGCACGGTACATCTCGCCGTCGTACCAGCCCTTGGCGGCTTCATAGCTGGGGAATTTCAACACCGCCATCCGGCTGGGATTCCATTCACCTTCCAGTGTCTCGAACTGACCGCCACGAACCATATATTCACCGCCCGCTGCCTTGATGGATGCGGGTGCATCGGCCATGTACTGCTTGTACTGCTCCATATCGGATATTTGCATATCGACGATGACGTAGGCGGCGGGCATGGTGGACTCCTTTTGATCTATTGGGGTGACTGCTACAGGCTGTTAGCGGTCTTGTGCCTCGCTCTAAAGCAGACACTAAATTCAGTGCTACCTGCCTGCACCTACTGGCTTCTTGGACTCGACAAACTCACTACCATTGAACAGGAACATATGCGGCTCCTTCGACGTAACAGAAGGCTTCTTGGGTGGGCTGTCCTTGATAGTGATTTCCTCTATCAGATCGAGATTGCCATCACCGTTTAAGTCGGCAAATCTCCAAGAAACGGTTTTGCTGTAGCACCCGATATCCATACCAATGGAGCCGCATCCTTCCTCAAACTCCGCCTTATGAAGAATCAGGGGAGTCCAGCCTTCAAATTGCACGATGACCCGAACTCCTGACGTTGTTCCTTGGCCGGAGCCAATTGTTTCGGCCACCACCTCCGAGACACCATTTCGGTCAAGGTCTTGGACCTGGGCAATCTTCGCAACTGGCTCAGCGACTTCGCGCACTTCCTTTAAACGTGGACGAACCATTGCAATATGGAACGTGTCATTCCTCCCACGGTTAAATGCCACATCTACGAGATAGGCAACTTCTCTGCCTCGAAGGTGAATTTCAACGGGTTCCCCAATAACGTCCATTGCTTCCACGGACTTCGCCGTCCACCAAGTCGCAATTGTTTCCTTTGTCGGCGGTGTCTCTGCCATCGCATTTGGCAGGTAGGCAATGGCACAGACAACAAGCAGAAGGGCGCGGAATAGCAACATGGTGGTCGATCAGGTGGCTAACGAAAAATGCAAAAGAACCATTAGGGGTGTATCAAGTTGGACTTTGTCGCTGGAAGTCTGCTTACGCTGCGAAGCAGAAGTCTAGCAATGTACCGGTGTCCCAACTCCATCAATAAAGTCAGGCCTTGGGTTTCTTCTTCACGGCCTTCTTGGCGGCCGGTTTGGCGGCCGTAGTTTTGGTCGCCACCTGTTTCGCCACCGGCGCATCCAGTCCCAGCGCTTCTTCCAGTTCCGCAATCGATTGCTCGGTGTAATCCAACATGCGCTGCAGCGCAGGGACCGAGCGGCGGCAGGCGATGAAGCCGAAACCCAGGTGGTCGCGGTAGCCGCTGATGGTGATGTTCAGCGCCAGGTAGTGCGTCGGGATGGAGACCGGGTAGATCTCGTCCAGCGCTGCGCCGTTCATGTACAGCGATTCGCGCGCGCCGGGTACGTTGGAGATCACCAGGTTGAACGGCGGATATTTGCCGGCCAGCTTGGTGGCCAGCGCAGGGCCGAAGGTGGCAATCGAAGTCATGCCATAGGCCATCTTTCCCAGGCGCGACATGCTGCGCAGCTTGTCCTTGGCTTGTGTGGTGGAGGTCTTGATCTTCTCCAGGCGTTTGAGTGGGTCCTTGATGTGCGTGGCCAGCTCGGCCAATAACAGCGTGACCTGGTTGCCGCCCAAGTCGGTCTCGCCGTGCAGCGATACCGGCACCATCGCAACCAATGGTTTGGAAGGCAGCTTTGCGTGGGTTTGCAGGTATTGGCGCAAGGCACCAGCGCAAATGGCGAGGGTCACGTCGTTGACGGTGGCGTTGGCGGCTTGGCCGATGCGCTTGAGGCGTGACAGCGCAAAGGACTGCGCGGCAAAGCGGCGTGAACCGGAAATCTCGACGTTGAAGGCGGTGGGCGGCGCTTTCAACGCAGCGATGGGCGTTTCTTCGCCGGCTGCGGAGCGGGCCAGGTCGACAAGGCCCGCGCCAATGCCGGGCAAGATCTCGCGCCCGGCCTGGGCCAGTTCATTCAATTGCTCCCGCAAGCCTTTGCTGGAAGACGCAGGGCGCGGGCGAGGGGGCTTGCCCAGCGTTTGTGCCCATAGCGGCGGCTTGTGTTCTTTGGCGGTGGTCGACATCGCCTGCGCGGTCATCTTCGCGCCGCTGACGCCGTCCACCAGCGCGTGGTGCATCTTGATATAGGTTGCGAAGCGCCCACCCGGCAGTCCTTCGATCACATAGCACTCCCACAGTGGGCGGTTGCGGTCCATCAGGTTGCCGTGCACGCGTGACACCAGCGCCAGCAATTCCCGGATGCGCCCGGGCTGCGGCAGCGCGAGATGGCGCACGTGGTAGTCCATCTCGAAATCTTTGTCCTCTTCCCAATGCCACATGCCAAAGCGCAGTTTGGGTTTCAGATTGAACGGTGCTTGCGCGCCCAGATGCTGGCGCCATTCCTCCAGCATCTTGCCGACAAACTCGGGGCCTGCGCCTTTTGGGGGCGTGTAGATGTTGAGCCCTGCAACATGCATGGGCTGGTTGCGCGTTTCCATCCACAGGAAGGCGGAATCGGTAGGGCTCAAGGCTTTCATCAAACGGCTCCAATAGGCTTAAACGGTCACACGCCCAGTGTAGGGATTCGCTGGCCGATGGATAGCAGTAGAAGCCCCTATGTCCGGGCCAGGGGAATGTGTGCCTCAGGCGGCTTGGCCGACCGCAGTGAACTGCGCAGCGTTGTCCCGCAGCCATTGCTCTGACAGGCCCGACTCCTGCTGGCGTGGATGGAAATCGGGTTTCATGTAGGCCTTCCACTCTGCAAAGTTGCCGCGGAACATGCCGTCTTTGGCCAGCAGCAAGCGCCAGCAACTGCGCCAGGTGCTCCATTTGAAAAGTGCACCGTCATGCCACAAATTGCGGACCGTCTGGCGGGTGATGTCGGCGAGGAAGGTGATGGTCACGTAACGGAAGATGCGCACGCGCCATTTGTCGTTGCCGTCCATGGCTTTGTAAATGTCAAACGCCGTGCTGCGGTGCTCGGACTCTTCAGCGCTGTGCCACAGCCACAAGGTTCGCAGGCGCGGCTCGGCGCCTTCCATTGCCTCGGGGTGGCGCAGCATCCAGTCGGCAAAGATCGCGGTCAAGTGCTCGGTGGCGGCAGTGGAGCCCACGTGGATACGCGTCTCCATGTGCGCGTAGCGTTGCAAGCGGCGCGCAGCGCGACGTTCCAGCACATTGTCAAAACCCTGATTGGACAGATGGCCGTTGAACAGCGCGTGGATGCGCCGGTGCGTGGCTTCCTGGCCGACAAAGCCCTGCACCTCAGTCGCCCACTGGGCGCGGACTTCTTCAGGCAGGGCTTTCAGCCCCGCGCGCACCGAGTCCATGAAGTACTGTTCGCCCACCGGGAAGCTCATGGACAGCGCGTTGAAGAAGGCCGAGCGAAACGCATCGCCGCCATTCCAGCGCACATCGAACGGCGTGTTGAGATCAATCAGCAGTTTGCGAACGGTCAGATCAGTCATACGGAGCCCCTAATGATCAGCCACACCATACAGCAAGCGCGCCGCGCCGTGTGGTGCGAAGGGCCGCCAGTTCTGCTGATTTTGCGCCAGCCGGTCAGCCAGCAAATACAGTGCGGCGGGGCTACAGGCCATGCCGCAATGGGTGGCGCCACGCAGGTGGATGTTTTCCGTCTGGCCCGCGCCGCTTTCAATCGAACACTTCCAGGCGACGATGCCATCGAGCTTGCTGTAGACCGACGTGGTTGGCACGGGCGGCGTAGCGCGAATTTCATGGTGGCGGTCAAAGTCCATGTCTTCAATGCGCTCGCCAGACAGCCATTCATAGGCGCGTATGCCAGTGGACGCCAGCGGATGGCCAGAGAAGGGCGAGCCTAACGTGATCACCTGGCGCACTTTGGTGGGCGCCAGCTTGGCCAGTTCGCGCGCATAGACACCGCCCAGGCTTTGGCCGATCACGGTGACTTGTTGACCGTGTTTCAGGTGAATACCGTGCAGCCGCGTAAGCAAGGCCTCGCCCATGTCGTCATTGAAGCCGCGGTTGCGGCCCTGTTTCCAGGCGTAGGACACATAGCCCAGGTCATCCAGGAATTTGCGTAGCAGCACGGTGGATACATCGGTAGCTCCCAAGCCAGGTAGCACCAGCACCGGGTGGCCGTCGCCGCGCTTGGCCATGCGCTTGACGGGGAAAAACATCGCCAGCCCGGCCCACAGCTCCCACACCGCGCGCGACTCCGAGGCCAACAGCCAGGAGGAGGGCGGCGCGATGTCGGGGAACTGCGTCAGCGAGGCGCGCAGGCGCTTAAGGCGAGACATGCGTTTGGGTTTGCTCATACAGAGGCGTCTTTCAAATGACTGGCCACCCATTCGATCACATCCCCGTCCAGGCACATCTGCACATGGCCAATGCCGGGGAAGACGGTCGCCTCAACGCCTTGCAACACCTGCGCGCGCTGCGGGAAGACGATGTTGTCTTGCGGCGTGAGGGCAATGCGAAACAGCGCGCGGGTGGCATCGGTTTCTGCTGCTGCCAGACCTTTGAGCCAATCGCTTTCCCAGACCATTTGTTTGCCGTTCGGCGTGTGCGCGCTTTTGGGCAATGCGTCGGCAATCTTGGTGCCGACATGGGGTGTGCCAAGGGTCAGCACGCGTGCAGCGCGCGCGCTGCCATGGGTGCGCAGCCAGGCGCGAATCGCCAAACCGCCCATGCTGTGGCCCACCAGCGCGACCTGCTTGTGGCCGCTTTGCGCGAGGAGGGTCTGCACCGCTGCGTCGACGATGGGTGCATAGCGGTCTATCGAGCAATACAGTGGCTCCAGGTTGACGGCATGCACCGCATGGCCCTGCGCGCGCAAGACGGGAATGATGTCGTCCCAGATGCGGTGGTTGCACACATAGCCATGCACCAGCACAACCGGAATGCGGTTGGCATCGCCCGTGGCGGGCAATAGCACGGGCGGCTGAGTGGCCCACGGCTGGCGGAAGATGAAAACAACAATGCCTGCCCAGTACTCGCCGAAGAGTGACTTGAACCAGTCGGACAGCGGTTCGTCACCGCGCGACAGGATGCCGCTCCAGGTGTCTACCAAAATCATCACCGCAAATGGCAGGCAAAGCGCAATGCATACGCCGGCCCAAGGTGGCACGCAGCCTGCGGATTGCAGGCAATAACCCAGGCCTGCGCCCAGCAAGAGTTGGGTGAAGATCGACAGGCGAAGGAGTTTGGCGAGCATAGGTTTCCGAGACGTGAGTGGATCAGCCTTGGGCGGAATTGTGCTTGGCTTTGGCCAGTGGCATCCAATGCAGCAGGCCATACAGCAGCGACAGAACGATGCTCACCCACAGCGGGCCGGGATAGGTTTTGATGTACTTGAACGCGATCAGCATTTCCAGCGCATGGACTGCCAGAAAAGCCAAAGCCAGCGTCTGAATGACAGGGCCTGCGCCATTGGGGAAGGTCCATAGCAGGCTGGCCAGCGCCAATGCGTACAGTGCGATGCAACCGGCTTTGAGAACTGTATTCATGAAGATGTTTCTCGGTTAAAGATGTTCAGTTGTTGGAGGTCGTGATTTGGTGCCGCGCACGCGCCCGCATGCGTTGGCCCAGGTTGCTGAACCAGCGCGATGCGCGGGTAGGAAACAGACGGAACAACAGATCCATGAACTTCGCGTCTGCGCCAATCAGTACGCGGGTCTTGCGTGACTCAATCGCTTCGATGATCACGGCAGCGGCCTCTGCGGGTGTGGTGCGGGCCAGCTTGGTGAAGTTGTCGCGCATTTCCTGGTCCGAATCAGCCACCATGCTCACATCGGTGATGCGTGCCTTGTTGGCGATGTTGGTCTTGATGCCGCCGGGGTGCACACACAGCACATCAATACCGTCGCTGCGCAGCTCTTCGCGCAGCGCATCGCTAAAACCGCGCACCGCGGCTTTGCTGGCGTTGTAGATGCTTTGTGTGGGGATCGAGATCATTGCGAAGATGCTGGAGGTATTGACCAGCACCGTATCCGGTTTGCCGCGCATCAATGGGATAAAGGCCCGGCAGCCGTGCACCACGCCCCAGAAGTTGATGTTCATCAGCCAATGCGCATCGTCGATCTGTAGTTTGTCCACTGGTGACAGCAATCCTACGCCTGCATTATTGATGACAATATCGGCTCCATAGCCCGTGGATATTGCGTAAGCAGCTAGCGATTTGATAGCATCTTCGCTTCCGGTGTCGGTTGCTTGTATGTGGCATTGCGCGCCCAAAGCCTGCGCCGCACGCTGCACGCGGGCCAAACCCGCTGCATCAATATCTGCCAACAGCAGCCGCGCGCCGCGTTGTGCCAAGGCCAGCGCCAACGCTTCTCCAATGCCCGATGCCCCACCGGTGATCACAACGGATTTGCCTTGTATGGGTCTTGCGTTCATTGCAGCGTGCTCCGGTGGGTATTCCTACTGCCCATGGGCAGACTGAACAGCATGCCATCTTCGCCTATTTTTAACCGGCTGGAGAACCCTGAAGAACGGGCTTTCATGGGGTAATTACCAAGCGGGTAAGCACCGACGAGAGGGCGCTTCTCCAGTGTCTAGAATTTGCTGCAAAACCAGATGGCCGACCCAATGAATGCCGTACTCCATGGGGAGTGCGAGCTATGGCCACAAGACGAAGTTGGATCGTATGAATGTTATTCACGGCATATTCAAGTTCTTTGACAAATGCCCGGCTGAAGCCCCTGAACTCAGCCTGGAGCGCGTACAGAGCGCCATGCGCTCGGCCTTGGAGCGCTACTGCGACGCAATCGACCAGTCGCTGGACACCAGAATCAGCCGCGCGAGCAATCTGGATGATCTCTGGTACCTGCGGCCCAATCTGATGCGGGCCATTGCGTCGCACAGAGGCGAGTCCGTCGCGCAGACCGTCCTCGCAGAAATCACCCGATTGTTTGAATGGCCGGCCCAAAAAGCCGCTTTGATGCGGCGATAAGCTTGGCGGCGCCCACCGGATTCGGGCGTTCAACACTCAATACTGCGGTTGGTACTTGCGGATCGCCGCCTTGACGTCAGCAGTCAACGCAAAGCCTGGACCATAGGCCTTGGCCAGCTCAGCGGAACGCGCCTCAAAGGCCTCGATCCCCATGCCATAGATGAACTGCATCGCGCCACCGGTCCACGCCGGAAATCCGATGCCGAAGATCGAGCCGATGTTGGCGTCGTGCACGCTGGTCAGCACGTTCTCGGACAGGCAGCGGGCGGTCTCTACAGCCTGGCGGTACAGCAGCCGGTCTTTCAGGTCGGTGATGTTCCACTGCGCATCTGACTTTTCGAACAGCCCCTTGAGTTCAGGCCACAGGAACTTCTTCACACCTTTCTCTGTGGGGTATTCGTAGAAGCCTGCACCACCGGCGCGGCCGGGGCGGTTATGTTGCTTGACCATCTTCTCGACGACCAACTCGCCCGGTGTCGCGGTGTAGGTCTTGCCCTCGGCTTCGAAATCTTTCTTGGTCTGGTCCATCACATGCAGCGACAGGGTGAGGGCGGTTTCGTCCAGCACGGCCAGTGGGCCGACCGGCATGCCGCACTGGATGCCAGCGTTTTCAATCGCTGCGGCGGGGATGCCTTCGCCCAGCATCGCGGCGCCTTCCATCACAAAGGTGCCAAACACACGGCTGGTGAAAAAG
Organism: Rhodoferax sp. P2_H8_2; assembly: GCF_056403235.1. Classification (NCBI taxonomy): domain Bacteria; kingdom Pseudomonadati; phylum Pseudomonadota; class Betaproteobacteria; order Burkholderiales; family Comamonadaceae; genus Rhodoferax; species Rhodoferax sp. P2_H8_2. Next base: position 307,494 of record NZ_JBFUFW010000004.1, read on the forward strand.
CCGCGCGAGTCGTTGACGACGATGGGGAACTTGCCCAGCGTCTGCACATAGTCGTAAGCGCGCGCCACGGTCTCGTCGTCGGTCTCCTTGCCCTTGATGATCTCCACCAGTTGCATCTTGTCGACGGGGCTGAAGAAGTGGATGCCAATGAACTTCTTCGCATCGCGGCTGGCTTTAGCGAGACCAGTGATCGGCAGCGTGGAGGTGTTGGAGGCGAAGAAGCCACCTGCGGCCAACAGGGGCTCGGTTTCCTGCGTGACCTTGGCCTTGAGCTCGCGGTTCTCGAATACGGCTTCGATGATCAGATCGCAACCCTTCAGGTCGTCGTTCGACGCGGTGGCCTGGATGCGGCCCAGGATTTCGGCCTGCACTTCGGGCTTCATGCGGCCCTTGTCGACGCGGCCTTGCGTGATTTTGGCGGCGTAACCCTTGCCGGTGTCGGCCTTCTCCTGGCTCACGTCTTTCAGCACCGTCGCGATCCCCTTGCTCGCTTGCGAATACGCAATGCCAGCGCCCATCATGCCGGCGCCCAGCAGGCCGACCTTGGCGGGCTTGAACTTGGCGATTCCAGCGGGGCGACTGGTGCCGCTCTTGATCGCGTTGAGGTTGAAGAAGAAGGTGTTGATCATCGCCTTCGCGTTAGTGCCAGTCATCAGCTTGGCGAGGTAGCGACTCTCGATGCGCAGCGCGGTCTCGATGTCTACCTGCAGGCCTTCGACCATACAAGCCATGATGGCTTCGGGCGCGGGATACAGGCCGCGGGTCTGCTTCTTGATCATGGCCGGGGCCACGGGCAGCATCTGCGCCACGGCCGGATTGCTTGGCAGGCCGCCAGGTACCTTGTAACCTTTGACTTCCCATGGGTGTTGGGCAGTGGGGTTGGCCGCAATCCACGCCAGCGCCTTGGTCTTCATCTCGGCTGCGGCGTTGTCGCCGGTCGCGACCAGGTCATGCACCAGGCCCAGGCCTTTGGCGTCTGCCGGCGAAAACAGCTTGCCTTCGACCAGATAGGGCTGCGCGCCCATCAGGCCCAGGTGGCGCGTCATCTTGGTCACGCCACTGGCGCCGGGCAGCAAGCCCAAGGTCACTTCGGGCAGGCCAAACTGGATCTTGCGGTCATCGATGGCGATGCGGTGGTGGCCGATCAGCGCCACTTCCCAGCCGCCGCCCAGCGCCGTGCCGTTGAGCAGGCTGACCACGGGCTTGCCCAGGGTCTCGATGGTGCGCATGTTCTTCTTCAGGTGCTCGATTTCCGTGAACGCGGTAGTTGCATCGGAAGGCTTGAGGCGCATCGCAGCTTTCAGATCGGCACCGGCAAAGAAGGTGGATTTGGCCGATGCCAGCAGGATGCCTTTGATCGCGTCCTTGTCCTTCAATACCTGCTCGGTGACGGCTGTCATGTCTTCCTGCCACTGCAGGCACATGGTGTTCACGGGCGAGTTAGGTTCGTCGAAGGTGATGGTGGCAATGCCGTCAGCCAGGGAATATTGGATAGTTTTCATGTTGGAGTCTGCTATTAATTGAGGAGCTGCTCACGCCTGTACTACGGGCGCTGGAGGCCTATTTCGTTTAAATTCTCTCGACAATAGTCGCAATGCCCATGCCGCCGCCCACGCACAGCGTGGCCAGGCCGTAGCGCAGCTTGCGGCGATGCAGCTCGTCAATCAGCGTGCCCAGAATCATCGCGCCGGTGGCGCCCAACGGGTGGCCCATCGCAATCGCGCCGCCGTTGACGTTGACCTTGTCGTGCGGCACTTTCATCTCTTTCATGAAGCGCATGACGACGGCGGCAAACGCTTCGTTCACTTCAAACAGGTCGATCTGGTCGATGGTCATACCTGCCTTGGCCAGTGCCTTGCGCGTCGCTGGCATCGGGCCAGTCAGCATGATGGTCGGGTCAGCGCCGGAGAGAGCCGTCGCGACGATGCGTGCGCGCGGCGTCAGCTTCTGCGCCTTGGCCGCAGCGTCATTGCCGATCAGCACAGCCGCTGCGCCGTCCACGATGCCGGATGAGTTGCCCGCGTGGTGCACATGGTGGATGCGCTCGACCTGCGGGTAACGCGTGAGCGCGACCTGATCGAAGCCCATGCCGCCCATTTGTTCAAAGGCGGGCTTCAGGCCGGCTAGGCCTTCGAGCGTGGTGCCGGGCTTGATGAATTCGTCTTTGCCCAGAATGGTTTGGCCCATGAAATCCTTGACCGGCATCACCGACTGATCGAAGTAGCCCGCGGCCTGCGCCTTGGTGGCGCGGCGTTGGGACTCTAGCGCGAACGCATCTACGTCGGCGCGGGTGAATCCCTCCAGTGTGGCGATCAGGTCAGCGCCAATGCCCTGTGGCACAAATGCAGTTTGCGAATTGGTTTCCGGGTCCATCGCCCAGGCGCCGCCGTCGGAGCCAATCGCCACACGGCTCATACTCTCCACGCCACCGGCGACCACCAGGTCTTCCCAGCCAGAGCGCACTTTTTGTGCGGCCATGTTGACGGCTTCCAGGCCCGAGGCGCAGAAGCGGTTGATCTGTACACCCGATGCCTGGAAGTCCCAGCCCGCCTTCAGTGCCGCCACTTTGGGGATCACCGAGCCCTGGTCGCCCACCGGCGAGACCACGCCCATCACCACGTCGTCGACCATCGCGGTGTCGAACTTATGACGCTGTTGCAGATCGGTCAGCAGGCCGGCGAGCAGCGTGACGGGTTTGACTTCGTGCAGGCTGCCGTCTTTTTTACCCTTGCCGCGGGGCGTGCGGATGGCGTCGAACACATAGGCTTCGGTCATGGGAAAACTCCGTGGAGAAAATTAAGCAGGGGATTGCGCAATGGAATGCCTTTTCAGGCCCGGATGCAGTATATTCTTTTTACCAAGCAATTGCTTTGTATAAATACCAGTTCCCAATATCTGCTTTCTGTCGAGGTGTCCCATGATTGAACGAACCATCTTCTCTTCCGACCACGAATCCTTTCGCGACAGCTTTCGCAAGTTTGTCGAAAAGGAGATCGTTCCGTTCCATGCCGATTGGGAAGAACAGGGCTATGTGGACCGCGCGGTCTGGAACAAGGCGGGTGACAACGGCTTCCTCTGCATGTCCATGCCCGAGGAATATGGCGGGTCTGAGGCTGACAAGCTGTTCTCGGTGATCCAGTTCGAAGAGATCTCGCGCGCTGGCGTAACCGGCATTGGCTTCAGCCTGCACAGCGAAATCGTCGCGCCTTACATCCTGCACTACGGCACACCGGAGCAGAAGGCCAAGTACCTGCCCAAGCTGGCATCCGGCGAGATGATTGGCGCGATTGCGATGAGCGAGCCTGCTGCAGGCTCCGACTTGCAGGGCATCAAGTCCACAGCCATCCAGCAGGCCGACGGCAGCTATTTGCTCAACGGCAGCAAGACCTTTATCACCAACGGCTGGCATGCCGACCTGGTGGTGGTCGTCGCCAAGACCAACCCGGCGGCGGGTGGCAAGGGCACCAGCCTGATTCTGGTGGAGCGCGGCATGCCGGGTTTCAGCGTCGGCAAGCGTCTGAAGAAGATGGGCATGAAGGCGCAGGACACGTCCGAGCTGTTCTTTGACAACGTCAAGATTCCCGCAGAGAACCTGCTGGGCGGCGCGGCCTATGAGAACAAGGGCTTCATCTGCCTGATGGAGCAGCTGCCGTGGGAGCGCCTGCAGATTGCGATCAGCGCTGTGGCAGCTGCGCAAGCCGCGATCGACTGGACCGTGGACTATGTGAAAGAGCGCAAAGTCTTTGGCCAACCCGTCGCCGCGTTTCAGAACACCCGCTACAAGCTGGCCGAAATGCAGACCGAAGTGCAGGTGGCGCGCGTGTTTGTCGACAAGTGCTGCGAGCTGGTCAACGTGGACAAGCTCGACACCGCGACGGCCAGCATGGCCAAGTACTGGACGACAGACTTGCAATGCAAGGTGATGGACGAATGCGTGCAGCTGTTCGGAGGCTACGGCTACATGTGGGAATACCCGATCACCCGTGCCTATGCCGATGCGCGTGTGCAGCGCATTTACGGCGGCACCAACGAGATCATGAAGGAAGTGATTACCCGGTCCATGGGCTTGAGCGGGAAGTAGAAGGAACTGGGCTATGTGGGCCGACGAACAGTAACCCGGGCCACGAAACCTTATCGTCTTCCTGAACAACGCAGGAACACACCATGCTCGACTACTCCATCATGAAGCCAGAAGGCATTCTGGTGCTCAAGGTTCACACGCCGCTGAGTGCGCAGGACTTCTCTGCGCTAGGTGCGGCCGTGGATGCCTATTTGTCTGATCACCCCAAACTGCACGGCGTATTGATCCATGCCAAGACATTCCCCGGTTGGGACTCGATAGCGGGGTTCGGTGCACATCTGGATTTCATCCGTGCGCATTACAACAAGGTCGAGCGTGTCGCCCTTGTCACGGACAGCCACATGGCAGATGTGGCGCAATCGCTTGCAAAATATTTTTCGGCGGCACAAGTGCGCCACTTTGCATTTGCTGAGGATGGCACCGCATTGGACTGGCTGCAAAGCGACTAGCGCGGATTCCTCTTTCTACCTTCTTCCAGAAAGCGATTGATCCGATTGAGCATGCCATCCGGAAAACTGCGGCTGCAAAACATGTGGCGGTAGTCTCCGCGTGGGCTGTCTTTGGGTTGGTAGCTTTCCAATGCCTCTGCGCCCGCTGCGGACATCGTGCGGTGGTAGTTGATTACCTCCGGCTCAAGAATCGTGGCATCGCCATGCTTGATATCCAGCATCTTGATGATGGAGGCGGCATCGTTTGCGTAGTCCAGCTTGGCGCTTGCATTCTTGATCAGCGCATCCACGTATTCGCCGTACGAGCGCCCACGAATCAGTACAACTGTTTTGCCAGGGTCGGAAAGAAGGGCTTTCAAATTCAGGCGTGGTGCTTTGGCGGACAAGCCTCTTGCCAAAAGCACTTCCAGCGGCTGATTGCGAAAGACCGGCGCACTGAATTTGCCAAGCTTCTGAAGCGCTGCGGTCTTGTAAATACCGACGGCACAGACAGGCGTTGTGCTGTTGGCTATCAACAGCTTCTGCCGCAAATTGGGTACTTCTTGCCACTCAGCCGGAACGCCCGCTTTGCGAAAGGCGTCTCGCACAGGCGTCAAAGACAAGCCGCCCGGTGAGCCATCCGGCAACTTCATCTTGAACGGTGGAATGACGTTGTAGTAAAGCACTACAGGTTCGGCAGCGAATACATGCAATGCGATCCAGCAGAGTGCGGTGACCGCCAGCTTTTTTTGTATTTTCCAACGTCTCATAGATTCATACTCTTCACTCACAGGCCAACTCACAAGCGGACTTACCCTGACAACTTCTGCTTTGCATCCTGCAACCCACGGGGCACAATGGCTGCAGACAGCGCAAGCCCTGCCGCATGAAATTCCCATTCAAACCCCATGGAAGCTACCAGGCCAAGATCGAAGGCCGGATACTGATTGCGCACAGCCAGGGCACCTGGAACCTGGAGATGTACTACGAGTCCGCGCGCATTGTTGCTCCGTTGATCAAGGAATTGAACCTGTCCGGCCCCTGGGCGTATATGGTGGTGATCGAAGAGACCGTGCTGTACCACAAGGAAGTACTGGATAAATCCGGCGAATGGGTTCGCACCAAATACGCCAACCAGTTGGTCGCCGCGGCGTGGGTCATGGCGCCGGATCTGGAAGGTTATTCATTGCTCAAGCCGGCGTATGCCAAGGCATACCACGGCCACATTCCCTGCGAAGTTTTTCACACCGAGCAGGAAGCCAAGGACTGGCTTACCCCGCAGATTGCTCTGCGCTGAATGGTGTTTCAGGCGGTACGGTGTCTGTCGGTGCAGCGGGTTGCTGCGCTTTGGACAGCAGGGTCTGAATCCATGACTGCACCTGACCGGACGCCAGAAGGCTGGTCAGCAGCGCAGGCCCGAGGGTGTTGACCATGGTTGGGCGAAACAGCCAGCGCCAGGGTTTTGCCCAGACCAATACCGCACCAGCGGCCACAGCGCCTGCAACGAGCGCAACCGGATAGCGTTGGGCAAGCGGTTGCAATGAAGCTTGCTTCCACCATGTTCCAAGTGCATCCATCAGTTCACCCGTGCCGGGCATGACGGTTTTCAATATATCCAGCGGACTGGAGCTCCCCGTCAAGAAAGCTTCAAGGGGCGAATCGGGTTGTTTGGCATTTTCTGCAAGGGCCACACGCAGGCGCTCGCGCGACAGGGCCAGGCGTTCACCGGGGGTCAACAAGGGCGCGCTCATGGAGTGCCCATGGTGCGCAACATTGTCAAATCCGCTTGCAACTGGCGGCGCAGTTCGGCAAAGGCCGCATCTTGCGCAGAACCGCCGCTACGGGCCATCACTCCGCAAATCAAGGCCAACACTGCCGGTGTCAGCGGTACCAGAATCACAGCCCAGGGTACAGGCTGCATCGCAGGAATCAAAATGGACCACAGCAATGTGGATACCCCGGCCAACACTGCCGCTACACCCATGAAACACAAGGCCAGCGCCCCCAGAATGGTGCGGCGCTTGATGGCCTGTGCTTGTGTCGCAAGCTCTGTTCCGATCAGCTCGCCATAGGCATGCACGTGGCTGCCCAACAGCTCGGGCTGGGTTGCAATCAAACGGATGAGCGGGTGCAGCATGGCAAGACTTTTCGGAAATGGAAAGTCTTTACTTTAATGCGTACGTGAGCGGCTGACCAGTCCGACCAGTGCCATCAATGCGGCGCCGGTAGCGGCTGCAATCAGCACGGCCTTGATAGGATCGTTCTTGATGTAGCGCACGGTCACATCGCCGGTGTGCTCAGCGGTCTTACGCAGTTGTTGGGCGCTGTCCTGAACAGCAGTGAGTCCGCGGTGGGCGAGGGTACTGGCTTGTTCTTGCAGGTGGGTAGCGGTGGAGGTAGCAGTCATGAGGGTCCTTTCGGTGGTGGAGGGGATTGGGCACTGGATGAAGTGCTTGGATTTCATTGTCCCGGTGCATGGCTTTAAACGGAATCAGCCAAGCACCCGTCCCTCTGTAGGACCACGCTGACACCCATGCCTCAGACAGTCTGGTCGCTGGACTCTGGCAACCGCACCTGGATCAGCGTGCCGCGTCCCACCGCGGACACTACGGTCAGTACACCGCCCTCTGCTTCTACCCGAAAGCGCATGCCAACCAGCCCATAGGCCGATGTGGGTTTGATCTGGGTGTCAAAGCCGGCCCCATCGTCACGCACAGACACTTCTACCAGGCCTTCTTTCATGCCCAGCGCAACCCACACCTGGCTGGGTCGCGCATGCTTGGTGATGTTCGTGATGGCCTCCTGAACCAGCCGGTAGACCATCAGCTCGGCGTTCGCTTTCAACAGGACGGGCTCCAGCGTGCTGTGGACTTGTACGTCGGATTGCGCCGCAAACTCCCCCAGCAAAATCTCCAGCGTGGCCACCAGACCCAGGTTGCTCAGTGCGGAAGGGCGCAAGTCTTCAATGATGCGCCGGCCCAGTGCAATGCCTGTGTTGAGTGTGGCGACCAGATGGGCCAGCAGTTCCAGCGACTCGGGTACAGATCCGGCGCCTGCCAGCCTTGAGCGTATGCGGGCTGCATCCAGCTTGGCCGAGGTGAGCAGCGCGCCCAGGTCATCGTGCAGATTGCGCGCCAGGCGGTGGCGTTCGTCTTCGCGCGCGGTTTGCAGATGGTGCGTCAGCTCGGTGAGTTGGGCCGTACGCTGGCGCACTTCAATCTCCAGTCGGTCGCGCTCGTCTTGTGCGATGTGTTGAACGGCCTGCTGCTGGCGTATCAACGCGAAGCTTTGGCGCAAATACATCACCAATGCCAGCAGGCTGATCGCGCTGAGCAAGGCCACGCCGACGCGACTGAGCATCAACGTGCGATAGACATCGTCCTGGCTGACCTTGCCGCGCGCGCTTTCCAGGTCCAGCAATTGGTCACTCAGCTTGCGGATGGTCTCCATCTGCGCATCGTCGTTGTCTTCCAGCGTAATGCGCCGGCCCGCGTCGTGCAGGCGGATCGTCTGCGCCAATTGGGCCAGCAGCCGGTCGCTCACCGTATGCAGTTGGGCCAAAACCCCGGTGGCGGCATCATCCTGGTGGTAGCGATCCTGCAGAAAACTGAAGGTGGTCTCCAGATCGGTCAGGGCCTTGTTGTAGGGCTGCAGGTACTCCCGGCGTTGGGTCAGCAGGTAGCTGCGCTGCGCGGTTTGCGCGGCCAGAATGCTTTGGCGCATGCCCTGAATGTCGGTACGCGCAGCGCCAGTGGCAGTGATCAGGTTGAGGTTGCGCACCGAATTCCAGTACGCCGCCTCGCTGATAAACACCATCGCGACGGCCGCGACCATGGCCAGCAGGAAGACCACGGGTCTGCGTTTGACGAGCTTAAATACGTTCATTTGCAGTTACCCAAGGCGAAGTGTGGGATCATGCCCTGCAAAGGGCCCCATAGCATGATTCGAATCGCCATCGTTGATGACCATGCCATGGTTAGGCTGGGACTGCGCCAGTTTTTTGCCGACCAGGCTGATTTCGAGGTTGTGGCCGAAGCGGCGAATGGCCGCGACGCGCAGGAAATCGTGCGCAAAGGTGGCGTGGATGTGCTGCTGATGGACATTTCCATGCCGTACCAAAGTGGTGTGGATGCCCTGGCGGCGATCAAGGCGCGCGCACCCGAGCTCCCTGTGCTGATTTTGAGTGGCTTTGCCGAAGAGCATTACGCCACCACGCTGCTGCGCCAGGGGGCCAGTGGCTACCTCAACAAAGACTGCGACCCGGAAGAAATCGTCAAGGCCATACGCACCGTGATGCGCGGGCGTAAGTACATCAGCGCCGCAGTGGCGGAGCGGTTGGCCGATGGTGTGGGCGGAGAGGGCGATCAAGCGGCGCATGCGCAACTGTCCGAACGCGAATTGCAGGTCTTTTTGCGGCTGGCCCGTGGCGAAGTCGTAGGCGAAATGGCCGTCAGCATGTGCCTGAGCATCAAGACGGTCAGCACCTACCGCACGCGGGTGATGGAAAAGATGAAGCTCGATTCCAATAGCGACCTGACGTATTACGCGCTGAAGAACGGCATGATCCAGTAGCCCCCTTCATGGCGCTGCTTCCAGGCTGCTGTCCTGCGGAAGCGAATTGCAATAGTCAATCAGCGCATCAATCTCGTTGGATTTATCGAATACCCGGTGCGCGCCCATTTCCAGGCACTTGCGCCGTATATCTGCGGTCGCGTAGTTGCTCAGGACCACGATGGCACGGGGTGGGCCTTGCATATTCTGCGTTGCACGCAATACGCCCAAACCTGATCCACTCTTCAAAAAAATATCGACGATGACCAGATCGACCGGGTGGTTTGTGCCTCCCAACCACTGGATCGCAGTCATCTCGGTTTCACAGCTACCCACCACCTTGACAGGTGTGAGCTCTTCCAGGGTGGCGACCAGGCTGTCCCGGATGACCTGGCTGTCTTCAACGATAAAGGTCTTGAGCACGTAGAGGACCCCGGTTGTGTGTTGAGCACCAGTATGCGCTTTAAGCCGGGCGCTATGTGTCGGCAGTAGTGCCGCACCTTTGCAGGACTAGTCCTACAAGTTCAGCTGAATGTAGGACGCCGACTACGCCATCTCGCGGCCTTGTCCGCTAGGCACAGCAGGGCAGCACGACGAAGATTCAGTCACGTTCCCTGCATACATCCACGGTGTGTTGCGAGGGCCTTTAAGTCACATAAGGAGCCACCATGACAACACTTTTCAAAACCATGCTCGCAGCTAGCGCGCTGGCCATTGCAGCGCAAGCAAGCGCACAAATCATTTTTTATGAACACCCGGATTTCCAGGGCAAATCGATAACCACCAGCAAGCCGCTGGACAACTTCACACGCTCGGGTTTCAACGACCGTGCTTCGTCAGCCATTGTGTTGCATGACCGTTGGGAAGTCTGTAACGACATCTATTACGGCGGTCGTTGTGTGGTGCTGCGCGAAGGCCGTTATCCATCGCTGATTGCGATGGGCCTGGATGACCGCGTTTCATCAACCCGCGAAGTGCACCGCGAAGCACGCTTTGACGATGCCCGCTATGCACCACCGCCAGTGATGCCGGTGTATGACAGCCGTCGCCGCGGTGGCGAACGTCTGTACCAGGCCAATGTGACTTCCGTGCGTGCCGTGGTCGGACCGCCTACCCAACGCTGCTGGATGGAGCGTGAGCAAGTGTCTCAAAACAAGCCCAACGTGGGCGGCGCATTGGCCGGCGCGTTGATCGGTGGTGTCTTGGGACACCAGATTGGCAGCGGCAGCGGACGCGACATAGCCACCGTGGGTGGTGCGGTGGTTGGTGGAGCGATTGGCTCCAATGCCGGTCGTGACAACACCCCCATCACACGGGATGTTCAGAAGTGCGCCACAACCGCCAATCAGGGTCCACCTGAATTCTGGGATGTGACCTACAACTTCCGCGGCCAGGAACACCGCATGCAGGTGACCACGCCTCCGGGCAGCACCATCACCGTCAACGGACGCGGCGAGCCTCGCGCGTAATCCGGAACTCATTTTTTAACCACGAAAGGAACGACCATGAACTGGGATCGAATCGAAGGTAACTGGAAACAACTCAAGGGCAGCGCCAAAGCCAAGTGGGGCAAGCTGACCGATGACCACCTGGATGTGCTGGCAGGCCAGCGCACCCAAATGGCCGGCAAGATTCAGGAACTGTATGGCATCAGCAAGGACGAAGCTGAAAAGCAGTTGTCCGAGTGGCAAGCCTCCGTCCTGGACAAGATGGACGATGTCAAAGCCCCGCGCAGCAAGGAGTAACACCATGCTTTACACCATTGCCTGCGTCCTGATCGTCCTGTGGTTGCTGGGTCTTGTGACCTCTTACACCGCAGGCGGATTGATCCACATCCTGCTGGTCATTGCCGTAGTGGTGGTTCTGCTGCGGATCATCCGCGGCGAGAAACCTTTCTAGTACGCATAGAAATCACTTTCTTCAACGTAAAGGAAACATCATGACAACACGTAACACATTGGCGGTCAGTACCGCCGCCCTGGCCCTGGTTCTGGGCCTTGCTGGCTGCGCCGGAATGTCGGACCGCGATCGCAACGTCGCTATCGGTGCCGGTGTTGGTGCAGTCGCTGGATCGGTCTTGACCGGTGGCAGTGGCGTTGGCACCGTTGGTGGGGCCGTCGCTGGTGGCGTGATCGCCAACGAAGTTGAAAAGAAGAAATAAGCCACTTCATGCTCAGACTCCACTTTTCCATCGCCTTGAACTATGAAGTCACGCAGCCGGGCTGCGACTTCATCTTCAATATCCATGCGGCGCAAACCGCACACCAGACGGTGGTAAGTGAGTCTCTCAGTATCAGCCAGCCCCTGATGACCAACCTGTACACCGACCCGGTGACACACAGCCGCTATATGCGCTTGCAGGCGTCGGTCGGGACGCTGGCTGTCCATTACGAAGCAGTCGTTGAGCTTGCGCACCACAGCGCGCAGCCCGACGACGTTGCCGAAGTGCCCATCGCCCAATTGCCGGGCGGGGTGCTTCCCTATATTTATCCGAGTCGCTATTGCGAGTCGGATCGCTTGCACCGCCTGGCGGTCAAGGAGTTCGGCCATCTGCCGCAGGGCTACACCCGGGTGCGCGCGATTTGCGACTGGGTGCAGCAGCGGGTCACCTTCCGCTCCAACGCCTCCAACGGCACCACCACGGCGGTCGACACGCTGATCGACGAAGTCGGTGTGTGCCGTGACTGTGCGCATCTGATGATTGCGCTGTGCCGTGGCGTGAACATACCGGCGCGTTTTGCGACCGGCATTGACTACGGCGCCGACCCCGTATTGGGCCCCACGGATTTCCATGCCTATGTCGAAGTCTTCCTCGGTGGACGCTGGTATCTGTTCGATCCATCTGGCACGGCCATCCCTATGGGCTTTGTGCGTTTTGCCACCGGGCGCGATGCCGCCGATTGCGCGTTCGCCACCATGTTTGGCGGTGTTCGCGGAGCGGCGCCCGTCATGAGCATTGAGGCCATTCCCAACGCGCAAGGCGAGTTGGTGGTGCCGCAACACGTGTCCTATGCCCTGTCGACCGACGGGCCACCCATTCACAACTAAAGGGACCACCGGTCCCTTGTTTACCGGAGAGAAAAGATGACTAAAAATTCAAAGACATTCCTGATAGCCGCTTGCAGCCTGGCAATTCTTGCCAGCGTAGGTTGCGCCAGCAAGCTGAAAACACCGGCAACCGCCAGTGTTGCGGTGTCCCGCGCGGCGGTAGACAACGCAGCCAGCGCTGACGGCACCCAGTTCGCTCCGGTAGAGATGGCCGCGGCCCGCGAAAAAATGGCACGCGCCAACGCAGCCATGGCTGCCAAGGACTACAAGACCGCTATGGATCTGGCCACCCAGGCACAGGCCGACGCCAAGCTGGCGCAAAGCAAAGCCAACTCAGCCAAGGCACAGACGGCGGCCGATGCATTGCAGGACGACATCCGCGTGCTGCGTGAAGAGCTGGACCGCGCCAACGCGCCCAAGCCGCAGTAACCGCCAACCCCATTCAAAACATCACAAGGATTCAACATGAAAAACTATCTCACCCCCGTCGCATTGGCCATGGTCTTGCTTCTCGGTGCTTGCGCATCGGCTCCTACTACGACAAGTCAACTGGAAACTGCGCGCAGTGATTACCGCCAGGTGCAGAACAACCCCAACGTTCCGACACTGGCGCCCCAGGAAATGCGCCAGGCTACCGATGCCATGCAGCAGGCTGACATGGCATCGAATGAAGGCAAAAATGCGGACAAGGTCAACCAGTTGGCCTATGTAGCACAGCAGAAAATTGCACTGACACAGGAAGTGGTCAAGAAAAAAATGGCTGAAGCCGACGTGGCGCGTATCGCCAAGGAACGTGACCAGATTCGTCTGGACCAGCGCACCGCTGAAGCCGACAAGGCCAACGCTGTTGCACAGCAGGCGCAAATGTCGGCACAACAGTCACAAGCCGCAGCACTGGCCGCACAGAACGAAGCCGCATTGGCCCAACGCAAGACCGATGAAGCCCGCGCACAAGCCGCCGATGCCCAAGCCCGCGCTGCCATGCTGGAGTCTCAATTGGCTGACCTCGCCGCCAAAAAGACAGACCGTGGCATGGTGATCACGCTGGGCGACGTGTTGTTTGCCACTGCCAAAGCCGATCTGAACCCCACCGGCTTGCAAAGTGCTCAAAAGCTGGCTGACGTGCTGAAGCAAAACCCTGCGCGTACTGTATTGGTAGAAGGTTTCACCGACAGCACCGGTAGCACCGCATTCAACCAGGAGCTCTCGGAGCGCCGCGGCATGTCGGTGCGTGATGCGCTGCTGCAAATGGGCATTGCGGCCAACCGCATTCAGGTGCGCGGCTACGGCGAATCGTTCCCGGTGGCTGGCAATGACACTGCCACCAACCGCCAGTTGAACCGCCGCGTGGAAATCGTGCTGTCCGACGACAGCGGACAAATCAAGCAGCGTTAAGCCAACAGATTTAAGTGAGTCGCTATTGATGCAATAGCTTTCACCGCAACATCTTCGGATGTTGCGGTGTTTTTATTTGTGGCCCAGCAAGCTGCCGATCTGTGCATCCTTGTCGCGCCAGAGCTGCTGCACCCATTGTGAAAATGCCTCGCGAAAAGCGGGGTCATTCGCATAGTCTCCGCCAATCAAATGCGCCGGGATCGGCAGGCGGCGTACCCGCACAGTCACACGGCGCATCTTGCCGCACAAAAACTGCGGGAAGGTTGGCGTGCCATCGGGGTAGACGATGGTGACATCAAGAATCGCCTGAAACTTCGCGCCCATCGCATCCAGCGCCAACGCCATGCCGCCGGCCTTGGGTTTGAGCAGGTGTTGGTAAGGCGATTGCTGTTTGGCGTGCTTGGCGGGTGTGAAGCGTGTGCCTTCCAGAAAGTTCATCACGCTGGTGGGAATCAGCGCAAACTTTTCGCAGGCGCGTCGCGTGGTTTCCTGGTCTTTGCCGCGCATCTCGGGGTGCTTCTTCAAAAACTCCTCGCTGTGGCGGCGCATGAATGGGAAGTCCAGTGCCCACCAGGCCAGGCCCATCACCGGCACCCAGATCAGCTGTGCTTTCAGAAAAAACTTGAGCAGCGGGATGCGGCGGTTCAGCAAATGCTGCAGCACCAGAATGTCCACCCAGCTTTGGTGGTTGCAACTGACCATGTACCAGCTGTGCGGCTCCAGGCCGTCAATCCCTTCGACATCCCATTGCGTGCGCTGTGTCAGCCACATCCAGCCGCTGTTGCAGGAGATCCAGGACTCGGCAATGAACAGCAGGATGGGGTCGATCATGAGCCGCACCGCTTTGAACGGCAGCAGAAACTTGAACGACGCAAACACCAGCAAGATGGGCACCCAGACCAGTGCGTTGAGCGCCATCAGCAGTGTGGCGATCAGGCCGACCAGGAACTTGGGTAAAAAATTCAACATCGGTTTGCTATCAAAAGGGGAGCTGCTCACGCATGTTATTCGGGCGTTTCAGCCATATTTAGCTCATAAAACTTCAGCATGTTACGCCCACCCGCCTTGGCCTTGTACATCGCGGTGTCGGCCTCCTTGAGTACGTCCTGGTGGCTGGGCGTGTGGGCACCGAACAGGGATGCGCCAATGCTGGGCGTACTGGTGTGGGCCACAGTGCCCAGAAGATAGGGCTCGTTCAGGCTGGCCAGAATCTTTTGCCCGACGATGTGGGCGTGCATGCGTGCGGCCTCAAAGTCGGTGCCGAGTTCTTCAATCAACACGACAAACTCATCGCCGCCCAGGCGCGCCACGGTGTCGATGGCCCGCACGCTTTGCACCAGGCGGCGGCCCACTTCCATCAGCAACAGGTCGCCCACATCGTGGCCCCGGGTGTCGTTGAGTTCCTTGAAGCGGTCCAGATCCAGAAACATCAGCGCGCCAGACTGGCCATGGCGCTTGGCGGCGGCCAGCGCGCGTTGCAGCCGGTCGGTCAGCATGCGCCGGTTGGGCAGGCCCGTCAGGCTGTCGTGGAAAGCCAGATGGCGGATGGCTTCGGCAGCTTCTTTCGCCTCGGTGACATCGCGCGCAATGGCAATGACGCGTTCATCGTCTCCGGGGGGCGTGGGTTTGCGCACGACCGACAGTTCATACCAGCGCTTGCCAATCGGCAACTGCAGGCTGTATTGGCGACCGCGTGACCTTCCGGTCTGGAAGGCTTCCTGCAATGCTTCCATGCAAATCTGCGTCGCATCCTGGGGGAGAACCTCCGCAATGGTTTTGCCGATGAGATAGTCGGTGTCACTTGCTTCGCCCATCTCGGAATGGCTATGCGCCGAGGTGTAGCGGCCCATGGTGTCAAATTCAAACAGCAGGTCCGGCAGCGCGTTCAACGTGGCTTGCAGTTCGGCCTGGGTCGCGCGCAGTTCGAGTTCACCTCTTTTGCGCGCAGAAATGTCAGACAGCGTGCCGACCATGCGCGTGGCGCTGCCGTCCTGCTGGATTTGCACCACCTTGCCGCGGCTGCTGAGCCAGATCCAGTGGCCATCACGATGGCGCGCGCGGAACTCCGCTTCGTAAGAGGGCGTGGCGCCGCTCAGGTGCTGGCGCATGGCCTGCAGTGCCAGGCCCAGATCGTCCGGGTGGATCAGGTGGCCCCAGGGGCGACCTTTTTCGCTTTCTTCGGAGGGACGCCCCAACATCTGGCAGGCGCGTGTGTCCAGGTAGTAGCCCGTGTCCACCGTCAGGTCGTGGCTCCAGCGGCCCAGATCCGCGCTCATGATCGCCAACTCCAGTTGCTCGGACGTGTCACGCAGCTGCTTTTCGGCATCCTTGCGCGCCTGGATGTTGCGTCCCATGCCGAGCACGCCGATCAGGACGCCAGCGGCGTCGTACATGGGGGTTTTGATGATTTCGTGCAGTTCGCCGTTTGGGTTGCTGGGACTTGCGTAGTTCTCTTCGAAGGCCACCGCTTTGCCCACGCGCATGGCCCGCCGGTCCGATTCCAGGAATTGCTCGGCCAGCGCTTCGCCTGCCCACTGGGCGTCCCGCGTGCCGATGATGTCCTTGCGCTCCACGCCCAGCGTGTGTGCATAGTTGTCGTTGCAGGTCATGTAGACGCCGTTGACATCCTTGAGCCAGACCTGGTCGGGAATCGTCTGCAGCAGGTTTTGCAGCATGGCCTCGCGCCGTATCAGCAGGGCGCGGGACGCGCGTTCCTCGGTGATGTCTTCGACCGTGCCTTCGAAGTACAGCACTTTGCCGGAAGCGTCGCGCACCGTATGGGCATGCTCGCGTACCCACACAGGGCCGCTCTGGTTGACGCGAACCATCTCGGAGACGAAGTCCCGTACGTGGCCCTGGCTTTCCAGCAGTGACATGAACTGCTGGCGCCGCCCGGGCTCCACATAGGGTGAGCTCGCCAGACTTTGGGTATCGGCGTGCAATTCGGCTTCGCTGGCGTAGCCGTACATGCGTACCAAAGTTGCATTGGCACGCAGCAGGGTGCCATCCGGCGCCGAGCGGTACGCCCCGATGGGGAGCAGTTCGAACAGGGTCGATTCGTCTGAATACGACACAAGGGCCTTTGCGCTAACGCCTACTTGAGGCTGCCAGAGAGGAACTGCGCCAGGCGTTCGCACTTGGGGTTGGCCAGTACCTCGCGCGGATTGCCCTGTTCTTCGATGACCCCGCGGTGCAGGAAGATCAGGTGGTTGGCCACCTCGCGGGCAAAGCCCATCTCGTGCGTCACGACGACCATCGTGCGGCCCTCTTGCGCCAGATTTTTCATGACCTTCAGCACTTCAGACACCAGTTCCGGGTCCAGCGCGCTGGTGGGTTCGTCGAACAACATGACCTCGGGCTCCATTGCCAGCGCACGGGCAATCGCCACACGCTGCTGCTGGCCGCCGGAGAGGTGTGCCGGGTAAGCGTCTTCCTTGCCCTCCAGGCCGACCTTGGCCAGGTACTTGCGCGCAATGGCAACCGCCTGGTCTTTGGGCACGCCCAGCACATGGACCGGCGCTTCGATGATGTTTTGCAGCACCGTCATGTGGGCCCACAAATTGAAATGCTGGAACACCATCGCCAGCTTGGTGCGCAAGCGGGCCAGTTGCTTGCTGTCCTTGGGCCCCAACTCGCCGTTTGCACCAGGTGTCAGCAGCATCTCTTCGCCAGCGACAAAAATCTTGCCCTCGTGCGGCTTTTCCAGCAGGTTCAGGCAGCGCAAAAAGGTGCTTTTGCCGGAGCCGGAACTGCCAATCATGGCGATCACGTCGCCCGCATGGGCCTTCAACGACACGCCCTTGAGCACTTCGTTCGAGCCAAAGCGCTTGTGGATGTTGTCAGCCTGCAGTTTGAGAATTTTGTCGTTCATGGAAAGAGGAGAGGGTTGAATCTATGCGCCCAGCAAATTGCCGGTGCGAAAGGCCAAGCTGCCAGCAATCTTGCCAATCTCACCGCCGCTGTGGGTGTAGCGGGTGCGAATCCGCGTGTACAGCAAACCGGCCACCCCGGCACGTATGGGCAACGCTGTGCCGCTGACGGGATCAATAACTTCGGCCACCAGATCGCCGACTCGCATGTGCTGGCCCACCGCGGCGTTGAACACGACCACGCCAGCTTGCGCGGACTTCAGCGTTTCAGAACCGGCCAGCGGCGTCGCATCGCAACGCGCTGCGGGCAGGGCGGGTGGTGCGCCCTTCAATGCGCCTATGTGTTGCAGGAACGACAGCAGCGCCTGTGCATCGGCCCTGGCCAGCGCATGCGTCACATCGCCTTCACCGCGGAATTCGACGGTGGTGCTGCAGCAGGCCTGCGGCAGCGGCGCCGGGTTGCCTGCGGCGCGCAGTTTGTCGGCCAGTTGCCACCAGACACCTGAGACACACTCATCAAACGAATTGCCGCCCGAGCCACTGGCCAGCAGCACAGCTTCACAGCCCAGGGTTTGGGCGAGCGGCTTCAGTTGGGGCCAGCAGGCTTCCTCGGTGTAGCAGTGCAGTACGGCTTCAAAATCGCAATGCAGGTCCAGCACATAGTCGGCATCCACAGCCAGTTGCACCAAGGTGCGGCGCAGGCTTTCCAGTTCGCTGGTCGGCGTCCAGTCCCGCAGCCAGTCGGCCATGGCTTTGCGCACCACAGCGACATTGGTCTGTGCATCCGACCCCAGTAGGGGTTGCACGGTGTGCCAAATTGCTTCTGCAAAATCCGGATAGTGGCGGTTGAAGTTTTCCGAGCTGCCCAGCTCGAAGCGGCCCATGGGTTTGTGGTCCAACCGCTGCGCCAGACCGATCGGGTTCGCAACCGGCACGATGATCACTTCGCCTTGAATCTGCCCCGCGTCTTCCAGTGTCTGCAGCGCCTGGCGAAGATGGTGGGCGACCAGCATGCCGGGCAACTCATCGGCATGCAGGCTGGCCTGTAGATAGACCTTGGGGCCAGCGCCCGCTGTTCCATAGTGGAAACTGGACAGCGTCTTGTGGCTGCCCAGACTGGGCGATAGGAGGGGATGGTCAATGCGCTGCATGGCAAATGTATGTCAGTGTTTGCGCGGAGCCAGATACCCGAGGAAGCGCTGCTCGGCCAAGCGGAAGATGCCGATCAGCACAAACGAGGCGACCAGGTAGATCGCGCCGGCCGCCAGAAACGCCTGGAACGGCAGGTAGTACTGCGCGTAAATGCGGCTGGCCGCGTTGGTGACGTCCAGCAGGTCCGGCACGGCACTCGCCAGGCTGGTGGCCTGCAACATCATCACCACTTCGTTGCTGTAAGCGGGCAGGGTGCGGCGCATGGCGCTTGGCAACACGATGCGGCGCATTACCTGGAAGCGACTCATGCCATAGGCCTGTGCGGCCTCAATTTCGCCTGCATAGGTTTCACGGATCGCACCGGCCAGCATTTCGGCGGTGTAGCCTGCCGTGTTCAGGCTGAAGGCGAGCACCGCACAGAATGAAGCTTCCTTGAAATAGATCCAGGGCCAGACATCGTCCCAGCGCGCCTGGATCCAGTCCATCTGCGCCAGACCGTAATAGATCAGGTAGATCTGGATCAACAGCGGCGTGCCACGCACCACATAGGTATAGGCGCCCACAATCCAGCGCAGCCAGGCCCACGGACCCGTAAGTGCCAACGCAAACACCAATGCCAGCACGGCGCCCACGCCCAGCGACGTGAACAGCAGCCACAGCGTGGTCAGGATGCCTTGGCCATAGAGGGCCAGGTTTTTGGCTTCGAAAATGACGGCCCAGTTCATAGCTGTGCCCTCTTGGTGCCCAGGCTGTAGCGAGCGTTCATCTTGCGCAGCACATACAGCGACACGGTGGTGAAAATCAGGAACAGTGCGGCAGTGAACAGCAAATACTCAAACGGGGAACGGGTGGCGGAACCTGCCTGTTTGCCCAGGTAGGTCATCTCTTTCAAACCGATCAGGCTCACCAGTGCGGTCGCCTTGATCAGCACCAGCCAGTTGTTGGTAAAGCCGGGCAGGGCGTAACGCACCATTTGCGGTGCAGTGATGCGGATGAAGGTCTGGACACGACCCATGCCGAAGGCCCAGGCGGCTTCGGCCTGGCCCTTGGGGATGGACAGCATGGCGCCGCGAAATGTCTCGGTCATGTAGGCGCCGTAGATGAAGCCAATCGTCAGCACACCGGCGACGAATGAATTGACGTCAATCGTTTCCTTGGAGCCGAGCAGCTCCATCAGGTTGTTCAGGCCAATCGTGCCGCCATAAAACACCAGCAACATGATCACCAGATCGGGAACACCACGAATGATGGTGGTGTAAACGGTGGAGATACCGACGAGCACCGGGTTGCCTGAGAGTTTGGCGCCAGCGCCCAGCAGGCCCAGCACAATAGAGACGACCAGCGAAGCCAGTGCCACCTCGACCGTGACTATCGAGCCTTGCAATATCGAGAGGTAATAGCCGTTCATGGGGGAGGTTTGCCTGTGCTTAAACGGAGACGGCGCACAGGGGAACTGTGCGCCGTCATCTTAGACCATCGAGGGTGGCTTAAAGTGCCGCCGGGCCGCCCCAAGGCACTTTGCGCCCCCTTTGGGGGGCAGCGACCCGCGCAGCGGCGGAGCGTGGGGGCATTATTTGCCGTAAGCGTCCAGGTTGTACTTTGCGAAGTACTTGTCATTGATGGTCTTGTAGGTGCCGTTTGCGCGGATTGCGGCAATCGCGGCATTCAGGTCTTTCTTCAGACCGTCTTCACCCTTGCGCAGCGCAACGCCTACGCCGATACCGAAGTACTTGGGTTCGTACAGTTCAGGGCCCACCAGCTCGTAGCCGGCGCCTTCAGGCTTGGACAGGAAGCCACCGGTGACTT
This sequence comes from Rhodoferax sp. P2_H8_2, assembly GCF_056403235.1. Lineage (NCBI taxonomy): Bacteria > Pseudomonadati > Pseudomonadota > Betaproteobacteria > Burkholderiales > Comamonadaceae > Rhodoferax > Rhodoferax sp. P2_H8_2. The sequence goes on from NZ_JBFUFW010000004.1 coordinate 327,824, forward strand.
CAATGTAGTCAGCCACAGTACCGTCCAGACGGCCGGACTTGATGTCCAGGTACACCTGGTCTTGTGCTTCGTAAGGAACGATCTTGGCGCCAGCAGGAGCCAGTTCGCCCAAAGCGTATTTTTCTTGCGTGGAAGACTTCAGCACGCCGATTTTCTTGCCCTTCAGGGAAGCAGGGCCGTCAAACTTGGTGCCCTTCTTGACCACTACGCGGGAAGGCGTGTTGTAGTACTTGTCGGTGAAGTCGACTTGCGCCAGGCGCTCTTCGGTGATGGACATCGAGCTGATGATGGTGTCGTACTTCTTGGCCATCAGACCGGGGATCATGCTGTCCCATGCCTGTTCGACGAACACGCACTTGCGCTTGATCTGGTCGCACAGGGCCTGGGCGATATCCACGTCAAAGCCAGTGGGCTTGCCATCGGCGGTCTTGAAGGTGAAGGGCTCGTAAGCCGGGTCAATGGCGACCTTCAGTTCTGCGGGAGCAGCAGCGACCGGTGCAGGCGCAGCGGCAGGAGCGGCAGCCTCTTCCTTTTTGCCGCAAGCAGCCAGCAGGGCTGCGATGGAAAGTGCCAATAGGACTTTTTTCATAGGTTTCCTTTGAAAAGGTAAGTGAGATAGCGGCCAGGGTGCCCAGCCGGTTGAAAAACTGGAAAAACGATTCTACGAGCTAAGACTTGCAATTTTGATGCCCGATGCATTTATGTCTTCAGTTTTATGCCTGTGGGCGGCCCGCAGATAGCCTTATTCCTAGGGGAAATCAGGGTCTTCCCTTAAAATCGCGGGTTCCCCAAAGATTCCATGAACGCCCCTCTAGACGTCTCCTTCTTCGCGCGCGCCGCAAAACCGCTGTCCAGTTACCGCAAGTACTGGGCGGCCCGCTTTGGCACGGCCAAATTCCTGCCCATGAGCCGTAAAGAAATGGACGCGCTGGGCTGGGACAGCTGCGACATCATTCTGGTCACGGGCGACGCCTACGTGGACCACCCCAGCTTTGGCATGGCGGTCATTGGCCGCATGCTGGAAGCCCAAGGTTTTCGGGTCGGCATCATTGCCCAGCCCGACTGGAGCAGCGCTGAGGCTTTCAAGGTCTTAGGCAAACCCAATTTGTTCTGGGGCGTGACCAGCGGCAACATGGATTCCATGATCAACCGCTACACCGCAGACCGCAAGATCCGCAGTGACGACGCCTACACGCCCGGCGACATCGGCGGCAAGCGCCCCGACCGCGCCGCGATCGTCTACAGCCAACGCTGCCGCGAAGCCTTCAAGGACGTGCCCATCATCCTGGGGGGCATCGAAGGCTCTCTGCGCCGCATTGCGCATTACGACTACTGGAGCGACAAGGTGCGCCGCAGCGTAGTGGTGGACGCCAAGTGCGACCTGCTGCTGTACGGCAACGCCGAGCGCGCAATTGTCGAGATCGCGCACCGCCTGGCGGCCAAAGAGCCGGTGGAAGACATCACCGATGTACGCGGAACTGCGTTCTTCCGCCGCTCCACGCCCGAAGGCTGGTTTGAGATCGACTCACGCAGCGTGGACGAGCCGGGCCGCGTTGAAGCGCATATCAACCCGTACATGACGACGTCCGAGCTGGCGGCCGAGAATGGCGCGACCTGTGCGAAAGAAGATGAAGCCAAGGCGGTGGCGCAAGCTGCTGAAGCCGGCGGTGCTACAAAAATAGGAGCTGCTCACGCAATCCCTGCGGGCGTTAGCAACATAAAACCCTTGAATTTTGTACCCAACCCGGCGTTGCACGGTTTGGGCAAATACAAGGTGGCGCCGCGTGACCGGTCCGTCATCCGTCTGCCCAGCTACGATCAGGTCAAGGGCGACCCCATCCTCTATGCCCACGCCAACCGCGTGCTGCATTTGGAAACCAACCCCGGCAATGCCCGCGCGCTGGTGCAGGCGCACGGCGAAGGCGTGACCGCGCGGGATGTCTGGATTACGCCGCCCCCGATCCCGCTGACCACGGCCGAGATGGACATGGTGTTTGACCTGCCGTATGCGCGTAGTCCGCACCCTGCTTACGCCGACGAAAACGGCAGCCACGATCACTCGACCAAGATCCCGGCCTGGGAAATGATCCGCTTCTCGGTGAACATCATGCGCGGCTGCTTTGGCGGTTGTACCTTCTGCTCGATCACCGAGCACGAAGGCCGCATCATCCAGAGCCGCTCCGAAGAATCCATCATCAAAGAGGTGGAAGACATCCGCGACAAGGTCAAGGGCTTTACCGGCACTATCTCCGACCTCGGTGGCCCGACCGCGAACATGTATCGCTTGGGCTGTCGCAGCCCTGAGATCGAAGCGGCTTGCCGCAAGCCGAGCTGCGTCTACCCTGGCATTTGCCAGAACCTGACGACCAACCACGACCCACTGATCAAGATCTACCGCCGCGCCCGCGCGCTCAAAGGCATCAAGAAAATCCTGATCGGCTCCGGCCTGCGTTACGACCTGGCGGTGAAGAGCCCGGAGTACGTGAAGGAACTGGTGCAGCACCACGTCGGCGGCTACCTGAAGATCGCGCCCGAGCACACCGAGCAGGGGCCTCTCACCAAGATGATGAAGCCGGGCATTGGCTCGTACGACAAGTTCAAGCAGTTGTTCGAGAAGTTCAGCGCCGAGGCGGGCAAGAAACAGTTCCTGATTCCCTACTTCATCGCAGCCCACCCGGGCACGACCGATGAAGACATGATGAATCTGGCGATCTGGCTGAAAAAGAACGGTTTCCGCGCCGATCAGGTGCAGACCTTCTACCCCAGCCCGATGGCGACCGCCACCGCGATGTACCACAGTGGCCGCAACCCGCTGCGCCGCATCCACCGCGTGGCCGAACACGAAGACGAGACCGTAGACATCGTTCGCGGCGAGAAGCGCCGCCGCCTGCACAAGGCCTTCTTGCGCTACCACGATGCGAACAACTGGCCACTGTTGCGCGAAGCGCTCAAGAACATGGGCCGGGCTGACCTGATCGGCAACGGCAAGCACCATTTGATCCCGACCTTCCAGCCACTGACCGATGGCGGCTACCAGAGCGCGCGCAAGAAGAACTCGACCACCGTACCGGTCAAAGCCGCCGCACCGGTGAAAGGCCGCATGCTGACCCAGCACACCGGCTTGCCACCGCGCGTGACGGGCTCGGCCAAACCCGGACCCAAGCCGATTCGCAAGGCGCGATGAAATCGAAGAGCGTGAGCGGAGGGCTGGTTTACTCCACCGACAGCGGGCGCATGTGCCCGGACTGCCGCCAACCCATCGCGCAATGCGTTTGCCATGTGAAGCCACCACCTGCCACCGATGGCGTGGCGCGCGTCTCGCGCCTGACTAAGGGCCGCGGCGGCAAGGACGTCACCGTGGTCAAAGGGCTTGCGCTGGACGCCGCCGCATTGACTGCGCTGGGCAAGCAGTTGAAAACCATGTGCGGCTCTGGGGGCACCGTGAAAGACGGGGTCGTTGAAGTGCAGGGCGACCACTGTGACCGCATCATCGAAGCCTTGAAGGGCAAGGGCTTTGTGGTGAAGCGGGCGGGCGGCTAGACGGGCAATAATGGTGACCCATAGAGGAACACCGCTTGAACAACGAACAACTGGGCTTTGCTTTTTTGCCGGACTTGCCGGTCTCTGAAGCAACGCCACTCAAAAAGACGCCCAAGCGCAAGGCAGAGGCGACGCACGCACCGGCAACGGCGCCTGTGGCGCCCGCAACGGGTGCGATGGAACCCGAGGCCATGGCCCGGATTCTGGAAGCGCATCCTGATTATCGTTTGCAACGCCGATTACAACCACGCCTGCAATGGCCTGGAGAAACGCCGGCATCCGTGACTCGGATTGTCGTGCTGGACACCGAAACCACCGGGCTGGACTCCAGCAAGGACGACATCATCGAACTCGCGCTGTTGCGCGTGGATATCGACAATGCCACCGGCCTGCCGGTGGGCGAGGTGCAGGTCTATGACGGGCTGGAAGACCCGGGCCGCCCCATCCCCAAAGAGGTCGTGGCGTTGACCGGGTTGACCGATGCCGATGTGCGTGGCCAGAAGATTGACGAGGCACGCGTGCTGGAGTTGTTAAGCGATGCCGATCTGGTGATCGCGCACAACGCCGGCTTTGACCGCCCGTTTGCCGAGCAGCGCATGGGCCGATTTGCCGATTTGCCGTGGGCCTGCTCATTCGCCGATATCGACTGGAAGGCGCAAGGCCGCAGCTCGGCCAAGCTAGAAAGTTTGGCGCAGGCGCAAGGCTGGTTTTACGACGCCCACCGCGCCGAGATGGATTGCCATGCGCTGCTGGCCGTGCTGGCAACCCAGCTGCCGACGCTGGCCCATACCGGTTTGGCCCATTTGCTGACTGCCGCGAAGGCACCGAGCTTTCGCGTACAGGCCACGATGGCACCGTTTGAAGCCAAGGACAAGTTGCGCACGCGTGGCTACCGCTGGAATGCTGAGCAACGCGTTTGGCACACCCGCATTGGTGACGCAGAGAGCCTGCAAGCCGAATTCGCGTGGTTGAAGGAGAGCGTCTACAACGGCCGTTCGGTCAAGGTGCAGGTGGAGCAACTGGATGCGCTGACCAAATACTCAGACCGCCCCGGTCTGGTCACCATGCAGGCGATTTGAGTTGCAACCCATGACGAGCACAACAGCAAGCATTGTTGGCATCCAGATGGCGCAAGCCCGCAAGGTCATCATCGGTGGCCGCGCGGTGATGACGGCTATTCACAAGACTGCGGTAGAAGGTGCCGTTGCCGTCGGCCCATTGGGTCTGCAAGGCGACGAGCAGGCGGACCTGACGGTCCATGGCGGGCTGGATAAGGCGGTTTACGCCTACCCGGTCGAGCACTACGACTTCTGGCGCGAAGCCCGCGCCAAAGCCGGGGTCGGCGGTATCGACGACGCGCTGCCGTTTGGCGCGATGGGTGAAAACCTGACACTGCAGGGTTTGCTGGAAAGCGATCTGTGGATAGGTGATGTGTTGCAGTTTCCGGATTGTGTGCTGCGCGTGTCGCAACCGCGCCAGCCGTGTTTCAAATTCAATGCCGCGATGGGCTTTAACCAGGCCACCAAGGTGATGGCGAAAAGCGGCCTGTGCGGCTTTTATCTGGCGGTGGATACGCCTGGCACGTTGCGCTCGGGTGATGCTTGCACCGTGGTGCCCGCGTCAAGGCAGGTCAGCGTCCCTGCACGATTCCAATCCATCATGTTCAGAGGATGAGCTTTCCATGAAGTTATTGCGCTACGGCCCTGCAGGGCAGGAAAAGCCCGGTGTTCTGGATGCGCAAGGGCGTGTGCGGGATTTGTCGGGTGTGATTCCCGATGTGGCTGCGGGCACGTTGCTGCCCGCCAGCCTGGAGAGACTCTCCAAGCTGGATATCAACAGCTTGCCGCTGGTCGCCGGTACGCCGCAACAGGAATTGCGACTAGGGCAGTGTGTGGGGCAGGTTGGCAAGCTGATTTGCATTGGACTGAACTACTCCGACCATGCGGCCGAAGCCGGCATGGCGGTGCCGCCCGAGCCAGTGGTATTTGGCAAATGGACCAGTTGCATCGTAGGCCCTGATGACGCGATAGAGATTCCCCGTGGTTCTGTGAAGACGGACTGGGAGGTCGAACTGGGCGTGGTGATCGGGCAGGGCGGGCGCTATATCGAAGAGCGCGATGCGATGGCCCATGTGGCTGGCTATTGCGTGGTCAACGATGTGTCAGAGCGCGAATTCCAGATCGAGCGTGCGGGCACTTGGGATAAGGGCAAGGGCTGCGATACCTTTGGCCCATTAGGCCCATGGCTGGTCACCAAAGACGAAGTGCCTGATCCGCAGAAGTTGAATCTGTGGCTGGAGGTGGACGGCGTGCGTCGCCAGAATGGCAGCACTGCCACGATGGTGTACCAGGTGCCGTTTTTGATCAGCTACTTGAGCCGCTTCATGAGTTTGCAGCCCGGGGATGTAATTTCTACCGGTACGCCGCCCGGTGTGGGTATGGGGCACAAACCGCCCGTGTATTTGCGGGCGGGTCAGACGGTGCGGTTGGGGGTTGAGGGCTTGGGTGTGCAGACGCAGAGGGTTGTTCAGGGCTGATTTCCTGGGTCTCTTTTTTGAGACTGCTCGTTGGTTGACGCTGTTTGCGAGGGCGGGCTGGATGTTTTGCTCCGTGTCCTCCGCCCGCTGAAGCGGGCTCCCCCTTGACTTGCGCAAAACACCCAGCCCGCCCTCGCAAACGAACCTCGTATACCAAAGTGAGAAAAGCCCGAACGCTGAGCTTCTCGCGGATGGTGTGGGGTGAGCCCCATTGCGTGGACTTGGGGTTTTGCCAAATCAAGGAGGAGGGGCCCTCACGGCCCCGGGGGACATTCGCTTTGGGGCTTACCCCGCACCGTCAGCGAGCGAGAGAGGTGAATCCGATTGCTACGAAATCAATAGCTGCTTACGCACATTCCATGAGACTTGCAGCCCAATTTAATGCCTAAATCCCTTAGGCTTTGACATTGCACTCACGCCGCAGCAGGCTGAGCGCGTCGTGCAACTGGTAGTCCATGTCGCTTTGCAAGGTACTTTGCGCGTCTTCGATGAAGTCTTGCCACAGCGCCTGGTAGTCGTCGTGGTACTGCACCGGCGCATGCTCGGCGATGAAGTCTGTCGCCAGCTCAATCTTCAGACCGCTCTTGCGGATTTTCTTGATCAGCGTGGCAGCGGTCTTTTCTGTGAGCAGCGTCTTTGGTGCTGAGCTTGCTGCCATCGTCAAAAACAGCGTCAGCAGCGAACCCTCGTCGTCGTGACCGCCAGTGGCCTTGTCCCATGCATCGGATACCGAACGTGCATGGTGGTCCACTTCGGCGAGCGCATCTTCCAGCCAAAAGTAGCGGCCCATGAAGGCGGGCGTCTGTTGCAGCAGTTTGCGCAGCGGCACTTTGCTTTGTGCCATCTTCAACAGATCCGCGACGAGGTTGGCGCGCAGGGCTTCAACGATGGGGAGCAGATCAGCCGGGAGTTTGGCGGGCAGGGCGATCTCAAGTCCCTTGGGGGATGTCGACTTTTTGGCCAGAGCAGTCAATAGCTTCTCAAGCGCAGGCCAATCGGGCATTTCGGTGTGCTTGGCAGACAGCGCCAAAAGCGACGTGCGGATGACAGCTTCTGCGTCCGCATTGGCTTCCTGCAGCGCGTCTTCGTCCATGTCCAATGCGTCAGCCAACCAGATCGCCGCATCCAGCACCTGTGCCACCTGATTGCGTTTGGCCAGCTCCGCCTGTACATCGGGCAGTGTGCGTAGCGTCCATTTGGCCAGCAGCGGAATGTGTTCGTCTTGAAAACCACCGCTCTCGTGCAGACCAAAGTGGCTGCTTTGCGGCATGGCGATCATGGCCTTGAGCATGTCGGAGCCGGCCTTGGAGCGCGACAGCAGGCTGTTGTCACGCAGCAGTTCCGCGGCCTGGTGCAGATCGCCCTGCGTCGTGCTTTCCAGGTGCAGGCTGATCAGGTTGACCATGCGCTCTTTGGCACGCTCCAGCTCGGGGCGCAGGAATTCGCTGCCAAAGTAGCGCGCAATCTGCACCATGCCTTTGGGCGCTTCGGTGCACATGGTTTCCAGCTTCTGCGGGCTCAGCATGCCGTGCTGCACACCAAACGCCAAGACCTTCTCGAAGAAGGCCCGGTCATCAAAAACCGAAACCGCGTGCTCGCTCATCAGATAGCCGATTCGTCGTCCGATTCCAGAGCGGCGGGTGTGGCCTTGCCGCGGTCGGTGTCGCCAGTTTCGACCTTGCCGTCGTCTTCTTCGGTTTCATCGTCTTCGTCTTCGCCCAGGTCGTGCGCACGCGCTTTGGCGCGCAGCACAAGCAGCATCTCAATGAACAGATCGGGGTTTTGGTAGCGCAACAGCCAGGCCAACTCCATCCAGTCCTGGTCGGCAATTTCGTCTTGCTCCACGCGGGGGGCAGCGTAGGCATTGGCGTACAGCGCGCTCTCCGGCATGATTTCTCCGTCTTCTTCGGAGGCATCGAAGTTGCCGCTGCGGGCAAAGGCCTCCACGCGGCCCCACTTCTCCGAGAAATAATCGGCCAGTGCTTCGCTGCCACCCTCCAGATCGCCGATGGCGTTCAGGAACTCCATCGGGTCGCTGTCGTCGCGGAACATCACCGAGTTCATCATGCCGCGCAGGTGGGTGCGAGTCAGGTCTTTGTATTGCTTCTCCAGCACCACGGCGCGGGCAAACATCTGCGGCGTCACCAGCAGATTGACGACCGACTCCTTGGAGTTGTCGTATTCGCGGATCACCGCCAGGATGTCCTTGGGCGGAAGCTGTTCCAGCACCACCATCAGCGCGCGGTCACCTTCGGCGTCAGCCAGTTCGGTCAACGCTGATTCGGCGCCAACGATGTCGCCAGCCGCAATCAGGCTTTGGGTTTTTTCAATCAGAGCGAGGTGAGAAGACATCTACTTATTCCTTGCGCTCAAAGCCCTGCGCCGCCATCCACTCGGCGCCGGCCTCTTCGAGGGCCTTGCGGCTAACGGCTTCTATGACGGCATCGGAGTCCAATGCCATTCCGGGACCTTCGTTCTGCGATTCGGCATCCGCGTCCTCGTCATCTTCATCCCCGGCCTGTGTATCCAGGCTGCTGTCGTGGCGGTGGTACATGTATTCCAGCGCTGCAGCCAGTGTCAAAAACCATTCGCCCAGCGGCTGCTTGACGACCTTGTGCACCAACGCCTGGGCCCACGGGCTCAGCGTCACGCTGGTGGCAATCACATCCCATTCGGGCAGCTCGTCGCTGTCCTGCGCAACCAGATGCTCCATCACCGCGTTGGAGGTGAACCGCATGCCTTGGTGAAACACCACGGCCACCATTTCCGGGCTCATTTCAATCATGTGGACCAGAAACTCCATCTCACCGCGCCGTTGTGCAAGACGCTGCTGCAGCACGTTCTTGCTATCGGAGTCAAAGCTCATGTCGTCAATTTCTGACTGGTAAGCGTTGCGCAGGTTGTGGAAAAACGGGGAAATTTGCATGAGGAGCCTATCAATCAATTGAGGACAGAGCTAAAAATCTGTCCCGCAAGTTTTAAGAAATTGTCTTGAAATAACTGTTCCAGATCTCTCTGGCGGTCTGTGCTGGATCGTCCAGCAGGTTGCGTCGGCGGTTCTCGTCATACGCCGTACGCTGCGCGTCATCTGCCAATACCTCGTACGCCTGCTGCACCGCCCGAAACCGCTCCGCTGCCTCAGGCGCCGGATTGCGGTCGGGGTGGTGCAGTGCAGCCAGTTGCCGGAACGCCTTCTTGATATCGGCAAGCTTGGCGTCACTGCGTAGGCCTAGCGTGGCGTAGTGGTCAGACATGGCACCCAAAAAGTATAGGCAATGAAAAAATCCCACTATCAAAAAGATAGCGGGATCTGTCAGCGTGAATTCACGCAGCCTTTCGGCATATTTGGCTCCTCGACCTGGGCTCGAACCAGGGACCTACGGATTAACAGTCCGGCGCTCTACCAACTGAGCTATCGAGGAATGAAGCCTCAGATTATAGCGTGGTTTTTTACCCCTTCGCCAGTGGGGCGAAATTTTTTAAGCAATTCCCAGCGTCTTGTGCAGCTTGGTGCTGGTGGTTGTGTATTGCAGGCCGATTTTCTGGTCAGGGAAAACAATCGCGGCGGCGCCAAAGGCGGCCAGCGTGGCTTCGTGAAAGCCGCACAGGATCAGTTTTTTCTTGCCCGGATAGGTATTGATGTCACCCACAGCAAAGATGCCCGGCACGCTGGTGGCAAAGCTTTCGGTATTGACTGTCAGTTGTTTGCGGTCCAGATCCAGTCCCCAGTCACTGACCGGGCCCAGTTTGGGTGACAGGCCAGGGAAAGCAGCCAGAGAGTCCAGAGCCATGGTGTGCGTATGGCCATCTGCGTCCGCGATCACCAGTGCGGCCAGTTGGCCTTGTGCGGTGTCGAAGCCGGTGATCTGGCCGATCTGCAATTGCAGTTGCCCAGTAGCCACTTTGTCTCTAAACATCTGCAGCGTTTGGGGCGCCGCATCGAATACATCACGCCGGTGCAGCACGGTGACTGATTTGGCTTTGTGAGGTGCGCAATCGGAGCACAAGTCCAGTGCAAACTCCAGCGCTGAATCTTTGTCGCCGAGGATGACAACGTCTTTGCCTGCGTAGCGCGCATTGGCGGTCGGGTGGTAGTGCAATTGCGTGTCGCGGAACAGGTCGATGCCCGGCACTTGCAGCGTGCGCGGCAGAAATGCGCCAACGCCTGCGGCGATAAAGACGGTCTTTGTCAGCAGTTGCGTGCCAGCGGAGGTCTGCACCAGAAAGCGACCGTCGGTCTGTCGTTCCAAAGTATTGACCAGTTGTCCGCCATGAAAGATGGCGTTGAACGGCGCCATCTGCTTTTGCAGGTTCTCCACCAGCTCGCGCCCAGTACAACGCGGCACGCCGGGGATATCAAAAATGGGTTTGTCGGCGTACAGCTCGATGCACTGGCCGCCCATATGGGGCAGTGCGTCGATGAGGTGGGCCTGGATGTCGAGCAGGCCCAGCTCGAAGACCTGAAACAGGCCTACTGGCCCCGCGCCGATGACGACGGCATCGGTTTCCAGCAGGGTGGAGACCGATGCCGTTGTGATTGGCGCGCTCTGCATTGGGCCGCGGTTTAGCGGATCAAGTGGACCAGCTTGCCGGTAACGTCTTTCCAGTCCTCTGCGTCAGGCAGGGGTGCCTTGCGCTTGGTGATGCTCTTCCATGTTGCCAACCGGGCCAGTTCGGCATTCAGCGGCGTCATGTGCTGCTGGTCCTTGGGCACGTCTTCTTCGGCGTAAATCGCATTCACCGGGCATTCGGGGATGCAGACCGCGCAGTCAATGCATTCGTCCGGATCGATAGTCAGAAAGTTGGGGCCTTCGCGGAAGCAGTCTACGGGGCAGACATCGACGCAATCGGTGTACTTGCACTTGATGCAGGCTTCGGTGACGGTATGGGTCATGGTGTTGTTTTGGGCTTGGAGAGGACGGCGGGCGCACAGGGCAGAGTTGCCAGAAGCGCGCCAAGCCCTTGATTTTATCAGTTGAGCAGCAATGCACCGGAGGTCTTGTGGCTGGCCGTGTCCACCAGGATCAACGAGCCCAGCACCCGGCTCTGAGCATAGGGCAGGGCGGCAATCGGTTCCTGCAGCGCGAGCTCAATGTGGCCAATCGCGTTGGGCAGGATCTCGGTGGCATCGTGTTCTTGCAGCGTGTTGATATCCAGGCTGTGCACGATGCGTTTGACCTTGGCCTTGATCCAGCGGTGGCCGTGCAGCGCGAGGTAGACGCGGCCGGCGACCAGTGGCTCATCGTCCATCCAGGCGACCGTGGCGCGGATCTCGCGCGTGGGCTGGAAGAACTTGACCGGCGTGTTATCGCCAAACTCGTCGTCCGATGCCGCGGCGCTGGTAGCGGTGGACAGCAACCAGTCGCCACGCGACACATCCACTTCACGGTCCAGCACAATGCCCGCGCCATGGCCTGCGGCCACGTTCTTGGGCACGCGGGCATGGTTCAGTACCTGGGCCACCTTGGCGGTCTGGCCGCTGGGCAGCACGGAAATGGTGTCGCCGGGCTGTACGGTGCCCGTGGCCACACGGCCCCAGAACACGCGGCGGCCTTGGGTGGTGTCGGCGGAGTCGTGAAACTTTTCGACCCATTGCACCGGGAAGGCAAACGGCACTTCGGTCTCGGCTGCGGTCACGGGCAGGGTTTCCAACAAGGCCAGCAGGCTTGGGCCGATATAGCCGCACCATCCCGGAGTGGCCGAAACGACGTTATTGCCCTTCAGCGCAGACATCGGAATGGTGGCGGTGACGGCGATTCCCGCTTGTGCTGCAAAAGCGTGCAAGGCTTCGGTGATCTTGGCAAAGGCTTTAGCGGCGTCATCGCCCAATGCATCCAGCTTGTTCACCGCAAAGATGATGTTGGGTACGCGCAGCAGGTTCACCAGCAGGCTGTGGCGGCGGGTCTGGGGCAGCAGTTCCACCAGGCCGTCCACATTCCACTTCAGCTTGGTCGCATCGACCAGGACCACAGCGGCATGCGCGCTGCTGGCGGCCGTGACCATGTTGCGGGTGTATTGCTCGTGGCCGGGTGCGTCGCCAATGATGAACTTGCGGGTGGGCGTTGCGAAATAGCGGTAGGCCACGTCGATGGTGATGCCCTGTTCGCGCTCGGCAGAGAGGCCGTCGGTGAACAGCGCAAGATCGGCCTCGCCACTCTTGGAGACATTGGCCAGTTGGTCTTGCAGCACCGAGCGGCTGTCTACCAGCAGGCGGCCGATCAGTGTGCTCTTGCCATCGTCCACGCTGCCGCAAGTAATGAAACGCAGCGCCGATGAGGTATCAAAGTGGCCTGCAGCGCCCGTATTAGAGGCGTGAGCAGCTATCAAAGTCGTAGCGGTCATCAGAAATACCCGTCTTTCTTGCGCTTCTCCATCGAAGCCTCAGAGGTTTTGTCATCCATGCGCGTCGCGCCGCGCTCGCTGACATCGGCTTGCAGCGTTTCAATCACGATGTCGGCGGCGGTTGCGGCTGTGCTGTCCACCGGGCAGGTGCAGGTAATGTCGCCCACGGTACGGAAACGCACGTCGCGGGATTCAATTTTTTCGCCATCCTTGGCGGGCGTCAGATCGGTCACCGGCACCAGCAGGCCTTTGCGCTCGACCACGTCGCGTTTGTGCGTGTAGTACAGACTCGGCAGTGCGATCTTCTCGCGCTCGATGTACTGCCAGACGTCCAGCTCGGTCCAGTTGCTGATCGGGAACACGCGGAAGTGTTCGCCGGGCTGCAGGCGGGTGTTGAACAGCGTCCACAACTCGGGGCGCTGCGCCTTGGGTTGCCATTGGCCGAAGCTGTCGCGGTGGGAAAAGATGCGTTCCTTTGCGCGGGCCTTTTCCTCGTCGCGGCGGGCGCCGCCAATCAGCGCGTCAAAACGGAATTCGTCGATGGCCTCCAACAGCGTGACCGACTGGTGCACGTTGCGGCTTTCGCCCGGATGGGCCAGGCGCACGGTGCCACGCGCCATCGAGTCTTCGACGCTGCGCACGATCAATTCGGCACCCAGCTCCTTGGCGCGGAAGTCGCGGAAGTCGGTCACTTCGTGGAAGTTGTGACCGGTGTCGATCATCAGCAGCGGGTAGGGGATGCGGCCCACGCCGAAAGCCTTCTCGGCGCACTTGAGCATCACCAGCGAATCCTTGCCGCCGGAAAACAGCAGGGTGGGGCGCTCAAAGGCGGCAGCGACTTCGCGCAGGATGAAGATGGTTTCTTCTTCCAGCGCGTCCAGATGCTGGTTGGACAGGCGTTCGAAATGGGTGGGTTCGGTCATGGCATTCATGGCGGTGTCGTTTTCAGTGGGCCAGGTTCAGTGGGCAATGTGCAAACCGCATTCGCGCTGGTCTTCGCCCTTGGTCGGGTCCACGTAGTCGAAATTGTTCGGCAGGCCGTGCAGCTCGCAGTATTCATACAGGTCTTTGGACGACCAGTGCAGCAGCGGCGCGACCTTGATCAGGCCATCGGGATTGATGCTCACTGGCTCCATCTGGGCGCGAACAGCGCTGTCGGTGGCGCGCAGTGCGGTGAACCAGACTTTGGGCGCGGTCTCGCGTAGCGCGCGGGCAAAGGGCTCCAGCTTGACCTCTTCGGTGAATGCGGCGTGGCGTGGGTCATCGAGTCCGGGCAAGAGGCCTTCCACCGCCTCGCGGTGCGCGCGCGTGCGCAGCGGAAGATAAATGCGCAGGTTCAGACCGAGTTGCTTCGTCACTTCGTCGGCGTAGCGGTAAGTGGCTTCGGTGTTGTAGCCGTTGTCCATCCAGACCACGGGCACGTCGGGTTTGACGCGCGTGACCATGTGCAGGATCACTGCTTCGTAGGGGCGAAAATTGGTGGTGACGATGGGCGCGCGGTCGAGGGCTATGGCCCATTCGACCAACCCTTGGGCGTTGTGACCCAGCTCGGCGTTGACCTTTGCAAGATCGAGCGTGCTCATGCAGACACTCCTTCGCGGGCGAACACCGGCTGAACGGTGACAGCATCGCCCTGGTAGAAGGCGCGGTAGCGGTCAAACTGGCGTTGTGCAAATTCCAGGTGCTGGTCCTCGCGCAGTACGGCCACGTCAAAGCCCGTGCGCTCCATTTGCACCAACTGGTCGATCAGCACATCACCCGTCGCGCGGATTTCGCCCTTGAAACCCAGGCGACGGCGCAGCAGGAAAGCCTGGCTGAACGCGCGGCCGTCTGTGAACTTGGGGAAATGGAGGTCAATGCGCGTGACACCGGTCAGCGACACAGCGCGCGGATCTTCGGTGTTGGCGATTTCCAGAGTGTTTTGGGCCACATCGCCCGTGGAATGTGCGTGAGCAGCTATCAATTTCATAGTCATATCAGCTTCCCCTCAAGCTTCCTGCGCGTCTTTGGCGTAGCCGCTGGTCTTGGGCAGGGCGTGTAGGTCTTCGTGTTTGTCCGACAGGCGGGCCGAGTTGGCGGCGGTCTTGAAGGCGTCAAAACCGACGCGTTTGATCGTGTCGATAAAGGTCTCGCGGCCCTGGCGGTGCAGGCGGAAGGTGTCCAGCACGGCTTCGATCACGCCGGGTACTTCGGATGCGCCAAATGACGGGCCGACCACCTTGCCAGGCACTGCTGCGCCGCTCAGCTCGGAACCGTCGGAGCCGCCGAGCGACACCTGGTACCACTCCTTGCCGTCCTTATCCACACCCAGGATGCCGATATGGCCGCTGTGGTGGTGGCCGCAGGAGTTAATGCAGCCGCTGATGTGCAGGTCAATCTCACCCAGGTCGTGCAGCTCGTCCATGTCCTGATAGCGTTCGGTGATCGCCGCGGCCACCGGGATGGAGCGCGCATTCGCCAGCGCGCAGAAGTCGCCGCCGGGGCAGGCAATCATGTCGGTCAACAGGCGGATGTTGCTGCGCGCCAGACCAGCGTGGCTGGCGGCTACCCAAAGCGCGGGCAGGTCGTCCTGATGGACCCAGGGCAGCAACAGGTTTTGGTCATGCGTCACGCGGGCTTCGCCAGCGCTGAATTGGTCAGCCAAGGCTGCGGCGGTGTCGAGTTGGTCGGCATCCGCATCGCCGGGCGCCTGGCCCAGGCGCTTGAACGACAGCGTCACGCCGCGCAGCCGCGGGTTCTTATGCGCAGCCACGTTTTGCTTCAACCAGCGGTCATAGTCTTTCTGGCGCTCGGCTGGGACTGCTACAGTTTTAGGAGCTACCTGTGCACGTTCTGCAAGCGCTGGTGGCACAAAAGATGCTGAAACGCGGTCCAGCTCGGCCTGCGGAATGGTGTGCGGCGCACCGTCTACGGTGATGATCTGCTGGTACTCGGCTTCGACCTCGTCGATATAGCGCTGGCCTTCGGCCTTCACCAGAATCTTGATGCGCGCCTTGTACATGTTGTCGCGCCGGCCCCAGCGGTTGTAGACGCGCACCACGGCTTCCAGGAAATTCATGATCTGGTTCCAGGGCAGGAACTCACGGATCGTGGTGCCGATCACGGGCGTACGGCCCATGCCGCCGCCGACCAGCACCTTGAAGCCCAACTCGCCCGCTTCGTTCTTGATCAGGTGCAGACCCACATCGTGCCAGTAGGTGGCTGCGCGGTCGGCGGTAGCGCCCGTGATCGCGATCTTGAACTTGCGCGGCAGGTAGGCGAATTCGGGGTGCAGCGTGCTCCACTGGCGCAGGATTTCGGCAAACGGGCGCGGGTCGGCGATCTCGTCGGGCGCCACACCGGCCAGCTCGTCGCTGGTGATGTTGCGGATGCAGTTGCCGCTGGTCTGGATGCCGTGCATATTGACGCTGGCCAGCAGGTCCATCACATCGGCGCTTTTGGTCAGCGGAATCCAGTTGAACTGCACGTTCTGGCGGGTCGTGAAATGGCCGTAGCCGACCGGCAGGTGCGCGGTGCCCCAGGCAGCTTGCGCGCCAATCGCAGTGTCAAATACGGCCTTGCTGGGCTGATCGTATTCGCGGGCTATGCGCGCCAAAACACGCAACTGGTTGCTGGAGAGTTCGCCATACGGCACTGCGACGCGCAGCATCGGCGCATAGCGTTGCACATACCAGCCGTTTTGCAGGCGCAGCGGGCGGAAGTCGTCGTCGCTTAACGTTCCGGCAAGGTTGCGCTCCAGTTGGTCGCGGTACTGGGCGGCGCGGCTGCGCACGAACTGGCGGTCAAATTCTGTGTATTGGTACATGGAGCGGGACAGAGGGACGCACGAAGACCACTTCGTGTTGTTCCGCAACTGTAGGCGCCCGCCCTTAGATTGAAAACTATTTTTTAGCTATTTCAATATTCGAAATGCGAATATGGGCCGAATGTTCAGTACTTCTTACCGCTCAGTTCCCGCATACGTTCTTCAAAGTAGCTTCCCACGGTATAGCGATCAGACAACACGACTTCGCGGCGCGGGTGCAGGAACAGCGGCAGCGAGATGCGCGATTTGGTCGCGCCAAGCCCGGTCGGGTTCAGCACACGGTGTGTGGTCGAAGGGTAGTAGTGGCCTGAAGCCTCTTGCAGCATGTCGCCGATGTTGACGATCAGCAGGCCAAAGTCGCACGGCACATCCACCCAACTACCATCCTTGTCCAGCACCTGCAGACCGGGTTCAGTCGCTGCAGGCAGGATGGTCAGCAAATTGATATCGCCATGTGCGGCCGCACGCACTGCACCTGGCTCTTCATCGCCGCGCAGAGGCGGGTAGTGCAGCACGCGCAACAGCGTCTGGTCGCAGCCTTCGATCATCTTGGGCAGCGGCTCGGTGTAGCGGGCCTTGACCTCGGCGGGCGAGTTTTCTTCGACCCAGTTCAGCAGCGTGGCGGCCAATGTGGCGCCTTGCTTGTAGTAGCGCTGTGCAGCGTCAGACACCTCGGCGGGGTAACGCCCTTTGGGGTAGATGTGATAGAACTCTTTGAGGTCTTTCTTGGTGTTGTTCTTGGCCGTCTCCGACACGCTGGGCGAGAAATAGCCGTCGTGCGTGGCCGGATCGGTGGGGTACTTGTTCTTCGCGTCAGTCTTGAAGAAAGCCAGCCACTCGGCATAAATGCTCTCTACCAGTGCCTGATCCAGCGGGTGGTTTTTCAGCACGCCAAAGCCGGTTTCATGCAGGCTCTTGCAAAACTCTTGGGGGGCGGTGGGGCTTTTGAAATCGACGACGGGCAAATGCATGGCGAATCCTCTTACTTAATCAGTTGGGGACAGAGCTAAAGATCTGTCCCGCAAAGTTTTACTTTGTAATCCAGTTGGACAACATGGTGTCTTCAATCAGCTTCAGGCAACCGGGTGCGTCCACCTGCATGCAGACGTCGGTGACAGGCCTTGTGCCTTCCCATCCGGCTTGCGGATAGGGCGCTTCGCGGCGGTTCAATATGGTCTGGCCGACAGCCAAGCCGTCGGTCGCCACGCGGACGCAGCCGGATTCGACCTTGAACAGCTCGGGGTGCACCAGGTACACAAACGCCAGTAGGTCGTGCGCATAGCAGCCGGGGTTGGACGCAAGGTGCTTGTGCAGACCGGTATAAAACTCCGAGTAAAACTCCACCGCGTGGTGCAGCGTGTCGGTGGCGATGTGCTTGTGGTGATCGGCGATCTTCTTGAACAGCTTCAGCTCGGTCACCACCTTGTGCGTCACATCCAGACCCACCATGGCCAGCTTCCAGCCTGCAGTGAACACGAGATCGGCGGCATGCGGGTCGTTCCAGATGTTGGCTTCGGCAATCGGAGACACATTGCCAGGTTCCAGCACCGTGCCGCCCATGATGACTACGCCACGCACGAGGCTTGGTAACTTAGGTTCCAGCTTCAGCGCCGCTGCCAGATTGCCCAAGGGGCCGACCGCTACCAGCGTGATTTCGCCGGGGTTGGCGCGCGCCATGTCGACGATGAACTGGGCGGAAGAGCGCGGGTCCAGTGTGCCTTTGGCGGGCACGCGCGATGGCAGGTTGCCCAGGCCATCGGCACCGTGAATGAAATCGGGCGGCGTGCCTGCGGCCTTGAACCAGGGCGTTTTGACGCCTTGCGTGACGGGGATCGTGCGGTTGGCAATCGACGTCAGGTACAGCGCATTGATCGCGGCCTGCTCCACATACACATTGCCAAACGTGGTGGTGATGCCCACCACATCAATCTGCGGGTGCGCCAGCGCGAAATACAGCGCCATCGCATCGTCGATACCGGGGTCCGTGTCGTAAATTACTTTGTAGGGTGTTGTCATTGTCAGAGTCCGCAAAATTGGCGCAGCGCTGTGGTGTCAGCAGAGGCGGTGGAATGGGTGGTGAGGAAGTTTGCCACTTCGGCAGATTCAGGAATGCTGGATTGGGCGCCGAGTCGGGTGCAGGCCAGCGCGCTCGCGGCGCATGCGCGTTGCAACGCGGTAGGCAAACCCATTCCCTGGCTCATCGCCGCGACCAAGGCGCCGCAGAACGTGTCGCCAGCCGCCGTCGTGTCCACCGGTTCGATACGGAAAGCGTTCTGTAGATGGAAGGCACCGTCCTGGCGCGCGCAGCAACCCCGGGCGCCCAAGGTCACGACGACGGTAGGCACGGCCACCTTCGCCAGGCATTGGGCCACGCTGCCCTGGATGCCGGCAATGGTTGCCAGTTCGCCCTCGTTGACCACCAGCACATCGGTGGCGGCCAGCAGTTCTGCAGGCAAAGCCTGTGCAGGCGCGGCGTTGAGTACGATTTTGACGCCAGCTGCGCGTGCGGCTTGGGCGTAAGCAGTGACGGTGGGCAAGGGAGTTTCGAGTTGGAGCAGCAAATGGCTATAGCCGGTCAAACTGGGCAAATGCGCGGGCATCAGGGTGCCATTGGCACCGGGGGCGACGGTAATCGCGTTTTCGGCGTCGTCAGAAACGCAGATGAAAGCGGTACCAGTGGGCTGGTCCGGGGTGCGAATCGCGTGCAACACCACGCCAGCGTCATGGAGCGAGGCTTCAATCGGTTGCGCAAACGCATCATTGCCCAACGCGGCCAGAATATGGGTGGTCACACCGCCCGCACGGGCGCTGGCAACGGCCTGATTCGCCCCCTTGCCACCGGGAAAAGTCTTGAAATCGCGCCCCAGCACGGTTTCGCCGGGCGCGGGAATGTGTGATGCCTGCACCACAAAGTCCAGATTCGCCGAGCCTGCCACCAGTATCATTCCCGCTCCTGAATGCGTAAAGGTGCTGATTCTAGTGGTGGGTGGCATATGGTTTGCTATGCTTCACACATTGTTTTTTTCACGCTTTATTGATCAATCGACTGGACAAGAATATGAAACTGACCGCAAGCCGTAAGTTGGGACTGTGTGCCGCGTCGATGTTGGTCGCCGGAATGGCCCTGGCAGAACCCGCCGTGGTGTTCGATATGGGCGGCAAGTTCGACAAATCCTTCAATGAAGGTGCCTACCGCGGTATGGAACGCTGGAAGAAAGAAACCGGCAAGAAGTACTTCGAATTCGAAATCGCCAACGAATCCCAGCGCGAGCAGGCGCTGCGCCGCATGGCAGAGAAGGGCGCCAACCCCATCATTGGTATCGGTTTTGGCCAGGCCTCCAGCATCGAGAAGGTCGCCAAGGAATTTCCCAAGCTCAGCTTTGCCATCATCGACAGCGCTGTGACCGCGCCTAATGTGCAGTCTGTGCTGTTCAAGGAGCAGGAAGGCAGCTTTCTGGTCGGCGCAATGGCCGCTTTGACCAGCAAGACCGGCAAGGTTGGTTTTGTCGGCGGCATGGACATTCCCTTGATCCGCAAGTTTGAATGCGGTTACCGCCAGGGCGTCAAGGCTGTCAATCCCAAGGCTGAGGTCATCGCGAACATGACAGGTACGACTGGCGCCGCATGGAATGACCCAGGCCGCGGTGGTGAACTGGCCAAGGCCCAGTTTGCGCAGGGCGTGGACGTGGTGTTTGCCGCTGCTGGCGGTACTGGCATGGGTGTCTACCAAGCCGCCAAGGACGCCGGCAAGCTGGCCATTGGCGTAGACAGCAACCAGAACCATCTGCAACCGGGCACCATGCTGACCTCGATGTTGAAGCGCATCGACAACGCGGTGTACAACGTGGCCAAGCAACACACCCCGGGCGTTCAGGTTCTGGGCCTCAAAGAAGGTGGCGTGGATTACGCGATGGACGACAACAACGCCCGTCTGGTGTCCTCCAGCGTGCAAAAGAAAGTGGAAGAGTTGCGCGCTTCCATCATCACCGGCAAGATCAAGGTCGCCGATTACATGGCCGACAACGCCTGCAAGATCTGACGACCATTCGTTTCTGAAAATCATGGGTACTGCTGCCATTCGCATGCAGGGCATCTGCAAGCGTTTTGGCGCTGTGGCGGCCAATGCAGATGTAGACCTGACTGTGCAAACCGGCACGGTGCACGGCATCGTCGGTGAAAACGGCGCCGGCAAAAGCACGCTGATGTCCGTGCTGTACGGCTTCTATACCGCCGACAGCGGCAGCATTGCCATCTTCGACCAGAGCGCCAACATCCGTAATTCCGACGATGCGATTGCATTGGGCATCGGCATGGTGCACCAGCACTTCATGCTGGTCGACACACTGACCGCGCTGGAAAATGTGATGCTGGGCGCCGAGCCCAATTGGTGGATGCCGCGTGCCTCCAAAAAAGTACGTGATGAACTGCAGGCGCTGATGCAGAGCACCGGCCTGGTGGTCAAGCTCGATGCACTGGTGGCCGACTTGACTGTGGGCGACCGCCAGCGGCTGGAAATCCTGAAGGCGCTGTACCGCGGTGCCAAGATACTGATTTTGGACGAGCCCACGGCGGTGCTGACACCGCAAGAGACCGAACAACTGTTCGAAGTGCTGCGCGGCCTGCGCGCGCAGGGCACCACCGTGCTGCTGATCACCCACAAGCTCAAGGAAGTGATGGCGTTATGCGACGCCGTGACGGTGATGCGCGCTGGCAAGGTGGTGGAGAGCATTGCGATTGCAGACGCTTCCATCTCGGGCCTGGCGCAAAGCATGGTGGGCCGCCCGGTCAATATGGGCCGCGTGGAAGGCGAGCCGCGCCAGCCAGGCGCCACCTTGCTGGAACTGAAAGACGTGCAATTGCACGACGAGTTGGATGTGGCCCGCTTGAAGGACATCAACTTGGTTTTGCGTGCCGGCGAAATTGTGGGTATCGCCGGTGTGGCCGGCAATGGCCAGAGCGAACTGCTGGATGTGCTGGCCGGATTGCTGACGCCGCAACAGGGTAGCTTGCATGTAGGTGCGCGCCAATTCTCCGCGGGCGATGGGCTGGACCCCTTGACCGCCCGCGAACTGGGCATTGCCCATGTGCCGGAAGACCGCCACGCACGCGCGATGGTGATGACGTTTGCAGCCTGGGAATCGGCCGTGTTGGGCTACGAGCGCCAGCCGCAGTACTCGCCGCGCGGCTGGATGGCGCAAGACACGATGCGCGCGGCTACCGCCGACATGATGCAGCGCTTTGACGTGCGCCCGCCCAATCCCGAACTGGTCAGCAGCAAGTTCTCTGGCGGCAACCAGCAAAAGCTGGTGCTGGCCCGCGAAATCGGCCAGGCGCCCAAGGTGCTGCTGGTCGGCCAGCCGACGCGGGGCGTCGATATTGGCGCCATCGAATTCATTTACTCGCAACTGCGCGCGCTGCGCGATGCAGGCTGTGCGGTGCTGGTGGTGTCCAGCGAGCTGGACGAAATATTAGATTTGGCAGACCGCGTGGTCGTGATGAACGCGGGGCGTATTGCCGGTGAACTGGCAATTACTGATTGCACTGAAACCGTATTGGGTTGTTTGATGACCGGAGCAAGTTCATGAGCTCGCAAGGCTTGCCCCGTTGGGCTGATCTGGTCCTGCTGCCTGCAGTTTGCCTTGCTATCGCATTGGCCGTGGCGGGTGGCGTTGTGGCTTTGGTGGGGCAGGACCCTTGGGAGGTTATCCAGGCGCTGGTACGCGGCGCGTTTGGTTCGCAGCGCGGCCTGAGCTACACGCTGTATTACGCAACGACTTTCATTTTTACGGGTCTTGCGGTCTCCGTCGCTTTCCATGCCGGCCTGTTCAATATCGGCGGGGAAGGGCAGGCGATTCTGGGCGGTCTCGGTACCGGTTTGATCGCGCTGTGGCTCTCGCCTGTATTGCCAGCGTGGCTGATGTTGCCGTTGATGCTAATCGTCGGCGCCTTGTTCGGCGCGGTCTGGGGCGCAGTGCCTGGCTATTTGCAGGCCTACCGCGGCAGTCACGTCGTGATCACCACCATCATGTTCAATTTCATTGCCAGCAGCGTGCTTGTCTATGTGCTGGTCAATCACCTGCGTCCTGCTGGCAGTATGTCGGTGGAGAGTGCAGCGTTTGCAGCATCTGCGCATTTGCCAGCGATGCACGAAGCCCTGGCTTGGCTGGGTATGGAGTGGTCTGCGTCGCCGCTGAATCTGAGCCTGGTGCTGGCGCTGCTGGCAGCCTATGGCGTCTATCTGTACATCTGGCGCACCCGCGCGGGCTACCACCTGCGCGCTGTGGGCTCCAGCCCGGGTGCAGCGCAGTACGCAGGTATCAGCGCGCACCGCCAGACGGTCATTGCGATGGCGGTGTCTGGCGCACTCGCGGGCATGGTCGGCATGAATGAAATTGCCGGTGTGAACGGCCGCCTGCTGCTGGAGTTTGTCAGCGGCGCGGGCTTTACCGGTATTGCGGTGTCGCTGATGGGGCGCAACCACCCGGTGGGCATTGTGCTGGCGAGTATCTTGTTTGGCGCGCTGTTCCAGGGTGGGGCCGAAGTGGCCTTTGATGTACCCGGTTTCAGCCGCGACATGGTGGTGATGTTGCAAGGTTTTATCGTGCTGTTTTCGGGCGCCATGGTTTATGTGATTGCGCCGCTGCTGGCCAAGGCTTTGCGCCTTGCGGGCTACGGCTCACGTTGGGGAGTGAGCCATGGATGAAGTCCTGCTGGGCACCATGCTCGCATCCACGCTGCGGGTTTCCACTCCGCTGATCCTGTGCGCGCTGGCGGGCTTGTTGTCCGAGCGTTCTGGTGTGGTCGATATCGGGTTGGAAGGCAAGATGTTGCTGTCTGCGTTCGCCGCCGGTGCGGTGGGTGCAGCCTACGGCTCAACAACCTATGCATTGCTGGCGGCGATGGGTGTCGCAATCTGTCTGTCGTGGTTGCACGGCCTGGCTTGTGTGAGCCACTCGGGTGACCA
Organism: Rhodoferax sp. P2_H8_2; assembly: GCF_056403235.1. Classification (NCBI taxonomy): domain Bacteria; kingdom Pseudomonadati; phylum Pseudomonadota; class Betaproteobacteria; order Burkholderiales; family Comamonadaceae; genus Rhodoferax; species Rhodoferax sp. P2_H8_2. The sequence goes on from NZ_JBFUFW010000004.1 coordinate 351,011, forward strand.
AGTCGTCTCTGGCGTGGCGATCAACATCATCGCTGCGGGCCTGTCGGTCGTGCTGGGTATTGCATGGTTTGCGCAGGGTGGGCAAACGCCGCCGGTGTCCGGCGAAGTACGCATCAGCCCGTTGTTCCCCGGCGTGGTTGACGCACTGCAAAACATTCCATGGGTAGGTAGCCTCGTGGGTCAGGGGCTGCTGGGCCACAACGCACTGGTGTACCTGGCGTTTGCGCTGGTGCCGCTGGTCTGGATTTTATTGTTCCGCACCCGCTTTGGCTTGCGCCTGCGCGCGGTGGGTGAGAACCCGCTGATGGTGGATGCTGCAGGCGTGTCGGTGATCCGCCTGCGCTATGCCGCGCTGACTTTGAATGGTCTGTTGTGCGGCCTTGCTGGCAGCTATCTGGTGCTGGCGCAGAGCGCGAATTTCTCCCCCAATATGACCGCGGGCCGTGGTTTCATGGCACTGGCTGCACTGATCTTTGGGCGCTGGCATCCTGTGGGTGCGTTGTGGGCCTGTTTGCTTTTCGGCTTCCTCGATGCCGCTGCGATCCGCATGCAAGGCATTGCGCTGCCGGTGATTGGTGAAGTGCCGGTGCAGTTCATCCAGGCCTTGCCTTACGTGATGACCGTGGTGTTGTTGGCAGGCTTCATTGGCAAAGCCATTGCCCCTCAAGCACTCGGCAAACCCTTCGCCAAAGAAAGGTGATGGCCCCCACGTTCCACCGCTGCGCGGGTCACTGCCCCCCGAGGGGGCCTTCGCGCCTTGGGGCGGCCCGGCGGCGCTCAAACCCGCTGATTCGCGTTATGCTTAAACCATGGGTGTAAACGTCTGGGTCAAGGTTGTCGGGTTTGATGATGTCGAGCGGCATTCGCTCAACACCATCATTCGCCTGTCCGAGCGCAGCGTAGTTACCTATTTGCTGTGGACGCCGGATTCACCCTCTCCGCCGAAGGTCGCGTTGATCGACATGGACAGTTACGAGGCGAGCCTGGAACTGGCCTCGCCCACTTTGAACCCCAACCTGAAGCTCATTTGTGTGGGCGCCAATCCGCCTGAGAACGCCTGGCGCACATTGCAGCGGCCGGTGGATTGGGCGGCGCTGGTGCGCGAGATGGATGGCCTGTTTTCGCTGCAGCCCGATCTGGACATCGACCTGGGCTTTGGCGATACCGTGGCAGACAAGTTGGTACCTCCCGGCGTCAAGGTGACGCTGCTGGTGGGCATGACGCGCGAAGAGCGGCTGTACTTGCGGTCTCGCCTGTCGCTGGCCGGGCTCACCGACGTGGACGAGGCTCCGACGGCGGGCGAGTCCATCTCGCTGATCTCACAACGGCATTACGAATTGGCCATCATCAGCAATGAGCTGGACGATGCGGATCCGTGGTCGCTGGTGCAGGCCCTGCAAAACCTGGCGACACCGGTACGCACCATCATCATCGCGACGCATTTTCCGTCGTGGGCGACCGAACAAGAGGCCGAGCGCGCGGGCTGCTCCGGGCTGCTGGAGATCCCGTTCAATCCTCGGCAGATCTACGAAATGCTACAAAAGGTATAGCTGCTTACGCACGTATCTTGAGGCTTTGCGGCCTATTTAACTCCAAACTGCGCAGCAGATTAGCCTCCAGAGGCAAAGGCTCACCGCCCAGACGTGCTGCCAGAAATTCGGCGCACAGTGCCGAAAAACTCATACCCCGCGATCCCATACCAGCGCAGACCCACAGACCGGGTTGCGTCGGCAACTCTACCGGCCCTACCCAAGGCAAGCGGTCATGGGTCACGCAGCGCTCGCCGCTCCACGCGGTGACTTCCGCATTTTGAAACTGTGACTCCAAAGCCTTCGCTACACCCGGCAATAAGCCTTGCAGCCGCTGCAGATTGGCATGGTGTTGCGCGGCTTGGTCCTCCAGCGCGGCAGCCTCGGTCTCGAACGTGGCGCCTGCGGCCCAGAACGCGCCCCCGGGTGCGGGCACGTGGGGCACAAAGCTGCCCATGCCGTTGACCGGTGTCGCCGGAAAGCTGTCATGTGACGCGCCGCTTCCCAGCGTCATCGTGCCGTACATGGCATGCAGGGCTTGCAGCTTCGTCGCCAATTCCTCTGGCAGTGGCATGCTTTGCAGCAACGCGCGACAGCCCATCGCATTGGCTAAAACTACGACATCGGCTTGTGCAACCACTTGGTTTGCATTGTCGAACAGATGCCAGCCATCACCGACATACTCCAGCCGTGCGACATGCGCATTTCCTTGAAATGTCACGCCCAGCGTTTGCAGCCAAGCCCGCACCAAGGCGGTTGGTTTGACCCAACCCGCCATCGCATGCCACAGCGGTTCGCGTTGCTGGGTCACGGGGTTTAAGCGCATTTCGGTCACGCCGGAGGGCGCCCAATCCGTGCCGGTTTGCAGTTGCCGATTTGCCTCGGCCAGTGTCATGCGCGCGCCCGCGCGGGACAGGCGCGAGCGCGGGCTGTCGTCGGCTGAAACATGGGGCACTACCAGGCCGACAGGCAGGCCGGACGCGCCGCCTGCGGGCTCGGTGCAACGATCCACCACGGTGACCTGCCAGCCGCGCAACGCCAGGGCGCGGGCCACGCTGGTACCCGACAGCCCCGCGCCGATGACGGTACATCGGCCCGCAGGGCGGTCCCACGCTTTGCTGCCGTGGCGGGTGCGTTTGAGGGTCCAGCCTGGGTCAAACAAGGCCATGGTGTTCAGACCATTGCAGGGAGGCGGCGTGCGATGTGGCTTGAAGCCTGCGTCCATCCACGGAGCGGGCAAAGCATCTGGCGCGGTGCCGGGCAGCGCAATCAGTGTTCCCCGTTTGCAGCAACGTGCCAGCGCCTTGATGGCCCATTTGTCCGAGTCAAGCACGCTGGTCGGAACAAAAATCTGGTCGGCCTGGAAATCTTGCGCATCCAGCATGTCCGCTGATTGGCCCAAACACAGGGTTAGCGACAGTTGCCCACCTTCCAGCGCGATACGGTGGAATCCTGGCGCAAGGCTCATACAGGCTGCGTTCAGGCGCGTTGCGAGCGGGTGTGCAGGGGCAATGCCCTGGAAGCTATCTGCAATTGCCACGTAATGCAGCATGCGCGGGCGCTGCGGGTCTGCCAGCCAGGTGGCCCACATGTCCAGCAAGTGTTGCCCGTCGCTAAACGCACAGTCCAGTATGTTCCAGGCCGCACGCCCAGCCCATGCCTGCACCGTGGGTGTGGCAGACATGGCTTATCGAATCAGCAGGGAATCAGGCAGCAGGTGGGACGTAGCCCTGGGCCGCATCGGCACCGTCACCAAAGAAATGGTTTTCCATCTGGCGGGCCAGGTACTGACGCGCGCGCAGATCCGCCAGGTTCAAGCGGTTTTCATTGACCAGCATGGTCTGGTGCTTGAGCCAGCCAGCCCAGGCTTCCTTGCTGACACTTTCCCAAATGCGTTTACCCAGCTCACCCGGATAGGGTGGAAAATCCAGACCTTCGGCTTCTTTGCCCAGCTTGATACAGTTGACGGTGCGTGCCATGAAAAACCTCTGCGAGAAATTAGGGGTGTATTGGGGCCAAAGGGCCGAACCGGCAATCTTATTCGGTATCTGAAACCTTGCGGGACAGAGCCTTAGCTCTGTCCTCAACTGATTAAAGGAAACTATGTTGAACACTGTGATGACCTGGCTGGACGCTTACCCTCGCCGGGTGCTGGGCCTGCTCTGCCTGACCTGCGTAGCGATGCTGGCCTTCGGCGCCTATCTGCAGCATGTAATTGGCCTGGAGCCTTGCCCGATGTGTATCGTGCAGCGCTACGCTCTGGTTTTGATAGCTTTCTTCGCCGCGTTGGCAAGCGCCAGCGGAAAAAAAGGCCTGCAAATTGCGGGTGCCGTGCTGGTCGTCGTGGCGGCGGTGCTTGGCGCTTTTGTCGCGGCGCGGCAAAGCTGGCTGCAGTGGTATCCGCCCGAGATTGCATCCTGTGGGCGCGACCTCTACGGCATGATCGAAAACTTTCCGCTGCAGCGCGTGATACCCATGATGCTCAAAGGCAGCGGTGATTGCACCAAGATCGACTGGACCTTCCTGGGCGGCTCCATTGCCAACTGGTCCTTCTTGTGGTTCTGCTTCTTCGCAGTGGTTGGCGCGCTGATTGTCTGGCGGCGTAGCAAGATGGCATAAATGGACACCCAGTCCGATCAGCTTGAAGGCGGCTGCACCTGCCGCACGGTGCGCTACCGGATGACCAGCAAGCCCATGTTCGTGCATTGCTGCCATTGCCGCTGGTGCCAGCGCGAGACGGGGTCTTCGTTTGCATTGAATGCGCTGATCGAATCGGACCGCGTCGATTTACTGCAGGGCGAAGTCGAAATTGTCGATACCCCGTCCAACAGCGGAACTGGCCAGCGCATCGCGCGCTGCCCCAACTGCCGCATTGCGCTGTGGAGCAATTACGGCGGTGCGGCGGATCTGATCCGCTTTATCCGGGTTGGTACGCTGGATGAGCCGGACCGTTTGCCGCCTGACATTCATATCTTCACGTCCTCCAAACAGCCGTGGGTTGTGCTGCCGCCCGGTACACCGGCGGTCCCGGAGTACTACAAGTCTTCCGAGTTGTGGCCCGCAGACAGCCTGGAGCGCCGCGCAGCGGTGTTTGCAAAAGCCGACCCGGCAACCTGAAGCGGTCTTTTTTGGTGAAGGAAACATGGCAAAAGCAGAAGCGAAAACCAAAGCAACCCAAGCCAGCGTGCGCGACTATTTGGACGCCATTGAAGACGAAGACCGCCGCAAGGATTGCGAAATCCTGGCCGAGCTGATGCAAAAGACCACAGGCTTCCCGCCGGTCATGTGGGGTACCAGCATCGTCGGCTTTGGCAGTTACCACTACCGATACGCCAGTGGCCATGAGGGCGATGCGTGCCTGGTGGGTTTCTCTTCACGCAAAGGCGATATCAGCTTGTATGTGATGGCGGGTATGGACGAGCAAGCAGAGTTGCTGGAAAAGCTGGGCAAGCACAAGGCGGGCAAGGGCTGTCTGTATATCAAGCGCACGGCAGATGTGGACCTGAAGGTGCTGGCGAAGTTGGTCAAAAACTCGGTCGCTGAGTTGCAACTGCGCTACCCGTGAGGAATTTGCAATGAAACGCTTCGCCATCCTCGGCACGCTGGCGGCATTGCTACTGCTGGGGGTTGCCGCTACCAGCTACGTGCTGTCCTTGCCCCAGTTCGGCGGCAAGCTGCAAGGCGACGAGCTGGAGCGGGCCCGCCACAACGCGCACTACAGCGATGGCAAGTTCGTCAATGTAGTGCCGCAGGCTGGCTACCAATGGTCCGAGATCTGGCAGATGTTCAACGCGCAGATGTTCGGCAAGGAAGTGCGCGTGCCGCCCAGCGCGATTCCCGTCGTCGCGGTAACTCCTGACTCACTCAAAACTATTCCACCAGCGCCTGCGCTGCGCGCTTTCTGGATTGGCCATGCCAGTGTATTCATCGAACTGGACGGTGTGCGCATGCTGGTCGATCCGATCTTCTCGGATTACGCGTCGCCCTTTGAGATGGGCCCCAAGCGCTTTCACCCACCGCCCATTGCGCTGACCGATTTGCCATCCATCGATGCCGTGATGATCACGCACGACCACTACGACCATCTGGACATGCACACCGTGCAGCATCTGGCGGGCAAGGGCACTTTGTTTCTGGTGCCGCTCGGCATTGGGGCACATCTGAAGAAATGGGGCGTGCCGGACGCGCAGGTGCGCGAGCTGGAATGGGGACAGGAGCACTTGGTCAAGGGCGTACGCTTTGTCTCCACGCCGTCGCGCCACTATTCGGGCCGTGGTTTGAGCGACAAGAACGCGACGCTGTGGACCTCATGGTCGGTGTTGGGGACGAAGCACCGCTTCTACGTGAGTGGCGACACGGGCTACTCCGACCATTTCAAGACCATTGGCGACAAGTTTGGCCCGTTCGATCTGGCCTTCATCAAGATCGGCGCCTACGGCCCCAGCGACTCCTGGCACGACATCCATATGAGCGCGGAAGAGGCGGTGCAGGCCAGTGTCGATGTGCGCGCCAAGCGCATGTTCCCGGTGCACTGGGGCACGTTCAACCTGGCGTTCCACGATTGGGATGAGCCCGTCAAACACGCGCTGACTGCCGCGCGCGCACAGAAGGTCGATTTGATCACGCCACGCATCGGCGAGATGGTCGATGCACACCAGCCCTTCCAGTCCACAGCGTGGTGGGAAGCCGTTCGCTAATCCTCAGACGTCGAAGCGCACGCCCTGCGCGAGCGGCAAAGCGCTGGAGTAGTTGATGGTGTTGGTCGTGCGGCGCATATAGGCTTTCCAGGCATCCGAACCCGACTCGCGACCACCACCAGTTTGCTTTTCGCCACCGAAGGCACCGCCGATCTCGGCGCCAGATGTACCGATGTTGACGTTGGCAATACCGCAGTCCGAGCCGCTGGCCGACATGAAGCGCTCTGCCTCGCGCACATCGTTGGTGAAGATCGAGGACGACAGACCCTGTGGAACCGCGTTCTGCAGCGCAATCGCTTCATCCAGCGTCTCATATTTCAGCGTGTAGAGGATGGGCGCAAAGGTTTCTTCGCACACCACCGCGCTTTGTGCTGGCATGCGCACCAGCGCGGGCGTCACGTACCAGGCGTTGGGGTATTGCTCCGCCAGCGCGCGTTCGCCGCCGCTGATCACGCCGCCTTGTTCGCGTGCGGTGGCTAGTGCCTTTTGCGTCTGGTCAAACGCCGCCTGGTCAATCAGTGGCCCGACCAGCGTGCCTGCTTCCAGCGGATGGCCAAGGCGCAACTGCGCGCGTGCTTTCTCCAGCCGCTCCACCAGCGCATCGTGGATGCTGGTGTGCGCAATCAGGCGCCGTGTCGTGGTGCAGCGCTGTCCGGCTGTGCCGTAGGCGCCAAACAGAATGCCGCGCACCGCCAGATCCATGTCCGCGCTAGGCGTCACGATGATGGCGTTGTTGCCGCCCAGCTCCAGCAGGCTGCGGCCAAAGCGCTCGGCAACCACCGGCGCCACTGCGCGGCCCATGCGCGTAGACCCGGTGGCAGAGACCAGCGCCACGCCGGCGTTTGCTGCCAGCGCTTGACCCACGGTGCCGCGGCCGATCAATACTTGTGAGAGGTGTGCAGGTGCTATGCGGCCCTGGGCACGAAAAGCTTCCAGAGCCCGCTCCAGCAGTGCCTGTGTGGCCAGTGCAGTCAGTGGCGTCTTTTCGGAAGGCTTCCAGATGCAGGGGTTGCCGCAAACCAGCGCCAGTGCAGCGTTCCACGCCCATACCGCTACCGGGAAATTGAACGCACTGATGATGCCGACCACGCCCAGCGGCAGGTATTGCTCCATCATGCGATGGCCGGGGCGCTCGCTTGCGATGGTCAGTCCGTGCAACTGGCGCGAGAGCCCCACCGCAAAGTCGCAGATGTCAATCATCTCCTGCACCTCGCCTTCGCCCTCGCTGGCGACCTTGCCTGCCTCCAGCGCGACCAGCGCCGCCAGACCGGATTTGTGCCGGCGCAACTCTTCGCCAAACAAGCGCACCAGTTCGCCGCGCTGGGGCGCAGGTACATCGCGCCATTGCAGAAATGCGCTTTGGGCGTGCGCAACGGCCGCGTTGACGTCTCCTGCGCTGGATTCCTTCAATGCGCCCAGAGCGGCGCCATCCACTGGCGAGCGCACCTGCAGCGTGGCGCCGGCCGCGTTGGTGGGCACGTCCAGGGTGTTGAGAATGTCAATACCCGTTTGCATGTGTGTAGGGGTGTTTGTCTGCATGTCTGTCTCTGTTGCGTGAGTTCGAGTATCGGGGTAGAGCGTTTGGGGAGCGATGGATGATACTTGCGCCGGCAACCGCTGCGTGTTGCTAGGCGTCAAGCTTGAAATGCGAGGTATCAGGGGTACTCAATCTGGGTATATACGGCTACTATCTAACGCAATCCGCTTCTTCGCGGGCGATCTAAAAAGAGGAGAGCCACCATGTTGCAATTTTCTTCCTACTCGGTTGCCAAGCGACTAGGCCTGCTGACTGTCAGCGCCATCCTTGGCCTGGCTGTGCTGCTCAGCTATTTCATGATCTCGGAGCGCGCCATGCTGCTCCAAGAGCGACAGGCCAGTGTGCGGCAAGCAGTAGAAGTGGCGCACGGATTGGTGGTGCATTTCCATGATCTGTCCACCAAGGGCAAGATGACAGAGCCGGAGGCCAAGCAGGCCGCTATGGCCGCGCTCAAGACGCTGCGGTACAGCGGCGCCGAGTATTTCTGGATCAATGACATGCACCCCATCATGGTGATGCACCCCATCAAGCCGGAACTGGATGGGAAGGACCTCACGGAAAACAAGGACCCGACGGGCAAGCATTTGTTCGTTGAGTTTGTTAAAGCAGTCCAAGCCAATGGTGCGGGTGATGTGTCCTACATGTGGCCCAAGCCGGGCAGTGACAACCCCGTCCAGAAGGTGTCCTACGTCAAGGGTTTTGCGCCCTGGGGTTGGGTGATTGGCTCTGGTGTCTATGTCGACACAGTGGACGCAGCCATCAAAGCGCGTGCCTTGCAGTCCGGCATCGCCGCCTTTGTGCTGGCCATCGTTTTGCTGGGCGTGGGCCTGATGATCAAGGGCAGTATTGTCAAACAGCTGGGCGGCGAGCCTGGTGTGGTCAATGCCATTACCCACCGCATGGCACAGGGTGACCTGAGTGTCAGTGTGCCCCTTGAGTCGGGCGACAACGCCAGCGTCATGCATGGCATCAAGGCCATGCGCGACAACATGGCGGGCATCGTGGCGCTGGTCCGCGAGGGTAGCGAGTCGGTGGCAACGGCCAGCGCTGAAATTGCGCAAGGCAACAACGACCTGAGCGCCCGCACAGAAAGCCAGGCCAGTGCGTTGGAACAAACCGCAGCCAGCATGGAGGAACTGTCTTCCACCGTACGGCAGAACGCCGACAACGCCAATCAGGCCAACCAGTTGGCGCAAAGTGCGTCTACTGTGGCCGTGCGGGGCGGGGAAGTCGTGGCCCAGGTGGTGGACACCATGAAAGGCATCAATGACAGCTCGCGCAAGATTAGCGACATCATCAGCGTGATTGACGGGATCGCATTCCAGACCAATATCCTGGCGCTGAACGCTGCGGTAGAAGCGGCACGCGCCGGCGAGCAGGGGCGTGGCTTTGCGGTGGTGGCCAGCGAAGTGCGCAGTCTTGCAGGCCGTAGCGCGGAAGCAGCCAAGGAAATCAAGACGCTGATTACCGATAGCGTCCATCGGGTTGAGCAGGGCTCTGCGCTGGTCGATCAGGCGGGCGTCACAATGAACGAAGTGGTCGGCAGCATCCGCAAGGTCACCGACATCATGGGCGAGATCAGCACCGCGAGCAAGGAGCAAAGCATGGGCGTAGCTCAGGTGGGCGAAGCCGTTACACAAATGGACCAGGCTACGCAACAGAACGCGGCACTGGTCGAAGAGATGGCGGCGGCTGCATCCAGCCTGCGCGGCCAGGCGCAGGAACTGGTGCAGACCGTTGCGGTGTTCAAGCTCTAGGCCTTCATCTGACATTTTTCGGGCGCAGCGTAAAGGGCTGGTAAAGGCGCTATGTCGGGGTGCAAAAACCACCCCCTAAAGGCGTCACAATCTGGGGCATTGCCAGAGGACACTATGCGCACGACCATTCAAATTCTTTCCACAGCTTTCATTGCCCTTGCGGGCCTCACGCCACCGGCCCAAGCCGCGCAACCTTTGCGTGTTGCCAGCTGGAACCTCGGCTGGCACATCTCCAAAGCCGAGCTGCCCCAATGGTTGGGCCAGTGTGGCAAGACCTATCAGAAGGACGCTGCAGACGGCGTCTGGAAGCCCGCCGCCACCGGCACCGTCGGCTGGTTGATTGACGAGCCGCGCGCCAAGGTCGAAGGCGTTGATCTTTCGGTGATGCCGCCTTGCGGCGTCTATGAAGCGGACCGGCAGAAATTGATCGTCACACCCAAATCCTGGGCGCAGCGCGACTGGCAGATTGGTGAAGTCATTGGCAAATCCATCGCGCCAGACGTGATCGCGTTCCAGGAGGTCTCTGGCACACAGGCCGTGATCGAAGCCCTGGGCGACTACGCCAGCCAGTACCGCGTCTGCTCGTTCGACAGCAAATACAAGGTTCAACGCTTGGCATTCGCATGGAAGAAAGAACTGGGCGAGCCTGCCGAGGCTTGCACAGCCATTGACGCGATCTCGCTGCCGCATTTGCCGCTGGACCAGCAAGTGCGCCCCGGTTTTCAGATGGGCTTAAAGGTCAATGGACAACTGATCCGCTTCTTGACGGTGCACCTGAAATCCGGATGCGTATCGCCACTGGACCGCGGCAAGCTCGATGTGAACAGCGGCCCGAACGACCCATGCCCGGTTTTGCAACAGCAAGTCGCGCCACTCGAAGCCGCATTTGAAAAACTAGGTGCGGGTGGTGCATCGTTTGTCGTCATTGGCGACTTCAACCGCAACCTGTGGCACGAGCTGCATGAAGTGGCCGGTGCCAAAGCCGTGCGCTCCGATGGCAACACCGATCTGACGCAGCCACTGCCCGCCAACGTGCTGACGCAAAATTTCTACAAAGAGATCAACGATGGATTACCCGCCACCAGCAAAGCCACATTGCTGGAACTGAGCTGCCCCGGCGACGCCGCTACGCAAGCGCTGTGCGCCCGCTCCAAGACCGAGGCCGTCCCCCGCCGCGAGCTCGCTGTGCTGGGCTACAAGGAGGCACTGGGCTGCCGCAATGCCGTTGCTTTAGATCAGGCATTGGTGTCGGACGACCTGAAGACCAAAGTGATCGAATCACGCAAGATTTCTATTGGCGCTACAGGCCGGTCCGCTGCGCCAGCAGAGGGGCAGAGCGATCCCGTGTTGGCGACGTCTGATCACTGTCCTAGTTTGGTGACGTTGGGGCTCTAGGCTGTTTTTCAGCGGGAGCAGTCGTCGCTCGTCTCGTCTGAGCTGGCAGTAGTTAACCAATCGCAGCTTGGATGGAATCGCACTCGACGTACCTTAAGTCCGCTGAGCACGTAAAATGGAGGAATGAGCAAGCCCACCACCCACACAAAGATTCAGGGCGACGGCCTTCGCTACAAGGCCAAGGTCTCTGGCTCACCGTTCGCAGGATCGGCCAACCTTGGTGCCTCCACCATGTCGTGCTTCCTGTGTGGCAAGCACCGGCTGCGGGCTGAGCTCAAATCCAGGAACCTGTTGGGTAAATCACATGCGGTGTGTGCACCGAAATGTGGAACTTAGCGGGCCAACAGCACATTTGTCCGGCTTCTGCATGAACCTGTCGGCATGACTCTCCGGATCGATATGCCAAGCCCAACCGGGGATGAACTCAAAGCTGCACGAGTCAGGGCTGGACTGAGTCAGGTGGATGCTGCAGCGCTTATGGGATATCCGGTGCAGAGCGGCAGTAGGGGGGGGGTGCAGTCAAGAACTTGGCAGGCACTGGAAAGTGCGACCGACCCCAGAAATATGCCGGGACCCATCTTTGCAATGTTTCTGTTGCTGACCGGAACCCATGAAAATCTTGTTTTGGTCAAACGGGATACTGCGGCGTCAGAGAATGGGATTCAAGCTGGGTCATGAGCTTGCATGACTCCAATGCAGCGGAAGCGGACATCTCGGAATATCCCCCATATGGGGGATATCCACGCTCCATCGTCGGAGTGAAAATTGGCAAATCCATGTGTTGACTCAATTTTGAAATTTTGCCGGTTTGTCGATTTCTATACCTGTTTTCACCATGAAACTATTCGCTACCCTCGTCCTTCTCCTGCTCACCACGACACACTCGTGGGCCAATGACAGAGCTATTCGTGCTATGGCGAAGGGAAACCACGGCTACACGGAAAAAGAAATCCGAGCGGAAATAGTTAAGGGATGCGATGGCAACGGTGACATGGCACTTTGTGCTTGGTACGGGTACTACGAGAAGGACGTCGCTCTAAACGACACCTATCGAGAACTGATGCGACGTCTGTCGAGCAACGACATCAAGGAAGCTCTGCGCAAATCACAGAGAGCGTGGCTAGAGTTTCGCGATTCTCAATGCGTGTTCTCCACAGGCGATTGGGAAGGAGGCAGCTTCCGTAGAGTAGCAATCGCCATGTGTTGGAAGGGAATGACAGAGGAACGCGAAAAGGAGTTTTCTGAGATCCTGAAATGCAATGGAAATCAAGGTCCGTGCTTCGAAATGCGAGATTCAGAGTCCCGGTGAAAGCTCACACTTCAGTCGAACCGCGCCATACGGGCGCTTGGGCGTGCTGCAAACGGAACGTCAATTACTTTGCCCGTGAACGCTGCCGAATGTGTCTGCTTTGGAGCGAGTAAGAAGACCGCTAACAGCCTGAAGCCGACATCTGCACTTACTTAGTCTTGTGTGCCTTCGGCAACTTGAACCCGGCGCGCTTGTCTAACGCTCTCTGCCGCGCATCACACCCCTCAAGGTGGTCATTGACCAGTCCCATCGCCTGCATAAACGCATACATCGTGGTTGGGCCCACAAAGCTCCAGCCGCGTTTGCGCAGGTCTTTGGACAGGGCGATGGACTCGGCGGAGGTGGTCATGCCACTCAGGGTCTGGCGGGTGATGTGTTCGGGTCGGGTGGCGTTGTCGGGTTCGAAGCGCCAGAAGTAGGCGGCGAGTGAACCGAACTCAGCGCGCATTTCCTGGGCGCGTTTGGCGTTGTTGATCGTGGAGGCGATCTTGCCGCGGTGGCGCACGATGCCTGCGTCAAGCACCAGGCGTTTTTCGTCGGACTCATCGAACAATGCGACGCGGTCCATGTCAAAACCGGCGAACGCGAGGCGGAAGGATTCGCGCTTGTTCAATATCGTGAGCCAGCTCAGGCCCGCCTGAAAACCTTCCAGGCAAATCTTTTCGAACAGGCGTGAGTCGCTGTCGACCGGGAAGCCCCATTCGTTGTCGTGGTAGTGCTGGTAGTTGGGCGTGGCGCGGCACCACACGCATCGGCTTGCGTTGCTGTCGTCGGTGAAAAGGCCGGTGGGCGCGGTAGTGTCGTCAAGCATGTTTAGTACGGCGAATCACAAATACTGATGATATTTACAGTATATGGGATTACAGGCCATGGGCCCGGCGTGCAAGCCGATCAACTCAGCTTCTTGACCAATACCTGGCTCTTGCGGTCCCAGTTGTATTTGCGTTTACGTGCTTCGGGCAGCCATTCGGCGTCCACCTGTTGGAAGCCGCGCTTCAGGAACCAGTGCATCGTGCGCGTGGTCAGCACAAAAATGCTATCGAGGCCCGCGGCCTTGGCGCGCTGTTCGACGCGCTTCAACACGCGCTCGCCGTCGCCCTGGCCTTGCACTTCGGGCGACACGGTCAGCGCGGCCATCTCGGCCGTTTTAGCTTCGGGGTAGGGGTACAGCGCGGCGCAGGCGAAGATCACGCCGTCGTGCTCGATGATGGTGTAGTTGCCAACGTCGCGCTCGATCTCGGTGCGGCTGCGCTTGACCAGCGTGCCGTCTTTCTCAAATGGCTCGATCAGTTGCAGTATGCCGCCGACGTCGTCTTCGGTCGCTTCGCGCAACTCTTCCAGTTTCTCGTCAATCACCATCGTGCCTATGCCGTCGTGCACATAGACTTCCAGCAGGATGGAGCCGTCGACCGAGAACGGAATGATGTGGCTGCGCTCCACGCCTGCCTTGCAGGCCTTGACGCAGTGTTGCAAATAGAACGCGGTATCAGTCGGCTGGTTGGCCGTAGGCAGCTCTTTGAGCAGCTTTTCTGCGGCGGCCAGTGGCAGCTCGGTGTCGATGGGGTTGTCTTCGCTGGCGGGCTGCGTTGGGTCGATGCGGATACCGGGCACTTCGGTCAGGAAGATCAGCTTGTCGGCCTGCAATGCAATGGCGACGGACGTAGCGACTTCTTCCATAGCCAAGTTGAACGCTTCGCCAGTCGGCGAGAACCCGAATGGCGACAGCAACACCATTGCGCCCATGTCCAGCGTGCGGGTGATGCCCGCGATGTCTACCTTGCGCACCAGACCGCTGTGCTGGAAGTCAATGCCGTCGACGATGCCGACCGGGCGCGCCGTGATGAAGTTGCCGGAGATCACGCGCACCGTGGAGTCGGCCATGGGCGTGTTGGGCAGGCCCTGGCTGAACGCGGCTTCGATCTCGTAGCGCAACTGGCCTGCGGCTTCCTGTGCGCAGTCCAGCGCCACTTCGTCGGTGATGCGGATGCCGTGGCTGTATTTGGGCGTGTGGCCCTTAGCCTTGAGTTGTTCGTTTACCTGTGGGCGAAAGCCGTGCACCAACACGATCTTCACGCCCATGCTCTGGATCATCGCCAGGTCTTGCGCCAAGTGGTGCAGCTTGCCCGCAGCCACTGCCTCGCCCGCGATACCGACGACAAAGGTCTGGTTGCGGAACTTGTGGATATAGGGCGCGACCGACCGGAACCAGGGCACAAAGGTGAAGTTGAATACGGAGGTCATGCGGTCAGAGTGGCTATAGGGCGGCTGGGGAGGGCGTTGGCTGGGATAATCCTTGATTCTCTACGAAGTTATTGCCTTGACAGCCACGTCCCTCAAAATCGAATTCCCGGAAACCTTGCCCGTGTCGGGCAAACGCGACGAAATCATGGAAGCCATAGCGGCGCACCAGGTGGTTATCGTCTGTGGGGAAACTGGCTCAGGCAAGACCACGCAGCTCCCCAAGATCGCGCTGGCGATGGGCCGGGGCAAGCTCAACTACCCCGAAGGGCAACGCGGCAAGCTGATTGGCCACACGCAGCCGCGGCGGATTGCCGCCTCATCGGTGGCCAAACGCATTGCCGAAGAGCTGAAGACGCCGCTGGGCGATGTGGTGGGTTTCAAGGTGCGGTTTCAGGACCGCCTCTCTCGGGATGCATCGGTCAAGCTGATGACCGACGGTATCTTGCTGGCCGAGACGCAGACCGACCCGCTGCTGAACAACTACGACACCATCATCATCGACGAGGCGCACGAGCGCTCGCTGAACATTGACTTTTTGCTGGGCTATCTGCGCCAGATCCTGCCGCGCAGGCCGGACCTAAAGATCATCGTGACCTCGGCCACGATTGACGCGCAGCGCTTTGCGGACCACTTTGCATCCAAAAAAGGCCCCGCGCCGGTCATCATGGTCTCCGGGCGCATGTTCCCGGTGGAGCAGCGTTACCGGCCCTTTGAAGAAAGTCGCGAATACGACCTGAACAACGCGATTGCCGATGGCGTGGACGAGCTCTGGCGCGATCCGCATAACCAGGGCGACATCCTGGTGTTCCTGCCCGGCGAGCGCGAGATCCGTGAGGCTGCGGACCACCTGCGCAAGCACCTGAGCCACAGCCCGGTGATGCGCAACGCGGAAGTGCTGCCGCTGTTTGCGCGCCTGAGCCCTGCCGAGCAGGACCGTATTTTTGACGGCCACACCGGGCGGCGCATTGTGCTGGCGACCAACGTGGCCGAAACGTCGCTGACGGTTCCAGGCACCCGATACGTCATTGACGCAGGTACAGCCCGCATCAAGCGCTACAGTTTCCGTAGCAAGGTAGAGCAGTTGCTGGTGGAGCCCATCAGCCAAAGCTCTGCGAATCAGCGCGCCGGACGTTGCGGCCGGGTCGCCAATGGCATCTGCATTCGCCTGTACGACCAGAAAGATTTTGACGGCCGGCCGCGCTTTACCGATCCAGAAATTCTGCGCAGCTCGTTGGCCGGCGTCATCCTTCGAATGAAGTCGCTGCATCTGGGCATCGTCGAAGACTTCCCGTTTCTGGAGCGCCCGAGTGGCCGCGCGATTGCGGATGGCTACCAGTTGCTCAATGAGTTGGGTGCGGTGGATGATGCGAATGAACTGACGCAGCTTGGCGGCGAGTTGTCGAAGCTGCCGCTGGATCCGAGGGTTGGGCGCATGCTGCTCGAAGCACGTTCGCGCGAGGCGCTCGATGAGGCGCTGGTGATTGCGTCTGCGCTCTCTGTGCAGGACGTGCGCGACCGGCCCATGGAGGCGCAGCAGCAGGCCGATGCGGCGCACCAGAAGTTTGATGACGAGAAGAGCGAGTTCACGGGCTACCTGAAGCTGTGGAAATGGATTCACGATGCGCGGGGAGGCACTTCCTCCGGCTACGCCGATGACGCGGCAGCTCGGGGTACGCGGGTGTCCTCGTCGCGTAGCTCAATATCGGCCACCCGCGCACCCCAAGCCACCTCGCCATCGGGTCCATCGCACAAGTTGTCGAACCGCCAATACGAGCAGTTGCTGCGTCAAAACTTTGTGAACATCCGGCGTGTGCGCGAGTGGAAAGACATCCATTCGCAGCTGCACACCGTGGTTGCCGAGCACAAATGGCGCCTGAATACCACGCCCGCGAGCTACGAGCAGTTGCACCTGTCCATGTTGTCCGGCCTGCTGGGCAATATCGGCTGCAAGCTGGAAGAAGGGCAAAACGGCGAGTACCTAGGTGCGCGCAGCATCAAGTTCTTTGCCCACCCCGGCGCGCACCTGACCAAGAAGCCAGGCAAGTGGATCGTCGCGTCTGAACTGGTGGAAACCACACGCCTGTTCGGTCGCGGTATCGCGCACATCGAGCCACAGTGGCTGGAAAACGTGGGCGGGCATTTGTTGAAGAAGCAATTGCTCGACCCGCATTGGGAAAAGAAGGCCGCCGAGGTTGTGGCGCTGGAGCGCGCCACGCTGTACGGTATTGTCGTTTACAGCGGGCGCAAGGTGAACTATGGCCGTGTTGACATGCACGGCGCGCGGGAAATTTTTATCCGCGAAGCGCTGGTTGGCAAGGAGTGGGAAACGACGCTGCCATTCCTGGCCGCGAACCAGAAGCTGATCAAACAGGTCGAAGACCTGGAACACAAGGCGCGCCGCCAGGACGTGCTGGTGGACGACGAGTTGATCTATGCGTTCTACGACCAGCAGTTACCCGCTGACGTGTGTAGCGGTTACAGCTTTGAACGCTGGTACCGTGAAGAGGTCAAGAAGCAACCAGAGCTGCTGAAGCTGACGCGTGAGGAGCTGATGCGCCATGAGGCGGCGGGTATCACGACCGCATCGTTCCCAAAGACGATTCGGCTGGGTGGTGTGGATTGTGCGGCGACTTATCTGCACGAACCCGGCGATGCGCGCGACGGCCTGACGGTGACTGTGCCGCTGTTTGTGCTGAACCAGGTCAACGACGAGCGCTGTGAATGGCTGGTGCCCGGGATGTTGAAGGACAAAGTGCAGGCGTTGCTGAAGACGCTGCACCAACGGCCGCGTTCGCGGCTGGTGCCATTGCCGGAGACCGCCACCAAATTCGCCGAGGCGCTCAATGCACCCGAGAAGTTTGGCAGCGGCGGCTTGGTGGACGCCTTGCTGAAGCTGGTGCGTGATGCGACTTCGGTCGATGTGGTCAAAGCCGACATCAAGGTTGACATGCTCAGCCCGCATTTCTTCATGAACTTTCGCGTGGTGGATGAGCATGGTCGCCAGTTGGGGCACGGGCGCAATTTGGGCGCGCTGAAGGCCGAGCTGGGCTCGCAGGCGCGTGGTGCGTTTCAAGCGCTGGCTAGCATGAAGCTGGCGCAGGATGGAGCGAAAGCTGCAGAAAATTCAGAGGCAAATCGGCCTGCAGCGCCCGCAGAACGTGCGCAAGTAGCTCCTAATAGTGTAGCAACCGCAGCAGCCAAACAAACACCCAAGAGCAACGCGCCATCGATTCTGGACGGCCGGTTCACCGCATGGACCTTTGGCGAACTGCCCGAGTTGCTCGAAATCCGCAAGGGTGGGCAGACGCTGATCGGCTTCCCCGCGCTGATCGATGCGGGCGATGCAGTTACGGTCGAAGTGTTCGACGAACCCGAAGTGGCCGCCGCCAAACACCGCGCCGGTTTGCGCCGCCTGTTTGCGATCCAGATCAAGGATGCGCTGAAGTACCTGGAGAAGAACATTCCCGATCTGCAGAAGATGGCCGTGGCCTACATGAACGTGGGCAAGGCGGACAACGGAAGTGGTGGTGGAACGATTGAAGAGTTGCGCGAGCAAATCATCGCCGTGGCGCTGGACCGTGCCTTTCTGCTGGACCCACTGCCCACCGATGAGTTCGCCTTCAAGCGCCGCATCGAGGAGGGGCGGGGGCGTCTGACCTTGATCGCCAACGAGGTAGCGCGCATGGCAAGCACCATCCTGCTGGAGTTCGCCACCGCGGCCCGCAAGATCAAGGACACGAAGAACGCCGTGGACGCAACCACCGACGCGCAGCAGCAGCTCAACCGCCTGATGCCCAAGAAGTTTTTGCAGGCCACGCCGTGGGACCGGCTGCAGCATCTGGCGCGCTATCTGAAGGCCATCACGCTGCGCCTTGAAAAGTACCGCGGCGACCCCGCGCGTGACGCGGCGCGGATGACCGAGCTACGCCCGCAAGAGCAGCGCTACTGGCGACTGGTCGCCGAGCGCAAGGGCGCGGTGGACGATCGCATGCAGGAGTTCCGCTGGCTGCTCGAAGAGCTGCGCGTCAGTTTCTTCGCCCAGGAGCTTCGCACGCCACAGCCCGTGAGTGTGAAGCGCCTGGATAAGGCCTGGGCCCAGCTGTCAAGCTGAACTGGCCGTCTTGTGTGGTTTTGTGTTGAACCGCACAGACGCGTCAAACCGCACTTCGTAGCCTCTGGTCGACAGCCATCGTTTGGTGGTTGGAATGACAGCTCTATGGAGGTCTCATATGAAACTGTTTCACAAAGTCAATGCGGTATTGGGCGTTGTTCTCGCGGGTTTGGTCGCCTGTGGAGGCGGTGGTGGTAGTTCCGACAGCGGTTCTGATGGAAGCTTGCGGTTTGCCCTGACCGATGCCCCGGCGTGTGGCTACAACGTAGTGAACGTAACCATCCAGAAAATCCGGGTCCACAAGAGCGCCAGCGCCAGCGACACAGACTCTGGCTGGTCAGAAGTGGTTCTCAATCCTGCGAAACGCGTCGATCTTTTGACACTGAACAACGGGTTGTTGAGCGAAATGGGTCAGACCGCTCTGCCGTCCGGAAAATACACACAACTGCGTCTGGTTTTGGCTAGCAATGATGCGGCCAATCCGTTGCTGAATTCGGTGGTGCCCGCGGGCGGCGCAGAGGTGGCATTGAAAGCCCCCAGCGGTGCGCAATCGGGGATCAAGGCGAATGTGGATATTGATATCGCAGCCAACAAGATGGCAGATTTTGTTATCGACTTTGATGCCTGCAAATCGATTGTCTTAGCGGGGGGCTCCGGCCAGTACCTGCTCAAACCGGTGATCTCCGTGATTCCCCGTTACACATCCGGTGTAGCGGGCTACGTTGATGTCGCCACGCTTGCCAACGGCAATACCCGCGTTTCCTTGCAGCAGGGCGGTGTAGTAGTGAAGGCAACCGTTCCAGACAGTGCCGGCAAATTTACATTGCAACCGGTTGCTCCTGGCACTTACTCGCTGGTGGTGACTGCGCCAGGCCGCAGCACGGTGGTGGTGACCGGTGTGGTGGTGGCATCAGAGACGGTGACGACAGTGAACACGACCGGTGCGGCATTTACGTCTCCGGTCTCGCTAACTGGAACGGTTTCCGGCACTGCGACTGCGGATACCTATGTCCGTGTGCTGCAACCGTTGACGGGTGGAGTCACGGTTGATGTAGCCGGAAAATTTGTGGATAGCACCAACGGCGTCTACGAATTTGCACTGCCAACCACCTCTCCACTAGTTGCTCCCTATGTGGCCTCTCCCAATACATTGGTTTTTGCCGCAGATGTTGGAGCAACCGGGAAATACACCTTGGGTGCAAGTTTGGCCGGTTTTGCGGAAAAGACCGCTGTGCTGGGTATCCTGACTTCTGGCGCAACTATTTCCGCAAACTTTACGTTCCCCTGAGGGTCTTGTTGGCCCTTAAGCGCTTTGCTTTTGCAAAGCGCTTTTTTTTTGGTCGGCGCGAATGGATTCACTGGTCGGTCACACCATATAGAGAGCTATACCGCGGCTCCTGCACTTCGTCGCATGGCTCTGGTTCGGGTCTGGTGCACACCCTACAGTCGCCCCCATCGGACAAGCATCTGACCCCTGTCCTCCCCCTTCTACTATTGAGAGAACACATGACCCCTGCCATTTATCTGGGCGGCTTTTCTGCGACACCGCTGGCGCAACGCATCCTGCACTTTCCCTTAACCCGTATCCTTCTGTCCCTGATCTTCTTCATGGTGCCTTTCCTGCTGATACAGGCCGGGGCCACCCATTTCTTTGAGGAAAAGCTGTTCTCGCGCATAGGCCAGTTGCTTGGGGTTGGTGTGGGATGTTTGTCGTATGCGTTTTATGTTCTCAAGATAGAAAAGCGCGAGGTGTCAGAGCTGGCACTCCCGGCCGCTTTGCAGGAATACGGAGCAGGATTTTTACTGGGCGGGTTGATGGTTGGCATCTCCCTGGTCGGTATCGCCGTGCTGGGTGGGGTGCGCGCCATGTCGTTCGCACCGGGTACCACGGCCGCCATCATTGCGTTGCCGTTGATGATGCACATCACCGTAGGCATACTGGAAGAGATGTTGATGCGCGTGATCTTCTTCCGGATCGTGCAAGAGTACCTGGGCAGTTGGCTCGCGCTGTTGGCCTCGGGTCTGGTGTTTGGCGCGTTGCATATGGTCAATGACAACGTTTCTGTGTTGGGCATCGCCGACATCGCAGTGGCAGGTGTATTTTTCGCTGCCGCCTTTCTGCTGACGGGACGCATCTGGTTGTGTGCCGCCCTGCATGCGGGTTGGAACTTCTTTCAGGACGGTATCTTCTCGCTGGCCGTGTCTGGCCATGAAGTGAAGCAGGGGTTGTTGGTGACCGAGCTTGGCGGCCCCGATTGGTTGACCGGTGGAGCCTTCGGTCTGGAAGGCTCGGCAGTGGATCTGGTATTCGTCATCCTGGCCAGCGTTGTGTTGCTGGTGTTGGCCCAGCGTATGGGGCGCATTGTTCAACCCATTTGGAAGCGTTGATAGTCCCAAAGCGCACGCTGTGCAAGCGCACTACACTGGCCTTGCGTGAAAAGTCACGCAAGGCTTACGTAGAAGAAGGAGACATGCATGGCATCAGCGGAACAGGGCGGTATTGTTTTTCCATTGGGTGCGGACGGTTCGCGCAGCACTACGCGCACTGGCGCCAACATTCTGGCTGCGGCACTTGGTCCAGTCGCTGCGCAGCGGGCGCATGCCGCCATGCAAGAGAAGCACTGGCGCCGTACCTACCCCGCCTATTTCCGTAGCTTGGTCGAAGGCAGCTTGGCATCCAGCGAAGTCGCGATGCAAAGCGTGCAAAACGGTCTGGACAGCGCCTGGCAAAACATGTGCTGGAGCACGAACGGGCAGCCTGATATTTCGCTGACGGAAGCACTGGCCGCGGGGCAAAACCGTTTCACCACCCACACCGTCACCGGCAGCAGTAACGCGGCCCCAGCGCCCTGGACCGTGCCGCTGGATGGGGAAAATTTATCGGGTCCACGCCTGCACGCCAAGATTGCGGATTGGGAAGCGCGCGGCATCATCGAGCCGTCCGCTGCGCGCGCTTTGGAGCGCTGCATCGCACATCCGGAATGGTTTGACCTGTCGGATCGCACGATGGTGCTGTTGGGCGCGGGCAGTGAGGCCGGGCCGTTTCGCTGGCTGATGCAATGGCGAGCCAACGTGGTGGCGGTGGATATTGATAGACCGGATGTATGGAAGCGGCTGGTGGACACAGCGCAGGCTGGCAATGGTGTGTTGCACGCACCCGTAAGCGCTGGAGTTGAGTCAACAGGTGACTGGATCCAACAAGCCGGGGCCAACCTGATCACGCAAGCGCCCGACATCGCAGCTTGGTTACGCACATTTACCAGCCCACTGGATATTGCGTCGCTGGCCTATCTGGACGGCGAGCGCCATGTGAAAGTGGCGATGGGCATGGACATGATTGCCAAGGCGCTTTGTGAATCAGACAAGAACACTACTCTGGCATTCCTGGCCACACCGACCGACATGTTTGCGGTAACCCGCGAGACCGCACAGGCTTCCATGGACGCCTACGCCGCCCGCAAGGTCACCAAGCGCACGCTGCAAAGCTCGCTGCATCTGGCCACTGGCGACCGCTTCTTTCAGCCCAACGTGGAGACGCTGCTGGAGAGCGACAAGGGCGTGCAGTACGGCGTCGTCGACAGCATGGTGATAGAGCAGGGGCCTAACTACGCGCTGGCCAAGCGGCTGCAGCAGTGGCGCGCACAGGTCGAGCGCGCCGCGGGGCATCGCGTGTCGCTGAATGTGGCGCCCAGTACGACGACGGTGTCGGTGTTGAAGAACCCGGCACTGGCCGCAGGCTTTGCAGGCGCCAGCAGCTTTGGCATCGAAGTGTTTGAGCCCGAAACCACGAATGCGCTGATGGCCGCGCTGTGGGTGCACGACTTGCGCTGCAACGATTCAGCGGCCAATCCATCCGTGCCGCTAAACCATCCGCTGGAGCTGTTCATGGACAACGCGTGCCACGGTGGTTTGTGGCGTCTCGCCTATTTGCCACGCTCGGCGTTGCCGATTGCTGCGGCGCTGGGCTGGGTGCGCAGCCGGTTTACCTAGAGAGTCTCACTCTTCTGGCGTCTCAGGCGCTTCCGGTTCTTCGTCCAGCTTCACGCCGCGGCGCACCAGTGCTTCGCGCAGAAGGTATTCCACCTGCGCGTTGGCGCTGCGCAATTCCTTGGCTGCGAGCCGCTCAACGGCGGACCACAGCTTCGGATCAATGCGCAGCGGAAAGGATTTTTTGCCGGGACTGGCCATGCCTGGAAAGCTACCGCTAGCGCGGCGCTCCGAATGCAGCCTGCATTTTTTCTCCCGAGAAGAACTGCGCCAGTGCCCGCGTGAGTTCAGTATCGAGAGGAAGGGTGGGATCGCCGTACGAAGCGATCTGCTTCTGTCTGTCTGGGGGAACTGATTTCATGACGTGGTTCATTCCCGCTATGACCTTTAGTAGGCAGGTCTTGTTGGCGGCGTGGAGTTTCTCCGCATCATTTACACCCACCTGAATGTCCGTTCCCCCTTGTAGCAGTAGGCAAGGGATTCGCATTTTGGCTATTTCATCAGACGGAGAGTACTTGAACCAAGAAATGAGATATGGCTGGACGCTGGGGCGATACAGAGCCATGAGTGAGGTGGGAACTTCGCTGGCAGTAACACCGGCTTCAAGGGAACTCAAGATCTCTTCGTTGCGTGTTACCAGTTCGGGGGGTAAACGTCCTTGAAGCTGGCGGCGCAGTAAGGCGGACGCTTTCTCTGCAGGGCCTGCCACCGAAATGAAAGCTACAGCCGGACTCTGCTGAGATGCAAGCATACCGATCAGCGATCCTTCGCTGTGTCCTATAACAGCGACGCCGGTGAAGCGTGGGTCTTTCGTGAGCTTTGTGATCCAAGAAGCGGCATCTTGGACGTAGTCCTCAATGCGCAAGTCGGACTCTGCGCGGGCAGCGCTCTTACTGCCTGCAATGCCGCGCTTGTCGTATCGGACCGACGCGACACCGTTGTCGCGTAGCGTAGCTGCGAGTAACTTCAAACTGTCGTTCTTTCCAGCAGCCACGGGCGTGTTGCCGTCCCGGTCAGTCGGTCCGGACCCTGCGATCATTAAGACGACCGGGACTTTGGATCCGCCCGGCGGCATGGTCAGCGTGCCGTTGATCACGCCAGTTGGCGTTTCCAGCTCCACTGCCTGTTCCGCTGCAAACAGCGCAGTGCTGCTCGAGAGGAGTGCGAATAGTAGGAATGCGAGACGGTTCATCTGCGATGCCTAATTTAGTTGTACAGCGTGCCGGCGTTGATCACCGGTTGCGCTTCGCGGTCTGCGCACAGCACCACCAGCAGGTTGGAAATCATCGCCGCCTTGCGCTCGTCGTCCAGCACGACGATCTCGCGGTCGGACAGGCCCTTCAAGGCGGCTTCGACCATGCCGACCGCGCCTTGCACGATTTTGCTGCGTGCCGAGATGATGGCGTCGGCTTGCTGGCGGCGCAGCATCACTTGGGCGATCTCCGGCGCATAGGCCAGGTGCGACAGCTTGGCGTCCAGCACGCTGACGCCAGCCCGCACAAACCGTGCTTCCAGCTCAACACGCAAAGCGTCCGACACTTCATCCTGCGCACCGCGCAAGGTGGTGATAGTGGTCGTGCCGTGTTGTTCGCCTTCGTCGTAGGGGTACTGTGCTGCCAGGTGGCGCAGTGCGGCCTCGGCTTGCACCTGTGCGTAGCGTTCGTAGTCATCCACTTCGAATACGGCTTGCGCTGTGTCTCGTACGGCCCAGACCACGACTGCACCGATTTCTATCGGATTGCCGCGCTGGTCGTTAACTTTCAGCGGTGGAATGTTCAGGTTGCGGGCACGCAGCGAAATGATGCGTTTCGTGAAGAACGGATTGGCCCAGCGCAGGCCCTCGCTGCGGTCGGTACCCTTGTATTCGCCAAACAAGCTAAGGATGGCGGCGGACTTGGGTTGCAGCATGTAGAAACCCAGCGCGAACCATGGCACGGCCAGCACCACCAGCAATTGCGGCCAGATCTCTCGGGGCGGTACTTGCTTGCTGACCAGCAGATAAAAGGCATAGCAAAACCAGGCCAGCGGCAGAAGCGTGACGCCAACCATCGGAAGCCCGGGTATCGAAGGCCGCAGACGTTCGGAAATGGGAGCCAAAGTGGCGCCGGATGCAGAGTCGGTAGCTTTGTTCATATGTGTCCTGGTGAAATCAAAGTGATATCACTTTAGCAGGGTTTTGCAAAAATGCAAACACCGTTGAAATCTTCTGGTTTCTCGCCGGCTGTGCCGCCACAATACGTTGATATCGCCAGGGGGATTCAGTGAGCACAGATACAAATGGACTGAACCGCGAAGCACACGACACCAATGAAGTCGTGTTCCGCACCGGGGAATACGGAGACGCCGCCTACGTCATTGAGAGCGGCTGCGTCGAAGTTTTGGTGGGACCGGCCGATACAGCCAAACGCGTTGCCGTACTGACGGAAGGCGCGATGTTTGGCGAAGTGGCGCTCTTGGACCGGCAGGCCCGTACCGCCACTGTGCGCACGCTGATGCCCACCCGCCTCGTGCGCATTGACCGAAACCACGTAGAGGAATTGCTGGCACGGGCCGACCCGGTGATCCAGTATTTGCTGCGCCTGATGCTGGAGCGCTTTCGCAATTCCAGCGGTACGCCTTCCGGCACCGAACGGCCCGATTCCGATGTGTCGGGCAAGGCCGAATTGCATTCGCTGGCGGTGCATACGCTGTCGCTTGCACACGATCTGGCCGAGGCCATCACGGCCGACCAGTTGGTACTGCACTACCAGCCCATCATCTTGCTCAACGGCAATGTGCCAGTGGGCTTTGAGGCGCTGGTGCGCTGGCAACACCCCCGGCTTGGCATGATCAGCCCGGACGAATTCATTCCGCTGGCTGAGAAGACCGGGCTGGTGCATCGCATTGGCGAATGGGTGCTGCAGCGTTCTGCAACGGATTGGCCTTTGCTGCGGTCCTTTTGCATGGGGCAGGGTGATCACCAGCCGTTCATGAGTGTGAATTTGTCAGCGCCTGAGTTGTGCACGCCGGGCATTGTGCAAAGCATTCAAACCTGCCTGGCGCAACACGCCATGCCTGCGCAGGAGTTGCGCATTGAGTTGACCGAGACAGTGATCGTCAGCAGCCTGGAAGCCGTGTCCAGTGCCATCCATGCGTTGCGTGATTTGGGTGTGGGTATTGCGCTGGACGACTTTGGGACTGGCTACGCGGGTCTTGGCTATTTGCAGACGCTGCCGTTCTCCTGCCTGAAGATCGACAAGACCTTTGTGCAACAGATGCACGACTCCGGGCGCAGCTTTCAAATCGTCAAGTCGGCACTGGAGCTATCCAGGCAACTGGGCCTGAGCACGGTAGCAGAAGGCATAGAAGACGAAGCTACCGCCAACGCCCTGCGCGATATGGGCAGCACGTATGCCCAGGGCTATTACTTTGCCAGGCCGATGCCGGCGAGTGCTGTCGCGGCATGGGCACTCGGAAATCACCCTTAAATAAGGCTGCAGACCGCACAGAATGTGCGTAAGCAGCTCCTGTTTTTATAGCAATCCTACAGGCTTGCCATGGTGGGTGTACGCCAGGGCGTGGGCCGAGGGCGCGCAAAGGCCTTGTCCACCGCGTCTTCAGCGGCGCGCAGGGCGGCCGGGTTGGCGTTGTCAGGTCCAACGCGCAGCTCTACATAGGCCAGCAGCGCTTTCCACTGCGGCTGTGGGCCGCCCAGACGTGCAAACATGGCCTTGCTTTGCGCAAGCGATTGGGCCGCGGCTGTGGGGTCCAGTTCAGCCTCAAACAGCGCACGCTGTAACCAAAGAGTCGCGCGGCGCGGGCTATCACCTTCTGCCGATTTTTCGTACAGCGCAAACCGGCCTTGCAGCAACTCCAGCGCGCGCTTGGGTTGGCCGCGCAGGTAGGCTGTGAGTGCTGCCGTGCGGTTGACGGCGGCGACGCTCTCGGGGTTGGAGTTGTTGATGGCTGCCAAATCGACACGGGCCAGCGCCTGAGCGCTGTCAGCGATATCGAGCGCGCCGACACCCGCTGCCGCATCCGACAAACGGCGGTAGAAATCTGCACGGACCGCGCCCGCTCCGGGTATTGCGGATGGCGCGGCAGCAAGCATGCGCTGCAAATCTGCTTTGGCGCGGTCAGGCTTCGTCAGTCCCATGCGGCCCTGCTGACTCAATACCCACAACTCCGCATTCAGCAGGGCACTTGGCGCAGTACCGGGCTCCTGGAGCCGCGTTAGCAGCCCTTGACCGATCGACAGGCATTCCTGAAAGCGGCCCATCTCGCAGGCCAGGTTCTGCAGTCGGACAATGGAATCGAACACCAAGGCGTTGTTCTTCCCCAAAAGGGTTTCCATCTCGCCAATGACTTTTGTCAGCCGGGCTTCTATGCCCTCGTATTGGCCCAGGCGCAGGCGCATGGCCTCCAGGTTGCCACGCATGATCAGTGAATCGCGCACCTGCTGGCCGCCCAGTTTGGCCATGGCAGGCAGGTCGCCCTCTATCGTGGCCAGCGTCTCCAGCGCTTCGCGCCACAGGGCTTGTTGGGTCAGCAGCACGGCGGCGTCGTTGACCACATCGATGCGCTTGGCTAGGTCGTTGGGAAAGAGCTTGGTCATGATCGCCGCGCCCTGCTTCAGGCTCTCTCTGGCTTCCTGCATGCGCCCTACGCCGGCCAGACTGGAGCTGTAGCCTTGCAACAATCTTCCGTATTCTTCGCTCTTGGCGCCATAGCGCGCAGCAAATTTGGGCAGCAAGGGCTCTTCAATCGCCACGGCCTCAGCCTCGCGGTTGAGTCTGCGCAGAATCTGCGCCTTGTGTTTCAGCGTGTCCAGGCTCTCATCCGAATCCGCGGATTCGGTCTGCGCCAGCAGCTGTTGCAGCTGCTCCAGTTGCGCCAGGGTCACCGCATCGCGGTTCAGCGCGTCATTGGTTTCCACCAGACGCCCCAGCAGCAGGGCGTGTGTTTTCGGGTCATCTGCAAACTTGGTGGCCAGGTCTTTTTCGGATTGCTCCAGCAGCGCCAGCACTGTGGGCCAACTGCCGCCATGGTTGTCGGGGCTTGCGCTCTGGATCAGCTCGCCCAGATAGCCCGCCACTTGGGTCGCGCGCTTGGCCTCCTGTTGCGCGCGCTGGGTTTGCCACAGCGCCACCACCAGGCCTGCGCTGACCGCCACAAAGGCCACCGACGCCAGTGCCGCCACCAGCCGGTTGCGACGCAGCCAGAGGCGCGTGGTGTAGCGCCAGTTACCGCGCCGCGCCTCAACCGGCAAGTTGTTCAGCCAGCGCTCGAGGTCGGCAGCAAAGGCGCCCACCGTGGTGTAACGATCCGCCGGGTTCTTGCGCAGCGCCTTGGCGACGATGGCATCCAGATCGCCTAGTGCGCGTGCAGCGTCTGAGGGCCTGCCTGCGA
The DNA here is from genome assembly GCF_056403235.1 of Rhodoferax sp. P2_H8_2. NCBI lineage: Bacteria > Pseudomonadati > Pseudomonadota > Betaproteobacteria > Burkholderiales > Comamonadaceae > Rhodoferax > Rhodoferax sp. P2_H8_2. Next base: position 378,962 of record NZ_JBFUFW010000004.1, read on the forward strand.
CAGAGGAGGGTGGGCTTTGCAAAGCCTTCGCAATGGATTTCGCCTCGTTGTGCACGATGGCGTGTTCGAGGGCGGTACGGTTCTCGCCGGCGAACGGCATGGCACCAGTGATCAACTCGAACGCCAGCACGCCCAGCGAGAACACATCGGCCGCAACGCCAGTGGCCTCGCCGGTGACCTGCTCGGGCGCGCAGTAGCCCAGCGTGAAGCCGCGGCCAGTCAGATGCGTCAAGGAAGTCGCACCGCCCGGGTCTACGTCGTCCATCAGCTTGGCAATGCCAAAGTCCAACAAGGCCGGTTCGCCCGCGTGGCTCACCACCACATTGGAGGGTTTGATGTCACGGTGCACGATCAGTTGGCCGTGTGCGTATTCAGTGGCCCGACAGACTTTGAGCAGCAGGCCGATGCGCTGTGCCAACTGCTGCGCATGGCCGCCGGCCCAATCGGTGATCGGCACGCCGTCGATGTATTCCATCACCAGGTAGGGCTCAGCCTGGTGCGTGCCCGCGTCCAGCAAGCGTGCAATGCCGGGGTGCGTCAGACGCGCCAGCAGGCGCCGCTCGCGCAGGAAACGATCCACCAGATCGGTTTTGCCCAGGCCCGTGCGCAAAAACTTGATGGCTGCATGGCCGTCAAAGTGGCCGTCGTGCCGCGCCGCCAGCCAGACCGCGCCCATGCCGCCTTCGCCAATTTTCCGTTCCAGTTGCCATGGGCCGACGACATCGCCTACGTTGACCGAGGGCCCCGCATCGGGTGCAGCGGCCACATCCACCTGGGCTTCAAACTCGCGCGCGCTCACGCCAATCAGGCTGGGCGATTGATCAGGGTGGCTGGACGACTGGTTCAGCTCATCCAGCATGGCCTGCACCGCAGCCACGTGCTCGGGCTCGCTGGCCTGAAGCGCTGCGAACCACGCCGCGCGTTCGTCCGGTGGCAGCTCTGCGACCTCGTCAAACAATACAAATCGGCGTTTCAGATCGGAGGAGGTGGCGGTCATGGTCGGTGTGCAGTTATCCGTAGGCTAACCCAAACTGCTGGGCTTTCAATGGTTAAGACGCGGACAAGCCACTGAATGCGACAGATGTTCCGGCATCCGTCTGTCTTTTTTAGCCCTTTGTCGTAAACGGCGCCCGCACCGCGTCTTATCCAATGCAACCCAACCACCCAAGGAGCAACATGCAGAAATCACCAACTTCTTCACGCAGCGCCAGCGCACTGACGCTGGCAATCATCACCATGGGCCTCGGCCTGCCACTGGCCGCCCAGGCAGATACGCCCCAGCGCCTGAGCGCCACTATCGACGGCAAAGTGTTTGAGAGCGATGACAGCGGCATCATGTACCTGATCCCAAGAAAGGGCGTACTCAACCTGATGGCAAGCACCAAGGGCGGGGCGGCCTATCCACCACCCAAGACGCTGTCGGACAAGCTCTCGATCAACTGCAACGACTATGACGGCAAGCCGGTCAAATTCACGTTTGCCAAATCGGGCAGCCGCAGCTGTGAAGTCAGCTTCACCAAAGGCGTCAGCAGGAAGCCTTTTGGCGACCCGGAAGCGGAGTACCGGATGGTCGACGGCAAAAACCAGCTGGAGATCACCTCGGTTAAAGGCAAGGTGATTGAAGGCACGTTCAGCTTCGAGCTGATGGAAGTCAAGACAAAGGCCAAGATGACGATTACTGGCGGCACCTTCAAGGCCGAAGACCGCCAGCTGTAACGCTTGCTTACAGACCCCTGGGCGGGGTCCCACTCGTTGTGGCCTCGTTGTGGCTTAAACTGCCGCGCACAGTGCAAGTGCGCCTGAGCACCCGAGCACGCCACAGCGAGGACTCCCACTTTGATGCCCACGGATTCTGCCGAACAGATTGCACAACTGTTGCAAGAGATACGCGCCGGTGACCAAAGCGCGGCGGCGCGGCTCTATGCATTGCTCTACCCCGAAATCAAACGCTTGGCGCATTCGCGCCTGTATGCCGTGGGCGGTGTCACCAGCCTGAACACCACCGGACTGGTGAACGAGGGGTTCTTGCGCATGGTGGAGCGCACCGGTATGGCCGGCGAATCACGCGCCCAGTTTTTTGCCTATGTGGGCAAGGTGCTGCGCTCGGTGGTGCTGGACCACCTGCGTGCCAACCAGGCGGAAAAGCGGGGCGGTGATCTGGTGCATGTCACGCTGTCGCAGGCCGATTCGATTGCCACCGAAGGACGCGACAACTGGTTTTTGCTGGACACAGCGTTGGAGCAATTGCGCACGCTGGATCTGGGGCTCTACGAGCTGGTGGAATTGCGCTACTTTGCCGGCTTGACCGTCGCCGACATTGCCAAGCTGCTGGGTGTTTCCACCCGCACCGTAGACCGCGACTGGGTAAAGGCCAAGGCCTGGCTGGAAAGCCTGATTGAGGACACGGCCTAAGCCGCAGCCTGCTACTTAGCGCAGTCGCCTAGCCGCTTCGCGGTCAACGCGGTTTTCATCACATTGCCGCCCATGTCGTGCTGGGTCACGCGCATGTCCATCGTGAATGTGTCTTCTGTGACCGTGCCTTGGCCTTCGCCGGTCATCTTGGGGTTGGTGCAGTTGTATTTGATGGTGATTGCACTGCCTTTGCGTTGCACCACAGGCGGCGTGCAACCCTCTACGCCCTGCTGATTCACATAGGCCTTGTTGGACGCTACGTCCTTGTCCGTCACGCACTGCTTGAAGCTGACAGGAATGGACATACCGAACATTTCGGTTTTGGTGGTGTATTCGTATTGGCCGGGTTTTAGGTTTTGGGCCTGGGCCAGGGGTGCAGCCAAACACGCGGCGAGGGCAGTGAGGGCGGCAATGGTGGAGTGGATGGATTTCATTTTCAGTTTTTCCCCCGCAAGGCGGCAAGGTTGACGCTTGATCTGTAATTAAGTGGTGTGCCTGGTTTGAAGGCGGCTAGCGCATAACCAGGCACATAACTGGTGGAGTTGTTACCTGGGATTAGGAAGCTGAAGTTGCATTCCACTACCGTAGCAAGAGCGGGGTTTGCCTGATAGTTTGGCAGCAAGTCTTTCTTGTCGATAGTGAAGGAGACGGTCCTTTTTACTTTGCCTTCCACTAGTGGAATGATCGAAAATGGTATGTCTGCCGCGCCTTCTGGTTTAAAAGTCACCGAGCTCACCCCTGTCAATATGCAACCAATTTTGATCGACGTAAACGCGGCCGGTATGTCGTGCACATCCACCGGAATGTTGAATGTGAATAGCGTTTGCGCATGGGCGCCAACGGTGCAGGACAACAGAGCGCATGGCAGCATGAGACGAATTGCTTTTTTCATGTGAATCTCCTGAATACGGTTTAGAAAATTAATGGCCCATGCCGGTCATGGTGAAGGTAGGCAAGGTGACTGTCTGGGGCGTAAATGAATTTGCGGAAGTGCCGCCCATAGGTGGGGTATAGCCAGTGCCAGTCATCGTGAATGCAGGCAAGGTGACGGTTTGTGCGGTGAATGGACCTGGGTTAGGACCGGGGCCAGCGCCAGGGTTGGTGTTACCCGCTTGGGGGGCTGCGTAACCCATGCCGGTCATCGTGAACGCAGGCAAGGTCACTACCGTAGCTGCCGCGCCTGCGGGAGCACCGCCCGGCAGACCGGGTGTATTGGGTGACTGCCCGTCCGACTTGCCTGGCTGACGCAGGGTTGCGGTGGGCGCGGTCAGGGTACCGAGTCCGGTTGCAGCTCCGCCAAATGCACCATTGGATGACGGCAGCGCGGACGACCGTCCCGGTGCGCCCAGCGCAGATACAGGAGCCTGGTTGACAACCCGCGGCAGCATTGGCGATGACGCGGGCAAAAGGGGCGGCGCAGCGGAGAGCCCTTGCGCATATGCCGCCGTGGCGGATAGCACCCCCAATACAAGGAGCGTGCCCACAGCGCGCAGATGTCCGCTGGTCTGACAACGCCCGACGCTGATGTAAGCATCCATAGGTCCTCCGATTAGCGCCCAGGGCGCAATGTGCACGTGGCCTGGCCGCGTGATGCTTGCTCACAGCGCGCCACTGCGGTCGCGTCATTGCAGACATAGCTGCCGGGGCTATTGACCTGGGCCGTGCATCCTGGTGGCACGGGTCGTGTTAGACCCGTACCGCCGCCCAGGCCACCACCGAGGTTGGAAGAGCCCATAGATCCCCCGAGTTGGCTGTTGCCCATTCCACCCGGGCGTAATTGGCCTGTCGCAGGTGGAGCCACAACCAGTGGGGGACGTATCGCGGGAATGGACTGGCGGATAACAGGCGGGGCTACCGGAGCGACAACGATGGGAGCAGCAATGACTGGAGCTGCCACTGGTGGGGCTACCACTGCGGGAACCATCGGAACCATCGGAACCATAGGAACTGTTGGCACCGGCGATGTAATCACTGGCGGGGCCACGACGGGCGTGCTGCCGCCCGGGGTGATCCGTGTTCCAGGCACTCGGCCGCCAACACCGATCCCTACCGGTTGGGTGTTGCCAGCCGCCACGCTGGCGCGGGCGATGGCCTTCATCTTCTCGTCACAGGCGCTGAGGATGGCGGCCTGTTCCTTGGACTTTGCCGGCGACAGGGTATGCGTGTCACCGCTTTGGTTGGCAGGGTTTTTGGCGAAATCGGCGAACTGCTGCTTGCACGTGGCGGCCATTCGGATCAGTTCTTCCTTGCATTCTGCGGTGTGGCACAGCATGTCGGCGCGGGGAGGGGGCGCAGCCAGCGTTACGCCATCCATCATTGGCAAGGGCGGCTCGTTCGAGGCGACTACGTTGAAGTTATCGCTGTCAAAGTTGGCTTGGGTGCCGTTGACAATCAGCTTGCCGGGTGTGGACGACTTGAAGCCTGCTGGCGGAGTGATCTGCACCAGGAAATGCATGGTCTTCTGGGAACCTTTTTGCGGTCCCATCACGCCATTGACCCAATCGGCCCTCATGGGAACGATGCCAAACGTCGCGGTGAAGTTTTGGATGCCCGAGGCCGGGTCGGCGTACTGCAGCACCCCGTCATCGTTGTAACGCAGCAGGCCGCGTACCAGGATGACCCTGCCGTTGTAGGTGGCGCCTCCAATAGTGAGCTCCTGTTTACTCAGGTCCGCAGAACTGGGGCATACGAGGTTGAGTTCATTTTTGAGCCCAGCGGCCAGGTTGTTGCAGGCGATGCTGGCGGCTTGCCGCGTTGCGGTGGGCAGGGTCTGGTCGGCGCAGGTGAGGGTGGTCGTCGGGATACCGGATGGAGCCGCATTGGATACACCAGGTATGCGGACACGCGGCGGCATCGTGCACTTGGCGGCCATGATGGCAGGGTAGGCATTTTGCCAGCCGATGACGGTCTTCACTGTGGCACTGTTGTTGTAGACCTTGGCGATCAGCGCGTCCAGCACGGTGTCGCGGTTTGGCAGTTCACTGGCTCGGCGCTTAGGGTCGCCGCCCGAAAACTGTGTGCTTTTGGCATTGCGGGTTTTTTCCCCGAGCGAGCCTGCGGCCCACGCCACATCGCCGCGGTCATTGCGCTTGGCGTTGCCGCGTGCGTCCAGACCAAAGTCGCGGAACAAACGCTTTGCCATCGCCTGGATGACCACATCGTTCAGGCCTGCGGCGCGGGCCAAGTCAGTTTGTTGCTTCACCAGGTAGCGGCCGTAATACTCCGCTGCGTTCGGCGTCAGCAGGTCCCAGGTGCGGTTGTAGACGGCGCGGGTAAAACCCCCACCAACAAAGTCACGCGTGCCGTCGCGCATGCCATCGCAGGTTAGGACAGCGGTACTCTGGTACTGGTTATGGCTGTCGAAGTATTGGACACAGTTGTCATAGATTGGCTTCACCGTCGCCGTCCAGACGTCTCGTGGCGGCGTGGCAGACAGGCCCAGCGCTACCGACTCCACATAGGGCTCCCAGAATCGTTGGTAATAGGTGCCCACGGGCATGTGCTGCGGGTCCTTGATCACATCGACATAGCCGGTGACAACTGCGCCGCCCACGACAACGATACCCTTGCCCAGCGGGCCGAGTTCTTCCAGAAACCCGGTACATTGTTTTGCGACCGCCACGGTGTCTTCGTAAATCTCCTTCACGACCTCTGGCCTGAGACCGGCGTCAACCAATCCGCAGCCGCAGTCGATACCGCCGGTGACTATTTCGGTGCCGGGGATGCTGGTCAGCAAGTCCACGGCGTTTTCTGCGGTCAGATTGACCAGTCCGCCTTTGAGTGAGTCAAGCGGTGAGGGCAGGTTGGGCGCCTTGTTCAGCGCGGCCTTGACTTCACCAAGGATCGGGTTGGCGACAAAACCGTAAATGCCTTTGGAGCAACTGTCATAGGTGTTGAGCTTCTGCTGTGTTGCAATGCCAACCGTGATGCCCATGGCAATCTGGGGAATGGCGGGCGGGGGTGTGACCAGTTGGCCCACACATACCGGCTTGGTGGCAATGAATTCCAATACGCTGGCGCCATTGGTTGCAGCGTGCTTTATGGCTTTGCCATTGGCCTTCAGGCAAGCCCAGCCCTTTTCCGCCGCATCCTTGAGACCGGCATGGGCGGGCGCCGCCATCAGCAGTGGGATGAGCGCCCCCAGCAGATAGAGAAGGGGTTTTCGGGCGCCGTGCGGGGCAGGTTGGTGGTGCAGGTTCACGTGGGTCTCCTGAAAAGGTGAGGGTGTCTAGTCACTAAGACGCCGGCTGACCTTGGTTTGCGACAACCCATTCCAAAAAGATTTCTTGGTGGGCTTGTCGCAATCTGCTGTGCGACTGCGTCTTAACCACTAAGCAGGCTTAAGAACCAAGCCTCCCGCAACCCCACATCAGGAGCTTTCATGTTTGCCAAACCCCAAAGTGCTTTCAACATTGCTAAGGCCATAACTGTCTTGACGCTGTGCTGCCTGAGCAGCGCGGCGCTCCATGCCGAGGGCAAAGACCCGGTGTCGGACCGGTCGTCCACCACCAAGAAGTTGGGAAGCTTGCCAGCCGTGGCGCTGGCCGCGCGGCCCATGGTGACGGTCTATGAGGTGACGTCCAACGTGTCCGAGATCGATGCCCGTGCGGCCACGGCCATGTTCACCACGGCCTTGATCAAGAGCAAGCAGTTCCGCGTTTTGGAGCGCAACAAGATTGCCAACGGCGTGGCGCGCGAACGCGAGATGAACCAGACCGGCGTGACCAGCGGCACCAGCGCCACGCGGCAAATCAAGGGCGCGAATGTGATTTTTGAGGCGACCTTTTCGGAAGCCGCCGCCGGCAAGTCCAGCAACGCGGGGGGCTTCTCGATTGGAGGCTTGCAACTGGGTGGCGGCAGCTCCAAAGACGAGATTGGCATGGACGTGCGTGTGCTGTCGGTCGGAAGTGGCGAGGTGCTGGACGCGATTAACGTACGCAAGGAAGTCGCATCTACCCAGACCAGCGTGAGCGGCATCGGCAGCCTGGTGGAAACCATCGCCGCCAACAAGGGGCAGGACCTGCAGGGCATGACGCCGGATGCGTCCTTCCAGTCGGCCCGCAAAGAGGGCATGGACCGGGCGATGCGCGCGCTGATCGAGCAGGCTATCTTTGAGCTGGCCCAGCGCTCGAATGAATGGGTGGATGACTAACATGCGCCGCCACAGCAACTCCCTGTTGCGCGGCCTGTTGGGGATGGCGTTGCTGGCCACGCTGGGCACCAGCATGGCGCAGACCGCAGACCGTGAGCCACTGCAGGTGTCGGTGCGGCGCGAGGGGTTCGTGCCTTACATGCCGCATGCCAGTTACCGCATCAATATCAAGGTGCCGCAAGCGAAATTGCAGGAAGGCTGGCGTTGCTGCTGGATAGAAGCGTTTTCGCGCCCGGTGGCGGCGCTGCTGAGCCAGCAAGAACTAAAGACCGTGGCCGGCAATGACGTGGATGTGCAACTGGACTCAGAGCGCACGGAATACTCGTTACGCGAACTCGCGCCGGGCAACTTTGAAGGGGCTCTGTACCTTTCATCCACGCAAGGCTGGGGCACCCGCGCAGCCCGCATCTATGTGCACCTGTACCAGAGCGCGGAGGGTGTGGACAGTATGTATGACCCGCGCACCGAGCGCTACCGCGTTTTGGGGCGCCAGGGCAACCGCGTGGCCAATGACTTCCTGCTCGACCCTTTCATCACCGTGCGCTTCATGTACGCGCCGCGCCCCGCACAACCACCCCTACGGAGTGACGGCACTGTCCCTGGCGCGCCGCCCTCGCAGTTGCCGCATTACTGAATTTCCGCGTCCGGCTTTTCTATCCATTTTTTAAGGTGAACACCATGACTTCTCGCTCACACATACCGCAGACATTGGCACGCACTGCTATCGGCGTTGTGCTGCTGGCCGCCAGCGCACTGGCCCTGGCCGACCACCCCGTACCCACCAAAGACCTGAAAGGGCTGACCGACCCCGCTGGACTCAAGCGCTACACCGGCTCGGTGCTGACCTACCGCGACGACGTGGCCTACGACGAGGTGAAGTTTCCGGTGGGCAAGGTGATGTACAAGGATGAGCAGGCCGTGATCTCACGCAGCCAGGACCGCGCGGGCCAGCGCACCATGTTGCAGTACCTGACGCCGGCTGGAAAGTCTGCGCTGGAGGTGGTGCGCAACTACCAGCAGGATTTGAAGGCTGCTGGCTACAAGGCCACGTATGAGTGCACGGGTGAAGCCTGCGGTAGCGCCGACTGGATAACCAAGGGCTACTTTATTTCTACGCTGGTGTCGGGAGCGTACTGGGCCAACATCGGGGACAACAGCCCGGCAGCTTGCGGTAATGGCGCCAACATCGGCGACTTCCGCTACGCGCTGTTGGACAACCCTGCGACGGGTTCCACGGTTGCGGTCGCGGCATGGCGGCCTGGCATCCTGTCGGCGTATTGCGACGAAGCTGAGTACCAGAAGCGCACCAGCATCATGGTGGTAAAGGTGGACCCCAAAGCGCGCGAGCAGGCGATGGAAGCCCTGTCCGCCAGCGAGATGGGCAAGAGCCTGGACGCCAGCGGCAAGGTCGCGGTCTACGGCATCTTGTTTGACACGGCCAAGGCAGATATCAAGCCCGAAAGCCGCGCGTCGCTGGAGCAAATCGGCACGCTGTTGAAGCAGCAAACGCGCCTGAAGCTGCATGTGGTGGGCCATACCGACAACGCGGGCACGCTGAACGGCAATATCGATCTGAGCAAACGCCGTGCGGAAGCCGTAGTGGCGGCGCTGGCTGGCACCTACGGCATTGCCCGTGACCGTCTCACCGCCAACGGCGTGGCCAGCCTAGCGCCTGTGGCCAGCAACGGTGATGAAGCGGGCAAGGCCAAGAACCGGCGCGTTGAACTGGTGTTGCAGTAAAGCGCAATAGCCGCCATTCGAGAGGAGAAATACATGTCCCGCTTCACGTTATCCAATGCCACACTGGCACCCAGCCTGCTCGTTGCCACGCTCGGTTGCACACTGCTGGCGCAACACGCAAATGGCCAGCTAATCAATAACAGACCCACCCAACTGCGACCCAACAACGGTTCGGCACCTGCCAACCTGGCCCCGCCAGCAGCGGGTGGGCTCACCCCCCCAATGCAAACTGACGCTCGCAAAATACCTGTTGCGCCTGCGGAGGCGATGGTCACCGCAGACTTTGGTATCCAACCGCAGAATGCGGAGCAAAAACAGTCCATTGTGCTGTTCATGGGCGGTTACACCGGCAAAGCGCCTGATGAGAGCGCACCATCAAGCATCCGGATCACTGGCGGTCAGGCCAAGGATTTTTCGGTAACACCGGCGGAATGTAGTTGGATCAATCAGCCCGCTTTTACTAGCGTCATTTACTCATTCCGCTGTACGGTCGCCTTTCGTGCCAGTGCAGAGGGACCTCGTGCGGCATTGCTGGAAGTGATGTTCCCCAACGGAGATCGATACAAGGCCGCACTGAAAGGTATCGGCAAAGCAACGTATGTAGCCATGCCATCACCGGGAGGCGTCACAGGCACCGGTATGCAGGCCCAAATGGGCAATAAGCCTCCGGTGGGCGTCGCGGTGGTTTCTGAGACGCTGGATTTTGGCTACGTGAACAGTGGCGCTAGAAAGACCCTGCGCGTGGCAACGCAATACCCTGCCGGAACGCGAGTGCTGTCCCACTTCGGCGGGGCCAAAATTAGCGATGGCCACGGCAAGTTTGACCAATTCATTTTGGGGGAAACCGCCCTTAGCTTGAACGGCGCAGCATCGGGTGAAAAGGCGAGCTTCACCATTACCTTTGTACCCGCGAAATACTGCACACAAGAAATAGCCTACTTCACATTCCGTGACGCGAATGGCCTTCAGCGTCAGTTGGAACTGAAAGGGTCATGTATCAAGTGATCGTTTGAAATTAGAGTGAAATATGCCTGAAATGCCCGCAGAATGTGCGTGAGCAGCTCCTGTTTTTATAGCGACTGCAGGCGGCGAATGGCTTCGCGCAAGGTCGCATCCTGCTTCGCAAAACAGAAGCGCACCACCCGCTGGTCGAAGCCGTCGCCGTAAAAGGCGGACAACGGAATCGCCGCGACGCCAATCTCCCGGGTGAGCCATTGGCAGAACTCGGCTTCGCTCAAGTCCGACACGGCGGAGATATCCACGCACTGGAAATAGCTGCCTTGGCTGGGCAGCAAGCGCAGCTTGGTAGTGGCCAGCCCTTCGCGAAACAGATCGCGTTTGCGCTGGTAAAACGCGGGCAAGTCCAGGTAGGGCGCGGGGTTGGCCATGTAGTTCGCCAGTGCGTGCTGCATCGGCGTGTTGACCGTGAACACATTGAACTGGTGCACCTTGCGGAACTCGGCTGTCAACGCGGCGGGCGCGGCGATGGTGCCGACTTTCCAGCCAGTCACATGGAAGGTCTTGCCGAAACTGGAAACGATAAAGGCGCGCTCAGCGAGGCCAGGATAGCGCGCAACGCTCTCGTGCTGCGCATCGTCAAACACCATGTGTTCGTAGACCTCGTCGCTGATCAGTAAGACGTTGGTAGGGGCCAGCAGCCCCTGCAGCGTCAGCATGTCTTCGCGCGGCCACACCGTGGCGCTGGGGTTGTGCGGTGTATTGATGATCAGCGCCCGGGTGCGGGGCGTGATGGCCGCGCCGATCTTTGCGAAGTCGGGGCGAAACGTGCCGGGGGTCAGTGGCACGCGAACGGCCACGCCGCCTGCCAGTTCGATATTGGGCACATAGCTGTCGTAGCACGGCTCCAGCACGATGACTTCATCACCCGCATGCACCACCGCAAGAATGGCGGTCAGGATGCCTTGCGTCGCTCCGGCAGTGATGGTGATTTCGGTTGCGGCGTTGTACTGGCGGGCGTGAATCGTTTCTATTTTGCTGGCAATGGCCTCGCGCAATGCGGGCACGCCGGTCATTGGTGGGTACTGGTTGTGGCCGTCCTGCATCGCGCGGGTCACGCAATCCAAGAGCGCAGGGTCCGCGCCAAAGTCCGGAAAGCCCTGGCCCAGATTGACAGCCTTGTGTTCGGCGGCCAGCGCCGACATCACGGTGAAGATAGTGGTGCCGACTTGCGGCAGCTTCGAAGTCAGCGGCCCCATGACTTAGAGCTCATAGTCGCTAACATGCCCTTCCATCGCCCGGGCAATCAGGTTGCGGTTCAGGCGGGTGCTGAGCAGTTCGGCAAAGGTGTAAACGAAATTGCGCAAATACGCGCTGCGCTTGAAAGCGACGCGGGCCACGTTCTGGCCGAACAGCGCGCCAGCGGGGCGCACCACCAGGCCACCCTTGCCGCCGTTTTTCTCGCAGTCTTCGACGATGTCAGACACCGCCATTTCGGCCGCGATGCCCACGCCCAGCCCCAGGCGCACATAGGTCTTGATCACGTCGGAATCAATCGCTTCCAGTGCAATGCGCGGTGTCAGCTTGCGGGTCGCAAAGGCGGTGTCGATCTTGGTTCGGCCCGTGAACGACGGGTGGTAGGTGATCAGCGGTTCCAGCGCCACATCTTCCAATGTGATGCGTTCTTTCTGCGCCAGCGGGTGGTCGGCTGGCAATACCAGCACGTGCTGCCATTCGTAGCAGGGCAGGGTGACCAGTTCGGAGTAGTCCACCAAGGACTCAGTGGCGATGCCGATTTCGGCCACCTCGTCGATCAGCATGCGCGCGACCTGGTCGGGCGAGCCCTGGTGCAGGCTGATATTGACCTTGGGATAGGCGGTGCGTAGCTCGGCCACCTTTGGCGGTAGCACGTAGCGGGCTTGTGTGTGGGTAGTGGCGATGGATAGCGTGCCGCTGTCTTCGGCGCTGTATTGCTCGCCGATGCGCTTGAGGTTGCCGACTTCACGCAGGATCAGCTCAATGCTGCGCAGCACGTGCTGGCCGGGTTCGGTGATGCGCTTGAGGCGTTTGCCGTGGCGGGCAAAGATATCGATGCCGAGTTCTTCCTCCAGCTCGATGATGGCTTTGGAGACACCGGGTTGTGAGGTGTGCAGGGCTTTGGCGGCTTCGGTCAGATTGAGGTTGCGTCGCGCAGCCTCTTGAACAAAGCGAAACTGGTGCAGGTTCATATCGAATTTCAACTAAAGATGAAGTTCATTATGCCGCAGAAGTCTATGGATTGAGTGCTTCCCGTCCCATATTTGCCAGCAATGAAATCAAGCGTGGGTCTTCTCCAACAGCGGTTTTCAGCGTGAAAGTAACCTGCGGATACTGCTCTTGCAGCGCGTCGACCAATCGGGGCAAGTCTTCCCGCGCATGTTTGCCTACGCCTAGAAAGAGCGGCAGGACGCTAATGTCAGTTGCGCCCTGCGCCATGAGCTGATCGACTGCGGCCGACAGGTCGGGCGTGCTGAGTTCAAGGTAAGCGCAGGCGACCAATGCATCGGGGTTGGCGGCCAAAACCGCTTGCGCCACGGCCTGCATGGGCAGGTGCCACAGCGGGTCGCGCGAACCGTGGGCAAACAACACCAATGCGGGCTTTGCTCCACTCATCGTCGCAACACCAGCCAGGAAAATGCGGAGAGCGATATCAATGAATAGATCAAGCCCGGTAGCGCCGCAGTGACCCAGGGCAGCCAACCGCGCAGCGTGCCCAGGTCACCCAGAATATTGTTGAGCAGCACGAAGCTGATACCCGCCATCACGCCACCAAACACATAGCTGGCGATCGAGCCAGAGCGGAAATGCAGATAGGCAAAGGGCAGGGCCAGCACGACCATCACCACGCAACTCAGTGGGTAGAACACCTTTTTCCAGAACTGCACTTCGTACTTTTGCGCCGACTGGGCGTTGGCATTCAGGTGTTGGATGTACTGGAATAAATCGATAGTGCTCATGCGCTCTGGCCGATTGACCGCAGCGGCGACCATTTCGGCGCTGATCTGGGTGGGCCAGCGGAAAGTGTCTACCCGGGCACGGTCCACACGGTTACCTTGTGCATCCATGCTGGTGAATTCGGTGCGATCCACCTTCTCAAGCTGCCAGTCCTCGTGCTCACCAAACTTGGCCACGGCCGCCTGCGTCAGCGAGACCAGTGCGCCCTGGTTGTCGAATTCGAAGATGCGCACATTCTTCATATTGCCGTCGGGCGACAGCGCGCCGACGTTGACCGAATAGCTGCCGTAGGCCTGCTTTTCCTTGAGCCATGCGCCGGTCTTTCCCACCGTCATGCGCCCCTGGAACTGGGACTTGAGCATCTGCGCGGTACGGCTGCCCAGCGGCGCAATGTAGTCGCCAATCGCAAAGGTGAAAACCGCAAAGCCCACACCGAGAAACACCAGCGTACGCAACGCGCGCCATGGTCCCAGGCCACTGGTACGCAAGATAGTGAACTCGGAGCTTTGCGCAAAACGGGCCATCACAAAGATAGTGCCTATCAGCACCGTGATCGGAAACAGCTCGTAGACATGGCTGGGAATCATCAGTCCGACAAACAGCATGGCCTGCGGCACCTTGTAGCCAATGGCGCTGAAGTGGCCGACCTGTTGCAGTTCTTCGGCAAAGTCGAAGAAATAGAACAGCGCGATAAAGCCCAGCGTCACCAGCGTGACCGCGGTAACGACTTCACCGTAAAAGAGTTTGCGGAGGGTTTTCATGGGGTGCGCTTTCCAGGCCAGAACCGCAGGGCATCCCAGTTGTTGTGCCGCTTGGCCAGCCATGCCAATCCCAGCAAGAGTGCGCCGCCATGCAGGGTCAGCATGAATATGACAAACGTGGTCTGGCCGTTCGCAATCCAGCTTTTACCGACCTCCAGAATATTGACGTAGACCACGAAGACCAGAAATGCCAAACCCAGGTTGGCCGTGCGGCCCACACGGGGATTGACGCCGGCAATGGCGAGCGCAATCAGCACGAAATTGAGTGACGCCAGCGTAACGCCAATGCGCCACGATAGCTCGGCCAGGTGTTTCGGGACAGGCTGTTGCAGCAGATCCATCGTGCCAATGGCATTGACCGGTATGTAGCTGCGTGCAGAAGGATCGTCTGCACCGACCCGCACACCGTAGGACTCATACGTGCTGATGTTCAAGTCCGCCTTCCCGGTGTTTTTTTCCAGGCGCTGCCCGTTTTTCAGAACTAGAAAGCGGTCCTGGCCAATGGTCTCCAGGTGCCCGGATTTGGCACTCGTAACCGTTTCCTTGCCCTGTTCGGTGGTTGCGATAAAGACATTGCTGCCGGCCTGCTTGTTTGAAGTATCTTTTTCGATAAAGAAAACCCGGTCACCGTTGGCGGATTCCTGGAATTGGCCCGGCTCGATACGGGCAATGTCGCCTCGTTTTTCAAAGCGGTCACGCAGGTCTTCGATGCGGCCAAAAGCCCAGGGCAGAATCAAAAGCGCCAGCGTCAGGACGACGACCAGGATAGGCCAGGCGAATTGCAGGAGGGGCTTGATCAGCGAGGCCAGACCGCGCCCGCTGCCAAACCAGATCACCATTTCGCTGTCACGAAACATCCGGGTCAGCACATTCAATATCGCGATGAACAGACTGCCAGCAAGAATGATGGGCATCTGCGACAGCACGGTGTAGCCCATGATGATCATCACGTCGGTGGGGTCGAAGGTGCCGCGAGATGCGTCACCCACGGTGCGTATCAGGGTCATGGTCATCACGACCGTCACCAGCACCACCAAAGTTGCGCCAAAACTGCGCGCTAGTTCTTTTCGGATGGAGGAATGGAATAACATTGGAGGATAAGGAAAGACCGAATTATGAACTTTGAACTCAAATCTTCCAGTCTCGTTGGTGCAGCGGATGAAAAATGTGATGCATTGATTGTCCTGGTACCCCAATCTTTCAAGGCCAGCAAGGATGATCTGTCCGCACTGGTGGCCCAAACCATCAAGGCCGGTGACCTCGAAACCAAGCCCGGCAAGTCACTGACACTGTACCGTCCGGTGCAAGCCAGTGCCACGCGCGTCGTGCTGGTCGGCATCGGCGAGGGGACAGCCAAGCAGGTTCGCACGGCCATCGGCGCAGCTTTTGGCGGTATCAAGAGCGATTCGCTGAAGAAGCTGGTTGTGGCATTTGCCGGTCCGGCCGTTGAGGCCGCAGTCCGCGCAGCAGTGCTGGCGGTGGCAGACAGCAGCTACGTTTTCACCCACACCAAGAGCAAGCCGGAAGGCCGCACGGTGCAGAAAGTCACCATTGCAGCGCCCAACGCGAGCGAGCTGCAAGCGACATTTGACCGCACGGTTGCCATCGTTGCCGGTATTGAAGTGGCGAAAGAATGGGCGAATCGCCCGGCCAACCACGCCACCCCCACCTTGCTGGGCAAAGCGGCACAGGCACTGGTTGCCAAGCAGGCCAAATTCAGCTGTGAGGTGCTTGGCCCCAAGGAAGTCGCCAAGCTGGGCATGGGCTCCTTCATGGCCGTCGCTCAGGGTTCCGATGAACCCCTGCGCTTCATCGTTCTGCGCTACAACGGCGCCGCCAAGAGCAAGGCGCCGTCCGTCATCGTCGGCAAGGGCATTACGTTCGATTGCGGCGGTATTTCCATCAAGCCGGCTCCCGAAATGGACGAGATGAAGTTCGACATGTCTGGCGCTGCCAGCGTGCTGGGCACTTTCAAGACACTGGCGCTGCTCAAACCCAATATCAATGTGGTCGGCCTGATCCCTTCCTGCGAAAACCTGATCAACGGCAAAGCCGTCAAGCCGGGTGATGTGGTCACCAGCATGAGCGGCCAGACCATTGAAATCCTGAACACAGATGCCGAAGGCCGTTTGATCTTGTGCGACGCGTTGACCTATGCCGAGCGTTTCAAGCCGGAATCGGTCGTGGACATCGCCACCTTGACCGGCGCCTGCGTGATCGCATTGGGCGGCGTGCGCAGTGGCCTGTTCACCCCCAAGGACTCGTTGGCCAAGGACTTGTCGGATGCTGGTGACACCGCGCAAGACCTGTGCTGGCGCATGCCTCTGGATGACGAATACGCCGAGGGCCTGAAAACCAACTTTGCCGATGTGGCCAATGTGGGCGGACGGGCAGGGGGCGCGATCAGTGCAGCCAAGTTCCTGCAGCGCTTCACCGAAAAGTTCGACTGGGCCCATCTGGACATCGCCGGTTCTGGCTGGAAGAGCGGCGCGGCCAAGGGCGCTACCGGCCGTCCGGTCGGTCTGCTGGTTGAGTTCCTGCTGGCCCGCGCCGGCACCAAGTAACCCCAAGGCGATGACACAGATCGCCTTTCATTTTGGAGCCACGGACAAGCTGGCCTACGCCTGCCGCCTGCTGCGCAAGGCGGCGGCCAGTGGCGCGCGCGTGGTCGTGGTCGCCGATGTGCAGGCGCAAGAACAGCTCGACGCGGAACTGTGGGCCCTGAGTCCCACAGATTTCGTATCCCACTGCGGCGCCCAAGCGCCGCAAAGTACCAAAGATCGATCAGCAGTTGTGTTGGTACAGGACGTTGTGCAAGCTGGCACTGCGCGCCAGGTGCTCGTCAATCTGGGTGCCACGATACCGGCAGGGTTCGAGGCTTTCGACCGGGTGATTGATGTTGTCAGCGTAGATGACGAAGACCGCAATCAGGGCCGCCAGCGCTGGAAGCAATACACGCAACAGGGCTATGCCATTACCCGGCACGACCTGGTTGCCAAGGGGGCAAGAGCATGAGCACGGCCAAGCCCAGCGCACGCTTTCTGCCAACGCTCACCGAAGTGGTGCAGTTGATCCCGGCCGAGGCGCAGCCGCCCAAGGCCGGTGCCGACCCTGTGCTGGACCTGACCCAGCGCGCAATGACACTGCTGGAAGCCCGTATGGCCGAGCGGATGGAAGCACTGATCAAAGCCCAGGCACAGAACGTGCTGGAAGGCTTACGTGACGAAATGCAACTGGCAATAGCCGATGCAGTGAAACAGGCGTTGCGCGAAGGCGAATAATTTCATTCTTCCGTAGCGAACCTGTTTCTCGTTGTCTCAAAACCGGTTATTGTGTTGGGTGTGGAATAAATTAATTCACGCTGTTTTTTCTTTGTTTTTATTTTTGGAGTTTCTATGCAATTCACTATGAAAAGTACTCTGACAGTGTTGGCTGCGGCAACCCTGTTGGTCGCTTGCGGAAAGAAGGAAGAAGCAGCTGCGCCTGCAGCAGCTCCTGCAGCGCCTGCTGCTGCAGTTATCAAGATCGGCCACGTTGGCCCTACCAGCGGCGCTATCGCCCACCTGGGTAAAGACAATGAAAACGGTGCCCGTATGGCCATCGAAGAGCTGAATACAGCTGGTGTCACCATTGGCGGCAACAAGGTTACGCTGGAACTGGTGGCTGAAGATGATGCTGGCGATCCAAAGCAAGGCACTGCAGTTGCGCAAAAGCTGGTTGACTCCAAAGTCGCCGGCGTGGTCGGTCACCTGAATTCCGGTACCACCATCCCTGCATCCAAGATTTACAGCGATGCTGGCATCCCCCAAATCTCTCCTTCCGCAACCAACCCCAAGTACACACGCCAAGGCTTCAAGACTGCCTTCCGCGTTGTGGCCGATGACACCCAATTGGGCGGCACGCTGGGCAAGTACGCTGTTGGCACCCTGAAGGGCAAAGCCATCGCCGTGATCGACGACCGTACAGCCTACGGCCAAGGCGTTGCTGAAGAGTTCATCAAGTCTGTCGAAGCCGCTGGCGGCAAGGTCGTTGCGAAAGAATTTACAACTGACAAGGCAACTGACTTCAACTCGATCCTGACCACAATCAAGGGCAAGAAGCCCGATATCGTGTTCTTCGGCGGTATGGACGCTGTTGCCGGCCCCATGCTGAAGCAAATGAAGTCGCTGGGCATCAAGTCCAAGTTCATGGGCGGCGACGGCATCTGCTCTACAGAACTGGTCAAGCTCGGTGGCGACGCGATTGCTGACGACCAAGTGTTCTGCGCGGAAGCCGGTGGCGTCGAAGGCGAAGCCAAGGCTGGTATGGAAGAGTTCAAGACCAAGTTCAAGGCCAAGTTCAACGCAGACGTGCAAGTTTACGCACCCTACGTTTATGACTCCGTCAAGATCATGGTTGCCGCGATGGTCAAGGCCGGTTCTTCCGACCCAGCCAAGTACCTGCCCGTGTTGGCTGCCACTACAGACTACAAGGGTGTGACTGGCCCCATCTCCTTTGACGAAAAGGGTGACGTCAAGAACGGTGCTTTGACACTGAAGACCGTTCGCGCTGGCAAGCTGGAAGTTCTGGCTGTGATCCGCTAAGACGGATAGGCCTTGCAGCGAAAGCTGCATTGCAAGAAAAGGGCGCCTTCGGGCGCCTTTTTTTTTTCGAACATGCACGATGTGGCGTTACCGCGCGAGGTCGTTTTTTTTCTTGGGCTTCACTGGAGCTCTTGGTTGGGCGGAAACTGGGACCATTCCTGACTTTAGGTGTGCGTCAATCGCTTTGAAGGCATTGGCCCACTCTTTTGACTTCGTTTTAGTTGCTCCAAGGTTGACGGCGAGAGCTGCAAACTCTGTTGCCGCCGCACGGGCGTTGTCGATACCTTCCTGAGCCAGTTGGGGTGGAAGCGCCAGAGAGGTTGCAAACGCCACCAGATCGCCGCGGCTGATGTTCGTCCCTTTCCCATTAACGGTAGTCGTGTGCTCGTGGGTATGTCCGAATCCTGTGGAGGGGCACAAATCGAATGCCGGAGAAAGAGACCATTGGCCAGCGGCATCCATACAGAAGGCAAAATTCTTGGTGTGATCGTCTCTCATGGAAAGTGCCACATTGAAGCAAAGCTGGCGGTAGAGCTGCTCCAGGTCAGACGCTCCGCCGACCTTTTGAGCAAGCTTGGCAAGAGATGCATAGTCGAGGCTTGGCTCGCGGAAGTTGAGGCCCAGCATGGCTGCGACACTTTGAGTATGAATACGCTCGCCCGAGGGCAGGCGGTCAAATCTCTCCACCGCGAGCGCGGCCCCGCTGGGGTGGGTCAGCAGTTGCCCGCGAGYGGCCTTGACCCCGTACTTATTGGCCAACTCTAGACAGGCCGCTTCTAGGAACGGCTCATTCTTATCTCCTCTAGAAGGTGCAAACTTCAAAAGGCTCGGCACGAAGCCAATAGGAACCTTTGGCTGGTCGCCAAGGATGACCGTGGCTTTGTCTGGACCGATGGAGGCCCAAAACTTAGGTCGCGCTCCTAGAGCTGATCCGCCCGCACGTATGGCTGGCCTTGGAATATCCTTGAGGTTTTGTGCCTCGGCGCGAGCGGCCAAGGTAGCAGCCTCGAAGATGGTTGTCAGTAGTGGTTCGACATTTGCGTCCATCACTGGTTTGTAGGTCAATGCGCCTACACCACGCTCGCCAATCCAAGCGAGCCTATGCAAAGGGTTGACCTTTTCAAGGGCATATCCAGCGTCGCCGAGTCCCCTATTCATTAAGCGCAAGCCGAAACCGTCTGGTATCGAATCGGCGAACAAAGGGTGAATTCCCGAGAACGGCTCATGTTTGGCGTACGCAATGCCAGGCCCGCTTGGCATCATCAAAGGCGATAGTTCTAAGCCCGAGTCGAGTGCCTCCTGGCTCCACTCAAAAGCCGCAATTCGACTGCTTGATACCCAGACGCACTCCCCCACAACCATGCTGGATCCTCGGCCGTGGTCCAGGAATACTTGCAAGCGCGGCTGCTTTATCGGGGCGGCCTGTTTCGTCATCTCTTCAGCCTTACTCTCGCAGACTCAATCCTGGCGCGTTCGACGCGCTCGAGTTCATCGAGCGTCTGTGGTGCCGGCTTGCAACCCTCCCACACTGCGCGCCCCATTCCCAACGCCATCGTAGCTTTCAGAAAAGTAATGAACTCAACGTTTCCGCCACCCTCCAAATTTTTGATAGCTTGGAGACTCGCGCCGCTGGCCTTCGACAGGTCTTCCTGGCGCCACCCCTTGGCCGCGCGAGCGAGTTTGAGGTTCTGGCCGATGTCCTCGGCCAGATCGGGGAGATCCATTAATTCAAAAACCGATTTAATAGCGCTCATAAAATCTATTATATAGAGTAGTGAAGTTAACAGATCTTATGAAATCCACGCCTGTGCCTTTTTGGTGGTGTTGTCACCGTCAGGCTGCCACCTTGGGTGCGGAATGGTCGACCAGCCAACAGTGTTGGCACGCCCACCAGATCGCTGTGGTCGGTTGCTCAGCGGCGCAGTTGCTTGTTTGGTGATCATGTTCATTCGCTGAAAGGGCGGCAGGTTCAAGTGGCCACAGTAGCACGCCGGAATGGATTCAATCCTTGCGTAAGCCTTCTTCTGTCCATCCGCTGCCCTGGAAAAGACCACGCCGCCATGGCGGAACATCAACCATGAAACCAGATTCTTCAACAGACTCTGTAATCGGGCTAGGGCCTCAGTTGCGTTTTTATTCTCGTAGCTCACGAGTTTGAAAGTGACGCATAAACTCAGGTTAGAATACAAAGCTCTGGAGCGGTGGATGAGCGGTTTAAGTCACACGCCTGGAAAGCGTGCGTGGGGTTAAACCCACCGCGGGTTCGAATCCCGCCTGCTCCGCCAGATTGAAAAGCCTGCAACTCGAAAGAGTTGCAGGCTTTTTCTTTTTCGAGTCAGTGAGCTCGCAAGGCCAAGCCTCTGATGACATTCAACGTTGCTGCGACTATCGCTCCCATATTCCATTTGCTTGAAAACTCGTGGGTTAGCGTCTACACAGATCAATTTTTGCGGTTTTAAAGTATTCAGTGTGCCAATCCAATGGCGACCAACAAGACCCGCAACTGGAACATCAGCAAGGCGACGGCGGTGTTGTAAATGGTGTGCAATTTTTAGCCGAACTCTCATTGCCGACAACGCCGCGGCGCCGGTCACAGTGGCAATGTGTATTGGGCGCGGCTGGGGTGGTTGAGGTGCCGCAAGGCGGCTCTGCATTTGCCAACCAAAAGGCCATCTTGCGGTGGCCTTTTTTAGGGTGTGCAATATACGCTAAAAGCGTATAATCCCGAAATGCTAACAGTTATCGAAACACCCATCTTCATGCGCATGGCCGCAGAGGTGTTTGGTGATGATGAGCGTAAATTGCTGATCGACTGGATTGCGGGCAATCCGGAAGCGGGTGATGTCATACCGAGCGCGGGTGGTCTACGCAAAGTGCGGTGGAGCCGCGGTGGTATGGGGAAGCGGGGCGGCGCGCGGGTTATCTATTTCACGCGATTGGCCAGAGGTGAGATCGTGCTGATCGCGACTTATGCTAAAGCCAAGTTCGACAACATGCCCAATAGCGTATTGAAACAATGGAAGGAGGCCTACGATGCCTAAAACTGCCAAACTCGATCCGGAAATACAAGCCTTTGCTGCCGATGTGCTGGAGTCCATTCGCCAGGTCAAGCGAGGCGAAGGCAAGGTGCACCGCGTAACGCTGTCTGCCGCCGCAGAAGCGCGCGCCAAAGTGGGCATGTCGCAGTCTCAGTTTGCGGCGCTGATGGGGGTCTCCATACGCACCTTGCAAAACTGGGAACAGGGGCGCACGCAACCGTCTGGTGCGGCTAAAACTTTGCTGCGTATTGCTGCGCAAAATCCGGATGTGGTGCGATTGGCGGCGTGAGACCCCAAGCAGCTGTAACTTATGCCATGGTGCAGGTCATCAAAGCCAGCGGTTTCCCTGAGACAGGCGACATCTTGAGTGACGTGCGTTGGCTGGATGCCAACAAGGACGGAGTGATCAACTCCAGTGATTCGGGATTTGCGGCCATCAAGCGTGCGTGGACATCAATCAGGAAGGTGCGACGCAAGCGGGCGAGGGTCCGAATCTACAGTCACTGCAGATCACGGGTTTGATCTGGTAATGGGGTAGGTGCTGCACGCCGATGCTGTGAAGCTGAGGTGGCTCCTGCAAGCGCAGACATGCATATCGTTGCGCAGATGATCAAGAATGCATGTGTTGTCAAGCTGAGAATTTGTCAATAGTAGAAATCCTCGGGCGGTCAGGACCATTGACGCAAACTAAGTCACGATGTCTTTTGGCGAAAGGCGAATAAAGTCACTAAATTGCAAATAGCAAACAAAGGGGCGCTTGCTGTAATAGCGAATAGCGGTGAATTCAATGCATGATATCCAATGAGCTCCACGTTGCACAGGTCATTTCTTGCATGTGTCGCAAACATTTTTCTATTCTTGGCAACGATTTTAAGAAAGCGGGGGGCGAACAATGAGAAACTTATCGAGAGCTCAACTTCAGCAGCAATACGAAGGAAGTCGGCTTGCGGCAGCCGCACATGGGTTCATAGAATTCAAGCGCTAGTGCTGACGAATCCAAACTCTCAAGTGCTGTCCGCAAACTTGTTCAGTATTTGATTAGTCAAGGCCTTACCCTGCGCACAGATCAATAGCTTTGTCAGTCAGTAAAGCGATAACAAATGCAGTTTTTATCAAAACAGGATTTACAGCGATGGCTGGACGCTTCAACGAATCAGCCAAAAATAGGGGACGATTTTTTACCTTGGATAGATACCAGTCTTAGGGCATTTTTCCCATTTGCCAAACTGTTCATGGCCCACGGTGAATTGATTGCGGGTGGAATTAAGACGACACACTGGCGCGCAATCGGGCATGAGGTTCTTTATTTGGAGCAACTGGAAACCACGTTTGAATTGGAGCAGAGAGGCTCCATGTTTTGGTGGTTCATGAACAGGCAACCTTTTGTCATTGATCCTGCATTGCCACCACCATTCACAACTAAATTCGAGTTAGAAGAGATTCAGACATGTTGAATTCCGCTGAAGCCTGACCCAAGCTTTCCATCAATTCTTGACCCACACTCTTTTTGAACACATGGTGCTCACGTTGTGGATAAGTTCTTGATCTTCTCCTTTTTGGGTTGAGTCTTTGCAGAGCTATTCTTGAATTGTGTGGAGTTGCTTCAAATTGCGCCGCTGTTTCCGCGATTTCGTGACCTCCATTCCTAGCCACAAAGCCAGCTTCTCGGCGTAGGGATCGAGCTTGCTGGACCGGGTTTGGCTTGCGTACTTAGGCTCACTCTCGTCGGATCGCAGGTACTTCTTCACGGTGTTGCGAGCCAGGCCTGTACGCCTGGAAATCTCACGGATGGACATCTGTTCTCGCAGTGCCCAACGTCTGATGACATTCAATGTCG
>NZ_JBFUFW010000005.1:0-319859 GCF_056403235.1 Rhodoferax sp. P2_H8_2
CCCCACTCCGGCGAGAAGTGAGGCAGTTTTTACACGCTCCAGAATACCAAGGGCTCGTG
Source organism: Rhodoferax sp. P2_H8_2 (assembly GCF_056403235.1). NCBI lineage: Bacteria > Pseudomonadati > Pseudomonadota > Betaproteobacteria > Burkholderiales > Comamonadaceae > Rhodoferax > Rhodoferax sp. P2_H8_2. Next base: position 60 of record NZ_JBFUFW010000005.1, read on the forward strand.
GAGTGAGGGGGTATGCGCAGGGCCGATTTTGTGTGGCCTTAGGCACACCATGAGGCTCTGTGCATACCCCCTTGCTCCGCGCATCCACCAAGGTAGTTCAGCGTCAATAATGTCCCATGCCTGAAAGCGCCATGACGCAACCAGATACGCAGACCCCTATGCGGTTCGCGCTGTTGCCTTGGGTTTTGTTGGGCTGGGTTGTGGGTACGGCTGTGCAACTGCAGCAAGCGCAACTCTGGAGTGGTTGGGTTTATATGGCTTTTGGGCTGCTGGCACTAGCAGGATGTGCAGCAGCCGCTCGCAAAAGAATAGCAAGTGCAGCGTGGCTTGCTGTGCTGGCGGCGGGTGTTCTGGCATTTGCCTGCACCGGCGGGCGTGCTCTGTGGTTTCTGGAAAGTGCACACGACCCGGCGCTGGAAGGGCGGGATGTGCTGGTCCAGGGCGTGGTCCGCGGCCTGCCGCAGCGCAACGAGTCGGGCTTGCGGTTTCGGCTGGATGTGGAGACGGCGGAGCTGGAAGGGCGGCAGTTGGTTTTGCCTTCGCGTATCGATGCCGCTTGGTATGGCGACCCGGGTGTCTTGCCTCCGGCCACCGTGCGTGCGGGAGAGCGCTGGCGCATGACGCTGCGACTCAAGGCGCCGCATGGTGCGCGAAACCCGAATGGCTTTGATTACGAGCTGTGGCTGTGGGAACAGGGCGTGCAGGCCACCGGCTATGTGCGCACCAGTGCACGCGACGTGCAACCGCAGCGGTTGGCGCAAACGGCTTGGCACCCCGTGGACTGGGCGCGTCAGCAACTGCGAGACCGTATCGTCACTACTGTGGAGCCGCGCCAATTTGCGGGACTGATCGCTGCGTTGGTTGTGGGCGACCAGAACGCGATTGACCGGGTGGACTGGGATGTGTTTCGCGCCACAGGGGTCGCTCATCTCGTCAGCATCTCCGGGTTGCACATCACGATGTTCGCCTGGGGCGCGGCGTGGGTGGTCGGCTGGTTGTGGCGCCGCTCCGGGCGTCTGTGTCTGCTGTTGTCCGCACCCAGCGCGGCCATGGCGGGCGGCGTCTTGCTGGCCACAGCCTATGCGGTGTTTTGCGGCTGGGGCGTGCCCGCGCAACGCACCTGCCTGATGCTGGCGACCGTGGCGCTGTTGCGCCTCTCGGGCCTGCGCTGGCCGTGGCCGCTGGTGTGGATGCTGGCCTGTGCGGTCGTGGTTGCTGTTGATCCTTGGGCCTTGTTGCAGGCAGGCTTCTGGCTCAGCTTCGTCGCAGTCGGTGTTTTGTTTGCTACAGATTCAGGAGCTGCTCACGCACATTCCACGGGCGTTAGAGGCCGATTTGTCAGTGTATTTCGTGAACAATGGGTCGTCACTATTGCTTTAGCGCCTTTGACGCTGCTGCTGTTCGGGCAAGTCTCTTTAGTCGGTCTGATCGCCAACGCGATAGCTATTCCCTGGGTCACGCTGGTGATCACGCCGCTGTCCATGCTGGGTGCGCTGGTGCCTGCGCTTTGGGATGTGGCGGGCTGGGCGATTGCGCTGTGGATGCAGGTGTTGCAGTGGCTGGCCGCCTTGCCCTGGGCCACGGTATCGCTGGCAACGCCGCCCTTGCTGATTGCTATCGCTGGCGTCGCGGGTGGGCTTTTGCTGGTGGTGCCCGCGCCGTGGCATCTGCGAGGGCTGGGCCTGCCGCTGGTGTTGCCGGTACTGCTGTGGCAGGCGCCGCTGCCGCCCGAGGGGCAATTCGAATTGCTGGCGGCCGATGTGGGGCAGGGCAATGCGGTGTTGGTGCGCACGGCGAACCATGCGCTCTTGTACGACACCGGGCCGCGCTACAGCCAGGACAGCGACGCGGGGCACCGCGTGCTGCTGCCTCTGCTGCAGTCCCTGCATACGCGGCTGGACCGCGTGGTACTGAGCCACCGCGATATCGACCATGCGGGCGGCGCGGCAGCGGTGCTGGGCATGCAGACGCAGGCGGATTTTTTCAGCTCGGTGGAAGTCGACCATCCGCTGCGAGCGCTGCGCCCCATCACGCGTTGCGAGGCAGGGCAGCGCTGGACTTGGGACGGCGTGGACTTTGAAATCCTGCATCCCCAGCCGCAAGACTATGCGACACAGGCCAAGCCCAACGCGCTGTCCTGCGTGCTGCGCATCTCCTCCGGCGCACAGACCGCCTTGTTGGTGGGGGACATTGAACAGCCACAGGAAGCAGCGTTGGTGAACAGCGGAACAGCTTTGAAGGCTCAAGTGCTTTTGGTCCCCCACCATGGCAGCAAGACCAGCAGCAGCCCCGCATTCCTGGACGCCGTACAGCCGCAATGGGCGCTAGTGCAATCCGGCTATCGCAACCGCTTTGGGCACCCTGCAGCGCCGGTTCTGCAGCGCTACCAGGAGCGCCAGATTGCGGTTCTGGACTCGCCCCATTGTGGTGCCATGACTTGGCGATCATGGCAAGCCGAACGGGTGGAATGCCAGCGTTCGCAGGCTTTGCGTTACTGGCACCATCATGTGCCATAGTGGTGCACCTACTAATTCGGCGTGAAATGGACTGGGTGGTCCGAAGCTTGCTTGGTGAAGTGTGTGGAGAGGATAGATATGCCCCAATTCGATGAGATGTACACGCAACTGCCGTATGCCTTTTTTTCCAAAGGCGAGCAGATACGTGACCACTACAAGATTTACGACGCATGGCTTGCGCGCCAACCCGGCGACATGATGGCCAAGCGGCGCGAAGAAGCGGAGATGATCTTCCGCCGTGTGGGCATTACGTTCGCGGTCTACGGCGAGAAAGACGAAGACGGCGCGGGCACCGAGCGCCTGATCCCGTTTGACCTGATCCCCCGCATCATCCCGGCGCATGAATGGGCCACGATGGAAAAAGGCCTGGTGCAACGCGTCACTGCGCTGAACCGTTTCATCCACGACATCTACCACGACCAGGAAATCCTGAAGGCTGGCGTCGTGCCGCGCGAGCAGATCGAGAACAACGCGCAGTACCGCCCCGAGATGGTCGGTGTCGATGTGCCGAACAACATCTATTCGCAAATCTCGGGCATCGACATCGTGCGCGCCCGCGACGCCAATGGCGACGGCCAGTACTACGTTTTGGAAGACAACCTGCGTGTGCCCAGCGGGGTTTCCTACATGCTGGAAGACCGCAAGATGATGATGCGGCTGTTTCCGGATTTGTTCAGCATGCACCGCGTGGCGCCCATCGCGCATTATCCCGACCTGTTGCTGGAAACCCTGCGTGCCAGCAGCCCGGCGACGACGGCCGAACCGACGGTGGTGGTGCTCACGCCCGGTATGTACAACAGCGCGTACTTTGAACACGCGTTTCTCGCGCAGCAAATGGGCATTGAGCTGGTCGAAGGGCAAGACCTGTTCGTCAAGGACAACTTTGTGTACATGCGCACGACGCGTGGCCCCAAGCGTGTTGATGTGATCTATCGCCGTGTCGACGATGACTTCCTCGACCCCACCGTGTTCCGCCCCACATCCACGCTGGGCTGCGCCGGTTTGCTGGAGGCCTACAAGGCGGGCCATGTGACCATCTGCAATGCGGTGGGCACCGGCATTGCGGACGACAAGTCCATTTATCCGTATGTGCCCAAGATGATCGAGTTCTATCTGGGTGAGAAGCCAATCCTGAACAACGTGCCGACCTACATGTGCCGCAACAAGGATGAGTTGGCCTACACGCTGGCGAACTTGAAAGACTTGGTGGTCAAGGAAGTGCACGGCGCCGGTGGCTACGGCATGCTGGTGGGGCCGGCCTCCACCAAGGAGGAGATTGAAGACTTCCGCAAGGCACTGATCGCCAACCCGAGTGGTTACATCGCACAGCCCACGCTGAGTCTGTCCAGCTGCCCTACCTTTGTCGAAAGCGGCATCGCGCCACGCCATATCGATTTGCGGCCCTATGTTTTATCGGGCAAGACAGTTCAGATGGTGCCCGGCGGCCTGACGCGTGTGGCGTTGAAAGAAGGCTCTTTGGTCGTCAATTCGTCACAAGGCGGTGGTACCAAGGACACCTGGATTCTGGAAGATGCGCCAGCGACGGCGCAAACCCAGACGCAGTCCCAATCGCAGTCTGTTTGAGAGGCCCACTATGTTGTCAAGAACTGCTGACCATCTCTTCTGGATGTCCCGCTACACCGAGCGGGCGGAGAACACCGCCCGCATGTTGGACGTGAACTACCAGACCACGTTGCTGCCACAGTCCGAGGCGGTCGGCAAAGTAGGCTGGCAGGGGCTGTTGTCCATCAGCGAATTGCTGTCGTCTTACGAAAAAAAGCATGGCGCAATTGAGGCGCGCGAGGTAATGGACTTCATGGTCAAGGACGAGAGCAATCCGTCCTCCATCGTGTCCTGCCTGAACGCTGCGCGTGAAAACGCGCGTGCGGTGCGCGGCACACTGACCACTGAAGTCTGGGAGACGCAAAACCAGACCTGGCTGGAGGTCAAACGCATGATCAAGACCGGCGAGTTTGAGGCCGACCCCGCACAGTTTTTCGAATGGGTGAAATTCCGCTCGCATTTGTCGCGTGGCGTGACTGTGGGCACGATGCTGATGGACGAGGCGCTGCACTTCATGCGCCTGGGCACTTTTCTGGAACGGGCCGACAACACGGCGCGTCTGGTGGATGTGAAGTTCCACGCGGTAGAGAGCGACTTCTTTGGCGTTGCCAACGAGAAAGACCAAGAGTACGACTTCTACCACTGGAGCGCGATCCTGCGCAGCGTGTCGGGCTTTGAGATTTACCGCAAGGTGTACCGTGACGTGATCAAGCCCGAGCGCGTGGCCGACCTGTTGATCCTGCGCCCCGATATGCCGCGCAGCCTGCATGCCAGCCTGAACGAAGTGGTTAACAACCTGGCGCTGGTGGCCAGCGATCCGGACAGCGAAACCCTGCGCCGCGCGGGCAAGCTGCGGGCCGAAATGAAATACGGTCGCATTGACGAAATCCTTGCCACAGGACTGCATGCCTACTTGGTGCAGTTCCTGGATCGCGTTAACGATCTGGGTGGTCGAATCAGCCGGGAGTTTTTGGTCGCGTCTGCTTAGTAAGTCACTTGAGCGTGCCTCATTTGCCCATCCATTACTGAGTTGCAAAACTACTAGCCGCTGCGCGCGTTTTCTGGATAATGGCTTCTCAACCAGGAGCGCGCATGCAAGTGGCAGAGATTGACCGTGAGTTGGAGCTTGCAAGAACGCAAGGCCCGGTTCGCGACATCATCATTCCGCCATGCCCTGAGCTCTTGGAGGCCTTGCAGGTTGAAGTGCGCAAGGGTGATCCTGATCCAAGTGTTATCGCCCGCATTGCCAACGCCGACGTCGCGATGGCCGCTGCGCTCTTGCGTATTGCCAACAGCCCGCTCTATTCCCGTTCGCGCCCAGCCTCTACGGTCGGGGAGGCGGTGTCAATGTTGGGCGTTGGTCAGACCGTTGGAATCCTCACCGGCTTTTTGACACGCAACGCGATCCCGATCAACTCGCTGTTGATTGAACACTTCTGGGAAACCTCGACGCGCCGCGCATTGGCGATGGGCTATATCGCGCGCCAGTTATACGGCGTGAACCCCGACGTTGCCCACACCTGCGGCCTGTTTTGCCATGTGGGCATTCCCATCATGTTGCAGGGCGTCAAAGGCTACGCAGGCACGCTGGTAGAAGCCATGGCGCGCCAGGACCGCACCTTCACCGAGACCGAAAATATCGCGCACCGTACTTCCCATTCAGTGGTGGGTGCCATCGTCGCCAAGACCTGGCACTTGCCGCCCATCGTTGTGATTGCGGTGCGGTTGCACCATGATTTGACGGTGTTGCGCGATGAGAAGATACCGGTCGAAGCCCGCACGTTGGTGGCGATGACGCTGGTGGCGGACCATCTGGTCGCCAAACACGAAGGCGTGGAGGACAACAAGGAATGGACCAACTACGGCGTCGAAGGTCTGCGTTATCTGAATGTGGATGAGGTGGAAATCGAGGCCTGGCTGGACGCATTGCATCCGGGGTTTGATGCGGTGGCTGCGGGCAGTTTTTAGTTCTCTTTTTAATTACCCGGCGATCGTGTAGTTGGTTACCGCGGCGAATGCCCGCCTGTTTATCTCGCCGGTGTGGGAAATGTCGGGAGCCGATTTGTGTGGCCTTAGGCACACCATGAGGCCCCCGGCATTTCCCACACCGGTAGGCCAACACATTCCGTCCAACTACAAATTATTTACGGACGCACCAGCAAAGCGTCCAAGCCCAGAGCACGGATCTTCACAACAGCAGCTTCGGCATCTGCCTGCGTGCTAAACGGCCCCACGCGTACCCGTATCAGCTTGCCTTTGGTAGGGCTGCGAATCTCTTCGGTGTAGACAGGAAGACTGGCTTCCTTGAGCTTTGCCACGGCGTTGTTGGCATTGGCTTCTTGCGCGAACAATCCCACGTTGACCAGATGCTTGCTGTCTGCTTTAGCGGCACTGCCGGCAGCCTGCGGTTTGGCTGCTGCTGGGGGTGTTGCCGATTTGCCGGCAACTGCTACCAGGGGTTTGGCTGCGACAGGCGCCATGACAGCCGGGGGCTCCGAGCGGTAGACCTTGCCGGCTTCCTGGGGGCTGGAAACGGCGGGCTGTGCTGGCACAGCAGGGCGCGCTGGCGCGGGTACTTTGCGAGGTGGCTCTGCCTGGACGACGCCGATCGCGACCCTGCCAGCCGGTGCGCTGGCGGCCTTGGCGGGCGCGCTGGCAGGTGCAGCGGCTTTTGCGGCCGGGACGCCGGCAGAAGAGGCCGCGGACTTGGGGGCGGAAGCTGCGGCCTTCGGTCCCGATGCGGTAATGGCGGCGGGCTTGGCTGCCGATGCGGGGTTTGCCGGGGCGCTGGCAGCAATGGCCGGCGCTGAATTGGGAGCAGGCGCAGACACTTGCGCAGAAGCTGGCGAACTTGCGGCCACTGCTGGCGGGTTGGCGGGTGCTGAAGCGGCAGGTGCAACTGCGACTGCAGATGCCGCCGGTGTTGGCGGCGCGGCGCGCGTGCCCAGCGGGTCCATCGTGGACAGGCTGCTCATCGTGTCTTTGGGCAAACTGCCAGCGGCCGGAAAGTTCAAATACGCGCCTATGACAGCCCCCAAAAACAACAGGTTGGCCACAGCCAGCGCGATCAGGCGGTTGCGCGAGGGCGCTTGGCGCGCGAGCATGGTGCAGGCTTCGGGCAGCGTGGTGTTGGCGGCCAGCGCGCGGGCCATGCGTTTGCGGCAGTCGGCATGCAGCAGTGCGTTGGCAAACAAGCCGGGCACGATGAACATCACGGCCAGGTACGCCACCAGCAGGGCCATCTCCACGGGCTCGGAAAAACGGAACACCAGGCGGCCAATGCCGAAGATCAGCAGGGCCAGTCCAACGCCCGCGCCTGCATAGGCGAGCGCCGCGCCCCACAACTTGCGAAAGGCCAGCCAGTTCAGCGTGGCCAGGCTTGCGGCCCAGTTCCAGCTGATGCCGCCGCGGTCCGCCGCTTCAAAGCGGTTGAAGACGGGCAGATAAAAAGAGGTGCCGATGGGGCCGATCGCAGCACGGTACAGCGAGGTCGTCGAACTCTCCTCCGAACGGTCCAGTTCGGTGGCGTTGCTTACGGGGTTGCGCAAGGCATCCAGCGTGGGTTCTAACGTAGGTTCGCGCAGTGGGGGTGTAGCCATGGCTTATTTTGGCATGGCCGAAGCGGCTGGCATAGCCTGCAACGTGGCCTGTGGCATGGCTTGCGTGATGGCCTGGCCCAGTTCGATGACGGCCAGTGCGTAGTAACTGCTCCAGTTGTAGCGGGTGACGGCGAAAAAGTTTTCGGTGCCGATCACGTAGACCGGCTCGCGCCCGCCATCCTGTAATTCCACCAGCGCCAGCGGCCCAATGTGTTGTAGCGCCTGCGCATCCAGCAGCACACCCTTGGCAACCATGTCGGCGGCGCTGAAGGTGGGGCGGATATCCGGTGCCAGCAGCGTGGCCTTGTCGAGCGTCGCGGCATCGAACTGCGCTGGGTAGTGCGTGGGCATGCCGGGCTTCCACTGGAAAGCCTTGAAGTAGTTGGCCACTGAGCCGATCACATCGGTAGGACTGTGAAACAGATCAGTATGGCCATCGCCATCAAAGTCCACTGCATATTTGTCCCAGCTCGAGGGCATGAACTGCGGCAAGCCCATCGCGCCAGCGTAGCTACCGCGCAGCGCCATGGGGTCAGTGCCCGTGCGTTGCGTTAACGCAAGGAAGGCTTCCAGCTCAGACAGGAACAGCGCGGTGCGTTCCTTGGCCCGTGGATGTTCTTTGGGGAAATCGAACGCAAGCGTGCACAGCGCGTCCATCACGCGGTAGTTGCCGGTGTGCTGGCCGTAGAGTGTCTCGACGCCAACGATGCCTACGATGATGGCCGCAGGTACGCCGGTTTGCTCCTCGGCACGGGCGAGCGCATCTGCGTTGGCTTGCCAGAAGCGCACACCGGCCTGAATGCGGATCGGTTCCACGAAGCGGTCGTGGTAGGCGGTCCAGTTTTTGGGCGTGCCCACGGGTGGCGGCAATACGGCCTTGGCGATGCCGGGCATGTAATGCGCCTGACCAATGCGGGAGCGCACCCACGCGGTATCGAGCCCGCGGCGCTGCGCTATCGCGTCGGCCTGTTCCATCACGTCAGGGCGGCTGCGGTACAGCGGGCCCGTACTGACTTTCGGCGCAGTCTTGGCATGGTGTGCCGCTTTGCCCTTTTGCTTGTGAGATTTGGAATCAGAAGCGGCTGAAACGCCCGCAGAATGTGCGTAAGCAGCTATAAAAAAGAGAGCAATTGTGAGATGGCGAAAGGTCACGTGTCGGGATGTCGGCTAGGGTTTTGTTCGGGCTGGCCAGCTCAGTTGGCGAAATGCTTGTTGCAGCGAGCGCAGTGTAGCCTTCGTGGCAGGACCAGAGTTGGGGCTGTAACGCCAGGCTTCGAGTTGCAGCAGCCATTGTCGAATGGGTGCCCAGCGCAGCGCTTCTTCGACAGAGTCTGCGGGCAGGGCCGACGCCATTTGGCGCGGTGGCGTGGTCGCGGGGAGTTCAATGCCGGCTTTGCCCAGCTTGCGCTGTGCTGCATGGAGCAGCCGCAGCCACGGATCCTGCCGGTGCCGCTCCAGTTGGGTCCAGATCGCTCCGACCGTACCGGCCAGTACGATCAAAGCGCTGAGCACGTATCCAAGATCTTCCCAGCTCGGTGATTCGAAGCCAATGTTGCGCAGCAAATCCAGCTGTTTGGACTGCGAGTAGTTCAGCACCCACTGGTTCCAGCGGTTGTTCATCGCCTCCCATGTGGCGCGCAGGTTTACCGCGAAGCGCGGGTTTACCGCGACCAGCGCCTGCTGGAACACGTTCACCGGCGCAGCGAGCGGCTGGAAGCTGCCAGTACGCCCCGGCGCTACCGCCGACGTTGGGTCTACGCGTACCCAGCCTCGTTGCGGCATCCACACTTCGGTCCACGCATGGGCATCACTTTGGCGCACGGTCCAGTAACCATCGACGTTGTTGACATCGCCGCCTTGGTAGCCCGTAACCACCCGCGCCGGGATGTCCATCGCGCGCATCAGCAGCACGAAGGCGGAGGCGATGTGCTCGCAAAAACCCTCCTTGCGGTCAAACCAGAATTCGTCGGCGGTATGTGTGCCATACACACCGGGCTCCAGCGTGTAGCGGTAGCCCTCGGAGGACAGGCGTTGCATCACCGCATCAACCAGGGCCTGTGTATCGGCGCGGTTGTTGCGGGGATCATTGCGAATTTCTGCGGCCAGCGCGCGCGTGCGCGGGTTGAAGCCGTCCGGCAATGCCAGGTAGTCCTGCAAACCGGTCGTGCGTTGGCGCGGGCCATGCTGGAACTGGCTGTAGCTTTGCGCGCTGTAGCGCACCAGGTCGGCAATCGGGCGGTCGGCACTCCAGTGAAGATCGGTGCTCATCTCCGGCGTGTAGCCAAACAGTTTGGGCGCATCAGGCGTCGCGTCCAGCACCAGGATCCACGGGCGCTGGTTGGCTTCCAGCGTGACCTGGTATTTGACCGGCTCGCCACTGACTGCGAGTTCGGCCCCAAGCTGTGCCCTGGAAGGCAGGAACGAGCGCAAGGGTTTCCATTCGCGGCCGTCGAAGCTGGACAGCACCGGTCCGCGGAAATACATCGAGGACTGCGGCGGCGGCCTGCCCTCGAAGCGGATGCGCATCGCCACGCTGTCATCCAGCGCCAAGCTGGCGATGGTGCCGACCTTCATGGTGCTGGACAGGCCGCTGCGGCCGCTCATCGCATCGCCGGGAATGCCCCACAGCGGCGCAACGCGCGGAAACAAAACGAACAGCACTGCCATGATGGGTGCGCCTAGCAAGGCCATCCACGATGCCGTCTTGGCGGCCTGTAATAGCGGTGGGCGGCCCACCGGCATGTGGCTGTTGACCAGTGCGGTCAGCAGGCCCAGCAGCGCGATCAGCATACTGGCGGCAGTGAGCAGGCTTTGCGAGAAGAAGAAGTTGGACAGCAGCGTAAAAAAGCCAAGAAAGAAAATCACAAACGCGTCGCGCCGGGCCCGCATCTCCAGCGTCTTCAACGCCAGCAGCACGACAATGAAGGTGACGCCCGCATCGCGGCCAAGGATCGTCTTGTGCGTAAATAATGTGGCGCCTATCGCCAGCGCCAGCAGCCCCATCAACCACCAACGCGAGGGCAGCGCTGCGCCCAGTAGCGCTATGCGCCCACGCCACACCAGGATCAGCGCAGTCATCGCGGTGCACCACAGCGGCAGGTTGGCGGTTTGCGGCGCCACCGTCCACGCGATCACGACCAGCAAAAACAGCGTGTCGCGCGCCTCTCGGGGCAGGTGTTTCAGACGATCAAACATGGTCAAAATAGCGCCAACGCCTGTAGGCACTGGCGTTTGTGAACTTCGTCGCTATTCGGCGTAATGTCCCTGCCACCCAGCCGCAAGCCATATTGCAGGCCCATCTTGTCGGCCAGTAGCACCCACGCGCACAGGCGGGACAGACGTGCTTCCAAATTCGCATTGGCGGCGCCCGGCAGGCCCGTTTGATGCAGGTCCAGCCACAGCTCATATTGCTGCACCTGGCTGGCGTCGCGGCTGACGAGTTCATCTGCCTTGGCGGCTTTTTTCCAGACCACCAGCTTGAGCGGATCACCGCGCCGGTAGGCGCGCACGCCGTCGTACTCGCCGGTGTGGTGGATCCGGCTGCTTGCGGCGCCGCCACTGCGCGGCTCACCTGGAGGCAGTGGCGGCGGGTGGGCCTCGGGTAGGGGGTAGACCAACACCTGTGCCGCCGGGCGCCAGACGGTCCAGACCCGGAAGGTACCTAACGGAAAACGCGTCTCGGCCGTCAACGTGGGCAGCGGGTGTAAGCCACGCCGCTCAGGTGTGAAGCTGACGTGCACTTTGGTCGTGCCCTGCGCCGGTACATCGGTCCAGCTCCAGTGTTCCGTGCCAAGCTGTGCCAGGCCGATGCCATAGTGCGTGGTCTTCCGTTTACTTGTCAGATTGATGGTGATGGGTACGTTGGCACCGGCAAATTGCGGGTCAGGCGCTACCAGATTCATCGTGATTCCGCGCAGCGTGCCGTGGCAGACGTGCATGCCAACGATGGCACTGCCCGCCAGCAAAAAGGTCAGCAGATAACCCAGGTTGAGCTGGTAGTTGATGCTGGCGATCAGCAGCACCAGCAACGTGATGGCCAGCATGAAACCGGCGCGGGTCGGCAGGATGTAGACGTTGTGCTGTGTCAGCGTCGTGCTGTCCTTGGGCTTGAGCCGGCTCATCCAGAAGCGCTGAAAGCGCGCCCTGACGTAGCCCAGTGGATGAAGCACCGGGTTAGGCAATGTGGCCCCCACGCTTGTCACTGCGTGTACTGCGCTGCCCCCCGAGGGGACCTTCGCGCCTTGGGGCGGCCCGGCGGCGCTCATCATTGCACTTGAACCTTGTTCATGGCAGCGGAACAGCCTGCACCATCGCGCGCACCTGCTCTTCGGGCCCGCGGCCGGATTCGCCGACCGGCACCATTCGGTGCGCAATCGTCTGCGGCAGTACCGCCTGCACATCGTCGGGCGCCACATAGTCGCGCCCACTGAGCAGCGCCTGTGCCTTGGCCGCGCGCACGACGGCGATACCGGCCCGTGGGGACAGGCCCTGCAAAAACCACTGACCTGAGCGCGTTGCGGCGATCAGGTCTTGCACATAGTCCAGCAAAGGACCGGCTGCGTGCACGGCCAATACCTTGGCTTGCAATTGCTCCAGTTCACCGGGCGCCAACAGGCTGGGCAGGTTGTCGACTAGGCCGCGCCGGTCTGCACCCATCAGCAGTTCACGCTCGGCAGCGCGGTCCGGGTAGCCCAGCGAGATGCGCATCAGGAAACGGTCGAGCTGCGACTCGGGCAGCGCGTAGGTGCCAACCTGGTCCAGCGGGTTCTGCGTGGCGATCACGAAAAAAGGCGAGGGGAGCGGGCGGGTTTCACCTTCGACCGAGACCTGCTTTTCCTCCATGGCTTCGAGCAGGGCGCTTTGCGTCTTGGGGCTGGCGCGGTTGATTTCATCGGCCAACAACACCTGCGCGAAGATGGGGCCGGGGTGGAACACAAAGGCCTCTTTGCCACGCTCATAGATGGATACACCGGACAGGTCGCTGGGCATCAGATCGGAAGTGAACTGCACCCGCGAGAACTGCAAACCGAAGGTGCGCGCCAGTGCGTGTGCCAGCGTGGTCTTGCCGACTCCCGGGACGTCGTCAATCAGCAGGTGACCACCAGCCAGCAGGCAGGCTACACAATCCTGGATTTGTGCCGATTTGCCGACAATCACCGTGTTAAGCTGATCCAGAAGAGACTTGAGTTTGAGTTGTGCATCCATGGCTGAGACGTTACCCGAAAAATCTGAAACCTGAACGCCGTAGTGAACAAGACCGGATACTTTTCGCACCCCGACTGCCGCAAACACGAGATGGGCTCTGGCCATCCGGAGTGCCCGGAGCGGTTGGACGCCATTGAAGATCGCTTGCTGGCAAGCGGTGTGGGCGATGCGCTGGACCGCCGCGAGGCACCTACGGCATCGATTGCCGACCTGGAGCTGGCCCATGGACGCATGCATGTGGCATCACTGCGGGGCCTGACCGACGGGCTGCGCGAAGATATTTCTGCCGGTGGCCCGAAGTACGCACAGATTGACCCCGACACTTCGCTAAATGTCCATACGTGGGATGCCGCCTTGCGCGCGGCTGGCGCGGCCATTGCGGCCACCGACGCGGTGATGGCTGGGGAAATCGAAAACGCGTTTTGCTCTGTGCGCCCGCCAGGCCACCATGCCTGCCACGACAAGGCCATGGGTTTTTGCTTTTTCAACAATGTGGCGATTGCCGCGCGCCATGCGCTGGAGCGACATGGTTTGAAGCGCGTCGCCATTGTGGATTTTGATGTGCACCACGGCAACGGTACAGAAGACATCGTCGCGGGTGACCAGCGCATCCTGATGGTGAGCTTTTTTCAGCACCCGTTCTATCCGGACGGTGGCTCCACATCACACGCCAGCAACCTGGTCAATCTGCCGGTGCCAGCTTACACACGCGGAGATGTCGTGCGTGCGCTGGTGCAAGAGCATTGGCTGCCGCGGCTGGAAGCGTTCAAGCCGGAGATGATCTTCATCAGTGCTGGTTTCGACGCGCACCGCGAAGATGATTTGGGCCAGATGGGGCTGGTCGAGCAGGACTACAGCTGGATGACTGAACAGATTAGAGACGTTGCGCGCAGGCATGCCAAGGGCAGGGTGGTGTCCGCTCTGGAAGGTGGGTACAACCTGGATGCGCTGGCGCGCAGTGTGGAAGCCCATATCCGGGCATTGGCGGACTTGTGATGACATTGATACCCAAACCTGCGGCACCTTTGCCGATTGATGATTTCGACGGCTGGCTGGCCGCATTTACGCAGACCTCCGCGCTCCTTGAGCTGCTGATGCTGGCCGTGTGTGTGGTGATTGCGTGGGGCCTGGTCGCCGGGTTACGGCGCAGCCTGCCGACGCAGCCCCCTCGCTCGATCTGGTTTGGCCGCAACATGGTTGACGGCGTGCTGTTTCCGTTGGTACTGCTGTGTCTGGGGTACGGCGCGCGTGCGATTGCAGCCAACTACATGCCCATTGCATTTTTCAGGATTGCAATACCGGTATTGGTCTCGCTGGTGGTGATTCGCGTCGGTGTCAAGGTGTTGCAGGCCGCGTTCGCAGAGGCCCGTTGGGTGCGTCTGCTGGAACACACCATCTCCTGGGCGGCCTGGGGGGGCGTGGTGTTGTGGGTCAGTGGCTTGTTGCCGGTGGTCCTGAACGAACTCGATCAGATCACCTGGAAGGTGGGCACAAGCACCATCTCCGTACGCAGCATGATTGAAGGCGCGCTGACGGCGGGCGCGGTGATGATCTTCACCCTGTGGGTCTCGGCAGGCATTGAGTCGCGCCTGCTGCGCACCGCGACGGGTAGCGAGCTGTCGCTGCGTAAAGCGGTCAGCAATGCCACCCGCGCTGCGCTGATGTTCCTCGGCCTGATCCTGGCGCTGTCGGCGGTGGGCATTGACCTGACGGCTTTAAGCGTACTGGGCGGCGCCATTGGCGTGGGCATTGGTTTTGGCTTGCAAAAGCTCGCGGCCAACTATGTATCGGGATTTGTGATCCTGGCCGAGCGCAGCCTGCGTATCGGCGATACGGTACGGGTCGACGGCTTCGAGGGCGTGATCACGCAAATCAATGCGCGCTACACCGTCGTGCGCTCGCTGGGTGGACGTGAGTCCATCGTGCCCAACGAGATGCTGATCACCAACCGGGTGGAAAACCTGTCGCTGCAGGACTCCATGGTCAACCACAACACGGCGGTCTCGGTGTCGTATGACGCTGACGTGGCGCTGGTGCAGCAACTGCTGCGCGATGCAGCGCTGGCCCAGGAGCGCGTGCTGCGCGAGCCATCGCCGTCGGCCCAACTGTCGTCCTTCGGTGCCGACGGGCTAGAGTTCACGCTGAACTACTGGATCAAGGATCCTGAGGGCGGGCAGGGCAATTTGCGCTCGGAGGTCAATATTGCGATCTTGGCCGCGCTGCGCGCCAACGGTATTGATATTCCGTACCCGCAGCGGGTAGTTCACATGAAAACTTCAGGTGCAACGCCTGTGGCGGACCAGACATAGGCAGGCGCGCAATAGGGAAAAGGAGGCTGGCTTGGAAAAGCCAATGAGAATTGTTATCATTGAGATCTGGATAACAAGGACCCTCCATGAAACGCCACCTGTTCCTCGCCTCTTTGATCGCTTCCCTTTCGCTGGCCACCGGCCTGGCCCAGGCCCAAACCGATGAAATCGTTCTGACCATCAAGAACCACACCTTCAGCCCCAGGGAAATCAAGATCCCAGCCGGCAAAAAGGTCAAGCTGATCGTTGTGAACGAAGACCCAACACCGGCAGAGTTCGAAAGCAAGTCACTGGGTCGCGAAAAAATCATTCCTGGCAAGGCCAAGACTTCGGTCAATGTTGGGCCGCTGAAGCCCGGACGCTATGACTTCTTTGAAGAATTCCATGAAAACGAGCCAGGCGCCAAGGGCGTCATCATCGTTGAATAAACCCAGCCGCTGAACGAGACCATCACCCTATGTTTGCAGCAGCCATTGTTGTTTTTCGCGAGTCGCTGGAAGCGGCGCTCATCATCGGCATCATGGCCGCAGCCACGCGTGGGATTCCCATGCGCAACCGCTGGATTGCGGCGGGCGTCATCGCCGGCGTGCTCGGTGCCGGACTGGTTGCCGCCAGTATGGAAGCTCTGTCAGAAATGGCCAGCGGCATGGGCCAGGAGCTGTTCAACGCAGGCATCCTCGCAGTAGCGGTCGGCATGCTGGCCTGGCACAACATCTGGATGGCCTCGCATGGCCGCGAGATGGCCAACCAGGCCAAGAGTACGGCCAAGGCTATCCACGACGGTGTGGCCACGCATTCGGTGATCTTTGTCGTCGTGGGGCTGGCGGTGCTGCGTGAAGGCGCAGAAACAGTGTTGTTCCTGTATGGCTTGGCCACCAGCAGTGCGGATGGCTGGAACGCCACCCTGATGGGCGGATCGGCCGGTTTGCTGGGTGGGGCGGTAGTCGGTGGTCTGCTGTACGCCGGCCTGCTTCGCATTCCGCTGAAATGGTTCTTCTCGTTCACCAGCGCGCTGGTGCTGTTGCTGACGGCGGGCATGGCCTCGCAAGCAGCGCGCTTTTTGATGCAGGCCGATGTGCTGCCTGCACTGGGTGCGCCGGTGTGGGACACCTCGGGTGTGCTGGACCAGAACTCTGCGGCGGGAACGCTGTTGCACGGAATGATCGGCTATGACGCGCAACCCGCAGGCATACAGCTGGTGTTTTATGTCACCGCGTTGGTACTGACCCTGGCCGGAATGTACTGGGCATCGCCCAAAAAGCAACAGCCGCACAAGGCTTGAGACAAGCCCCAACGTAAAAAAGGCCCTGATAGGGCCTTTTTTTCATTCCGCCTCATGGCGGGGCGAGAACACCAATTACTTGGTGTGGCGCTTGCCAGGGTTCTTCTTGCTGCGGGTGGCGACGCCACGCTCCAGGCTGATGCGCTGGCCGCGGCCACCGGTGGCCAAGTAGAAGCCGTTTGGCGGCACGGGACGGGGAGAGGCCTTGCGGTCTGCTTCGGTAACGATCTTGTTGCCCATTTGAGTTTTCCTGAAAGATTGGAGAATTGACCCGTTATTTTAAACGATGGCCGAAAGCCCTATTTATCGGGCCAATAACACCAGCATCCAGACCATCAGTGCGAGCTGCACGCTCCAGAAGCTGGCCCGCACAAAAACATTCAGTTTGCCCACTCCAGACAGATGCGCCAGGACCTGGCCGACACGGGCGTACAGCACCCATACCGCGAAGGGTGCCAGCAGTTCCAGCTTTTGCAGCACTGCCGCGGCGAGCACGATAGTGGCAAATACGGGCAGGTTTTCCACGCAATTGGCGTGTGCGTCCTCCAGGCGCTTGACCAGCGACGCGTCATCGGTGGGCTTGTTGCCGCGGGGCCAGTGGTTGATGGGCGTCCCACGCAGGAAGCGGTAGCCGCGGTAGAGAAAAACGCCTGCGACCAGCAAAAGGGTCAAGGTAACAAATCCCAGCAAGGCCTGGATGGCGGTCATGGTGTCTCCTTCGTTTTATGAATAGAGAAAAGCATACACGTCCGCCGCTATAATCTTAAAAAAGCACGATCGTTCTATTTTCTGCAAACCATGGCGCAAGTCGCCGATTTGCAGGCTCCGTGAGAGCGGCAACATAGAATGACCGGCTTACGTGCACGTCAAGTCACGAGATCGATTTATTACTCTATTGGAGCGACAGCATGAAAGTCCTGGTACCCGTCAAACGCGTGGTGGACTACAACGTCAAAGTCCGAGTCAAGTCGGATGGCACCGGTGTAGATATCGCCAACGTCAAAATGAGCATGAACCCCTTTGACGAGATCGCCATCGAAGAAGCCGTGCGCCTGAAGGAAAAAGGAGTGGTCACCGAGGTGATCGCCGTCTCCTGCGGAGTGGCCCAGTGCCAGGAAACCCTGCGTACCGCAATGGCCATCGGCGCCGACCGCGCGATCCTGGTCGAGACCACCGAAGAACTGCAGCCGCTGGCCGTCGCCAAGCTGCTTAAGGCGCTGTTCGACAAGGAACAGCCCGGCCTGGTGATCCTGGGCAAGCAAGCGATTGACGACGACTGTAACCAGACCGGCCAGATGCTGGCCGCATTGACCGATCTGCCGCAAGCTACGTTCGCCTCCAAGGTGGAAGTCGCTGACGGCAAAGCCAACGTGACCCGTGAAGTGGACGGCGGCCTGGAAACTTTGTCGGTGACATTGCCCGCCATCATCACGACCGATCTGCGGCTGAACGAGCCACGCTATGTGACCTTGCCCAACATCATGAAGGCCAAGAAGAAGCAGCTCGACATCTTCAAGCCCGAAGACCTCGGCATCGATGTTGCTCCGCGCATCAAGACCCTCAAGGTGTCTGAACCTCCAAAACGCAGCGCCGGTATCAAGGTGCCCGATGTGGCCACGCTGGTCGCCAAACTCAAGACCGAAGCGAAGGTGATCTAAATGACCGCACTGGTAATTGCCGAACACGACAACGCATCCATCAAGGGTGCCACCCTCAACACTGTGACCGCCGCTGCACAAGCCGGTGGTGATGTGCACGTGCTGGTCGCTGGCCACAACGCGGGCGCCGCTGCCGCCGCTGCCGCGCAAATCGCCGGTGTGTCCAAGGTCATCCACATTGACGAAGCAGGCCTGGCCCATGGCCTGGCAGAGAACGTGGCCGCCCAAGTGCTGGCCATCGCTTCCAACTACAGCCACCTGGTTTTCCCCGCCACCGCTTCCGGCAAGAACATCGCTCCGCGCGTGGCTGCCAAGCTGGATGTGGGCCAGCTGTCTGATGTGACCAAGGTCATCAGCGCCGACACATTTGAGCGCCCGATTTACGCGGGCAACGCGATTGCTACTGTGCAAAGCGCCTGCGCCACCAAGGTGCTGACCGTGCGTACGACTGGCTTTGACCCGGCTGCTGCCACTGGCGGCTCTGCTGCTATTGAAACTGCTGCGGCCGTGGCTGCCAACACCAAGGTGAGCTTCGTTGGCTCCGAGATCGCCAAGAACGATCGTCCCGAATTGACCGCTGCCAAGATCATCGTGTCCGGTGGCCGTGCATTGGGTTCCAGCGAGAAGTTCATGGAAGTCATGTCCCCGCTGGCCGACAAGCTGGGTGCGGCCCTGGGCGCATCGCGCGCTGCGGTGGACGCGGGCTACGCGCCCAACGACTGGCAAGTGGGCCAGACCGGCAAGATCGTCGCGCCCCAGTTGTATGTCGCTTGCGGTATCAGCGGCGCGATCCAGCATTTGGCCGGTATGAAGGACAGCAAGGTCATTGTGGCGATCAACAAGGACGAAGAAGCACCGATCTTCTCGGTGGCCGATTACGGCCTGGTGGCTGACCTGTTCGTGGCAGTGCCCGAACTGATCGCGGCTCTCTAAGCCGCCATCGACAAGGGGCACCCGTGGGTGCCCTTTTTTTTGCACTTTCTGGAGTTACTTATGAGTTACGTCGCCCCCGTCAAAGACATGCTGTTCAACATCGAGCACCTGGCCAACATTGCAGAAATCGCCAAGATCCCTGGTTTTGAAGATGCAGGTCTGGATACTGCGCAAGCGGTGCTGGAAGAAGCGGCCAAGTTCAACGAAGGCGTGCTCGATCCTTTGAACCGCGAAGGCGACATCAATCCCTCCAGTTGGAAAGATGGCGTGGTGACGGCGACCAAGGGTTTCAAGGAAGCCTTCAAGCAGTTCGCAGAAGGCGGCTGGCAAGGGCTGCAACACCCGGTCGACTTTGGCGGCCAGGGTTTGCCCAAGACCATAGGCGCGGCCTGTGGCGAGATGCAGAACTCGGCCAACATGAGCTTCGCGCTGTGCCCCTTGCTCTCTGACGGCGCGATTGAAGCGCTGCTGACGGCAGGCTCTGACGAACTCAAAGCCACGTACCTGGAAAACCTGGTCAGCGGCAAGTGGACCGGCACGATGAACCTGACTGAGCCGCAGGCCGGCAGTGACTTGGCCGCCGTGCGCAGCCGCGCAGAGCCGCAGCCTGATGGCACCTACAAGGTGTTTGGCACCAAGATCTTCATCACCTGGGGTGAGCACGATATGGCCGAGAACATCGTCCATCTGGTGCTGGCCCGCGTCACTGGCGCGCCTGAGGGCGTCAAGGGCATCAGCCTGTTTGTCGTGCCCAAGTTCATGGTGAACAAGGACGGATCACTTGGCGCGCGCAACGACGTGCACTGCGTTTCCATCGAACACAAGATGGGCATCAAGGCCAGCCCGACGGCCGTGCTGCAGTACGGCGACCACGGTGGCGCTGTTGGTTACATCGTCGGCCAGGAAAACCGCGGCCTGGAGTACATGTTCATCATGATGAACGCAGCACGCTACGGCGTGGGCGTGCAGGGCATTGCGATTGCCGAACGCGCCTACCAAAAGGCCGTGACCTTTTCGCGCGAGCGCGTGCAGAGTCGCCCGGTCGATGGCTCCATGTCGCAGGCTGCGCCCATCATTCACCATCCCGATGTGCGCCGCATGCTGATGACCATGCGCGCCTATGTCGAAGGCTGCCGCGCGCTGTCTAGCGTCGCTGCATCCGCGTACGACGCTGCACACAACCACCCGGACGCGCAGGTGCGCAAAGACAACCAGACGTTCTACGAATTCATGGTTCCTTTGGTCAAGGGCTTTAGCACAGAGATGAGCCTGGAAGTCACCTCGCTGGCAGTGCAGGTGCACGGCGGTATGGGCTTTATCGAAGAAACCGGCGTGGCGCAGTATTACCGCGACGCCAAGATTCTGACGATCTACGAAGGCACGACGGCCATTCAAGCGAACGACCTGGTGGGCCGCAAGACCTCGCGTGACGGTGGCGCTACTGGCAAAGCTTTGGCGGCACAAATCGAAGCCACGGAAGCGGAGTTGACCAAGAACGGCAGCGCCGACGCGTTGGCGATGGCGAAGCGCCTGAAGGCCGCACGCGAAGCGTTTGTCGACGTGGTGAACTTCGTCGCTGGCAATACGAAGGCCAGCCCGAACGCCGTGTTTGCAGGCAGCGTGCCGTACTTGATGTTGGCGGGCAATGTGATGGCAGGCTGGCAGATGGCGCGCTCGCTGTTGGTGGCGCAGGAGCAATTGGCCGCTGGCAATGACGCAGCGTTCATGCAGGCGAAGATCACGACTGCGCGCTTCTACGCAGACCACATCCTGAGCAAAGCCGCTGGCATTCGCGACAGCATTGTGGATGGCGCAGACAGCGTGACGGCGATGGCGCTGGAGTCGTTCTGATCTCCCGCCTCTCTCCAGTTCGCTATTGAATTCGTAGCTGCTTACGCACATTCTGCGGGCGCTACAGGCCTTTTTATTAAAAATTTTCCTCTCAGGAGACCGCATGTCCAGACTCCCCGGTGCACTCGCCCATCTGCCCTTCCCTGTGATCGGTTCGCCGCTGTTCATCATCAGCAACCCCAAGCTTGTGATCGCGCAGTGCATCGCTGGTGTGGTCGGCTCCATGCCGGCGCTCAACGCGCGCCCAGCCGAGCAACTGGAAGAGTGGTTGATTGAAATCACCGAGACCCTGGCCGCATACAACAAAGCCAACCCCGACAAGCCCGCCGCGCCGTTTGCGATCAACCAGATCGTGCACAAGAGCAATGACCGGCTGGAACACGACATGGCCATGTGCGTGAAGTACAAGGTGCCAATCATCATTACCAGCTTGGGCGCGCGCGAAGAGATCAATGCCGCAGCCCACAGCTACGGTGGCGTGGTGCTGCACGACGTCATCAACAACAAGCACGCGCACAAGGCGATAGAAAAGGGCGCCGACGGCCTGATCGCAGTGGCTGCAGGCGCCGGTGGTCATGCGGGTACCAAGAGCCCATTTGCGCTAATCCAGGAAATCCGCCAGTGGTTTGATGGCCCCATCGCTTTGAGCGGTGCCATTTCCACCGGTGACGCAGTGTTGTCGGCCTTGGCAATGGGCGCCGACTTCGCCTACATCGGCTCCGCCTTCATCGCCACCGAAGAAGCGCGCGCTGTGGACGGCTACAAGCAGGCGATTGTGGACAGCGACTCCGACGAGATTGTCTACAGCAACCTGTTCACTGGCGTCCACGGCAACTACCTGGCCCCCAGCATCCGCGCCGCGGGCCTGGACCCGGCAGCCCTGCCCGAGAGCGACCCCAGCAAGATGAACTTCGGCGGCAGCTCCGCCAAGGCCTGGAAAGAAATCTGGGGCTGCGGCCAAGGCATCGGTGCGATCACCAAGGTGCAGCCGACGGCAGACTATGTGGCGCAGTTGAAGCGCGAATACGCGGCGGCAAGGGCGCGCTTGCAATTGGCGTAGTCCTCCGTTGGAGAGTGTGGCCAGCCACAACACGTCGGGCTGCGTGATCAGACTTGTCCTCCTGTTGGTTTTTCTGCCTCTCATTGCGTCATGCACAGAGGAGGTGCCGGAAGCACGTCCGCCTGCGGATGTCGGATTGCTGGCAACGGATATCCACCTCTCGGTCGCGCAACACACTTTGGTTTTTCCATTCATTGCGCTGGACGACTACGCCTCCCGCAGGCAGTCGTTTTCCCTGGATCGAAAACGCGACACAGAAAACGCGCAGGTCGCGTTGAATCAGTTGCTGCAAGATTCGGCGGACCCTGAAAAGCCATTGGTGCAGGAGAGTATCTCTGTAGCTATACGGACGTACGGCTGGAATGACGGAAGTGCGGGCCAACGACAGCTTTGCCCCCTGCTAACCCGCGAGTGGGCGCGATCTGTATGCGACAACCCTTGGGCCGCTATCCAGCAAGCGTTTCCTAGCAATCGATTGCGGCTGGTGGACCTGAGCCGCTTGCGGGTCGATGATCCGCGCAGCCCTGCCAATTGCCGCGACGATGGCACACCACGCCAACCCTTGCCGACAAGAGCAGGCGAGGCGGTGATGGTCTGTACCGCGATGGTCTTTGGGGGCCGCGACGATCAGTACCACAGCGCCGTCGTCAAGATCGACGGGGATCTCGGTGCCTTGTGGACGGTCTGGCGATATGGGCAAAACGAGGAGACCGCCGAAGCGATGACTGAGCGCGAAGGAAAGGCGATCGTTGCTTTTGTGCGCTACGCGCTGGGAGCGCGCGAGAATTTTGCACAACTCCATGCGGACGTGTGTCGGCTACGTCGGCCGGGCTCTTCTGACCATCCGCACGGTGCAGACTGTGGGCGCGCTGCGCATTCTTCCCAGTCCAATCAATCACTGAAATGATGGTTATGAAAACGCTTCAATGATCCCGTGTCCGCCAATGCGGAAAAAACGGATCCCGTAAAGCCAAGTTTTCTCGGGGCTCAGGCTATATTGCAAGCAGTGAATGTGTTCACGAACCTGATTCATCAGGAAGCCCGTGTGCTGCGGTGCATTGCGCTCCAATCTGCAAGCCATCTTCAGGAGGATTTCATGCCCAGCTTCTCTCAGCAAGCTGTAAGACTCAGCGTGCTCGCAGCCCTGGGGTACGCCATCGTGATGTTGCTCATGGTCGTTGTAGCAGGGGCGCTCACGCCCGGTTACAGCCATATATCCCAGTTCATCAGCGAATTGGGTGCGCGCGGTTCGCCACAGGAGTGGTGGGTTCGCCTGGCCGGGTTCCTGCCCTCGGGCATTCTGCTGCTGGCCTTCTGCTGGTTTGCCTATGCCGCGCTCCCGCGATCTTCTGCCACCGCATGGGGTCTGGTCGGCCTTGCCGTGTATGCGGCCGGTTACCTCGTCGCCGTCGCGTTTCCCTGCGACCTCGGTTGCCGTCCGGATACGCCCAGTATTTCACAGCGCATCCACAACGCCGGTGGAATGCTCGGCTACCTTCTTGCGCCAGCATTCCTGCTGGCACTCGCGCGGGAAGCCCGCACATGGCCCGGCGCCGGTCGCTTGCCCGCAGTCGGGTATACGGCCGCGGGGCTCGCCCTGGTCGGCCTGCTCACTCTCTCGCCGGCTTCAGCTGCCGCCGGTCTGAGCCAACGCTTGCTGGAGTTTGCGGTACTCGCTTGGGTGGTGTGCTGCGGCAAGTACCTGGCCACGCAGGGTGCGCGTGGGCCCGTTAATGCCAACATTTGACCTGACCAAAAGCACCTTATGACCATGCTTACGCTGATGAATCCCAATGCCTTCGCTGCTTATCGCGAGGCACTGGCCAGGGCTTACGCTGACGACAACGTCGCATCAGGGCGCTGGCCGGAGGAGGGCGCGCTTCAGCGCTCGTACCAAGACTTGGATGAATCCCTCCCCCAAGGACTCGCCACGCCAGATCACTATGTCTATGAAATTAGAGACGACACCTCGGGAGCTGTCGTTGGAGTTATCTGGTTTGCTGTCGTGGTCAAGAACGGGCTCAAGTCCGCATTCGTCTACGACATCGAGATCAAAGCAGAATTTCGGCGGCAAGGCCATGCGCGTGCGGCGTTCATCGCGTTAGAGCCGCTGGTCAGGAAACTCGGGCTGTCGAGCATAGGGCTCCATGTCTTTGGGCACAATCCTGGCGCACAAGCCCTGTACAACTCTCTGGGGTACGGAGTAACCGGCGTCAACATGCGCAAGTCGCTCGACAACGCCTGAACCTTTCACTGAGAGGGGCAGGCATCCATTGAAAGAAAGGCACGACATGACACGAGTTCGCGTTGAGAGCTTCACCATCTCGCTCGATGGATACGCAGCGGGTCCGAATCAAGACTTCAGCAATCCGCTTGACATCGGCGGGACGGATCTGCACCAGTGGTTACTCCCGACACACACGTTCCAGCGAACCTTGTTCGGGAACGATGGTGGTACGAGCGGGGTGGACGATGACTTCGCCGCGCGGGGCTTCCAGAATGTCGGCGCCTGGATTCTCGGCAGAAACATGTTCAGCCCCGATCGTGGGCCTTGGCCCGACATGAATTGGAAGGGCTGGTGGGGGGAGAACCCGCCGTACCACGTTCCCACTTTCATCCTGACGCACCACGCGCGGGAGCCCATTGAGATGGAAGGCGGAACGACATTCCACTTCGTCACCGGCGGGATTCACGAGGCGCTGCAGCGGGCTCGCGACGCGGCCCAGGGCAAGGACGTGCGCATCGGCGGTGGGGCCTACACGATTCAGCAATACCTTCGCGCAGGCCTGATCGATGAGATGCACTTCGCCATCTCGCCGGTCCTGCTTGGCTCTGGTGAGCGGCTGTTCGAGGGGGTTGATGTGCGCGCTCTGGGATACGAATGCGTGCAGTCCGTAGCATCCGAGAAGGCCACCCATGTCGTTCTTCGGCGCCAAGGGAGCTGAACCACTATGTACTCTACGACACTACCTCTGAGAACTGCGCGCCAGACAGCGTTGGCCTTGGCCCTCCTGCTCGCTTCTTCGCTGGCGAGCGCGGATCGGTTTGCAAAGATCGTCGAAGAAGGCGGTGAGCCAACGACCACTGCGGGCGGCTATCTCGTCAACCAGAAACGGGTTGCGGTGCAAAAGGAACTGGCGCAGCGGCCGCCAACGGCCGATGAGCTTGGCGTGAAGCTTCCTCCGGGGGCCAAGCTGCAACTGGAGCAAACCGCACGGCAGATTGCCCAGTACCACCCCGTGTGGCGTATCTATGATTACCGCGTTGAGATGCCACGCGCAGACTTCATCGCGTTCTTTGAGAAGCAGGGTTTGACCTTCGACAAATCGGCCAACAACCTCAAGTTCGGAAATGCGGGCGAAGACTTTGTTGATGGACTCTTCGGGGACTCTATCAAGAGTTTCCGAATCTGGCGTAAACCGCAATAAACCGCAGCGCGCCGCACAGTGACGACAATCCCGACCAACAAGCTGCACTACGCACTGCTATCGCCCGTCCTGCTCGTCGCAGTCTGCGCGCTGATGCAAGTGCTTGCAGGGCAGGTGATTGGCGTATGGGCGTGGGTGCCGACCATGCTGTGCTTCTGGTTCATGATCGCCTGGCTGCTGCGCAAGTTTTCCGGACTTGCCGCCGCGCTGGACAGATTCCGGCCCGCCACTGGCGCGTTCTTCTGGTCTGCGCTTGCGGTGCTTGCTGGGCTTCTTTCACTGCATGGTTTTCTAAACCATTGGACCTTACTGACCAGCCCGACGCTGATCATCGCCTGGCTGGCGTTTGCGTTGATCAACCCCTGGTTTGAGGAGTCGTATTGGCGTGGCCTGCTGATGGACGCCAGCGCATCTTGGGGCACGCTGGCCAGCCTGCTCTATTCATCCGTCTGGTTTGCCGCGAGCCATCCGCTGATTTGGGGAATCCATTCTGTGCCCCTGCGCAAGATAGAGGCGGTTGGCGCTCTGTTTTTCGTAGGGCTGATCTGGGGGCTGGCCTACCAACGCACGCGCAGTTTGCGCTGGTGCGTTGCGGGGCATTTGCTGGCGAATCTGTTTGGCCTGGCGGCCCTGGTGCTTCTCAATCTGTATGACCCCACGGTCCGCTAGTTAAGAAACCTGCTTCCCCACTTGGAAACGCTGCTGATTCCAGGAAAATAGGGCTGGGATGCCCGTAGAACGTGCGTAAGCAGCTATAAAAATAGTAGCGACCGACTTACACCGCGAGTTCGATGTCGACTTCGTTGCTGCCGCCCAGCAGCTTGTCGATGGCGCGCGACACAATAGGTGCCTGATCCAGCCCGCGCAGTGTGCCCAGGCGCAGCATGTTGGCGACTTCGCGCTCTGATCGGACAAAGGCTTCAAAGCCATCACGGTTGGTGAACAGAAAACGGGTGCGCATAGGGCTGACCCAACTGAGCTTGCAGCGGTA
This sequence comes from Rhodoferax sp. P2_H8_2, assembly GCF_056403235.1. NCBI lineage: Bacteria > Pseudomonadati > Pseudomonadota > Betaproteobacteria > Burkholderiales > Comamonadaceae > Rhodoferax > Rhodoferax sp. P2_H8_2. The sequence goes on from NZ_JBFUFW010000005.1 coordinate 26,455, forward strand.
TTGCACGCCACCGGACTCCGAGAATTCAAACCAGGTTCCGCGCGCCAGTTCATGGGCCGCGTCGTCGTAGCCATCGATCTGCCCCGCAAGCTTGTTGGCAATACGCTGGTCCAGCGCCTGCATGGCTTCTGCGCTGGCCGTGTCTTCGAGTGCAGCAGCCTTGGAGTCCTGTGGTTCGGCTTGGGCCTTCATGCGGATCGCCAGCATGTGCGTGCCGATGAGGCGGCGTGTGAAGACAGCGCGGTCGTTGCCATCCCATTTGATCTCGTCCAGGCCACTGTTGAGCGTGCGGATCAGATCCGGCAACACCGCTACCAGTTGGCGCCGGTCATCCGAGCTGGTCTTGGGCTGCGTGCTCCAGATCAGACGGTCCATGGTTTCCACCGCGGCGGTCCAGCCTTCCGGCTTGGCGTCGTGCTCCAGCCAGGCGTTGGCCACGACTTCGCGCCACTGGGCGGTCAAAAACGGTGCGAGAAATGGTGCCAGCTTGTGTTCGGTCGAATGCACCTTGATGCGCTCATGGACGATGTCATCCGCATGGGCGCGCGCTGCGGCGAGTGCCTCCTGGTCGCGTTCCTTCTCGGCGACCGGCTCCACATTCTTGTCTGCCTGCTGTTCCGACTCGAACAGGAATTCGGTGAACTCCAGCAGCAGGTCTGAAAACAGCGCCAGGTCTTCTTCAAACTCGTTGAGCACGCGTTGTACGGTGCGCTCAATGCGGACGTATAGCGGATCGTTCTCGCCCTTCTCGGGTACCCAGCCGACCGAAGCGGACGCCAGCGTATCCACCAGCTTGCGCGCTGGGTGGTCGCCGGACTGGAAGAAGTCGCGGTCCATCATGGCCGCTTTGAGCACCGGGATTTGCAGGCGCCCGATGACCACTTTCATTTGCGGGGGGATGGAACGGTCAGAGAACACGAAGTCAAACACTTCGGCCAGCGCGTCGACGGTCCCGCGGTCCAGCTCGGGCGCGCTCTTGATCGCATCCTGCTCGCGCATATGGCGCAGCACGTTGTGCTCGGTCGGGTCCCGGCCTTCGACGTAGTGGTAATGCGGTGCGTCCTGACCATCTGACTGCATGTTGTGCAGATAGGCCATCAGCTGCGGATCGGCGGGAGCTTGTGGCGCCTCGTACAGCGCGGCCTGCATGCCATCGCCCTGGTCTGCCGAGGCGTCGCCACTGCCTCCTGCGCCTTCGCCTCCACGGCTTTGCTGTCCTATGCCCAACTTCTGTAAAAACGCGCGTGCCTGGGACGCAATGCTGCGGCCCATGGGCGCTATCGAGGCCCAGGCGGACGAAGTACCGCCTTGTTCCTGCCCCTGGGAGGGGTGCCCGCCTGATCTGCCGCCCTGTGGAGAGCCCGAACCTTGTGCAGGCCCTTGCCCTCCACCGGTTCCCGCGCCATTTCCTGCTGCAGGTCCGTCGCCGTCAGCCGATAGACCGGCAAAGCCGGAGGCTGCGCCATTCGGCGTCTTCTTGATGCGCAAGGTGTTGTCTACCTGCACACCGGCCTGGTCAAGCATGCTGATCAGGTCGGCATACAACGGCTTGAGGTCTATGGTTTGTTCGGGCACCAGGGTTTGCACCAGATCTTCGGTTGCCTGGTCATCAAACTTGCCGTCATCCCATGCGTTCATGATCGCCTTCAGGAAGACGATAGGGCGAAACGGATTGATCGATAGCGAACTGGAGTGCACACCCAGCAGCGCCGCCAGCCGTTGCGACAGGGGCGTGAGGCTGGGTTCGTACACGGTATTGAACGGCATCGCCACACGGTCGAGCAGCAGGATGCGGTGCACTTCATCCACATCGATCAGGCTCAGCGACATGCCATCGAGTTCGTCCAGACTGGCGGGCCGCGTATGGGTTTCCGGCGCCATGGCAGCCATGGTCGCAGAGATCTCCTCGTCCATGCACTTCTGCAGGGCTTTTGCGAAGCAGGCCAGGAACGGGCCGACCTGGCGATCCAACAGAATGGCAGCAGAACGCAGGTTCTGGCCTTGCGCGAGCGTGACTTTGCTATCGGCTACATCCAACAGATGCTCACGCACGCGCTTGACCATCGCAGTCGCGTTGTCGCCGAAATAGCGGTTGGTTTTTGCGACCATGGCCTGAATCAGGCGCTGGGTGAGAGCGCCTGAATGGCGGCTACTGGCCGCAGAGGTCATGGGTGATGGTTCGTACATGAATGGCGAATACAGCGGGGCGCAGTTGGGGGCACATGCAAATCGTGCATTCTTGCGAGACGAGAAATGTCAATGATCGCATAGCTCCCCTCTGCATTTGAGACAAAAAAGTCACATCCCGCCGTGAAATTGGTAACCGTGTCACAGAATCTCACAAATTGTTACCAGTTCCCGCCGGGTAGTGCTCCTTTGATGAATCGGGTACCCAAGGTCTGTACTTGTGCATGGCTGTGGCGAACAGGTCGGAAGCTTCAAATGCGGCGAGCCACATTTGAAGATGGCGCCACGGTTGGGCTGCAAACCATGTGGAGTCCGTGTGTGCGAATTGCCGCACAAACGGCGCAATCGCTGCATCGGCCATACCGAAAGACGCGCCGTGCAAAAACGGCTGGTGGCTGAGCGTTGTGTCCAGTTGCATCAGAAACGCAGCGGCTTGATCGCGGCTTTCCGGGCCATCAACCAGTTGGTAGCGGTTGGGGTATTTGTAACGGTCCAGGTGGCGTTTGAACGGCCCATCACATTCGGCAATACGGTCTATCGTGTTGTCGCTACCCGATAGCCAACCGTGAGGATCATGGCGTTGCAGTGCCCAGCGCATGATGTCTAGGCTTTCGTCAATGACGGTGCCATCCGGCAATGCCAGCACTGGCACTGTTGCTTTGGCGGAGGCGTGCAGCAGTGCGGCAGGTTTGTCGCGCAGCACCACCTCCCGAAGTTCGCAAACCTGATCGCTAACCGCTATGGCCAGCCGTGCTCGCATCGCATACGGGCAACGCCGAAACGAATAGAGGATGGGCAATGGCGCGGGAGGAGCCGACACGGGCTTCAGGTCTTGGCGGGTTTGGGCAACACCGCACCGATGTGTGTCTGGCGGCGCGCTTTGGCCAATTCCCACTGGCGCTGCCGTTCGCGAGCGCTGTTCTTTTGCGTCTCTGACGTGGTGGCGTGGCAGCGCGGGCAACTGACGCCTGCTTCAAACAGTGGTGATTCGGTGGCACCGTCTTCCAGGGGCTGGCGGCAGGCGCGGCACAGGCCGTGAGCGCCTGGCACCAGGCCGTGCCCGACCGACACGCGCTCATCAAACACAAAGCACTCGCCTTGCCACAGACTTTGTTCCCGGGGCACGGTCTCCAAGTATTTCAGAATGCCGCCTTCCAGGTGATAGACCTCGTCAAAGCCCAGCGTGCGCATATACGCAGTAGATTTTTCGCAACGAATACCGCCAGTGCAAAACATCGCGACCTTGGGTTTCTTCTGCGGTTCGGCACCTGCGTTCAGCGGCTCGTACTGCGCTACCCACTGGGGCAATTCGGAAAAACTCTTGATGTGTGGATCGACCGCGTTCTTGAACGTGCCAATTTCTACCTCGTAATCATTGCGCGTGTCGACCACCACCACATCCGGATCGCTGATCAGCGCGTTCCAGTCTTGCGGTTTCACATACGTGCCAGCCATATGCGTCGGGCTGATGCCATCGACTTGCATCGTGACAATTTCCTTTTTGAGTCGCACCTTCATCCGATAGAAGGGCGCCTTGTCGGACCAGGATTCCTTGTGCTGCAGATCGGCAAACAATGGGTCAGCGCGCAAGTACGCCAGCACTGCATGGATGCCCTCGGCCGGTCCCGCAATGGTGCTGTTGATGCCCTCGCGGGCCAACAGGATCAGGCCCTTGACGTTGTGTTGCTCGCAAAAGGCGAGTAGCGCTGGCTTGCGTGTTTCGTAGTCAGGGAGGTCGACGAATTTGTAAAAAGCAGCAGTCAGAAAGCGGGGCGTGGGCATACCCCTATTTTGCCTCCCCAGCCGCCGGTCTGAGGCGGGAGTTTTGCGCTTACTTAACGTCGCAATTGCCGCTGACCGAATTGATCCAGGACTTCAACAGTTGCACTCCCTCTTTGTCGATCAGGTTACGCCCCAACCGCGGCATCATTGCCTGGCCGGTGGTGGCTTCCATGCGCGTGACCAACAGGGATTGATCGGGTTTGCCGGGAACGATGTCAAACGTCAGGTTGTTGCCACCCGAACCTGCAGCGACGTGCTGCTTGCAGACACCCAAATGGCTGCCCGTAGCTTCCAGCGTCAGGAAAAGGCCCGACTGGCGGGCATCTCCCAGTTTGTTGTGGCAATGGGCGCAGTTGATGTCGACATAGGCCCGTGACCGCTCTTCAACAGTGCCAGCCTTGGGATCGGAGTAGGCCACCATGCGTGGGATCGTTGCGGGATCTGTGGGCAGCCCCTCCCAATGGGCGAGCTGCCCCAGCTTGGTGAGCTGGTTCATCTTTCCGCTGGTGTAGCCGTAGTCCATGTTCATATGCCGCGCCTTGGGGCCAATCGGCTCGATGCCAGACTGACCCACGGTGGCGTTCACCGCATGGCAGTTCTGGCACTGCCGCGCATTGGGCACGTCGTAGTTGAACGCGGAAACCTGGCCAGTCGCTGCATCGCGCAGGCTGCCTTTGACCGTCAGTCCAATGCGGCGCAGGCTGGCCGCAGTTTGCTCGGCATTCCACACATAGGTGTTGGCCAGCCAGTTGCCATCGGCCTCACGCTGCAGGATGCGGGTCTCGACCATCTGGTACTTCTGCAGGTCGATGGATTCACCAGCATTGATCGCACTCGTCTTAAGCCAGCCGCCCGCGTTCTGCGGGTCGCGGGCGTAATAAAAGGTCTTGCTGATGATGGTGCCGACTGGAAAGTCCAGCACGCCATCGGCCTTGTAGCCCACTTTGGAACCAGCGGGCAACGTGACCGTGCGGAACTTGAGCGCGTAGTCGCTGAACAGCGTGGAAGTCAGGCTATAGACCATGCTGTTGCCATGCACGGTCAGTGTCTTTCCGTCGCTTTTGACTACGCCATAGCTATCCAGTTGGTCGGGCAGCGCAGCGTTTGCACCCCCTGCCACCATGCCCAACACCAGCAGACAACGTGGCATCCAAGTTCGCACCATAGACATCAGGAGCCTTTGACAGCAGTGACCGCGGGCAGGGCTGGCAACGTGCAATCCTGGTCAGCCGGAACTGCGTTGTACGCACGTGGCTTCCAGACGCGGAACAGGGCTTTCCACAGGCCTGCGTTTTCCAGATCCAGATTGGCAAAGGCGATGTTGGGGTTCTCCATCGTGTTGTTCTTGATGCACAACTTCAGTTCTGCGATGTCCTTGATCTTGCCGGCCTTGATGCCGTCATGCAGCACCTGGGGCATGGGTTCCAGCTTCACGCCAGCCCAGCCTGCGCCGTCCTTGATTTCGGCCAGCATGCCGGAGGGTTTGCTGCCGGAGTTGCGCATCACGTTGTCGTGGATGTAGGTGTTGCGCGCTTGGGCTTCGTAGTTCGGGTCTTTGATCGGGCGCTCGGACGCGTAGAAGCTGGTCACGATCACGCTGGCGGTTTGGTTGTTCTCAATCGTGTTGTTGAAAATTTCCACATCGCGATTCGCAAGAATCATGATGCCGGTGCCGGCTGGCACCATGCCCACGATGTTGCCCTTGGGCGCGAAGTTGGCGGTGTTGTTGTCATGCACCTTGTTGCGGAAAATGCGTGTGCCCTTGCCGTTCTGGATCACCGGGAGGTCAGGCATCGAGAACACCAGAATGCCACCGGTGTTGCCATACGCTTCGTTGTCGTACACGTCAGCGCGCAGGCAGTTTTCGATTTCGATACCGGCCACGTTCTCGGTAATGCGGTTGTTGCGCAGCACCACGTCTTCGGTCTGGCCCACATACAAACCAGAGTCGGAAGCGCCGCGGATGTAAGAGTGCTCAACCAGGATGCGTTTGCAGGCCACCGGGTACACGCCGTAGCCGCCATTGGTTTCTTTCACCGGGCCAGTCCAGTCGACCGACAGGCGGCGGATCACCAGGTCTTCGCAGTTCTGCACCTTCAGGCCGTCGGCCTTGGAGTCGAGGATCGCGAAGTCCTCAAACGTCAGGCCTTTGCCGGTGGCATCAATGCCGTTGCCGGTGTTTTGTCCCTTGAAGGACAGCACGGTCTTGCCCATGCCGGCACCGCGCACGGTCACGTTGTTGGCAGAGATCGATAAGGTTTGCGTAAATTCAAACCGGCCTTCGGGCAGCTTGATCACACTGCCATCTTTCGCATCGATGAACTGCTCCATGATGGTTTCGGTGGGCGAGAGCGCTTGGGCGCCAAAGGCGGCCAGCATCAGGGCAGCGCCTGCGAGATACGCGAAACGGGGCATGGATGTCTCCGGTGTAGTTATGGTGAAAAAATTATAGGATCAATAATTTGTCTTTAAAGGACATGTGCCCGCGTAAAAAATGCCGCCGGGTCCTGTCAGACCGGGCGGCATCGTGGGGCAGGGCAGTCGCGATTAGCTGAAGAAACTCTTCAAGCGATCTGTCCAGGAGTCACCCGAAGGCGAATGCTTGCTGCCGCCCTTTTTGAAGGACTCATCGAGTTCCTTGAGCAGCTTGCGCTGGTGTTCACTGAGCTTGACCGGCGTTTCCACCGCAATGTGGCAGTACAGATCGCCGGGATAGCTTGCGCGCACGCCCTTGATGCCCTTGCCGCGCAGGCGGAACTGCTTGCCGGTTTGCGTGCCTTCAGGGATATCAATCGCCGCTTTGCCTGCCAGCGTGGGTACATCGATCTCGCCACCCAATGCAGCCGTCACCATGCTGATCGGCACCGAGCAATGCAAGTCATCGCCATCGCGCTCGAAGATGTCGTGCTTCTTCAGGCGAATCTCGATGTACAGGTCGCCCGGAGGGCCGCCATTGGTGCCGGGTTCGCCATTGCCCGCGCTGCGAATGCGCATACCGCCGTCGATACCCGCTGGGATTTTGACTTCCAGGGTTTTCTGGCGTTTGATCTTGCCTTGGCCTTGGCAGGCCACGCAGGGCTCGGGAATGACTTTGCCTGCGCCACGGCAGGTGGGGCAGGTTTGCTGCACGCTGAAGAAGCCCTGGCGCATTTGCACGGTGCCATTGCCATTGCAGGTGCCGCAGGTCTTGACCTGGGTACCGGGCTTTGCGCCCGTGCCTTTGCAGGTGTCGCAGTTGTCCCAGCTCGGAATGCGGATCTGCGCATCCTTGCCTTTGGCGGCTTCTTCCAGCGTCACTTCCATCGCGTAGCTGAGGTCCGAGCCGCGGTAGACCTGACGGCCACCCGCGCCGGCACGGCCACCACGTTGCTGGCCGAACATGTCGCCAAAAATATCGCCAAAGGCTTCTGCGAAACCGCCAAAGCCTTCTGCACCGGGGCCGCCGCCACGATTCGGGTCGACGCCGGCGTGGCCGTACTGGTCGTAGGCGCCACGCTTTTGGGCGTCCGACAGCATCTCGTAGGCCTCTTTGGCCTCTTTGAATTTCTCTTCGGCCACCTTGGATGTATCCCCCTGATTGCGGTCAGGGTGGTGCTTCATCGCCAGCTTGCGATAGGCCTTCTTGATGTCTTCTTCCGAGGCGTTTTTGGGGACGCCCAGAATTTCGTAATAGTCTCGTTTGGCCATGTTTTATCTGCGCCTACTTGCAACCCATATATCAACACAAAAGCCGCGTTGAGCCACCAGAGTGTTCAACGCGGCGACTGGGCATGAATGCCGCAGGGCTTAGCCCTTCTTGACTTCCTTGACTTCAGCGTCGACGACATTGTCGTCATCGGCGGGCTTGGAGGACGACTGTGCGTGCGATGCATGTTCCGCGCCAGCATCGCCAGCAGGTGCGCCTTCCGCAGCCTGCTTGGCCTGCATGTCGGCATACATCTTTTCGCCCAGCTTCTGGCTGGCCGTCATCAATGCTTCGTTCTTGGCCTTGATGGTGTCCTTGTCGTCGCTCTTCAATGCGTCTTCCAGGTCCTTGATCGCAGCTTCGATTTTTTCCTTCTCGCCGGCTTCGAGCTTGTCACCGTATTCGGACAGACTCTTCTTGACGCTGTGCACATTGGCATCGGCTTCATTCTTGGCCTGCACCAGTTCCAGCTTCTTCTTGTCGTCCGCAGCGTTCAGCTCTGCGTCCTTGACCATCTGCTGGATTTCGGCTTCGGACAAACCGGAGTTGGCCTTGATCGTGATCTTGTTTTCCTTGCCAGTGCCCTTGTCCTTGGCGCCTACGTGCAAGATGCCGTTGGCGTCTATGTCAAACGACACTTCGATTTGCGGTGTGCCGCGGGCTGCCGGTGGAATGCCTTCGAGGTTGAACTCGCCCAGCATCTTGTTGACGGCCGCGATTTCGCGTTCGCCCTGGAACACCTTGATGGTCACCGCAGGCTGATTGTCGTCAGCTGTCGAGAAAGTTTGTGCAAACTTGGTCGGGATCGTGGTGTTCTTGGTGATCATCTTGGTCATCACACCGCCCAGGGTTTCAATACCCAGCGACAGAGGTGTCACGTCCAGCAGCAGCACGTCCTTGCGGTCACCGGACAACACCTGGCCTTGAATGGCGGCGCCCACAGCGACGGCTTCATCGGGGTTCACGTCCTTGCGCGGCTCTTTGCCAAACAGTTCCTTGACCTTCTCTTGCACCTTGGGCATGCGGGTCATACCGCCGACCAAAATCACGTCATGGATGTCGGCAACGTTGACGCCAGCGTCCTTGATGGCCATGCGGCAAGGCGCAATCGTGCGCTCGATCAGTTCCTCGACCAGGCTTTCCAGCTTGGCGCGGGTCAGCTTGATATTCAGGTGCTTGGGGCCGGAAGCATCGGCTGTCACGTAGGGCAGGTTGATGTCGGTCTGCGCGCTGGAAGACAGTTCGATCTTGGCCTTTTCAGCCGCTTCCTTCAGGCGTTGCAGTGCCAGCACGTCCTTGCCCAGATCCACGCCTTGTTCTTTCTTGAACTCGGTGATGATGAAGTCAATGATCTTCTGGTCGAAGTCTTCGCCGCCCAGGAAGGTGTCGCCGTTGGTGGACAGCACTTCGAATTGCTTTTCGCCATCGACGTCAGCGATTTCGATGATGGACACGTCAAACGTACCGCCACCCAAGTCGTACACGGCGATCTTGCGGTCGCCCTTTTCGTTCTTGTCCATACCGAAAGCCAGTGCGGCTGCGGTGGGCTCGTTGATGATGCGCTTGACATCCAAGCCGGCGATACGGCCTGCGTCCTTGGTGGCTTGGCGCTGTGCGTCGTTGAAGTACGCAGGCACGGTAATCACCGCTTCGGTGACGGCTTCGCCGAGGTAGTCTTCGGCCGTCTTCTTCATCTTGCGCAGAATGTCAGCGCTGACCTGTTGTGGCGCCATGCGGTTGCCGCGCACTTCCACCCATGCGTCGCCGTTGTCGGCGGCGGCAATGGTGTAAGGCATCAGGTCGATGTCCTTCTGCACTTCCTTCTCGGAGAACTTGCGGCCGATCAGGCGCTTCACCGCGTACAGCGTGTTCTTGGGGTTGGTCACCGACTGGCGCTTGGCGGATGCGCCAACCAGCACTTCGCCGTCTTCCTGGTACGCAATGATGGAGGGCGTAGTGCGAGCGCCTTCCGAGTTCTCGATCACTTTGGGCACATTGCCTTCCATGATGGCCACGCAACTGTTGGTGGTGCCCAAGTCAATGCCGATGATTCTTCCCATGGTGTACTCCTGCTTAATCGGTTGGAGACAGAGCTAAAGGTCTGTCCCGTAAAGTTGTTGAAAATCAGATGTGGATAACGTGTGGGCTGTTTCGTCTGTTTCAAGACCCCAAAATCAAAATGGGTTCTTGCCAGCCCCGCTGCAAAGCTTTTGGCCCCTTACTTGGGCGCCGATACGGTGACCAGGGCGGGCCGCAAGATGCGGTCGGCGATGGAATAACCCTTTTGCAGCACGCTGACCACGGTATTCGCTTCGTGTTCAGACGGCACCACGCTGATGGCCTGGTGCTGGTGCGGGTCAAATTTCGTGCCGGCGGCCGGGTTGATGGCCAACACCTTGTTGCGCTCCAGCGCGGCGACCAACTGGCGCAGCGTGGCCTGAGCGCCTTCGCGGATCTGCTCAGGCGTAGCGTCCTTGATGATCAGTCCCGCTTCCAGGCTGTCAGCCACGGGCAGCAAGCTTTCCGCAAAACCTTCCACGGCGAATTTACGGGCCTTGGAGATTTCGTCCTCAGCGCGACGGCGGGCGTTTTCAGCCTCAGCCTTGGCGCGCAGGAACTGGTCCGCCAGGTCGGCGCTTTTGGCTTGCAGATTGGCCAACTCGGCCTTCGCTTCGGACAGCGGGTCAAACGTAGGGTCGCTATGGGCGGCCATGTCTTCCGTGCTTTGGTAGTTGGCCGCAGATGCGGTGCCAGGGATGGTGGGGTTCTGTTCAGACATGGGAAAGGTTCGGGTTACAGATACTGCTACCCGATATGGGGATATTTTCGGGAAATTTCAAGGGCCAGGGCGTAGCCCCGCATCAGCCGGCAGTGCCCAGCAGCTCAACGTCAAATTTGAGGGTCGCGTTAGGCGGAATCACACCGCCCGCGCCGCGCGCGCCGTAGCCCAAGGCCGCGGGGATGATCAGGGTGCGGGCACCGCCGACCTTCATGCCAGCCACGCCTTCGTCCCAGCCACGGATCACCATGCCAGCACCCAGGCTGAACACGAACGGGTCGTTGCGGTCCTTGCTGGAGTCGAACTTGGCGCCTTGCACGCCATCGTTGTACAGCCAGCCGGTGTAATGCACGGTGACCGATTGGCCTTTGGTGGCTTCCGGGCCTTCTCCGACGGTGGTGTCTTCAAACTGCAGTCCGCTGGCAGTAGTGGGCATGGCAAATCCTTGGAATGTAAAAAAGCAGGTAAGCAGGCGCTGTGCTGGGGGCACAGGCTTGGCGTCAATGGAGGCGGAATTATGCCGCAGTCAACGAATGTCCCCCAAGGGCCCGATTCGTCACGAGGCGTTACCGGTAGCAAACAAAAAAAGACAGGCCATGCCTGTCTTTTCTTTTGGACCAAGCCGGTAGTTGCTGGATCAGCGGGATTTCTTGGCCAGGCCAGTGGACCACTTGTTGGCAAATGCCTGCAGTTCGCCCATGCGTTTGAGCAAATCTGCGCCTGCAGCAGTCAGGGCGTAGCCATCGCCACCATGGGTCAACAAGTTCGCTTCGCGCAATTCCTTGATGCGGGTATTGAGGGTGTTGGGGGTGATGGTGCCCACGCTGTCCTGCAACAGGCGGAAGGTCTGCGCATGGCCGTCGCGCAGTGCCCATAGCACCCGCATGGCGTAACGTGATTCCAGTAAACCCAGCAATTGGCCAATAGCAGCCGTTTCCTTAGAACTCATTAATTATCCTCTCCACAATACCGCGATGACCAATTTGGTTGAAGCGAAACTATATCGTAGATTCCGGACTGCTACAAGTTTCATAGCTATACGCATTTACCCGGGGTTGGCCGCCACTTGTCAGTGCACAGCAGTGGTGCTAAGGTAGCCGCATTGCGCCCCAAAACCAGAGTCTGGAGAGTTTCATGGTGTTTAATTTCGAGCAAGTTCACAACTACTACGAACGACTCGTTTTTGAAGATGTGGCCCGTTTGGCGAGCGCTCACCCGACTTTCACGTCCGATATGCTGGCTGACGTGGCCTGCGTAGCACTGAACCGACTGCCCGTGCGCTATGTGCGCCACGACGTGGATCTGATGTTTTACCTGACCGAGGGCGAGCGCCACACCATTGAGCAGTCGATGGAGGAGACCCTGACTTTCGCCTTCAACTTCGTCGGCAGCCGCGCTGCCAAGACTGCCGCCTAGAAAGTCGCCAGTAACTTGCTGCGCAACTCGTCCGAGTTGGTCGGCAGCACCCCGGTCCAGGCTTCAAACGCCAGCCGGGCCTGATTGATCAACATTCCCAGACCGTTCACCGTTGCGTTACCGCGTTGCGCCGCTGCCGTCAGCAAAGGCGTTTGTAGAGGCGCATAAACAATGTCGGCGACCAGGGCGCTGGCTGGCAAATATTGCAGTGAGAGATCCAGTGGCGGCTGACCCTGCATGCCCTGGTTGGTCGTGTTGACCAGCAGGCCGCACTCGAACAGTGCGTCGCCGCGCTCATCCCACGCTACCGCGCGCACCGCGTCGCCGAACTCGTGCTGCAGAGCCAGCGCAGTGTCCCAAGTCCGATTGCAGACCCTGATCTCGGTGGCGCCATGGTGCAACAGCCCGGTGATCACCGCACGTGCGGCGCCACCGGCGCCAATCACAACGGCCGAGGCGTGGTCGGCGCGCCAGTCCGGCTGCGCATCTTGCAGACTTTGCATGAAGCCTTCGGCGTCTGTGTTGTGTCCGGTCAGGCTGCCGTCCTTTTCTACTACTACGGTGTTCACGGCTCCGATGCGCTGGGCCAGTGGCTCCACCCGGTCTACCAGCGACAGCGCAGCGATCTTGTGCGGAATGGTCAGGTTGCAACCGGCAAAGCCCAGCGCAGGCAAACCGCGCAATGCCGCTGCGAGGTGTTCAGGCTGCACAGGCAGCAAGACATAGTCGCCGCGCAGGCCATGCTCGGCAAACCAGTGTTTGTGAATCACGGGCGAACGCGAGTGGGTAACGGGCCAGCCCATGACGCCCGCCAGTGTGTAGATGTGTTCTGTGCTCATGTGCGATCTAGGTCCAAGGAGCACATGCTATCAAAAAAATAGCTGCTCACGCCCGTTGTGCGGGCGTGAGCAGCCAGTTTTTACAATCGATTACAGCGTGTCGGTGAAGCTGCGCAGCTTGTCCGAACGGCTTGGGTGCTTGAGCTTGCGCAGCGCCTTGGCTTCTATCTGGCGAATACGCTCACGGGTCACGTCAAACTGCTTGCCCACTTCTTCCAAGGTGTGGTCGGAGGTCATCTCGATACCGAAGCGCATGCGCAGCACCTTGGCTTCGCGTGGCGTCAGGCTGTCCAGGATGTCCTTGACCACATCGCGCAGGCCAGCCTGCATCGCAGCTTCCATAGGCGCAGTGTTGGCGCTGTCTTCGATGAAGTCGCCCAGGTGGCTGTCGTCATCGTCACCGATCGGCGTTTCCATGGAGATCGGCTCTTTGGCGATCTTCATGATCTTGCGGATCTTGTCCTCAGGAATTTCCATCTTCGCAGCCAACACGGACGCATCTGGCTCGAAACCGAACTCCTGCAAATGCTGGCGGCTGATACGGTTCATCTTGTTGATGGTTTCGATCATGTGCACCGGAATACGGATGGTGCGCGCCTGGTCCGCAATGGAGCGGGTGATGGCCTGGCGAATCCACCAGGTGGCGTAGGTCGAGAACTTGTAGCCGCGGCGGTATTCAAACTTGTCCACGGCCTTCATCAAACCGATGTTGCCTTCCTGGATCAGATCCAGGAACTGCAGACCGCGGTTGGTGTACTTCTTGGCGATGGAGATCACCAGGCGCAAGTTGGCCTCGATCATTTCCTTCTTGGCCGCGCGCGACGAGTACTCGCCTTCGTTCATGCGCTTGTTGATGTCCTTCAACTGGTCCAGTGGCACAACGACTTTGGCTTGCAAGTCCATCAGCTTTTGCTGCAGGTCCTGCACCGGTGGCACATTGCGCGCCATGATCGTGCTCCACGGCTTGCCGGCAGCGGCCTGCTTCTCGATCCACTTCAGGTTCAGCAGATTGGAGGCAATCTTGTTGCCGTTCTTGTCGCGGCCGCTGAAGTCAGCGATGAAGTGTTCTTGCGGGTAGCCGCATTTGTCCACAATGATGCGGCGAAGCTCGCGCTCTTTCTTGCGAACATCGTCGACCTGCGCGCGCACCATGTCGCACAGCTTTTCAATCGCCTTGGCGGTGAAACGGATCGACATCAGCTCTTCGCTCAGCGCGTGTTGCGCCTTGACGTAATGCGGCGTGCCGTAGCCTTCCTTGTCGTAGATCTTGTGGACCTTTTCGAAGAGCTCGCGCATCTTGTCGAAGCGTTCCAGCGCCTGCTTCTTCAGCTCTTCAAGCTTCTTGGTCAGCGCCTTGGAGCCGCCCTTGCCGTCGTCATCGTCGGCTTCGTCGAACTCGTCAAAGTCTTCTTCGGCCACATAGTCGTCGGCCTCGTTGGGGTTGGAGAAGCCGTCCACGATGGTGGTGATAACGACTTTGCCTTCGCGGATGTCTTCGCCCAGGCGCAGGATTTCGGCAATCGTGGCAGGGGATGCGGAGATCGCTTCCATCATCGCCATCAGGCCGCCTTCGATGCGCTTGGCAATTTCAATTTCGCCTTCGCGGGTCAGCAGTTCAACCGTGCCCATTTCGCGCATGTACATGCGAACCGGGTCGGTTGTGCGGCCGAATTCGCTGTCCACCGTCGACAAAGCCGCTTCGGCTTCTTCTTCAGCTTCTTCGACCGTGGCGGAGGTGGATACGTTGTTGTTCAGCAGCAGGGTTTCTGCGTCTGGGGTCTGCTCGTAAACGGCGACGCCCATGTCGTTCAACATGGAGATCACGACTTCCAGCGTTTCGGCATCAACCAGCTTGTCGGGCAAGTGATCGGAGATTTCGCCGTGCGTCAGGTAGCCGCGGGTCTTTCCCAGTGTGATCAGGGCCTTGAGGCGTGCGCGGCGCTTGGCCATGTCTTCTTCAGACAGCACGGTCTCGTCCAGACCAAATTCCTTCATCAAGGCGCGTTCTTTCGCCTTGCTGATCTTCATCCGCAGGGGTTTGACTTTTTCCCCGGTCGTGGCAACCGGCTCACCAACCAAGTCAGCTTCAATGTCCGACATGTCCATGTCGTCCGAAGAGCTTTCCGCGCCGGCCTTGGGCTTGCGGCCGCGCTTGGCGCCGGTCGTGGCCTTGGGCGGTGCGCTGGATTCAGCGGCAGCGGCCTTGGGAGGGCGACCCGGTTTCTTCTTGGCAATTGCTTCCACGGGCGCTGGGGCCACTTTTGCAGCAGGCTTGGCAACGGGTTTTGCAGCCGCTTTGGCGACGGCTTTAGGTTCTACTTTGGCTTTGGATGCGGGCACTGCGGGGGCTTTCTTGGGCGTCGTTTTTTGCGTCGTTTTAGGCGCAGACTTGACTGACTTGGCGGACTTTTGAGCTGGCATGCAAAAACCTCAGGACATCAATGACAACGGGACTGAACAGGCACCAGCTCAGCGTTGTGGCAACGCGGCACTGGAGTGGAAAGAGGGAACTCAATGACGAGTGAACCCCGGTTGGCAAGATGGGAGGGCGAACATTTGGAGTGCAGTCCTTGCGGTAAGGTGGCCGGTCGTGATCAGTGTCATCGTTTGGCCTGGCCCGGAGGTGCTGCTGTCGCTCTTGCCGAATCAACCTTGGATTATACCGTCGATTTGGGATTTTTCCAGTTGGCGGGTCAGTTGCAGGCGCCGGTCTTTGAGTTCCTGGTAGCGCTGCAAGGCGCTCGGATCAGCCTTGGATGCCTCAATCGCCTCGGTTTCCTGCTCCTTGATCCGCTCCACCAGCAGGCGGTTCAGCAGGTCGCGCAGCTCCAGCGCGGTCTCATCCGGATGCGCGCCGGTCGTGCCGTGTTCGGCCATCAGCCGCATCGCCAGATCTTCCACGGGCAGCCCGGCCAGGGCCTGGCGCAAGCCCTCCCAAGGCATCGCCCCATATTCGTGCAACTGGCTCTCCAGCCAGGAAAACAGCTCACCGTGCGGCGCGGGTAGTTCGCACAGCATTGCGTGCTCTTCGCTGGAGAGCGATTCCCACAGGCCAGGTTGTCCCAGCATGAGCCGTGTCACATGGTCCGCGCGGCTGGCGGGCATCGCGCGGCCGAAGGTCCGGCTGCGGACTGGCGGCTTTTGCCCTTGCGTCGCGGGATGGCGCTTCCAGGCATTGCTACTGGGGGCGGCACTTTGCGCTGGCGCCCACATCGCAGAGAGAGCCCCCGCGTCCAGTTGCGCTAGCTTCGCCAGTTCCGCCAACAGTTGCAGCTTCAGGGCACCCTCGGGTAACTGAAGCCACAGCGGCTTGGCGTTGCTTGCCATATGGGCGCGGCCCTCGGCGGTATTCAGGTCGCAGCCTTCGCGCGCCGCTTCAATCAGAAAGCGGGACAGCGGCGTGGCCTCCGAGACATAGCGGGCAAAGGCTTCCTTGCCGTGCTCGCGGATAAAGCTGTCCGGGTCATGCTCAGAAGGCAGAAACAGGAACTTGATGCTGCGCACATCGGTCGCATAGGGCAGGGCGCCGTCCAGCGCCTTGCGCGCAGCGCGACGGCCAGCACCGTCGCCGTCAAAGCTGAACACCACTGCGTCGGTAAAGCGAAACAGCTTTTGCACGTGATCCGGCGTGCAGGCCGTACCCAGCGTAGCCACCGCATTGGGAAAGCCCAATTGCGCCAGCGCCACCACGTCCATATAGCCCTCGGTCACCAGCGCGTAACCCATGTCGCGCAGCGAAGAGCGCGCCTCGAACAAGCCATACAGCTCGCGGCCCTTGCTGAACACTGGCGTTTCTGGCGAATTCAAATACTTGGGCTTTTCGTCGCCCAGCACGCGGCCACCAAAGCCGATGCACTCGCCTTTGATATTGCGGATCGGGAACATCACGCGGTCGCGGAAGCGGTCGTAGCGTTTTTCGTCGCTGCTGCCTTCTTCGGTGTTCGAGATCACTAGTCCGCTTTCCACCAAGAGTGGATCGTCGTACTGCGGGAACACGCTGGCCAGCGAGCGCCAGCCTTCGGGCGCGTAGCCCAGGCCAAACTGCTTTGCCACTTCGCCCGAGAGACCGCGGCCCTTCAGGTAGTCAATCGCTTTGGGCGAATCCTTCAGTTGTTTGCGGTAGGCCTCGCCTGCTTTTTCCAGCACGTCGGTCAGCGTGTTCTGCTTTTGGCGCTGGGCCAGCGCACGGGCGCGGTCCTCGGGGGAACCTTCCTCTTCCGGCACCACCATGCCGTACTGGCCTGCCAAGTCCTTTACCGCTTCGATGAAGGTCATGCCCGCGTGGTCCATCAAAAAACTGATCGCGTTGCCGTTTTTGCCGCAGCCAAAGCAGTGGTAAAACTGTTTGGCCGGGCTCACTGAAAACGAGGGCGACTTCTCCCCGTGGAACGGACACAGGCCCATGAAATTCGCGCCCCCCTTTTTCAGTTGCACATAGCGGCCCACGATGTCGACGACATCGGCGCGCGCGATCAGCTCCTGAATAAAGGTTTGGGGGATGGCCATAGGAGAATTGTAGGAAGTCCAGAGGTGCTATTGATTTGGTAGCTGCTCACGCACGTTCTACGGGCGCTGGAGGCCAATTCGATGCCTAATCGCCCAGTACCACGCCTTCGCGCCGTGGATCGGCCGCACCGCCGATGCGACCGTCAGAAAGACGCTCCAGCACATGCAGTCCACTGGTCAGTTCATATTCCTGCACCTTGTGGCCGCGGCGGTTCAGCGTGTCTATCGTGTCTTTTCCAAAGCGGCCGGCTTCTAGAAACGTCGGGCCATTGAGGCTGCCAAAACTGGGCAGGTTCACAGCCTCCTGCAAAGGCAGCTGCCAGTGCAGGCGCGCATAAAGCGTCTTGGCAACAAAGTGCGCAATCAGCGGGCCGCCGGGGCTGCCCAGCGCCATCACCGGTTTGCCCGCACCGTCAAACACCAGCGTGGGCGCCATCGTGGAGCGCGGGCGCTTGCCTGGCTGTATGCGGTTGGCGACAGGCTTGCCGTCTGCGCCCTTGGGCAGCATGCTGAAGTCGGTCAACTGGCTGTTCAACAGAAAGCCACCCGTGAGGCCCAAGCCCCGGTTCACCAGAATGCGCGCGCCCCAGGCGTCTTCAACGCTGGTGGTCAACGCCAGCACGTTGCCGTAGCGGTCCATCACCGACAGATGCGACGTGCCGGACTCTGGCTGGTCTGGCATGGGCGCGTAGGCCAATACCTCCTTGCCCGGCGTTCCCGCTTGTGCGGTGCCCATGCTGATGCCATCGGGCTTTGTATCGATGAGTCGTGCACGGCTGCGCAGATAACCTGGTTCCCACAAAGACTCCCACGCGCCTGCAGGTGGTTGCACAAAGTCCGGATCGGCCACGTACTGTGCGCGGTCCGCGAATGCGAGCCGCGCGGTCTCGGTATAGAGATGCAGCCATTGGGCCGAAGGCAATCCGCCTTCGGGCGGAAGACCTACGGCTGGCGTGTTGTCCAGCAAGCCAAGCATTTGCGCCAGTGCAATCTGCCCTGAACTCGGCGCGCCCATGCCGCAGATGCGCAAGGTCTTCGCTGCAACGGAATGCGCAAAGCAGGATGGCTCTCGCACCTTGGCCTGGTAGCCGCGCAGGTCGTCCATCGATAGGCTGCCGGGGTTAGTGTGGCCTTGCACCTTGCGCACCATGGCTTGTGCCAATACGCCGGTCATCATTGCGTCCGGCCCTTGCTTGGCGATCAACTGCAGCATGGCCGCAAGCTCTGGGTTGCGCAGCCGATAGCCCGCAGCGCGGGGCTGGCCCTTGTCATCGTAAAAGTAAGCAGCAGCATCTGCGTCATTGCGCAGTTGTGTTTCGCCACTCAGCAATTTCGCCATGCGCGGGCTCACGGCAAACCCGTCGCGCGCCAGCGCAATCGCGGGCCCGAACAAATCGGCCCAGGGCAAGCGCCCATGCTGCTGGTGTGCCAGATGGAGCATGCGCAGCACCCCGGGCACGCCGACCGAGCGCCCGCCCACCACGGCCATTACCCGCGATACCGGTTTGCCTTGCGCGTCCAGAAACAAATCTTCTTTGGCGCCTGCAGGTGCCGTTTCGCGTCCGTCAAAGGCCTGCGTGGTTTTGCCATCAAAGTGCAACAGGAATGCGCCACCGCCCAGCCCGCTGGATTGCGGCTCCACTAGCGTCAGCACCATTTGCGCGGCAATCGCCGCGTCTATCGCGCTGCCACCACGCGCCAGCATCTGCTTGCCCGCATCAGCGGCCAACGGATTGGCTGCCGCGATGGCATACGTCTTATGCGCTGCGCCCGCCTTTGCATTCCAGCCGCTGCTGCCTTCAGGCTGCACCAGTGGCGCTTGCGCCCACGCGGTGCCTATGGCAGCAGCGAGCGCGAAACAGCAAATTGATTTCACTTCTGTTTGGGCACGCGGCCCAGCAAATAAAACTCGGGGTTGGGCATCATGCTGGTCACATTCGCCATACGGTTCGAGAGGCCGAAGAACGCGGTGATGCCGGCAATGTCCCAGATGTCTTCGTCGTCAAAGCCGTGTGCATGCAGCACGTCAAAGTCGGCGTCTTCCACGGTGGCGCTGTGCAGGCACACCTTCATCGCAAAGTCCAGCATCGCGCGTTGGCGCGGTGTGATATCGGCCTTGCGGTAGTTCACCGCCACCTGGTCAGCCACCAGGGGCTTCTTCTCGTAGATGCGCAAGATCGCACCATGCGCCACCACGCAGTAAAGGCAGTTGTTGGCCGCGCTGGTGGTCGTGATGATCATCTCGCGCTCGCCCTTGGTCAGACTACTCTCGGCGCGCAGCATCAGCGCATCGTGGTACGCGAAGAACGCGCGCCACTCGGCCGGGCGGCGTGCGAAGGCCAGAAACACATTGGGCACAAAGCCAGACTTTTCCTGCACCTCCAATATCTTGGCGCGAATGTCTTCGGGCAGCGTGTTGAGGTCGGGCAAGGGATAGCGTGTCGTTGCGTTTGTCATGGTGTTTGTTGTCTTGTGTACTGGTGACATCGTAAGGCCGCATTAGGTTTGGCCTTGGGTATTGGCTTTGCCTATAGATTTCATTAATAAAACTATCTTGATCGATAGAGGCTGAAAATCTACACTGGCCCGGTCAGTCCAAGTAGTAACCACTCAAGGAGAGAGACCCATGTCAAGCGAAGCCAAATGCCCGTTCCACCATGCAGCCGGTGGCGGCACCACAAACAAAGACTGGTGGCCGAACCAGTTGCGCGTCGATCTGTTGAACCAACACGGCAATAAATCCAACCCCTTGGGCGAAAAATTCAACTACGCTGAAGAATTCAAGAAGCTCGACTACGCTGCATTGAAGGCCGACCTCGTCAAACTGATGACCGACTCGCAAGACTGGTGGCCCGCTGACTTCGGACACTATGGCCCGCAGATGGTCCGTATGGCCTGGCACAGCGCCGGCACCTACCGCACGCTCGATGGTCGCGGCGGCGGCGGGCGCGGGCAGCAGCGCTTTGCGCCGCTAAATTCCTGGCCTGACAACGTCAACATCGACAAATCGCGCCGCCTGCTGTGGCCCATCAAGCAGAAATATGGCCAGAAGATTTCCTGGGCCGATCTGTTCATCCTGGCTGGCAACGTGGCGCTGGAATCCATGGGCTTTCGCACCTTCGGCTTTGCCGGTGGCCGTGAAGACGTGTGGGAACCCGACATGGATGTGAGCTGGGGCACGGAAACACAATGGCTGGCCGCCGACAAGCGCTTCAGCGGTGCCAACGGCGCTGCATTTGATCGCAACAAGGGCGAGGGCGAGCTGGACAAAACCCTGGGCGCCACCCACATGGGCCTGATCTACGTCAACCCCGAAGGACCCAACGCTAGCGGCGACTACATGGCCGCGGCCAAAGACATCCGCGCCACCTTCTACCGCATGGCGATGGACGACGAAGAAATCGTCGCGCTGATCGCCGGCGGCCACACCTTCGGCAAGGCCCACGGCGCCGCGCCTGAATCGCACAAGGGCGCGGAACCGGAAGGCGCCGACATCGCAGCACAAGGCTTGGGCTGGAACAGCAGCTTTGGCCAAGGCCACGGCAAAGACACGGTATCGAGCGGCCTGGAAGTCACCTGGACCACAACCCCCGCGCAATGGGGCAACAACTTCTTCGAGAACCTGTTCAAGTTCGAGTGGGAGCTGACCCATTCGCCCGCTGGCGCCAAGCAGTGGGTGGCCAAGAATGGGCCGGACATCATCCCCGACGCGCACATCCCCGGCAAGTTCAACAAGCCGACCATGTTGACCACCGACCTGACGCTGCGCTTCGATCCCGAGTTCGGCAAGATCTCCAAGAAGTTCCACGACGACCCGCAATCCTTCGCCGAAGCCTTTGCCCGCGCCTGGTTCAAGCTGACCCACCGCGACATGGGCCCCAAGGCCCGCTACCTTGGCCCCGAAGTGCCGAAGGAAGAATTGATCTGGCAAGACCCGTTGCCTGCGGCCACGCTCAATCCAAGCGCTGCCGACATTGCGGACCTGAAAGCCAAGATCGCTGCATCGGGCCTGTCAGTGAGCGAATTGGTCTCCGTGGCCTGGGCCTCGGCCTCCACTTTCCGTGGCGGCGACAAGCGCGGCGGTGCCAATGGCGCGCGCCTGGCGCTGGCGCCTCAAAAAGATTGGGACGTCAACAAGATCGCCGTCAAGGCGCTGGCCAAGTTGCAAGAGATCCAGAAGGCATCCGGCAAAGCGTCGCTGGCCGACGTGATCGTGTTGGCTGGCAGCGTGGGCGTAGAGCAGGCGGCCAAGGCGGCGGGCGTTGCGGTCGAAGTACCGTTCGCAGCAGGCCGCGTGGACGCTACGCAAGCGCAGACCGATGTCGAATCTTTTGCAGCACTCGAACCTGTGGCCGACGGTTTCCGCAACTACAAGAAGGGCCCCATTGGCGCAGCGACCGAAGCGCTGTTGCTCGACCGCGCCCAGTTGTTGACGCTGACCGCGCCCGAGCTGACCGCATTGGTCGGCGGCCTGCGCGTGTTGGGTGCGAATGCCGACGGCGGCAAGCACGGTGTGTTCACCGACAAGGTCGGCGTACTCAGCAATGTGTTCTTCGTCAACCTGCTCGACATGGGCACGGTGTGGAAGGCTGTCGATGGCACAGGCGAAGTGTTCGAAGGCCGCGATCGCAAGTCCGGCGCGGTGAAGTACACCGGCACCCGCGCCGATCTGGTCTTCGGCTCCAACTCGGTGCTGCGGGCGTATGCGGAGGTGTATGCCAGCGCAGACGGCCAGCAGAAGTTCGTCGCGGACTTCGTGGCAGCGTGGACCAAGGTGATGAACCTGGACCGTTTTGATATCTAGGACGTAACGCTATGCTCGGGGTCTTCCTTTTGGAGACCCCGACATGGATTCGCAATACCAGGCCGGCATGGCCACCCGTAAGCAAGTGATGGGCGAAGAGTTTGTTGCAGCCGCACAAGCCAACACAACACCCTTCACCCAGCCGATTCAAGACCATATCAACCGCGCCGCCTGGGGCGACACCTGGCAGCGCCCGGGACTGGACCTCAAGACCCGTAGCCTGATCACCGTAGCCATGCTCACGGCACTGGGCAAACAAAATGAACTGAAGGGCCACGTGCGCGGCGCGCTGAACAATGGCGCAACGGCGGTGGAGATTCAGGAAGTGTTGTTACACGCGGCCATCTATTGCGGCGTGCCTGCGTCAGTGGAGGCGTTTCGGACGGCGAATGAGGTGGTGGGCGAGAAGGTTTAGGTCGGCTTCAGGCTGATAGCGGTCTTGAGCCTCTCTCCAAAGCGGTCGTGAATGCTGCCACTCAAGTCTCTTTGAAGATAAAGCATGGCCTCATGTTGCAGGCTTATAAAAGTCGAGCGTCAACTTGTATCCTGGCTCGTACCTTGCACGTAGGAATTCGCTATAGATTCTTCGACGTACGGGCTCGTTGTCCCTGACCAATAGTAGCCAATACGCCTTTATCGCCGTAGTCGATCGGGAGTCAGCCGTGGCGATCAGCGTAACGTTCTGCCAAAACTCCGCACCGCCGCGAAGTCGAACATATTTGGCCATGTTCCAGAACTCCCAACGCACACGCTTGCCGAGGTAGCTTATCGCGACGGATTCAAGGCGTTGTTTCTCACTCGCGGATAGGACGATCTGCTTGAAGCGGTTCCAAATTATCTGCTTGTGATATCCAGATCGGAAGGCAAATGGGTCTGCCTCTAGAAAGGCAATCGCCGATTCGGCATCTGGACTTTCGCCCTTCGTAAAGTCTAGCCAAGCCTTGCTACCGCCAGGAAAGAAGAGTTCATCAAACTGACTGTGAAAATCGGCGCAGGCTGCCTGCCACTCGGCCTTATGAGCTGCGGAAGTTGCTCGATATTTAACGGTCTCGTTAATCCGATCATTCAGCGCTCGCATTCTTTCGGCGTTGGCAGTGATTTGAGTGACTAAATCACTCATGAGGTCTGAAGAACAATAGATGGAACTGTCATCAAAATCAAATCAGTCGAAGAATGACGCTCGGGGTCTGCTTCCGCTGCAAAGCAGCTGGCCGATTTTAAGAGCCCGGAGTGCATAGCTGTCCGCTTTATAAAGACACTTCAATGCTTCGTGTATCGTCGGCCGGAGGACCATAGCGAAGAGTCGCGACCACATTTCGGATGGACGTTGCTTTTACGAGCGCGGTCTTTATCGCACTAAACAGTGCATCCGCGTCTGGGCCATACATGTACAACAAACCATCACTTCCATCGGATGCAATCTCATTTCCGTCAAATTCGCCGACGCCTGCAGCCACAATCGCATTTTCCAATTCGTCTTCGAGCGCAAAAAGCGCGGAAAGATCTGTACTCCCATAGTCGAAACGTACGATAACTGCATGCTCTGACATTGCTATATCCATTTCTATGTGTTGCCTAACCCGGGGCAATATTTCATGGGTGTTGAATCGGCGAGGTTAAAAAACTGTGCGGCTTCGTCGCAAGTCTGCTTTCGCTGCACAGCTGTCTAACCAGGCGGTGCCGAAAACACAACTTTGTAGACACGATCATTCTTGAAATATAGCGTGAAGAATATTTCCAGTTCGCACGCACACTTCGAATCAAATCTCCAGCTATTGGCATTACTACCGTCGACGACAGGTGAGCCGAGATTCGCTCGCACTTCAGCTTTAGTGGAGCCAAGATGAAGCGCATGCCAATTGCCAAAGCCTTGCTTCGGATTGAACCACTTTGATTTAGCTGCTTTCTCTTCGTGCGCGCCAACAAGGACGCCTTCTTCAATCGTTAACTCGCCGATCACGTCGTCCGTAAAACTTAATGTGTGCAGGGTGGCGGTTCTCTTCAAATCGACAAAGTATCTCCCGCCAGTATCGCCTTCGTCCTTCCGGAATATGCCCGTGCCTAGCAAGCGCTTCACTTCTGAGTCGGTGGTGACCCCGAGAGTGATTCCGGCGAGATTCAATGGCCAGCATACGGGCGATAAGGGAACGTCCTCGGCAGAAACCGTACTTGCCAGAAGCAACAAGAACAACGTGCGAAGTATCTTGGTCATGAATATGTGATGCTTTATGAGCATTTTGATATCAGAGCAATTCCAGCCCATATGCAATTCAATCGGAAACTCCGAAATAGGGTAGGCCTGAACAAGTCTGCTTTCGCTGCAATCCGGAATTGCTTAAACAATGGATATTGCGTCGATTTTCATTCGACGCCAGAAGTCGGCAACTGCAAGACATTTTGGTGCTCTCGCCAACGCCATACGGAATAGAAGACGAGTGCGCCTACCAATCCATGAAGTGAAGAAAACAATAGGTTTTCACCATAGCTAAGCCATGCATAGTTAGTTGGAATTCCATTTACATAAGTCTCAACATACTTACCATGCCAACTCTGACCGGCAGAAAAACCATTGAGTTGGCTTGGCCAAAAAAATGCAAACGGTAAGGCACCGATCAAAAAACCAGCAATTCCAAGTGAAGTCCAACTCTCTCGATGAAGTCTGCGAAGTAACAGGAAAGTAGGAATGCCAAGAATTAGCACGACTGCGCCAGCAACGGCCATCACGGCGAGCAGAAAAAACCCCAGTCCATAGAACTGCTGTGGCGAATCAATGAAGTCGACAGCCAAGCGCGCGATGAACACAACAGGCTGCACCGCCACTGCAGCCAAAGCTGCAATCCAGATGTTCATTGTTTGTGGCTCTTTTGGGGCATCCATATTCTCAAATCAATATCAACTTTAGATTATTGGAAGCGAAATAGCGGGTCTCTGGGGATGTCCGCTTCCGCTGCAACGCAGACTTGCTGAAAAAAAGAGTCGCTTAATTCCAGACCCAAGTTAACAAGGGCTTTTGCGCCAAAACATCCACCAAAACTGTTGATTGCACGTTCTTTGCCTGTTGGATATTGTGTCCACTTCGTTCCGAAAATCCACTCCAGCGTCTTCCTGGGCTTTTGAGTTGGCGTCGCTGGTTGCCTTTGAAAGAAAGCGCGTGAAGTTTTCTTGTGCAGATGCCAACGCACGACCTGATGGACTCTGTTGGAATCTGATGATGGCATCTAGATCTTCTTCGGTGATGTTCTTGTCATACCACTCGATGTAGACTTTTTTCGTTCGCTCTACTCCGACGCCGGAGCACGACTTTTCAGCGAATCGACGAAAAGCCGCTTGAACCTGCGGCCAATCTGCAGACTTTGGAGTCATGCCTTTGTAGTCGCCGCTCTTTGCTACTACCTTTTCCGGCGCATAGTAAGCGTCAAGCGTGCTATCGATGCACTCCGCAATTCCTGACTCAATGATTCGATCAAATTTCAGGGATGCAAGCATTTGCTCGATCTTCTGCTGTTTTGACAGGGCCGTATTTGCCGCCGACACGATTCCAACGCAAGAGAGCAAAACTACAAACAAGATACTGCGAATTGTTGTTGTCATTGAGGATGTGCGGGTGAGCAGATTTCTTGCGAATGGGCGAATTCTCGATCTAACGGACTATCTTGAATATCCCCCATTTGGGGGATATTGCTTGATGTCGGCTTCCGCCGCGAAGCAGAACGGCAAGATTACTTTCCGGCAAGGCGAACCTCTGAAAACCGCATGGCCATTGCATTGCCTTGCACCTCAAGCGCGCCGCTGTTTTCCATTGCAATGATGCGAATGGGCATGTAGACATATGGCAGGTGAGGAAACTTTGCGTCAAATTCTTTCAACGAAGTTCCTACGACCATAGCCACCTTGCGCCAATGATCAGTACAGCTTTGCAAAATAAGTGCATCCACGGCGGCAGCGTCAGCGGGTGTTGCTCTCCGAATCTGAGCTAGCTCCTCCGGGGTCGGGTCGTCTTCGTTCTCGTCGTCTTCCGCTTCAGTTGGGTCTAGATGATCGGACATGATTTTCGTGATTGGTGGAGAGCATCAGTTTAGGTCTGCTATCGCTGCATAGCGGCATCTGAGTTTGACAACTGCTCATGCCTGTATAGCTTCTTCCAATTTCTGTGTTTGCCCTTCGGCCGGCTCGCGGTAGTGATACCAGCTCTCATGCGGCGAGAGCTTGCCACAAGGAAGGCATTGCGTGTCGCGCCAATGGTAAGTGCAGCCGGGGCAGACGCCGCGGGTCCAGAACGTATTCCAAATAGTTCCGCAACTTGGCATGCATTCCCAACGGTCTTCGGCACTCGGGCGCCATTTGCATTTCGGGCAATAGATTTCAGCTTCGTTCTTCACAGCTTTGCGCTTGGGTTGACTGCTCGTTGGTCTATCTGATCTTTGTAGATCAGAATTTTGATCGAACAGGCACTCTGCGACCATCCCCCATTTGGGGGATATTGGCACCTGTCTTCATTGGAGAATCTATGCCAAATATGCCTACAGAGCGCATAGAACGTGCGTAAGAAGCTCCTATTTCAATAGCGGTTTCAAACTACAGAGGAAGCGCCTGTAAGAACCGCAAGCCGATGGGCTTGGCTCCGTGTCGCTCAAGGCCGTGTTGTCATTGGTAGCCAATACCCATCACATAGTTGCGCAGCATCGCCTCTTCGTGGTTGCCCGCCGCCAGCAGCGCCCGCAAGCCGTCGCGGGCGTTCAGCACGCCGATGGGTTTGTTGTTTTCGTCAACCAGCAGCACGTGGATGAGGCCCCGCGCGTGCATCATCGCCAATACATCGGACAACAATTCCTGCTGCACGCAGGTGATGAACTCCCGCGTCATGACATCGCCCGCATGGGTGGTGAAGAAGTCGGCCTCGCCCAGCCCTAAGCGCCTGATTAGCATGGTCTCGGTGATGACGCCCAGCGCAGTGCCCGCTTCATCGCACACGATGACAACGCTGATTTGCGAATCGGACAATCGCGCCGCCACTTCAACGAGCGTTGCGTCCTGGGACACGGTGAACAGCCGGGAGCGGGCCACGGGTTCGATACCGCTAACGACCAGAGGTGCAGCGGCGCGGGCCTCTGCGGCTGCTACCAGTGGGCTCTCGGGACTATCGCCCGGTAGTAGGGTGGCTTTGCCAATCACGATGGTGTCTCTCAAACTGGTTTCGCCTTGGCGCCTGCAGCTTCGCCACCCAACGCGCCAGCAACGGCACCTACTGTGGACCCCACCACCACACCCACCGGGCCCGCCACCGCGGCGCCGATGGCGGCGCCCGTGGCCAGACCTGCGACCAAGCCGCCACCCACCAATACCGACTGGGCCTCGCGCTTCGCCTCTTCGGGGTTCAGCGCGACTTGCGCGGCAGGGTCTGTGTCCTGCGATGGAATGCCGTGGCCGGCGCGGGCCTGCTCGGCCAAGTCTTTGTCTACAAGTGGGGGGTTGGGCTTTCGGATGGTCAACGTGCTCATGTGCTTCTCCTGGAAGGTTGAAGATAGAACGCGCTCCGAACTCGGGCCGTTCAACATGTATCACGTTAATCCGCCCTAGCCAGCCTGTATGTACTGCACCGCACCGTTTAAAAAAATGAGGAAATATGCCTCTAACGACCGCAGAACGTGCGTAAGCAGCTCCTATTTCGATAGCGAATTAGTTTTGATCGAATCTACGGCTGACGGAGCGGCCTCGCGCAGCAGCGCGGGCTCAATCAGGCGCAGGGGGTTGGGCAGCTCCGCGTCTGCCTTGGCGTGACCCTCGCGCACAGCCCAGCGCAACTGGCTGCTCAAGGTGCTGACCAGGGGCTGGTCCAGCCGCAGGCGGTAGTCCTGCTCTTTCATCTGCGCCAGAGCGGATGCGGCGCTAACGCCCTGCCGCCGCGCTAGCAACTGCGTGGCTGCGTTCGGCTGCTCGCGGATGAATTGCTGGGCCCGGGCCAGTGCACGTAGCACCTTGACCATTTCTGCGCGGCGCGCTGCGCTGGCGCCCCGGGTGCTCACCAGGTTGAAGTGCTGGGTGTAGACCCGCGGGTTGGGCAGCGCCAGCGCGTCGTCGCCCAGCACAGTCATGGCGTTGGAAGCCAGGGGCTCCCAGATCGCGATGGCATCCGCGTCCTTTCGCTGCAGCATGGGCCCTAGCGCGTCGGGTGGCGAAAAGATGTGCCGCACTGCGCGGCCTTCAATGCCATGGAATAGCAACCAGCTGTCCAGAAAATACTGGGCCGAAGTGCCTCGCACAGTCGCCAGGCGCTTGCCGCGCACCTGCTCGGGGCTGGCGATGCCGGCGCTACGCCGTGCGATCAGCTTGATCTGGTGGGACGATGCACTCAGGGTTCCGAGGATGACCACATCGGGTCGCGCAAAGCTGTTGATCGCCACCACCACGTCCGCAGCGGTCGCCATGTCGACCGCGCCATCGGTCAGCAGCTTCAGGCAATTGCGCCCGCTGCTGCATTCCACCAGGTTCAGTTCCACACCCTCGCTTTTGAGATAGCCATTGCCTTCGGCCGCGTAAACCAGCAGCGACACCGGCCCACTGGAGACGGCCAGGTTCAGCGGGGCGGTCTGTGCACCGCCAAATGCCAATGCCATCACCAAAGCGATCAGGTGGCGAATACAGAGAGTAGAAAAGCCGCTCATGCCATATGGAAGGTATTGCGCCCTGCGGCTTTGGCCGCGTAGAGGGCTTCGTCGGCACGTGCCAGCAATTCCGGCACCGTGGTGATGGGGCAGGCGTTGTCCTGAAAGGCAATGCCGATGCTGGTGGTGACTTGCAGAGGCCGGCCTTCCACTTCCATGGGCTTGGCTGCCGCCTCCACAATCTTGCGCGCTACGGCCGTCGCTTCGGCGCTGCTGGGCAGGCTCTCTAGAATCACCACAAACTCGTCGCCAGCCAGACGCGCCACCAGATCGACGTGGCGCACGCTGGCTTGCAGCCGTTTGGAGAATTCGCGCAGCACAGCATCGCCAGCCGCATGGCCCAGCGTGTCGTTGATGGACTTGAACTTGTCCACATCGAGGAACATCAGCGCCAGTCCGCCCCCCGTGCGCTCGGATCGTTCCAGCGCCTCGGCCATCTTCTCGTTGAATTGCAGTCGGTTGGGCAGACCGGTCAGGGTGTCAAAACGCGCCAGCGCCTGCAGCTGCCGCTCGTAGGCCTTCAGGGCAGAGACGTCCGAGCTCAGCGTGTAGATGCCCATCACCTTGCCATCGCTGTCCATATCCGGGATGTAGCTGGTGCTCAGGTTGCGCGTTACACCCAGGGCGGTGATCTCGGCCTCATAGTCCACCCGCTCACCGCGCAGGGCGCGTTCCATAAACGGGCGGCGCGCCTCGAACAGCTCGCGGCCCACTATGTCGCCGATGGTGCGGCCCAGCATGGTCTCCGGGTCCGCACCCAGCCAGGTGCGGTAGGTTTCATTGGCAAAGTGCACCACAGTCTGCGGGTCCATGTAGGAGATCAGAACCGGCAGGTTGTCGGTAATCTGGCGCAGGCGTTGCTCACTGTGCTTGCGCGCCTGCTCCGCACGGCGCACTCGGGTCACGTCAAACGACATCAGGTAGAAGCCCTGAACTTGGCCTTGTGCGTCGCGGTCTGGCACCAGGTGGGCCTGAAAGTACAGGTCTTGCCCGTTACGCTGGACATGGCCTTCAAAGCCGCAGATCTCGCCCTGCAGCACGCGGCGCACATAGGGCGCATGTTGTTCGTAGCTGTCCCGCAGGCCTGTGCGCAGGGTGTGCTTGGAGGTGTCGCTGACATTGAGGCCTTGCGCGGCCAACGCGGCATCGTTGGCAAACAGGCAGCGTTCCTCGGTATCAAAGTGGCCCACCATCGCAGGGATGTTGTTGGTGATGGCACGCAGGCGCCGCTCGCCCTCGCCAAGGGCGCTTTGAATGGCTTTCAATTCAGTGATGTCTTTGGCGGTGGCGAAGATGCCAACGACTTCCCCGGCTTCATTGAAATCGGGGATGTAGTCGGTCAGCAGGCACACCGCTTTGCCACGCACCATGTTCACACGTTCAAAGTGCTGGCGCTCTCCTGCCAGGGCCGCTTCAAGATGGGGCTGCAGAGCGGCGTAAGTGACAGGGTCCAGTGCGTCCACGACCCGCTTGCCCACCGGGTTTCCTGCCTCGACATCCAGCAACTGCAGAAAGTAGGCGTTGATGAATTGGTAGCGCAGATCGCTGTCGATGTAGGCGATCAGGCTGGGCATGTTGTCGGTGATCAGGCGCAGGCGTTTCTCGGAGTCTTGCACCCGCTGGCGGTTCTGGGCCAGCGTCTCTGTCATGGCATCAAAGCGGCGCGACAGGTCGCCCAGCTCGTCGCTGGCCGTGCTGGCTATGCGCGCAGACATGTCGCCGCGGCTCACGGCGGCGGTGGCTTCGTCCAGGTCGCGCAAAGGCTGCAGCACACGTCGGTACACCAGAAACACCATGGACAACAGAATCAGCAGCATGGCGACCAGCGTCACAAAGGCCAGCAATTGGAAACGCTGGTCTGCGTCACGCCGCGTCTGGGTGGCGTTCTGGTACCACTGGTAGGCGTAGTCGCTCATCGCCTGCGTGCTGGTGAGCAACTGGTCGAGCAGCACTTCTTTGCGCCGCAGGTTGAAGGGCTTGTTGTCTTGCGGAATTCTTTCCAGTGCTTCAAACAGCTCGGGCAGGGACTGGCTCACTTCGCGCAGTTCGGCCAGCGCAGGGTCTTCGTCCAGTGCGATGTCGCCACCGCCCAGCACCTGGGCAATGGTGGCGTGGCGCTGGTGCCATTGCTCGGCAGCGCGTGTCTCGCCGTGGCGTGCGTACTCCTGGGTCAGCACCAGCAGGCCGGATACCTCGTGCGAGGCGACCTGCGCCTGTGTGCGGACGGCGCTGGTGCGGTCTTCTTCGCGCCCGGCGTTCACTACCGCCACCATGGCCGCCAGGCCGACGGCCGCGGACACCAGGCTGGCGCTCAATAGCAGGTTGCGCAGTTTCATGTTCGCTTAGCGCAGTGTGGCGACGGCGTCGGGTTTCACGCTGCGCAGCGGTGCGCTGTGCACCAGTTGAAGGAAATTGGGCTTGAGCGGGCCCGTAGCGTGGCCCTCGCGGCGAGCCCAGCGGGCCTCGCCCTCCATGGTCACCAGCAGGGCCTGGTCCAGTCCCAGCCGGTAGCGCAGGCCGGGCCACACGGCGTCGACAAAATCCTGCTCCAGCGCCAGCTTTTGCATCATGACTCCTTTGGCCTCCGTGGGGCGCTCCTGGATGAAACGCTCGGCCCGCTCCACCGCGCGCAACAGCTTGGCTAGCGTGCTGTCGTGAGCGCCGAGCAGCTTGCGGTGGCTGACCAGATTGAAGCTTTGGGTGTAGGCGTTGCCGCTCGGCAGCACGGTGCCGCCAGTGCCCATCGCCTTGATCGCCATGTAGCCGTAGGGCTGCCAGACCGAGATGACGTCGACCTTGCCCGATTGCAGCGCCTGCACCATGTCTTCGGGCTGCAGGCCCACCACGGTCAGACTCTTCGGGTCTACACCCGCAGTCAGCAGGTACAGCTCCAGAAAATACTCGCTGGATGTTCCTTTGATGGTGCCGATGCGTTTGCCCTCCAGCTGCGCCGGTGTCTTGATGTTGGCGCGTGCATTGGTCACCAGCTTGATGTCGTCGCTGGACTTGGTGAAGGTGCCAATGACGGCGTAGTCGCTGCTGGCAAAGCTGTTCATCACCACGGGCAGATCGCCCACGGTTGCCACGTCGGCCTGGCCGTCGAGCACCTGGCGCAGGCAGCGGTGGCCGCCCAGACATTCGTTGAACTTGATTTCCAGACCTTCGGCGGTGAAGTAGCCATTGTGCTGGGCTATGTACAGCGGCAGCGAGAGGGGAGAGCGCGACACAGCCAGCGTGAGCGGCTCCGCCCATGCGCAGCTCGCGGCTGCCAGCGCAATCCATACGCCCAGTCGCGCTACCTGGAAAAACGTCAGTGAGAGGGCATTCGTTTTCATGGCTTGGCGCCCCAGATGGGGCCTCTTCGTCTGCATTATGCACACTCCAGCATGTGTGAAATGCAAAGCAATAAAGGCCTGCAGACCCCGCGGAATGTGCGTAAGCAGCTCCTATTTCGATAGCGAATTTTTCTTGCCCGAGGTGTACCGGTCACACCACCCGGTGAACTCCGCATACCAAAGCTTGGAGTTTTGCGGCTTCAGGATCCAATGGTTCTCGTCGGGGAAGAAGACCAGGCGCGAAGGGATGGCGCGGGCGCGCAGGGTGTTGTAGTAGGCCAGGCCCTGGTAGTAGGGCACGCGGTAGTCCTGCTCGCCGTGGATGACCAGCGTGGGGGTGTTGAAGTTTTGCGCGTAGTGGTGCGGTGATTGCTTCATCACGCGGGCTTCGTTGTCCCAGTGGAACGCGCCGAGTTCGTGGCCAAACCAGAAGTAGCCGTCCGAGCCCATCATCGAGACCCAGTCGTAGCAGCCCGCGTGGCACACATAGGCCTGGTAGCGTTTGGCGGGCAGGTTGCCGTTCATGTAGGCGACCATGTAACCACCGTAGCTGCCGCCGGTGGCGACGATGCGCTTGGGGTCGATGGTGCCTGTGGCGAGCATGTAGTCCGTGCCGGCTTCCACATCCGCCATCTCGCGGCGGCCCCAGTCGCCGTTGATGCTGGAGAGAAACTTTTGCCCAAAGCCGCTGGAGCCGTGGTAGTTCACGGCGCAAGTGACGTAGCCGCTTGCGGCAAACATCTGCATGTTCCAGCGCCAGTGCCAGGTGTCGTTCCAGCAGGTGTGGGGCCCGCCGTGGATCACCTGCATCAGCGGCCATTTCTTTTTCGTGTCGGCCTTGTAGCCGGGTGGCGAGACAACCCACATCTGAATCTTGTCGCCGCCAAAGCCCTTGACCTCAACCGCTTTGGCCTCGCCCATTTGTAGGCCTGCCATCAGTTTGCTGTTGAACTTCTCGATAGCACGTTCGCCGGTTCCATCGACATCGCAGGCCAGTAGCACTGGCGGGTGTTTTACGCTGGAGCGCGCATAGACCAGTGTCTTGCCGTTGGCGCTGATGCGCAGATCGGCCGCCGTGCCGCCTTCGCCGGGGCCGCGCACTACTTCCGTGGGGGTCTTGGCGTCCACGGCCAAGCGCCAGATCGGCTGCGCTACGCCATGTTCGGCGTTGAAGTACACGGCGTCGTTGGTGGCAGCCCATTGCAGAGGGCCATGCACACCGCGGTCCCAGGTGGTGCTCCATGGGGTCAGTTTCTTGGCCTTGCGCTCCAGCAACCAGGCGCGGCATTGCTCGTTGTGTTGCTTCATGTAGTCGGTAGCGAGCAAGCCGATGTATTTGCCATCCGGCGAATAGCGCGGGCCTTCGAACGCAAAGCGCGCCAGTGACTTGTCGCGCGTGGTCAGTGTCGTGGTCTTGCCGCTCTTTACATCCATCGCGACGATGTCGGTGAACGAGAACTCGCGCGGATCGGGGTTGAAGTCAAACGTGAACGCCAGTTCTTTGCCATCAGGGCTGATGTCAAACAGCGCAGCGTCGGGCTCCTGCGGTGGCAGATGAAATGCAGTGCCCGCAAACAGGTCGCGGACCTTACCGTTGCCCGTCTCTACGACATGGATATGCGGCTTGCGGCCGCGCGCAAACCAGTGGTCCCAGTGGCGGTAGTGGTTGTGCTCCAGCACCGTGGCCTGCACCTTGTCGTCTTTGTCTTCCTTGAGTTTCTTCTCTTGCTGATCTTGCGTCTTCAGCTCAGGCCAGACCCAGGACACAAACGCGAGGCGATTGCTGTCGGGAAACCAGCGCAACGCGCTCACGCCGGTTGCTACTTGCGCCACGCGGCGCGCTTCACCACCGTCCGGGGATATCAGATACACCTGACCGGCCGCATCAGCGTCCTTGCCTTCGCCGCGCTTGGAGACGAACGCGATGGACTTGCCATCGGGCGACCATTGCGGATCGCCGTCTTTTTTTCCACGGGTGAGCTGGCGCTGTGTCTTGCCGTCGGTCGAGAGCAGCCAGAGCTGGCTGGTGCTCTCGTTTTTCTTCATGTCGTAGCTGGTGACGACAGAGCAGGTCCATTGGCCATCGGGTGACAAGCTGCCGGTACCCAAGCGCTTGAGGGACCAGAGGTCGTCGATGGTGATGGGGCGTTTGGAAGAGGGCATGGGGCTCCTGCTGCGTTGGGTTGGACAGATAAGTGCGGCCATTGTGACAGGCGAAATCTGGTAAGTTCACCGTTTTCATCTACACGCCAGCGGCGCCAAGAGTCCAGCATGAAATTCAAACTCGCCTCGTTTTCTGTCGCGCTCTTTGCGCTTCTCGCGCTCAACACAGTTGCCGTTGCAGCCGACGCCTACCTGCGCTTCCCGGCGGTGCGCGGCAACACGGTGGTGTTCACCTCCGAAGGCGATTTGTGGAAATCCACACTGGAGGGCGGCCAGGCCCAGCGGCTGACGACGCACACCAGCCCGGAGACCAACGCCGCCATCTCGCCAGACGGCCAGATGCTGGCGTTCTCGGCGTTTTACGAGGGCACGCAGGAAGCCTATGTGATGCCCATCAGCGGCGGACTGCCCAAGCGCATCAGCTTTGAGAATGGCGTTGTCCGCGTGTTGGGCTGGTCACCGCAGGGCGAAGTGCTGGTGGCAATGCAAAACGCGACCGGCCCCAATACCTACCCGGTAGTCGCGTCCATCCAGTGGCAAAACCTCAAGCAGCGGGTCTTCCCGGTGGCAGAGGCGAATGACGCAGCGCTGGACGATACCGGCCGCTTTCTGTACTTCACACGTTTTGGCCTGCAACTGTCTGGCGACAACGCGCGCCAATACCGCGGCGGCCTGAAGGCGCAGATCTGGCGCTTCGATTTGCAGGGCAAGGCGGAGGCGGTAGCAGTGCTGTCGGCCGCAGACGCCAACTTCCGGCGGCCGATGTGGTCGCAAGGCCGCTTGTATTTCATCAGTGACAAGACCGGCGCCGACAACATCTGGTCGGCCACACCCGAGGGCAAAGACCTGAAAGCGCTGACACGCCACACCGCCTGGGACGTGCGCACCGCCGCGATCGATGGCAAGCAGGTGGTTTACCAATTGGGTGCCGATCTGCGCGTGCTGGATCTGGCAACGGCGTCCGACAAGCGCCTGCCGGTGAGCCTGTTGTCCGACTTTGACCAGCAGCGTGTGCGCCAGATCAAATCGCCGATGGAGCAGTTCAGCGATGTCGATGTGGCCTGGAAAGACGAGCGCATTGCGATCACCGCGCGCGGCCGCGTGACGCTGCCGGGTCTGAACGACAAGCGCCGCATGGACATCGCGATTCCCGCGGGCGTACGCGCCCGCAACGCCGTGTTCGGCCCGGACGACAAATGGATTTACGCGATTGCCGACACCACGGGCGAAAACGAAGTCTGGCGTTATGCCGCCGACGGAAGTGCCCGGGCCGAGCAACTGACCAAAGGCGCGACCACGCTGCGCTGGGCGGTCTATCCGTCGCCTGACGGCAAGTGGATTGCGCATACCGACAAGCGTGGCCGCCTGTGGCTGCTGGACCTGGCGACGCGCAGCGAGAGCCTGATCGATGACGCAGGCGGCGACGGCGTGGAGAAGCACGACTCCGTGGTCTGGGCACCTGACAGCAAGAGCATTGCGCTGGTGCGCGAAGTAACCTGGGATGAGCGCAAACTGATGGCGGTCTACCACCTGGAGAGCAAGAAGCTGGCCTTTGTGAGTGGTCAACGCTTCAGTTCCTACGCGCCGGCGTTTTCGCCAGACGGGCGCTGGTTGTATTTCCTGTCGGAGCGCAATTTTGAAGTCGGCAACCGTGCGCCTTGGGGCGACCGCAACATGGGCCCGATATTTGACCGGCGCACCGCGGTCTTCGCGCTGGCGCTGCAGCCAGGCAACCGCTTCCCGTTCAAGTCGGATGACGAGTTCACCAGCACACCTCCGCTTCCTCCCAAGCCTGCGGCATCAGCGCCTGTGTCCCCACCTGCCACAGCAGCCTCCACACCCAAGAGCGCAGCCAGCGCTCCCACTGCCGATACGGCCAAAAAACCGGACGAGCCCAAGCTGCCCGCCATCGTGATGGACGGCCTGGCGCAGCGGCTGTTCGAGGTGCCGCTGCCTGCCGGCAAGTACACGGACCTGGCGGTCGACGCGAAGCGCCTGTATGTGCTGGAAGCAGACCAGGCGGTTGCCGGCAAGGCCAGCCTGAAGACGCTGGCGACCGAGAAGAACGGCCCCAAGCCGGAGACTTTTGTAGACAACGTCCGCAGCTTCGCGCTGTCGGGCGATGGCAAGCGTGTTTTCTACCGTACCTTTGCGATGCAGGGTTCGGGTGACTTCTATCTGGTCGATGCGGGTGCCAAGCAGCAAGCCGACATCTCCAAGCAGAAGTTCAAACTGGACGACTGGTACATCAGCTTCGACCCGCGCGCCGAGTGGAAGCAGATGGTGCAGGACGTCTGGCGCCTGCAGCGTGACTACCTGTTTGACCACACGATGCGCGGTGTCGACTGGACCGCGATGCGCACCAAATACTTCCCGCTGGTGGACCGCGTCAGTGACCGCGACGAATTAAACGATGTGCTGGCGATGATGACGGCCGAGCTGGGCGCACTGCACTCGCAGATCGTGCCGGGCGATGTGCGCCGCGCGCCACCCGAAGGCGTGCCCTCCAATCTGGGCGCGCTGTTGGAGCGGGTTGCCAATGGCTACCGCATCGAACGTATCTTCCAGGGCGTGCGCGAGCTGCCATCAGACCGCGGCCCGCTGGCGCAGCCGGATGTGGATGTTCGTGTGGGCGACGTGATCACCGCTGTCAATGGCCGCTCGGTCAACGACGTGCGCCATATTTCTGATTTGCTGTTGAACCAGGCCGGACTGCAAACCCGGCTGGACCTGATGCGCGGCGAGAAGACGCTGGCAGTGATTGTCAAACCCGTAGCGCAGGCGCGGCACCAAGTGCTGCGCTATAGCGACTGGGAGCAAGAGCGCGCTGAACGCGTTGACACCGCATCGAAGGGCCGTATCGGCTACCTGCACCTGCGTGCCATGGGCCCGCCCGACATTGCGACGTTTGCGCGTGAGTTCTACAGCAACCTGGCCAAGGACGGCCTGGTGATTGATGTGCGGCGCAACCAGGGCGGCAGCATCGACAGCTGGATCATCGAGAAGCTGCTGCGCAAGAACTGGGCTTACTGGACTGGCACCCACGGCGCGCCAGGAGCGATCAACATGCAGGGTACGTTCCGCGGCCACTTGATCGTGTTGACCGATGAATTGACCTATTCAGACGGCGAGACTTTCGCAGCGGGTATCAAGGAGCTTGGCATTGCGCCGGTGGTCGGCAAGACCACTGCCGGCGCCGGCGTCTGGCTCGGCGACGGCACCAAGCTCTCGGACAATGGCCGTGCCCGCACCGCCGAATCGGCACAGTTCCTGACCAGCACCAACCAGTGGATTGTGGAAGGGGTTGGCGTCACGCCGGATGTCGAAGTCGACAACCCACCGCACGCCACCTTCATGGGCCAGGACCTGCAGCTGGAGACCGCCATCAAGATGCTGCAAAAGAAGATTGCCGACAGCCCGGTGAAGAAGCTGGCGCCTGGGAAGATGACGCCGATGGCGCTGGAACCTAAGTGACCGTTTGTTGACGGGTTTGCTTCTAAGCTTGCGCGCATCCCAACTCGCAATGCTGACAGAGGCAACCGTATGAACGAACTGTTTTCACTCAAAGGCCGCACCGCACTCATCACCGGAGGCTCACGCGGCATCGGTCGCATGATTGCCGAGGGCTTCCTGGCGCAAGGCGCCCGCGTCTACATCAGCGCGCGCAAAGCCGCGGTCTGCGACCAGACTGCGGCTGAGCTGTCATCACTGGGGCACTGCGTTTCCTTGCCCGCC
This sequence comes from Rhodoferax sp. P2_H8_2, assembly GCF_056403235.1. Lineage (NCBI taxonomy): Bacteria > Pseudomonadati > Pseudomonadota > Betaproteobacteria > Burkholderiales > Comamonadaceae > Rhodoferax > Rhodoferax sp. P2_H8_2. The sequence continues at coordinate 64,348 of NZ_JBFUFW010000005.1, forward strand.
GATGTGTCGACCGTGGATGGCGCCAAAGCGCTGGTAGCGGCCTATTCCAAACACGAAGATGCGCTGGATATTCTGGTCAACAACGCGGGTGCCGCATGGGGCGCGCCGTTCGATGACTTCCCCGAGAGCGGCTGGGACAAGGTGGTCGATCTGAACCTGAAGACGCCGTTTTTCCTGACACAGGCGCTGCATGCGCATTTGCAAAAGGCGGCACAGGCGCGTGTGGCCAAGGTCATCAACATCGCGTCCATCGACGGCGTGTCGGTCAACCCGCAAGAGACTTATTCCTACGCGGCCAGCAAGGCCGGCCTGATCCACCTGACACGCCGCATGGCGCTGCGCTTAGCCAAGGACAACATCGCGGTGTCTGCGATTGCGCCGGGCGCGTTTGCCTCCGAGATGAACCGCGAAGCGCGCGACCATGCGGAGGAAATCTCTGCCCACATCCCCGCGGGCCGCATTGGCACGACGGAGGATATGGCGGGCGCTGCGATTTACCTCGCTTCGCGCGCGGGCGACTACGTGGTGGGCTCTACGTTGGTCGTGGACGGCGGCGTCACCCACGCACGCGGTTGAATGCAGTTTGGCTAGAGAATTCCAATGAAATTGGCCTCCGGACCGCATGGAACGTGCGTAAGCAGCTACTGAATTTGTAGCGTCTTGCGCGCCGTCAGACCCATCCCTCCAGCACCACCTTGCCGCGTGCGGTGCCGGATTCGATCAGCGCGTGCGCGCGCTTCAGGTTCTCGGCGTTGATGCTGCCAAAGCGCTCGGCCAGCGTGGTGCGGACCAGGCCCGCATCCACCATCTGCGCCACTTCATTCAGTAAATGGTGCTGGGCAATCATGTCGGGCGTGTTGAACAGGGAGCGAGTGAACATCGACTCCCAATGCACGGACGCGGCCTTGCGTTTGAAGGGCATCACGTCTAGCGTGGGCATGTCGTCAATCAGCGCGAACTTGCCTTGCGGTGCCAATGCCTCAACGATCTGTGGCAGGCGATCTGCCGTGTGCGTCAGGCTGACGATGTGGTCGACCTGCGGGATGCCGATGCGCGTCAGCTCAGTTTGCAATGGCAAGCTGTGGTCGATCACATGGTGCGCGCCAAGTTCTTTCACCCAGGCTTGGGTCTCGGGCCGCGATGCGGTGGCAATGATGGTCAGCGCAGTGAGCCTGCGCGCCAATTGGACCAGCACGGAGCCGACGCCGCCCGCCGCACCAATGACCAGCAGTGTTTGCGGATTGGGTTTCTTGCCGGGCACCAGCGCCAGGCGGTCAAACAACAACTCCCACGCGGTGATGGTGGTCAGCGGCAGCGCGGCGGCCTGCGCAAAGTCCAGGCTGGCGGGCATATGGCCGACGATGCGCTCGTCCACCAGATGCAGTTCGCTGTTGGTACCCGGGCGCTGGATGGCGCCTGCGTAGTAGACACGATCACCGGCTTTGAACAGGGTTACGTCCGGCCCGACGGCGCGCACGATACCTGCGGCGTCATAGCCCAGCACTTTGTGGCTTTGGCCTTCAGCCGGAGCGGCACTGGCGCGTACTTTGGTGTCCACGGGGTTGACCGAGACAGCACGCACTTCGACCAGCAAATCGTGGCCCAGCGCGACCGGGTCGGGCAGGGTGATGTCTTGCAGCGCGGAGGCTTCGGAGATGGCTTGGGGGCGTTGGTAGCCGATGGCTTTCATGACGATTTCCTTGAAGGTTTGAAGAGATGGCCGAATCATCTCGCCCCTCGTCATAAAGAGAAATAGGTTTCCATTTGAACCTATATTCAAATAAAATTTGAAGATGAAAGCATTGCAAGACCTGGACATTTTTGTGCGCACCGTGGATTCGGGCAGCCTGTCGGCCACCGCGCGGGCGCTGGACATCACGCCTGCCGCAGCTAGCGCGGCGCTCAAACGGCTGGAGGCCGAGCTGGGCGCCAACCTGCTGGTGCGCTCCACGCGCAGCCTGCGCCTGACGCCTGAAGGCGCGGTGTTTCTAGAGCATTGCCGCTCGGCGTTGGCTACCTTGCAGGAAGGCCAGCACGCACTGGCGACTGGGCGCACGGAGGTGCAGGGTGTGCTGCGGCTGGCCGCGTCGTCGGACATGGGGCGCAATGTGCTGCTGCCCTGGCTGGATGCGTTTCAGACGCTGCACCCGCAAGTACGGTTTCGATTGCAGATATCAGACCGCCTGGCGAATATGTACAGCGAACCGGTAGACGCTGCGTTTCGCCACGGCGAGCCGCCCGACAGCAACCTGGTGGCGCTGCCGGTCGCGCCCAATAACCGGCGCGTGCTGTGCGCCTCACCCGCGTATCTGGCGCAGTACGGTGCGCCATTGAAGCCCAGCGATTTGGTCGATCACGATTGCCTGTGCTTCATGCTGGGTGGTGAGGTGAACGACCGCTGGCATTTCTTTCGCGATGGCAAAGAGGAGGCGGTGAGCGTGGGCGGCAGCCATGTTGCCAACGATGGCGACGTGGTACGCCGCTGGGCTGTGGCCGGACGCGGCGTGACTTACAAGGCGTGGCTGGATGTGGCGCAGGATTTGAAGGCGGGGAGGCTGGTGGCGCTGTGTACCGAATGGCAAACCGAACCGGTGCCGCTTTACATGGTGCTGCCGGACCGGAGGCAACTGACGCCTGCTCTGCGCTTACTGCGCGAGTTTGTCAGCCAGGCGTGCCTGGATTTGCAAGCCGCTCAATAGTGCGGCGGTAGCTCGTCGCGCAGATTGCTGGTGCCGGGTGCGGACTCGGGCCGCTGCTCGCGCAGCTTTACCAGTGCTTCGACCAGATGGTCTATCTGTTGTTGCTGGCGGATGATGACCTGGTCGAGTTTGTCGACCAGATCTTCCTGGTAACTGACCTTGATTTCCAGTTCGGTGATGCGGGCGTCGAGGTCTTGAGAGGGGTTCATCCCTCTATTGGACACCAGAAGGACACCAGAAGCGTTTAGCGCAACGCGCTTTGCAGGTGACCGGGCTGTGGCAGGGGTAGCAACAAGTCATCGTTCGATGCCGGGCGCGTCGCTATCGGGCCAAACGACGTCGCCAGCTTGGCATCCTGTTTGCGTTTGCGGCACTCGCGGGCGATTTGGGCTTTGGATTTTTTTGCGCGCGGAGCGTCTTTCTCATTGCCCAGTTTGAAGACACGCAGGCTTTCGCGGCCGGTCGTGTCTCTTTCCCATGCGCATATATGGACTACGCCTTCCTTGCGCAGCGCGCGCATGTACTCGTGCAGGGTGCTGATATTGAGTCCGCTGACCAGCTTCAGTTCGTTGATGCTGCAAGGGCCATCCAATAACGCCCGTGTGATCTTGGCCATGCTCAAGGCACCAAGTCGTACGGGTTTGCTGAGGTCGTCGGTGGCTTGCATGGACAAAGGGAGGAATGGTGTATTCCTCCCTTTATCGGCATTTGTAAAGCTTCCTTAAACCGGCTTGGTTGCCACTGCGTGCGCAGTCTCGGCTGGCGGCTGGCGCAAAACCTTGCGTTTGATGCGCCCGACGAAGTGCTCAATGTCGTCCACGATCGTGAAGAAGCTCGGCGTCACCAGCAGGCTCAGGATGGTGGAGGTAATCAAACCACCAATCACCGCCGCGGCCATCGGCGCGCGGAAGCTGTTGTCGGCATGGCCCAGGCCAATCACCAGTGGCAGCATGCCGGCCACCATCGCAATGGTAGTCATGATGATGGGGCGCGCGCGTTTGTGGCACGCGTCCATCAGCGCTTCAAAGCGATCCAGGCCGTGCTCACGGCGCGCCATGATCGCGTACTCCACCAGCAGAATCGAGTTCTTGGTCGAGACACCGATCAACATCACCAAGCCGATGAACGACGGCATCGACAGCATTTTTCCGGTGACCAGCAAGCCCATGAAGGCGCCGCCGAACGACAGAATGACCGCCGGAATGATGGAGATGGGGTGCAGGAAATCCTTGAACAAAAGTACCAGCACGATGTAGATACACAGCACGCCAGTCAGCATCGCCATACCGAAGCCGGCAACCATTTCGCCTTGTACTTCGGCATCGCCAATCTCCAGTTGCTGCACGCCAGCGGGGAGGTTCACGATGCTGGGCAGCTTGGCCACGGCTTCGGTCACTTCGCCCAATGGCACACCCGACAACTCCACTTCGAAGTTGACGTTGCGCACGCGGTTCAGGCGGCTGACCACCGCAGGCCCACCGGACATTTCAAACGTTGCCACCTGGCTCAGCATCACCGGGCCTTTGACACCAGGCACCATCAGGCGGCCCAGCACTTCGAGGTCCTGGCGCGCATCGGTGTCGAGCTTGACGACGATAGGCACCTGGCGCTGGCTCAGATTGAGCTTGGCGAGCGCCGAGTCGTAGTCGCCCATCGTCGCGATGCGCAACGTCTCGGCAATGGCTGCACTGGTCACGCCCATGTCAGCGGCCTTCGCAAAGTCAGGTCGTATCGCGACTTCGGCGCGCGTCAGGCTGGCGCTGGATGAAATATTGCCCAGGCCTGGGATCTTGCGCAGGTCTTTCTCCACCGCGGCGGCAGCGGCTGCCAGTGCGACCGGATCTTCGCCCTTGAGTGCGAGCTGGTATTTCTCGCCCGAGCCACCCAGGCCCACCTTGAATCGGGCGCCCGGCAGTTCAGAGAGTGCGGTGCGCATCTCGCTTTCGATGATCTGCTTGCGCGGGCGCTCTCCGCGCTCTGCCAGCAACACGGTCAACGTGGCCTTGCGCACTTCGGTGCTGGCACCGCCGGCAAATGGGTCTGAGCCTACGGAACCGCCACCGGCCGTGGTGTAAATGCTCTCCACGTGCTTGACCTTGCCAATCATTTCACGGGCGCGCTCGGCAGCGGCGTGCGTTTGCGCCAGCGTGGTGCCGGGTGGCAGTTCCAGATAGACCTGGGTTTGCGAGTTGTCGTCCGGCGGAATGAAGCCGCTCGGAATCAGAGGCACCAGAAACAGCGAACCGATGAAGAAAGCGACGGCTGCGCTGACGGTGATCCAGCGGTGGTTTAGCGTCCAGCGTGTGATGCGCAAGTACAGCGGCATCCAGGTCGGCTCTTCATGCACATGGGTGGACGGCTTCATGATGTAGGCGGCCATCATCGGCGTCAGCACACGGGCGACGACCAACGACGCAAACACCGCGAACACGGCGGTCCAGCCGAACTGTTTGAAGAACTTGCCAACCACGCCGCTCATAAAGGCGGTGGGCAAAAACACGGCGATCAGTGCGAACGTCGTGGCGATCACGGCCAAACCGATTTCGTCCGCCGCTTCCATTGCGGCTTGGTAGGGCGTCTTGCCCATGCGCAGGTGGCGCTCGATGTTTTCCACTTCCACAATCGCATCGTCCACCAAAATACCGATCACCAGCGATAGCGCCAGCAGCGTCACGATGTTGGTGGTGAAGCCCATGTAGTTCATGCCAATGAACGCAGGAATCGCCGACAGCGGCAGCGCCACCGCAGATACCAGCGTCGCACGCCAGCTGCGCAGGAAGAACCACACCACGATCACCGCCAGCACGGCGCCTTCGTACAACATGGTCATCGACGCGTCGAACTCTTCCTGCACCGGTGTGACAAAGTCAAACGCCTGGGTTAGTTCCAGGTCGGGGTGCTGTACCTTCAGGTCGGCCAATGCCTTGGTGACTGCGGCGCCCACTTCGATTTCGCTCGCGCCTTTGCTGCGGGTGATTTCAAACCCGACCACCGGCTTGCCGTTCAACGACGCAAAGCTGCGCTGTTCAGCGACGGTGTCCTTGACGCTGGCGATCTCATCCAGACGCACGCGCTTGCCGTTGGAAAGGGTCAGCTCCAGTTGCGACAGCTCGGCCACGGTGGCGACGGTTGCCAGTGTGCGCATCGGTTGCTCGGAGCCGCCCAGATCGGCACGGCCACCGGCGCTTTCGGTTTGCACTTGCTTGAGCTGACGCGACACATCGGCCGCGGTTGCACCCAGGCTCTGCAGCTTCAGCGGATCGAGCGCGACCTGCACTTCACGGGTGACGCCACCGACGCGGGCCACGGAGCCTACGCCGCGCACGCCCAACAATGCACGCGAAATCGTATTGTCGACAAACCAGCTCAGCGCTTCGTCATCCATCTGTCCGGAGCGGATCGTGAACGCCAGAATTGGCGCGCCCGACAAGTTGATCTTGCTGACGATAGGGTCACGCAAATCGCTGGGCAGATCGCTGCGCACCTGCTGGATAGCGCTGCGCACATCGTCCACGGCTTCCTGCGTGGGCTTCTCCAAGCGGAACTCGGCGGTTACCGAGACCATGCCGTCGGACACATTGGTGTAGATGTTTTTCAAACCAGACAACGGCGCAATCGCGTTTTCCAGTTTGCGTGCGACTTCGGTTTCCAGTTGCGCGGGCGCGGCGCCCGGCAGTGCGGCAGAGACCGAGACCGTGGGCAGTTCCAGATCGGGGAACTGCTGGATCTTCATCGCGTTGAAGGACATCATCCCTGCCAGCGTCAGCAGCACAAACAGCATGACGGCGGGGATGGGGTTTTTAATCGACCAGGCGGAGACATTCATGAGGAAGGTGCTCCTTATTTAGTAGCTGCTTGCGCCTGCTTGGCGGGCGCTGCGGGCACATTGGGTGTCGATTCCACAACTTTCACCAAGTCGCCTTCGCTCAGGAAGCTGGCGCCGCTGGCAACCAGTTTGTCTTCTGCCTTCACGCCACCGAGCAGCTCGACCTGATCGCCCAGCGTGCGGCCAGTCTGCACCTTGACTTGGGCGACGCGGTTGTCCGCGCCAACGCGGTAGACATAGCTGAAACCATCGCGCACGACGAGGGCGGTGTTCGCCACCGTCAAGCCGCCGGAATTGCCCAGCAAGAATTCACCTCGGGCAAACATGCCGGGTTTGAAGGCGCCCGTTGCGGCATTCGTGCCACTGACCGGGCCGCTCAAATCGACATAGACCAAACCGTTGCGCGTAGCCGCATCCACAGTCGGAGCGACCATGCGCACACGACCCTTCATTTGCGCTCCGCCCGGCGCGGTCACGAGGACGGCCGTGCCATTGGTCACGCGGCCGATTTCGGAGGAGGTGACTTCGCCGCGCCATTCCAAACGGCCATGGCGGATCAGCTTGAACATCTCGGTGCCCGCGCCGACGACCGAGCCAACCGTGGCACTGCGTGCGGAGATCACGCCGTCATCTGGCGATTCCAGCCGCGTGTGCTTCAAGCGCAGCTGCTGGGCATCGAGTTGCGCCTTGGCGGAATCGACACGTGCTTTGGCTGCCAGTTCTGCGGTCAGGTATTGATTGATCTGTTGTGCGCTCAAGGCGCCAGTGCCTTGCACGGCGCGGGCGCGGTCGGCGTTGGCACTGGCCTCTGCACCGTTGGCGGTGGCCTCCGCCACGCTGGCGCGGGCCAATGCGACATCGGCCTGCACGCTCTCGGCGGCAAAGCTGGCCAGCAATTGGCCGCGTTTGACGTGGTCACCAATCGCGGCGTGCAACTCGGCAACGCGCAAGCCGTTGACTTCTGTGCCCACGCTGGCTTCCTGCCACGCCGTCACGCTGCCGTTGGCCGACAGCTTGATCGGCAGCGTGCCAGTCTTGGCTTGCGTGATGGAAACGGTGAGTGCGGGCTTGGCGGTGGTGGCGGGCTTGTCAGCAGCGCGCGACTGGCTGGCGACCAGACCGAGGCTGGCCACGGCGAGTACGCCAGCAGCCATCATCGCCAGGGTGAGGGGAGGGAGTTGCTTCAGACGCTGTGTGAAGTTGTTCATGGTGCGTGCTCTTTAAGAAATGAGATTCGATGAATGGTTTGGAAATCAGGATTGGGACGCTTGCCAGCCACCACCGAGGGCGCGGTACAGCGTCACCCAGGCGCGGTTGCGTTCCAGTTGCAGGTTCAGTTGTGCGGTTTGCGCGGCAAGCGCATTGCGGCGCGCATCTTCCAGTTCGACCAAACTGGCAAGGCCCTGGCCATAGCGGGTTTGTGTCGCGGCGAGCGACTCGGTGTAGCCCTTGGTGGCCACTTCAGAATCCGCACGGCGAGCTTCAGTGCTTTGCAGCGTCACCAGCGCTTCTTCCACTTCGCGCACCGCGTTGCGCACCTTGCCCTGGTAGGCCAGCACAGCGGTGTCGTAGTTGGCGCGGGCGTAATCGACGGCAGCTGCACGCTGGCCTGCGTCAAAGATTGGCAGGCTCAAAGCCAGCGGGCCGAACGACCAGGTCGAGCCATTGGTTTCCACACCGTCCGTGTTCAGCCGCATCGCGCCGATCGAGCCGGACAGCGAAAGGCGTGGCAGACGCTGTGCGATTGCACTGCCCACTTGCGCACTGGCCACCACCACATCGCGCTCGGCGGTGAACACATCGGGGCGCTGGGAGATCACTTGGGCTGGCACGCTTGCTACAGAAAAAGGAGCTGCTTGCGCACTATTGACGGGCGCTGCAGCCAGTTTTTCTTTCAATGCTGGCTCTGGGATGGCGGTCAGCGCGACCAGGCCTTTGATGACGATCTGGCACTGCGCGGACTGCATGGTCACACGGCTGTTGGCGTCTGCGGCGCTAGCGCGCGCTAGTGCGGCGATGGATGGTGCAAAGAAACCGGCGCGGGCAGAGATCTCGCTCAGGCGGGCGGTTTCCTGGCGCGAGGTGCTGTCGCGTTGTGCCACATCGAGCAATTGCTGGCAGGTGGAGAGGCTGTAGTACAGGTTGGCCACTTCGGCGGCGACCATTACGCGGGCGTCATGCCACTGTGCCTGGCTGCTCTCGACCTGCGCCCGGGCTGCGCTGCTGACGGCGCGATTGGCGCCCACCAGGTCCAGCTCCCACGCGGCTTGCAAGCCCAAGGTCTGCGTGGTGATCACGGGCAGGTCGGGCTGCTGCACGCCGCGGCTGGCTGCCAACTGGGCATTCACCTGCGGCAGCAGTGCCGAGCGGGCTGTGGCCTGGTTGGCGCGAGCCTGCGCGATGCGTGACAGCGATTGAGAGACGGAAGGGCTCTGCGCTTGGGCGGCGGTAATCAGTTCGACGAGCAACGGATCGCCTTGCTGTTGCCACCACTGGGCGAGCGCCACGACCTTGCCGTCGTGCGGCAGCGGGGCGTACCACTGTGCAGCAGCGGGTGCGTCTACGTGGGTAGGGGGCATCAGCGAGGAGCAGGCCGCAAGCGCCAACGCGGCGGCCAGGGCAGAGGCGGTTCGTAGAGAAGTCTTCATTTTTTGGTCTTGGGTTTTGAAGGGGAAGAGGGTGTGGTCTTGGCTGGCACGCGGCGGCGGCCTTCAGCCTCGACCAGTGCCATCGCGCTGTCCACCATGCGCGCGTGGTAGCGGTCCAGCGCGGCGCCAGAGCCAATCAGGCCGGGGCGAATCGCCTGGATCACGTCAATACCCACATGCAGCATCACGCCCAGGCCGGCAATCTCGAATGCCAGGTGGTGGATGCCATCGTCAGGTTTCTTGAGACCCAGATGGCGACACAGCGCCAGCGCCAGCGCTTCGTGGGAGGGTTTGATGTTGTCGTCGATCTCGGCCTGCCACATGCCGGTGGGCTCAATCATTTCGCGAAAGTGCAGTTTCATGCACTGGCGGATTTGCTGTCCGGTCTTCAGCGGCTCGACGAAGGTGCTTAGCATCAGCGAAAGCGTGCTGCGCATATCCAGCGGCGGCGCGTTTTCGTCGGGTGGGGCAAACGGCGGGTTGTAGCGCGGGTCGGCAAATACGGCGCGGTACAGGCCATTCTTGTCACCAAAGTAATAGCTGATGGAGGCGATATTGGCCTGGGCCGCCTGTGCGATCTCGCGGGTGGAAGTCTTGGCGAAGCCTTTGTCGGCGAACAGGGTCAGCGCCGCGTCCAGCAGGCGGTTGCGCGCTTCCTGGCCGTCGCTGCGCAGGGGTTTGGTGACGGGAGGGGTATTTGCGGTTTTTGCCATGGAGCGCGGATTGTACGACTTAAATCAATCGTTTGATTACATTCGAAAAACAAGGATTGAACTATTCGGAATAGGCGGTTGATTGAGGGCGCGCTGCGTCGGTGCGGTTGTCCATTAGTCCAGCCCTGTCTTGCCGGGCGCCCAATAGGCTTTGTTCTGTAAGCGGTTCGAGCCCATGCCAAGCGGCTTAAGCCATTTGCGCATGTTTTGGATAGAACCCGCCTTGCCCGAAAGCACGATGTGTGCCGTCGGCAGCGCCTGCAGCGCCGACTGCATCTTTGCCTCCAGTTCGGTCCACTGCGCATCGCTTTCATACCGTACCCCCAGATACGCGTTGTTAAGCCCCAGGCGGCGGATGGCCGGTTGCGATTCGGTGAGCGAGGACACTTCCAGGAACAGGTGTTCCTTTTGTGGCCGCACAGCCTTGGCCAGCGCGTATGCCAGGCCGAAAGATGTTTCATCGCCGAACAGCAGCGCCGAGTCGGTGGCGCTGGTCAAGTCCATGGACTTGCGCGGACCCAACATGGCGCATTCGTCACCCTTGCAAAGGGTACGCGCCCAATGCGTGCCTGGGGCGTCGCCATGCAGATACACCAGAATGCGTGTGCGCCCATGCTTGGCATCCCAGTCCATGGGCGTGTAGGTGCGTTGCACCCAGCCACCCAGCTGGATTTGAACTTTGTCGCCCGGCGTCCAGGCGACGTTGCGCAGAGCCTCACCGCCCAAAGTCACGATGCGAAAAGCGGTACCGACATCTTCAACCTCGAGCACCTGCGCGTGGCGCATGAACAATCGGACCATTGCCGATTCGAGCAAGCCAGCGCGTCTGGTTGTCGTCGTGGTTTCGCTCATTGCTCCTGCGTCCCCGCATTTTTGGTGGAGCCGGAATCCACGCTGCAATCCGCGCCAAAGCCAGCACCAAAGCGCCCGCCCCAACGGCCTTTGAACTGCTGTCGCATCTGCTCGCGCTCTTCCGGACTCATGCGCGCCCACATTTCGCGGCGTCCGCGCCAGCCATGGCCGCCCAGTCCGCCGAACAATATCTTGCAAAGCACCAAGAGGCCCAGGCCATGCCAATAGTCAATTTGTTGTGCACCGGTGAACAACGCGGGCATCAACCAGTTCCATAGCAACATGACCAGCCAGCCCACGGCGGCAACGCCAGCGAGTATGAATAACGCCATCATCAAAAACCCCGCCTTGCGGCCAAACTTTCGCTCCAGGGGATGCTCCGGACGATCCGCAAAAAACTTTTTGTGCATTTCATTTACCTCTCAAAAAAGATGGCCCGTGCAAAGCGCACCATCAAACCTATTCAAATCAATTCGTCGTACAAGGGTTGCAATCGCTCTCGCAAATGCAGGATGGCGCGCCGTTTCCAGCCAAGCAGGGTGTTGACCTTGATGCCGCTTTGCGCCGCCAGCTCCTTGAAGCTCCACCCATCCAGTTCATGGGCGATGAACACCTCGCGCAGCTGGACAGGCAATTCATCCAGTGCCGCCGAAATCGCCTCCAGCAAGGCGGCACGCGCAAACGCAGCTTCCGGCCCGCCGTCAACGGCCGGCAAAGCCTGCTCTAACCAGTAGTTGCCGTCCTCATCCTCAACATCGGACAGTGATTCCTCACGCTTCTTGCGAAACCTGTCGATGATGCGGTTGCGTGCAACGCGAAACAGCCAGGCGCCGACCTGCTCGATCGGCTGCGGCAAACGCCAGGCCTCCACCAGCTCGAAAAAGACATCCTGCAGGATGTCTTCCGCCTCGCCCAGATCCGGAACGCGCCGACGGATGAACCCGCCCAGACGGCCGCGCTCGCGCGCGATGATTTCCGTCAAGTCATGGTTTTGCTCGTCCATCAGGGCGTAGGGAAGTTGTTGATTCAGCGTCGCGTCCACACCATTGAAGACGGATCAGCGGCAGGAATATTGTGGGATGCGCAACTTTTTTTCAAGGCTGCGCAGGAGTCCGGTTGCAAAAGGAGCCTGCGCCCTTTACGGCCTTTGGGGTTTTGCGGGCTCAGCCCAGCGTATCGGCCGCTGCCGGACGTCCAAAGAAGTAGCCTTGGAAGGCATCGCAGCCCGCTTCCGCCAGAAATGCGTGCTGCCCCTCAGTCTCGACGCCCTCGGCGATCACGGTCAGGCCAAGGCTGTGGCCCAGCGCCAATATGGTGCGGGCGATGACCGCATCGCTGGGGTCGGTCAGCACATCGCGCACAAACGACTGGTCGATCTTGAGCTGGTCCAGCGGCAGGCGCTTCAGGTACGACAGCGAGGAATAGCCGGTGCCAAAGTCATCCAGCGAGAAACCCACGCCAAAGGCCTTGATGGCGGTCATCTTGACGATGACGTCCTCCACATCGTGTACCAGGATGCTCTCGGTCAGTTCCAGCTTCAGCAGGCGCGGATTGGCGCCAGTGAGCTGCAGGGCATGGGCCACGTTGGGTACAAAGTCGGCTTGGGCGAACTGCGACGCACTGACGTTGACAGCAATGGTCCAGGCAGCCTTGTCTGGTTGTGTGGTCCAGGCGACAAGTTGTTTGCAAGCTGTCTCAAGAACCCACTGACCCAGCGGCAGGATCAGACCGGTTTGCTCGGCCAATGTGATGAAGTGGAAGGGCGTGACCACGCCTCTGTCAGGGTGGTTCCAGCGCACCAGTGCTTCAACGCCTATGGGGGCGCCTTGGTCGTTGACCTGCATTTGGTAATGCAGCACAAACTCTTCGGCCGAGAGACCGCGGCGCAAGTCCTTTTCCAGCGCGTCATGGGCGGCTACAGCCGCCTGCATTGCCGGGTCGAAAAAGCGCGCCGTATTGCGCCCGGCGGACTTGCTCTGGTACATCGCCAGATCGGCCTTCTTCAGCAGATCGTCCATGCTCTCCTGGTCGCCCAGAAACACCACGATGCCGATGCTCGGCGTGCCGTCGTAGCGTTGGCCGTTCAGGTTGAATGTCGGACGGAACACGTCCAGCAATTTCATCGCAATGACTTCGGCCTGCGTGGCTGCCTCATGGGCTTGCGGGCTTAGTGCCTCAAGCAACACGACAAATTCATCACCACCCAGCCGGGCTACGCTGTCGCCGTCACGCACACAGGCTTGCAGCCTTAGCGCAACCTGGCGCAGCAGCAGGTCGCCCACATCGTGGCCTTGCGTGTCATTGAGCTGTTTGAAATGGTCCAGATCCAGAAACATCAGCGCGCCATGCTTGCTGGAGCGCGTTGACGTGACCATGGCCTGCTTGAGCCGGTCCATCAACAGGCGGCGGTTGGGCAGACCTGTGAGCGGGTCGTAAAAAGCCAGGCGGCGGATTTCCTCTTCGTCCTGGCGCTGCTGCGTGATGTCGCGCACGATGGCAATCAGCGTGGTTTGCCCTTCGCGGGAAATACGCGACATCGACAGGTGGATGGGGAACAGGCTGCCATCCTTGCGCCAGACTTCCATCTGGCGCGACATGCGATTGATTCTTCCCTGCCTGATTTCGTCGAACTGGTAGGGCAGATAGTTGGCGTCATGGTCCTGGTCGGGGCCAGTCAGGAAAATGGTGGCAGAGCAGCCAAGAACCTCAGCGGCGGCATAGCCAAATACATTGCTGGCGGCCTTGTTGAAGGACTCGACCAGGCCTTGTTCGTTGACGGTGATGACACCGTCCACCATGTTGTCCAGAACGGTCTGTGTATGCAGTGCGGATTCGCGCAGCGCATCTTCGGCCTGCTTGCGCTCGGTGACGTCCCGGATCATGCCCATCAGGTTGCCATCGGGCATTGCGGTGGCAATCACCTCGGCGGGGAAGGTCGTTCCATCTTTACGGCGGAAGTGCCACTCGCGGTGGTAGTCGGGACTGGTTTTGATGGTGTCCAGCGCCTCTCCGATATGCGGCACTTCGGTCGATACCACGATGTCGGAGGCATGCAGTCCTATCAACTCTTCACGGGTGTAGCCCAGCATGCGGCATATGCTTTCATTGGCGTCCAGGTAGTAGCTTTGGCTGTCGGCAATCACGATGCCGTCGGGCGCGTATTCAAACAGTGTGCGGTAGCGGGTTTCGCTTTGGCGCACCGCCATCTGCGCCAGCCGCCGATCGGTGATGTCATGGAATACGCCCACCAGTTTGACGGTGCGCCCCTCTTCCACGACCGGAAATCCTTGGGTACGCACCCAGATGTGCCGTCCCTTGGCGGTGACAACGGGCAGTTCCAGATCCCAAGGCGTGCCCTGGGCAACGGCGGCCTGCACAGCTGCGGTGATGCTTGCGCGGGCCTCCGGCGCATAAAAGGCGATGGCTTCTTCTTGGCTTGGTGTCGTTGAGGTTTCCAGATCATGGATGCGGCATGTCTCAGCCGACCAGAACGAACGCATGGTGCGCAGATCACGCTCCCATCCACCCACTTTGGCCAGCTCGCCAATGCGCTCCAGCAGTTCTACATTGACGGCCAGTGCCTCGCGCACGCGGTATTGGTCGGTGACGTCACTGAAGACCAGCACCACGCCTACGATCTGTCCTGCCGTATCGCGAATCGGCGCGGCACTGTCGAAGATCTGGTATTCCGAACCATCGCGCGACAGCAGGGCCGTGTGGTTGGCCAATCCCACCACCTGGCCGCTCTCCATCACCAATTGCACGGGGTTGATCGACGGCGTGCGCGTCTGCGCATTGATGATGCGAAACACATCTGTCAGCGGTTTCCCGGAGGCTTCGGACAATGTCCATCCGGTCAGGCGCTCAGCAGTCGGGTTCATACGGACGATGCGGCCAGCCGTGTCGGTGCTCATCACGGCGTCACCGATGGACTGCAGCGTAGTGGACAGGTCTTCTTCGTTACGACGCAGGCGTTCTTCAGATTGCTTTTGCGCGGTGATGTCCAGCCGTACGCCCATCAGGCGGTTGGGCCTGCCGCCCGCCTCGCGTGTCAGCACGCGGCCAATCACCTGAATCCAGCGGTACTCCCCATCGGCATTGCGCATCCGCGCCTCGTATTGGTAGGGAATGTCTTCGCCGGACAGCACGGCCTGTATGTGTTGACTGACCGCGGCCCGATCGTCCGGATGCAGCCGCTCGACCCACTGCTGGCGATTGGCAAGCCCTTCTTCGGGGTCGTAACCCAGCATCGTGTAATAGGTTGGACTGGCGTACCACTGGTCGTCTCCGGCGATATCCCAGTCCCAGATGCCCACAGCCGCCGCATCGGTGGCCAACTGCAGGCGCTGTGCGGTTTGGACCGCCTCCATTTGGGCTGCGGTCCGTTGCTTCCAGGCACGGTTGAGGAACAGGCAAAACAGCACGCCAGCGACGGCCGCCGCCAGCCAGATCGACAGCGCCAGCACTGCAAGGTTCTGCCAGGGCTTGAGCATCAGCGCATAAGAGTGGCCCACCACTACGATCAGATCAGGCTGCGCCGACAGCGATCTATAGGCCGATACACGGCGCACGCCGTCTATGGGGCTCACGCTCTGGTATCCGTAGGCCGGGTATTGCGCCAGGTATTCTTTGAACAGCGGAACATCCTTGAAGACTTTGCCCATACTGCGTTCGTCAAACGGGCTGCGCATCATCAGCACTGCATCGCGGCGAAACAGCACGATGGAGCCACCTGGCCCCAGGTCAATGGTTCGCCACAAGCTGTCAAAGTAATGGGGATCGACCGCCGCACTGATGGTGCCGATAAATGCGCCGTCGGCAGACCGCAGGGCCCGTGCGGCTGGTATCAGCCACTGGTCCATGCCCCGGATCGGCGGGCTGACCAGGAAGCGGGTTTGGGGTTGGGTCTGCAAGGTCTTGAAATAGTCCATACCCGACAGATCCGCACCGATGCTTCCGATTTCGGTATCAAAGATCAAGCGACCCTGCGCATCGGTGACCCACAAGGATCGCGCGAAGGGCAGGGACTTCAGTTCCTCCTGCAGCAGTTTGCGGGCGGTGTCTTCGGTTAGCACGCCTGCCGCGCGCTGCAGAGCCAGCTTGTCGGTGGCAATTTCCAGGCTCTGGTCTACGGATTGGAGGGTGCGGGTGGTTTGCTCTTCAATGACCTGCGCAAACGACTCAGTCAGGCGCTGGCCGGACTCGATAGCCTGCGTGCGCAAATGGATCAGGGCCAGAGCGACCAGACAGCCGGACACTACCGTGACACCCACTGCGAACCAAAGCAGTTGGTGGCGGGCGATAGCTGGCGCCTGCATTGCTGGCATGTACGGACCCCCTTTTGGTGCAGTCTAAAGGAGTTGCCCGGAATCAACAATGTTGTGGGAATTACCCCGCCATCAGCTTGTGCACCAGATCTGCGGCAGTAGATGCCTTGTATTTGCGCATCAGGCGTGCGCGGTAAATCTCTACGGTGCGGTGGCTGATGGACAACGCTTTGCCAATCTGCTTGGACGTCAGTCCCTGCATCAGATGGGCTGCGACTTCGCGCTCGCGTGCAGTCAGCTCGGCGCGCACCGGGCGTTGCGCGCTCAGGTCTTCAAAGCCCCAGATACCGGCTTCGTGTGGGGCCAGCCGGTTCAGTGCGCGACCCGTTACATGGCACCAGAACGGTTCGCCCTTGAGGCGACCGTCCAGCCGTTTCATGATGCGGTCGTCGGCATAGCTGCCGTTGCGGTTCAGAATGGGCGCGATGCGTTCGCCCGTGCGTTCGTATTCGGAGGCACTGGGGTACAGGATCTGGAACGTCTGGCCAATCAGTTGTTCGCGCGTGGCGCCAAACATTTCGCACAGGCGTTCGTTGCAATCCACGATGGTGCGGTTGCGAGACAGGGCCAGCCCGACGGGGGCGAGCTGGAAGGCCTGTAGGTAATCGATATTCATGAAAGCGAGGGTTTGCGCGAGTAGGCAAAACTACGTATGCGGATAAGTAGTATCGTACGCCCATCATTCCTTTTCTGGAGACACGGCAGTGAACAAGATCTACCCCAGCGCAGCCAAGGCGCTTGAAGGCATTGTGAAAGATGGCCAGTTGCTGGCGGTTGGCGGCTTTGGCTTGTGCGGCATTCCCGAAGCACTGATCGAAGCGCTGCGCGATAGTGGTGCGCAAAACCTCACCGCGATTTCCAATAATGCGGGCGTCGATGGCTTTGGCCTGGGCAAGCTGCTGGAAACACGACAGATCAAGAAGATGATTTCTTCTTACGTAGGCGAAAACAAGGAATTTGAGCGCCAGTATCTGGCGGGCGAATTGCAACTTGAGTTCACGCCCCAAGGTACGCTGGCCGAGAAGCTGCGCGCCGGTGGCGCTGGAATCCCTGCGTTCTTCACCAAGACCGGCGTGGGCACTATCGTGGCCGATGGCAAGGAGCTGCGCGAGTTCGATGGCGAGACCTATGTGATGGAACGCGCGCTGGTGCCGGACGTCTCGCTGGTCAAGGCGCACCGTGCTGACAAGTCCGGCAACCTGCAGTTCCGCTTCACCGCACGCAATTTCAACCCCGCCGTGGCGATGGCGGGAAAAATATGCGTCGTCGAAGTGGAAGAGATTGTGGAGACCGGTGACATTCCTCCAGACCAGGTGCATCTGCCTGGCATTTATGTCCACCGCATCGTGCTCAATGCAACGCCCGAGAAGCGCATTGAGAAGAGAACCATTACTGAAACCGCAGGAGCATAAGCATGGCCTGGACACAAGACCAAATGGCAGCACGCGCTGCGCATGAACTCGAAGACGGGTTCTATGTGAACCTGGGCATCGGCATCCCCACGCTGGTGGCAAACCACACGGGTGACAAGGAAGTCTGGCTGCAGTCAGAGAACGGCATGCTGGGCATTGGCCCTTTCCCGACCGAAGACCAAGTCGACGCCGACCTGATCAACGCCGG
Source organism: Rhodoferax sp. P2_H8_2 (assembly GCF_056403235.1). Lineage (NCBI taxonomy): Bacteria > Pseudomonadati > Pseudomonadota > Betaproteobacteria > Burkholderiales > Comamonadaceae > Rhodoferax > Rhodoferax sp. P2_H8_2. Next base: position 82,033 of record NZ_JBFUFW010000005.1, read on the forward strand.
CAAGCAGACCGTGACCACGATCAAGGGCTCCAGCATTTTCGGCAGCCACGACAGCTTCGCGATGATCCGCGGCGGCAAGATCAACCTCTCTATCCTGGGTGCAATGCAGGTCAGCGAAAAGGGTGACCTCGCGAACTGGATGATCCCCGGCAAGATGGTCAAGGGCATGGGTGGCGCAATGGACCTGGTCGCAGGCGTCAAGCGTGTGATCGTGCTGATGGAACACGTGGCCAAGAAGAAGGACGGCACGACCGACCTGAAGATTTTGCCGAAGTGCACTTTGCCGCTGACCGGTGTGGGCGTGGTGGATCGCATCATTACCGACCTGGCAGTGATGGATGTGACACCCGAAGGCCTGAAGCTCATTGAGCTGGCGCCCGATGTGACCCGCGAAGAGCTGCAAGCCAAGACAGGCGTGACGCTGATCTAAAGGGTTGAAGACATGGACGCCAGCACCGCACTCGATGGACTGTGGCGGCTGGCGGGTCTGCCGCATGCGGCGCTGGCCCATGCGCATCTCACCGGGGCAGACCCCGTACTCCCTTCTTCTTTTCATGTAGGTACCGCGGCGCAATCCAGCATTGCCGCTGCTGCGCTCGCGGCCTGCGAGCTGGGCTATCAGCGTGGCGCTGCGCGGCAAGAGGTCGGTGTCGATATGAAGCATGCGGCGCTGGAGTGCGTGGAGTGGTTCAGCCTCGATGGCCGCGTGCCCGATCTGTGGGACCCTTTTTCCGGGCTGTACGCCTGCAGCGACGGCTGGGTGCGCATTCATGCCAATTTCCTGCACCACCGCCAGGGTGCCTTGCGTTTGATGGGCCTGAATCCAGAGACTGCACAGCGCGCAGATGCGGAAGCTGCGATGCGCCACTGGCGCGCGGTGGATTTTGAAGCTGCCGCAGCCAACGCGGGGTTGGTTGCCACGGCCGTACGTACCTTCGACGAATGGGATGTCACACCGCAGGCAAAGGCAATAGGCTGTCAACCGCTGTTCACCATTACCCGCATCGGCGACGCCGCGCCACGTCCATTGCCACCGTTGCCTGACGACGCGTTGCCGCTGCAAGGTGTGCGCGTGGTTGACCTGACGCGCATCCTGGCTGGCCCGGTAGGCGGTCGTGCGTTGGCGGCCTACGGCGCAGATGTGCTGATGATCAACTCCCCCCATCTGCCAAACATAGAAGCCATTGCAGTCACCAGTCGCGGAAAATTGTCGGCGCACGTCGATTTGCGCGATACCCACGGGCGTGAGGCGATGAACGCGTTGTTGGCAGACGCGCACGTAATGGTGCAGGGCTACCGACCCGGAGGCTTGTCCGACCTGGGCTTCGGGCCGCACGACGCCGCAGCGAATTGCCCTGGCATCGTCTATGTGTCGCTCTCAGCCTATGGCGCACAAGGTCCTTGGGCTGGGCGCCGCGGTTTTGACTCATTGCTGCAATCCGCGATGGGCTTCAATATGGCCGAAGGGGACGGCAAGCCGCGCGCGTTGCCCATGCAGATCCTCGACCAAGCTACGGGTTACCTGATTGCCTTGGGCGCAGCAGCAGCCCTCGTGCGCCAGCAGCAAGAGGGCGGAAGCTGGCATGTCGAGGTGTCACTCGCACAAACCGCGCATTGGCTGCGCAGCATGGGCCGGGTTGCAAACGGTTTGGCAGTAGCCAAGCCCGATGACACGCCGTACCGGGAGACATCAACCTCCGGCTTTGGCATGCTGCAGTCGCTGCGCCACAGCGCGCAACTAAGTCGCACCCCAGCGCACTGGGCGCGGCCATCGATGCCACCCGGCAGCCATTTACCACGGTGGCCCTGAGTTGTTGTTTTGCAGGGTAAAACCGGGGCCTGTTTGAGTGGAAGCATGTGTTTCGACGGTTAAGATAGCGCGCAGTTGCATAGCGCGGTCCAACATCCCGGGGGAAACATGTCCAGAGCTCTCAAATTTTTGATGTTCATCTACCTCGTGGTGTTTTTGACCACGGGAACCTTCATGGTGTTGATCGTCAACGCGGACGAAGCGTCACAACCCTGGGTCACGCTGCTGGTGCGCAACCACACCATCGTCTTCGCCTGGCACCTGGCGTGCTGGATGGTGCTGGGGATGTTCACCAATTACTACTGGGATCTGTTCAACCAGGGCAAGGGTCTGGATGCCATGCAGGTCCCGCGTATCTTGATCCCGCTGCTGGTGTCGCCCTTCGTGTTTTTGCCCACCTACAACCTGTGGCTGGGCTCCAGTTCGCCGAGCTATCTGCTGTTTGTCGTGTTGTCCATCCAGGCCGGTTTCTTCTGGCACGCCTTGTTCACCAAGGCCGATCAGACGCTTTCCAAAACGGCCAACATCCCATGGACGGTGAACAACGGCACCGCAGCCCGCGTCAGCGTCAAGACCGGAACTACGCCGCCACCGCAAGCCTAAATCAGGCTTGGCCCAACGCTTTCAATAGATTGTGGGTGGCCATCTCGGCCATCGCGCGCCGGGTTTCATGGGTTGCCGAACCAATATGTGGCAGCGCCGTCACCTTGGGATGATTTCTCAGGGGTGACGACATGGGCAAAGGCTCGGTCGCAAATACATCCAGCCCAGCGGCCAACAGATGGCCGGAGTCCAGCGCTGCCAGCAAGGCATCTTCCTGCACCAGTTGGCCACGCCCTCCATTGACGAAGATTGCACCGGCCTTCATGCGTTGAAACTGGGTTGCGCCCATCAGGCCTTGGGTATCCGCCTTTAGCGGCAAAGTCAGCGCGACAAAGTCAGCCACTGCAAGCGCCTCATCCAACGACACCTGCCGACTACTTTGTGCAAGCGAGGGCACGTCCACTTTGGAGCGGTTCACATAGACCACCTGCATTCCGAAGCCCAGCGCAGCGCGGCGGGCCACGGCCTGCCCTATGCGACCGAATCCGATGATGGCCAGCGTTTTTCCGTGAACGTCTGTTCCGTACAGATCGGGCCCAATACTCTTTTGCCATTTGCCGTCACGGACAAAGTTGGACAGCTCGACCAGCCTGCGGCTGCTGGCCAGTAAGAGGGCGAAGATCGTGTCCGCGGTGGTTTCCGTCAGTACGTCTGGTGTGTTGTACAACGCAATGCCGCGTGCGCGCAGATAGTCTTGGTCGTAGTTGTCGATTCCTACCGAAACACTGGAAATAACTTTCAACGCTGTCGCTTGTGCAAGCTCGGGCTCACCCAGCCTGACGCCTGCGCCTATCAGGCCATGGGCCGTCTTCAATTCTTCGCGAAAGCGCTCTGCCTGATCGGGCAATCGTGGGTCGGCGATAACGACCTGACACTTGGATCGGATGCGTTGCAACAGGTCTTCTGGCAGCAGTCCAAAGACAATGACTTTGTGCGATTGCATCTCAGGTGATGGGCGCGGGGTTGAACAGTACCAGCGCGTTTTCCAGCTTCCATTTTTCGGCCCAGGTCTTGCGGCCACTGGCGGTGTCCAGTAGCAGGCGGAACAATTCCCAGCCAGCCTCTTCGATAGATATCTCTCCATCCGCTATGCGGCCGGCATTCATGTCCATCAGATCGTGCCAGCGCCGCGCCAGCTCGGAGCGCGTTGCCACCTTGACTACAGGGCAGGCCGCCAGGCCATAGGGCGTGCCGCGGCCGGTCGTAAACACATGCACATTCATGCCAGCGGCAAGCTGCAAGGTGCCGCAAATGAAATCGCTGGCCGGGGTCGCCGCAAACACCAAGCCCTTCTGATCGGGCCGCAGTTTTTCACCGGGTGGCAATACGCTGCTGATCGCTGCGGTACCGCTCTTGATGATGGAGCCCATCGCCTTCTCGGCAATGTTTGACAAACCACCAGCCTTGTTGCCGGGCGTCGTATTTGCCACCCGATCAGCGCGACCGCGCTCCAGGTATTGGTCGTACCAAGCCAGTTCGCGCACTACGTCTTCGGCCACCGCGTGGGTTGCAGCGCGTGAGGTCAATTGCTCGACTGCGTCGCGGACTTCGGTGTTCTCCGAGAACATCACCGTAGCGCCGGCGCGCACCAGCAAGTCGCTCATGAAGCCGACAGCCGGATTGGCAGTCACGCCAGAGAAGGCATCGCTGCCCCCGCATTGCACACCGACCACCAACGCGCTTGCGGGCACCGTCTGGCGCTTACGGGCATTCAGCCGTTCGAGATGGGGGCGGGCCCGCGCAACGATGTCGTCGATCATTGACACAAAGCCGATGTGCGCCGCATCTTGCAGGCAGACCACATCCAGCGCATTGCCATGGCTGCGCACAGGAATACTGCCCGGCGGCAACAGGCGCTCTGGCTGTAGCTTCTCGCAGCCCAGGCTAACCACTAACACCTCGCCGCCAAAATTCGGGTTCAGGCTGATATTGCGCAGCGTGCGTATCGGTATCTCGGCGCCTGGAGCGTCGATCGCCACGCCGCAGCCATAGCTGTGCTCCAGCGCAACGACGCCATCCACATTCGGAAACAGCGGCAGCAGTTCCTGGCGTATGCGCTGCGCAGCGATGCCTACGACTCCGGCCACGCATTGCACCGTCGTGGTGATCGCCAGCAAATTGCGTGTGCCCACACTGCCATCGGCATTGACATAGCCCTCAAACGTATAACCATCGAGCGGCTTCGCTGCAGGGGCAGGGATGGTTGCCATTGGCAGGCCCTGCAACGCGCGGGCTTGTGGGACTTCCAGTAGTCGTTCATGCACCCAACTGCCAGCCGCAATCGCTTGCTTGGCGAAGCCCACGGGCACGTTGTAGCGGATGACCGCATCGCCCGCGGCGAGGTCCTGCAACGCAACCTTATGGCCTTGCGGCACCTTGTCGCGCAGCACCAGTCCGTCCATCAGCACCGTGCCCGCGGCCAGACCACCGTCATTGGCAACGATGGCGACGTTGTCGCCCGGGTGCATGCGTATGGTCAGCGGTTGCATGGCAATCAATTTAGCAGGGCTGGCCTTGGCGCGCTACCAGCCAGGCCGGTGCATCCTGCAAGGAAACTGGCCGCAAGAAGCGGTCCAGTGCGGCCCAACCGACTGAGGTCGTGAACGGCTCGGTCGATGAAGGGAAGGGGCCGCCATGCTGCTGACCAGCGCTGACCGCTACGCCAGTGGGAAAGCCCGAGAACAAGACGCGACCAGCCACCTGCGATGCCACATGTACCAGGGCCAGGTTGTCTTCGGTGGCCTCGTCCGCTCCCCAGATCGTTGCGGTCAACGAGCCGCCGATGGCTTGCAATACGCTGCCCGCCTGCGCGACCGAATCGGTGCGTACGATCAAAGCCGCCGGGCCAAAGACTTCCTCATGCAGCCTGTCGTCGGCAATGAAGTCGTTTGCATGTACCTGTGCCAAAAACGGGCGAGGGGGCTGGTTTGTATCGCCGTTTTCGGCCAGCAATTTCTCCAGCTTGGGGTGCGTGGCCCACAGTGCTCTGCCTGCATCAAAACCTTTGCGAATGGCCGGTGTCAGCATTGCATGGGGGCTGCTGGCTTTCAGGGCAGTTGCCAATGCGCTGACAAAACCATCACCGACTTCCCCATGCGGCACCACGATGATTCCGGGGCTGGTGCAGAACTGCCCGCAGCCCAGCGTGATCGAGCCTGCCAATCCTTGCGCCAACTCTGCGCCCTTGGCCTGCAATGCGGCGGGCAGTGCAATGATGGGATTGACGGAGCCCAGCTCGCCATAAAAGGGGATGGGCCGTGTACGCGCCTTGGCTACTTTTTGCAGTGCCAACCCGCCGCGCACCGAGCCGGTGAAAGCCACGGCGCAAATGCCGGGGTGTTCGACCAGCGCGACGCCGATCTCCACGCCGTCTCCCTCCACCATACCAAACACGCCACTGGGCAAGCCCTGTGATGCAACTACATCCTTCGCTAGCGCTGCGAGCTTGCGTGACAGCGCCGGATGTCCGGGGTGCGCCTTGACGACCACGGTGCAACCCGCAGCCAATGCCGAGGCGGTATCTCCACCCAGTACCGAAAACGCAAATGGAAAATTGCTGGCGCTGAACATCGCGACCGGCCCTAGGGGCACGCGCATGCGCAATAGGTGTCCATGGCCCGCAGGCGGTGGTCCGGCAACGAAGGGGTCATCGGTGTAGGAAAAGGCCACGCCGCTTTCTACTTGCGTCGCAAAACCGCGGAGCTGAAATGCGGTGCGGTCCAGTTCGCCATTCAGGCGCCCACTGCCCAGATGGGTCTCTGTGTCTGCCAATGGCACCAGGGTTTCGCGTTGCGCTTCCAGCGCGTCTGCCAGGCCGCGCAACAGCGCGGCGCGTGTGGCGGCGGTGGAGCGGGCGTATTGCACAAAGGCCGCACTGGAGGCGGCTACAAGCGTGTTCAGTTCAGCAGGAGTTGTGTTGTTTGTCGTCATAAGTGTTTAGCGAACCATGCAGGGCCGCTTGGGGTCGAACTTCCATCCGGGTATCAGGAACTGCATGGCGATCGCATCGTCGCGCGCACCGAGACCGTGCTGTTGGTACAGCGCATGCGCCTTCTCGACTTCGGCCATGTCCAGTTCTATACCCAGGCCGGGCTTGTCAGGGACTTTCACATAGCCGCCCTGGATTTGCAGCGGCTCCTTGGTCAGGCGCTGGCCGTCTTGCCAAATCCAGTGCGTGTCTATTGCGGTGACCTTGCCAGGCGCCGCCGCGCCGACGTGAGTGAACATCGCCAGAGACACATCGAAATGGTTGTTGGAATGGGAACCCCAGGTCAGGCCCCAATCGCGGCAGGTTTGGGCCACACGCACCGAGCCTGCGAGGGTCCAGAAATGCGGATCGGCCAACGGAATGTCTACCGCTTGCAGCGACAGTGCGTGCGTCATCTGGCGCCAATCGGTGGCGACCATGTTTGTGGCAGTCGGCAGGCCAGTGGCGCGTTTGAACTCGGCCATCACTTCGCGGCCCGAGAAGCCCCCTTCGGCGCCACAAGGGTCTTCGGCATAGGCCATCACACCATGCATGTCGCGCAGCAGCCGTACCGCATCCTTCAGCAACCAGCCGCCATTGGGGTCCAGTGTGATGCGTGCATCCGGAAATCTGTGGTGCAAGGCTTGCACCGCTTCGACTTCCTGCTCGCCGCGCAGCACGCCGCCCTTGAGCTTGAAGTCCTGAAAGCCATAGCGCTCCTGCGCGGCCTCGGCCAAGCGAACAATGGCTTCGGTCGTCATTGCTTTTTCGTGGCGCAGGCGTTTCCAGTTGGAATCGCTGTCTGGCTCGTTGGCGTAGTCCAACGTGGTCTGTTGGCGATCACCCAGATAGAACAGGTAGCCCAGCATCTGCACTTGCGTGCGTTGCTGCCCTTCACCTAGCAAGGCCGCGACCGGCACGCCGAAGTGCTGACCTTGCAGGTCCAGCAGCGCGGATTCCACTGCAGCCACTGCGTGTATGGTGGTGCGCAGATCGAAGGTCTGCAGGCCACGGCCACCCGCATCGCGGTCGGCAAAGCGCGTTTGCATGGCTTGCAATATGGCGTGCATATCGCCAATGGGCCGGCCTTCGACCAGCGGGCGCGCATCTTCCAGCGTCTGCCGAATCTTCTCGCCGCCCGGTACCTCGCCCACACCGGTATGGCCGGAGTTGTCGGTGAGGATCAGCAGATTGCGGGTGAAAAAAGGCGCATGCGCGCCGGACAGATTCAACAGCATGCCATCGCGCCCGGCCACGGGCACGACCTGCATCTTCAGGACGGTGGGTGTTTGCATGAATCGGCGAAGATCAGTCGGCAGTGATTTTCCGGGAGGCGATCAGCTTTTGCCAGCGTGCATATTCAGCGGCTTGGTAGGCAGCAAATTGCTCGGGCGTGTTCAGCACCATCTCAAAGCCCAACTCTTGCAGCCTGGTCTTGGTCTGAGGTTCGTTCATGACGGAAACGATGGCGTCATGAATCTTGGCTTTCAGATCTGCGGGCAGGCCCTTGGGCGCAGCCACAGCTTGCCACGATTGCACATTCGCATCCCTGACGCCGCTTTCTTCCAGCGTCGGCACATTGGGCAGCAGCGGGGAACGCTTGGCACTGGTGATGGCCAGGGCACGCAGCTTGCCGGCCAGGATTTGCGGCATCGCAGTATTGATGTTCATGAAGGACGAGTCGACCTGCGCGCCCAGCAGATCGGTCATCACGGCGCTGCCACCTTTGTAGGGCACGTGGATGCCCGAGGTACCGGTTTGTTGCCAAAACAGTTCAGCGGTCAAGTGGTCGCTGCTTCCGTTGCCGGATGATCCAAAGGTCATCTTGTCCGGGTTCGCCTTGGTGAAAGCGATGACTTCGGCGATGGATTTGTAGTTGGATGCCGCAGGTACCACCAGCACATTGGGCGCCTGCACGACCACGGTGATCGGGTCCAGATCTTTCAGCGCGTCATAGGGCACCTTGATCAGGTGCGGCGCGATCACAAAGGGGCCGAGCGAAGACACGAACAGCGTATGCCCATCAGCCGGGCTGCGCACGACTTGTGTGGCACCAATGGTGCCGGTCGCGCCAGGTCTGTTTTCGACAACGACCGGGCCGCCCAGTTTTTCCGGCAGCTTGAGCGACAGTGTGCGTGCAATCTGGTCCGAAGAGCCGCCTGGTGGGAACGGCACCACGAGGGTGATCGGCTTGGTGGGCCAGGCATGGGCGCTCGCGCAGGCGATGGCACCGAAAGCTATTGCAGTTATCAGTTTCTTGAACATTTTTTGTCTCCTCGGGGGTAACGGGAATTACTGGGGGCCCAGACGCTGGATCAGTGCGCTGAGTTGCTCAACCTCTTCGGGTTTCAGATTTGAAATGGGGGGGCGCACCGAGCCGGCGCCGTGGCCGACGATGGTGGCGCCGGCCTTCACGATGCTGACTGCGTAGCCCTCACCCTTGTTGCGTATGTCCAGGTAGGGCAGGAAGAAGTCATTGATCAGGCGGCTGACGGTGGCCTGGTCGCCGCTGGCGTAGGCGTTGTAGAAATCGATCGCGGTCTTGGGGATGAAGTTGAATACCGCTGACGAATAGGTTGGCACGCCCAAGGCTTTGTAGGCGTTGGCGTAGACCTCGTGCGTGGGCATACCGCCGATGTAAACGAAGCGGTCGCCCAAGCGCTGGCGGATCTGAACGATGCGTTCGATATCGCCCAGGCCGTCCTTGAAGCCAATCAGATTCGGGCAACGGCTGGCAAGAATCTCCAGCGATGGTGCTGTCAGTTTGCAGGCGCCTCGGTTATAGACGATGACCCCGATCCTGACGCTCTTGCAGACCGCCTCGACATGCGCAATCAGGCCCTCCTGGGTGGCCTCGATCAGGTAGTGGGGCAGCAGCAATACGCCGGCTGCGCCATTGCGTTCGGCAGCCTGTGCGTATTGAATCGCCACCCGCGTGCCGCCACCAGCGCCGCCGACGATCGGCGTGCGGCTGCCGCAGGTATCACAGGCCACCTTGATGATCCGGGCGTACTCCTGTGTTTCCAGCGAGAAGAACTCGCCGGTGCCGCCAGCTGCAAACAAGACCGTCGCGCCATAGGGCATCAGCCATTCCAGCCGCGCCGCATAGGAGCGTGGGTCGAAGTTCAGGTCACCGTCAAAGTCTGTGATCGGGAAAGACAGCAGTCCCGAGGAGAGGGCGTGTTTGAGTTCGTTGGGTGTCATGGCGGCGTGCGTCTGGTTTAGAGATAAGACATCGTACCTCTTGGCGTTTTACTGAAATATAGGGAAAACCCTTGATTCAGCTCGCCAGCAATTTGCGCCGCCGCTCGCGGCTATTGGTCAGATGGGTGCGCATCGCCGCGCGCGCTGCGTCGGCGTCCTGCCGTGTGATGGCATCGAAGATGCCTTCATGTTCCAGATTAACGCGCCGCAGGTAGCTACGCAGTTCCTCGGTGACGGGTTGCGCAGCCTCCAGGCGTGCACGTGGAATCATCGTTCCACCGAGTGTGCCCATCAGTTCGGCGAAATGGTGGTTCTGGGTCGCACGGGCTATTTCCAGATGAAACTGGAAATCTGGTCCGACGGCATCGCGTCCCGCGTCCACCGCAGCGGCAAAGGTGTCCAAGGCCGAGCGCATGGCATTCAGGTTGGGTTCGGTGCGTCGTGCAGCTGCAAGGCCTGCACTTTCTATCTCCACTGCAATGCGCAACTCCAGCACCTGGATCACGTCCTGCAGTGTGGCAACCTGGTCGGGCCCGATGCGGAAGGTGCCCGGGCTGCCCATGCCGACCGCGAAGGTCCCTATGCCGTGGCGCGTCTCCACCATGTCGGCGGCTTGCAGACGGGAGATGGCTTCGCGAACCACGGTGCGGCTGATGCCGTATTCGGTCATCAAGTCGGTTTCACGGGGCAGCTTGTCGCCGGCGGCGAAGCTGCCATCGCGAATGCGGTCGCCCAAGGCCTTCACCAAATCCGTGGTCAGTGATCTGGGTTTGCTTCGATTCATCGGGCTTTCATCCTGGGCCGATTATGCATCGCGTGGAGAGGAGATCGTACAACCGACTCGGTATGCCGGCGAAGAACTGCGGTGCCTCAGCTGAGGTCTTCTGGCCCAAAACTTTGCGGCAGCAATTGCTCCAGTCTGTAGCTGGGGCCCATCGCCGTTTCGCTCGCGGTCAGGATGGGCGTATCCAGCGCGCAGAACTCGCGCAGCTTTTGGCGGCAGCCACCGCATGGGGTAATCCATGTGCCGCCGGTTCCTACCACCAACACGGCTTTAGCGCGCGTGCTGCCCGCCAACACCATCGCGCTCAGTGCGCCGCCCTCGGCACAAACACCTTCCGGGTAGGCCGCGTTTTCCACATTGCAACCTGCATGGATGCGGCCCTGGTCGTCCAGTATTGCGGCGCCGACACGAAATTTGGAATAGGGCGCGTAGGCTTGGGAAAGAGCTGCGCGTGCAGCTTGCAAAAGCTTGGCTTGCAGCTCTTCGCTGAGATGAGAAGGGGTCATGGCGTCGATGATAGCGCCATGACCATCGCTTGATTAGTGCGCTCCTGCTGCTGCGTCCGCAGCGGCGGCTGCACCACCCGGCGCACCCGCGCGCGCAGGGCGTGCTAGCCACACCAACGGAATCAATCCGAGGAAGATCAGTGACGAACCCCAGAACACATCGTTGGCCGCGAGCATGTAAGCCTGCTGATCCACCATGCGGTTGATGTTGGCCAAGCCTTGCTCCACGCTCATGCCAGCGGCGTTGAAGCCTGCCATCGCACTGTTGGTGGCAATGCTGCCTCGGTTGACCAGCTCCGCCAGTTGTGCGTGGTGCAGCGCTGCACGGTCTTGCCAGATCGTGATCGCAATTGAGGTGCCGAACGAGCCGCCCACCATCCGCGCGAAACTAGACAAGCCCGATGCAGACGGAATCTTCTCCGGCGGCAAGCCACCCAGAATGATGCTGGTCAGCGGGATGAAGAAGAACGCCACAGCCACGCCCTGGATGATCGTCGGAATCATGATGGTGCCGAAGTCGGCCTGGGTGTTGAAGTTCGAGCGCATGTACAGCACAAGCGCAAACACCACGAAGGCAAACGTCGTCAGCGAACGCGGGTCGAACTTGGAAATGTTCTTGCCCACTAACGGCGACAGGATGATCGCGAACAGCCCCACCGGTGCCATCAGCATCCCGGCCTGCGTGGAGGTGTAGCCCATGAACTGTTGCAGCCACAGCGGTAGCAGCACGAGGTTGCCCATGAACAAGCTGTAGGCCACCGCCATCGCCACCGTGCCTGTCCAGAAGTTGCGTTTGGCCAGCAGCTTCAGGTCCACCACCGGGTGGTCGTCGGTCAACTCCCATGCTATGAAGAACGCAAAGCCGATCAGCGACGCGATACCCAGTGCCATCACTTCCGGCGAATGGAACCAATCCTGCTCGTGGCCCTTGTCCAGCATGATCTGCAGGGACGCCACGGCAACCACCAGCAACGCCAGGCCTACCTTGTCGATAGGCAGCTGTTTGGTGGGTGTTTCACGCTTGTGGAAGATCGTCCACGTGATGAACGCGGCCATGATGCCCACGGGGATGTTGATATAGAAGATCCAGCCCCAGTGGGTGTGGTCGGTAATCCAGCCACCCAATAGTGGCCCCATCACCGGCGCGACCAGCGTGGTCATTGCCCACAAGGCCATCGCCATGCCCGCCATCGCCGGCGGATAACTCGACAACAGCAGCGTCTGCGCCAGCGGCATCATTGGCCCGGCGACAAAGCCCTGCAGTGCGCGAAAGGCAATCAGCGTGGTCATGTTGGGCGCGAGGCCGCACATCCATGAACTCAACACGAACAACAGCACGCTCATCGTGAACAGGCGTACCTGACCGAAGCGCTGTGACAGCCATCCGGTGAGCGGCAGCGAAATCGCATTGGCCACGCCAAAGCTGGTAATGACCCAAGTGCCCTGGTTGGGACTGACGCCCAGGTCGCCGGCAATTGCCGGTAGTGACACGTTCGCGATGGACGAGTCCAGCACGTTCATGAAGGTAGCCGCCGACAGGGCTATCGTGCCCCACATGCGGGCCGACCCTTGCAGCGGAGCCGGCGGAATATAAGCGGTAGTGCTCATGTTGGAGGCCGGTGATCAGCCGCCAGCTTTGACGGCTGTATCAGCGCGCACCATGCGCGGAGCATTGGCGATGATGATCTTGCGCACTTCGGCGTTCGCATCCTTGTCGATGGCACCAAACACTTGTGTCTGCACGCTGGAGGAGGCTTGAGGCGCATCCGACAGCGCGTGTCCGCTCTGGTCGGTAATGTCTACCGTAGCTTCCATCGACAGACCCACACGCAACGGGTTCTTGGCGAGTTCAGCGGGGTCGAGCGCTACGCGCACGGGTACGCGCTGCACCACCTTGATCCAGTTGCCAGTGGCGTTTTGCGCTGGCAGCAGTGCGAACGCAGCGCCAGTGCCAGCGCCCAGACCGGCGACCGTACCTTTGTATTCGACCTTCTTGCCGTACAGGTCGGCAGTCAGCATCACGGGCTGGCCGATGCGGATATTGCGCAGTTGCACTTCCTTGAAGTTGGCATCGACCCACAACTGATTCAGCGCAATCAGCGACATCAACGGTGTGCCCGCGGCCACACGTTGGCCCAGTTGCACTGTGCGCTTGGCAATGTAGCCGTCCACCGGCGCCAGCAGCGCGGCGCGGTGTGCGGCCAGATATGCCTCGCGCACTTTGGCGGCGGCAGCGAGAACGCTGGGGTGCCCCTCAATGGAAGTGCCATCGGTCAGCGCCTGGTTGCTGGCAAGCTGTTCACGGGCGGCTGCAACACCGGCCTTGGCAGCGGACAGCGCGTTTTGCGCGACGGCCAGTTGGGATTGGGTGTGGTTCAGTTCTTCCTTGGACACAGCGCCGTTGCCAACCAGCGACTGGCGGCGGTTCAGGTCGTCCGTTGCGCGGGCGATGTCGGTCTGCGCGCGGGCCATGTCGGCTTCACGCAAAGTGATTTGCGCGGTCAGGCTGCCGTTGTTGGCGTACAGCGTGCGAACCTGGCGGACGGTTTGCGCGAGATTGGCTTCTGCCTGATCGAGTGCGACTTTGGCATCGGCTGGGTCCAGTTGCACCAGTGGAGAACCGGCTTTCACAAAGTCGGTGTCGTCCGCCAGGATGCCGGTTACAGTGCCGCCGATTTGCGGTGTGATCTGGATCACGTTGCCTTGCACGTAGGCGTTGTCGGTCTCTTCGTGGTGGCGGTTAATGAACCATTCAAAACCGCCATAGGCCAGACCCAGCAGCACAACGATGCTGATGACGGTCAAGGCCTTCTTGCGGGCGGGGTTAGGAGCGGAAGCGGCTGGGGTGTTGTTCACTGGAGTGTTCATGGTGGTTACTCGGCTTGAATGTTTGGTGAATTCGGTAAAAAAGCGGATCAGGAGTGGCTGGCGGTGTAGCCACCACCGAGCGCACGAATTAGCTGCACTTGGGTGTCCAGCGCGCGGGCTGCAAGGTCAACGCCCTGGCGGCGTTGCGCCAGCACGCTGGTTTCAGCGGACAGCACGTTCAGGTAAGTCCCCAGGCCTGCCTTGTAGCGTTGCAAAGCAATGGAGTAGGCCGTTTCAGCCGACGCTTGTGCGCTGGCTTGCTCGGCCTGTTGGCGGGCGATGGCCTGGCTGGACGTGAGTTGGTCTGCCACATCGCGTACAGCGTCAACCACTGTCGCGTTGTAAGTCTCAATGGCAGCGCTCAGGTCGGCTGATTTGCTGCGCAGGTTGGCGCGCAATTTTCCGCCTTCAAAAATAGGCAGGCGAATCGCAGGGCCCACGCCCCATTGCTGGCTGCCGCTCTGGATCAGCTTGTCAAAGCCAATGCTCTGAAAGCCGGCAAAGGCGGTGAGGTTGATGTTCGGATAGAACAGGGTTTTGGCATTGCCAACATCCTGTGTGGCCGCCTCTACACGCCAGCGCGCAGCAACGATATCGGCACGTCGACCGAGCAAGTCGATTGGGATGTTCGTGGCATTTGCTACGTTTTTGATAGTGCCTTGTGCAGGTGGGGCGAGCGCCAGCGGCACTTTTTGCTGTCCTGTCAGAGCGGCGAGTGCATTCAGCGTCAGCGTCTGCTGTTCCTTCAATTGCTCGATTTGCAGGCGCGCATCGGGCAGGGAGCCTTCGCTTTGTTGCAGTTCCAGTTGCGTATCCAGGCCCGCGGTCAGGCGGTCCTGCACCAACTTCTTGGATTGTTCACGCTGGTCCAGCGTGCGCTGCGCCACGTCCAGTTGGGCGTTGATACGCGCCCACTGGAAATAGCTGCGTGCCACGTTGCTGGCCAGCAGCATGCGGGCGGCTTGCGCATCCGCCTCTGCCGCGCGCACCTGGCCAATCGCGGATTCCAGCGCGGTGCGGTTTTTGCCAAACAGGTCCAGCTCCCAACTGGCATTGGCCTGCACGGTACCGGTGTCCAGAATCGCGCCGCCCAGAGGAGGCGGGTAAATGAAGTTGCTGGAGAACTTCTGGTGCGTCAGATCGGCACCAACGCCCAGCGTGGGCGAATCATTGCCGCGCACGTTGTCGTAGCCAGCTTGCACGCGGGCCAAGCGGGCTTGTGCGACTTTGATGGTGGGGTTATTGGCTAGGGCTTGGGTGACCAGCGTGTCGAGCTGCGCGTCGCCAAAGCCGTGCCACCATTCGGCGTCAATCTTGGCGGCCGAGCCGGACAGGCCGACAGCGGCCTCGTCCAGCATCTGGCCCTTGGTCGCTTCATTGGTATAGCTGGCGCAGGCGGCCAGTGTGGCCAGCGCGAGTGCGCTGAGGGTGAGCCGCAGGGCGTGGGGGGTGGTTGCGTTAGCTGGCATTGGATTTTCCAGTAGTGGGTGTTGGGGTGGCTTCTTTGCTGTTGTCCTTGGCGTTCACCAGAATCCGCTGCAAAAAGCCTTTCAGGGTTTCAAATTCCTCGACACTGAAGCCGCGCAGATTCGCGTTTTGCACGCTGCTCAGCACATGCGGAATCTCGGCGGCAGCGATGCGGCCAGCATCGGTCAGCGCAATGTTGACGACACGGCGGTCTTGCTCGGAGCGCACGCGGCGGCACAGGTCTTTGGCTTCCAGCCGGTCCAGCGTGCGCGTCATCGCTCCGCCGTCCAGCAGACATTCGCGCGCCAGCTCGGCCACGGTGGAGGCGTTGCCCATATAGAGCTTGTATAGCGGCTTCCACTGCGCGTCAGTCAGGTCGGTGTGGGAGAGTTGCTGCTCAACCTGTTGCGTGACGTGGCTCAGGATCTGGCGCATCAGATAGCCCAGGCTTTCCTCGGGGTTGTAGGTCTCCGCGCGATAGAAGGCCTTTGGTTCTGTGCTGGCCTCGGCGCTAGTTTTGGGTGCTGGTTTTGACATAGTTGCCGCAATTATATATTGCCTAGGCAATTATTGCTTGAACATGCAAATAGTTGAAAAAAATGGCCTCTGTGGGAGGCCAAAGGGTGCGTGGAGAGCTGCCGCTACTTAACGGGCTGGGGTTGCGCGCTTGCAGCCGCACCGATATTGCGATCCAAGAAGGTCTCAACCCGGCTCCAGAAATCGACGCGGTTGCTGACCAATGACCAGCCGTGGCCTTCATTGGGATAGCTGATCCACTCGACCCGCTTGTTATGGCCCTGCAACGCATCTCGCAAACTGGTTCCGTGGATGATGGGCACGCGCCGGTCGGACTCGCCATAGGCCATTAGCAGTGGCTGGGTGATGCGCGCGGCTTGGGCGATAGGGGAAGTTTCCTGCAATTGCTTGGCATCGCGCTCGCGGTCCCCCACCAGCTTGGGCAGGAAGTAGAGCCGGGTCTCGTCGCTGGCGTCGCTCCAGGACACCGTGTACAGCATTTCGATGTCGGTTACGCCCGCCCACTCTACGCCGCAGCGGTACAGCGCTGGTTCGCGTATCAGCCCCATCAGCGTTGCATAACCGCCGTAGCTGGCGCCCATGATGCAGATGCGTTTGGGGTCGGCGATGCCTTGATCGATCAGCCAGCGTGTACCGTCAGTGACATCGTCCTGCATGGACAGTCCCCACTGTTTCCAGCCGGCGGTGAAGTGCTTGGCGCCATAACCGGTGCTGCCACGGAACTCGGGTTGCAGCACGGCATAGCCGCGTGAGGCCAGGAACTGGCTTTGCGGTTCCCACATCCAGTTGGCACCACGCGTATACGGGCCACCGTGCACCAGCACCACCAGAGGAAGATTTTTGGCCGGGACACCTTGCGGCAGTGTCAAGTAGGCCGGAATCTCCAGACCGTCGCGCGCCTTGTAGCGCACCTGCTCGGTTTCTGCCATTCGGTCGGGGTCGATGTTGGGTAGTGCCTTGCCGATGAGTGCCAGCGTGCGTTTGCTGATGTCGTACAGATAAAACGTAGGCGGTTGCACGTCAGAGCCAGAATGCACGACCAAGTATTTGGCCTGCGGGTCAGGCGATATGACCAGTTGGTTGACAGTGGATGGCAGCAGCGCATTGATGGATGCCTGAATGTCTTTCCAGCCCGCATCGAACCAATGCGTGCCTGGCGCCTTCCCGAGATAGCGTACACCGACGATGCGCTGGTCTGTATAGACAAACTGGGGATTGAGGTCGTAGTTCTGCAGCGAAGCCAGCGGTGCGGGATCGATTCGGTTGTTGGCCAAGTCGAATTTATACAAAGTCTTTTTGTCGACACCCAGGCGAGCGCTGACATACAGCGTGCCATCGGTGTCGTAGGCCACTATGTCGAAGGCTTCTGGCGCGTAGCTATTGAAATGTGCGATCTGGCGCCATTCCTTGGTCGCCGGATCATGGAAGTACACAGTCTCTGTGTCCTTGACCACTGTTACCGAGATGCGGGGAACCCCATCTCGCCCAACCAACCATCCACGCTCATTGGCGTCTTCGCGACTCACTTTTTCGTAGGCGCCAGTCAGCGTATTCAGGCGCAGCAGCGCCCGTGCGTGGTGCGGTGGTTTGGGATCGAACCGGGTGACAAAGACTTCATTGGGAAATAACAGTGGGCGCACCGTATGCAGTTGGTGATTCCAGGTCAGCGAGGGGGTGCGGTTAAGCGTGCGTTGCACACTGTTAATCAGCACACGAGGGAGACTGCCGTCGCGGTTGACCGCATACAAGCCAGGCAAAAGGAGTTTTTCTCCGTAGGCTAGTTGCAGATCAGTGGTGCTCATGACCAGGCGGTCACTGCTGACCCACATGAAGGACACGACGTCTGCATCCGGAAAGGCGCCAATGATCTTGGACGTGCTGCCGCCAATCTCCATGACCGCCAGTTGCATTCGGCCGCCTTTGATGGCGACCAGCATACCCAGATATTTTCCGTCCGGCGACAGCTGGACTGCGCCGACACCGGGATTCTGAAAGAAGTTTTCCAGTGGCACCGGCGCAGCAATCGCAGTGCTTGGCAGGGCTTGCGTTGTCTGCGCAGAGCCCGGCAGGGCCATGCCCAGCAGCAGCGCAGCCGCTAGCGCCAGTTGAAACTGTAATGAGTGCCGCGTACGCGGCCAAGTGGTGTGTAGGCCCATGAAATCCCCTCCCCGAGGAATGGCAGATTAATTCTGCCGGACGCGCCTTGTCGGTCTTGCGCCCAGCTGGGCCTATCTTATTTCAGGATATCCCCAATGCAGAGATACTTGATCTCCACATAGTCGTCCATGCCAAAGTGTGAGCCTTCGCGGCCCAGACCCGATTGCTTCATGCCGCCAAACGGCACATGCTCTGTCGCCAGAATGCCGACGTTGACGCCCACCATGCCGTATTCCAGCGCTTCGCCGACGCGGTAGATGCGGCCGATGTCGCGACTGTAGAAATAGCTGGCCAAGCCAAACTCGGTGTCATTCGCCGCGTCAATCGCTTCCTGCTCGGTCTTGAACTTGAAGACCGGGGCGAACGGGCCAAAGGTTTCTTCCTTAGCGCACAGCATGTCGGCGGTTGCTTCGGCCACGACGGTGGGCTCGAAGAACTGTTTGCCGACGGACGTCAGACGATGGCCGCCGACCAGCACGCGGCCGCCCTTGGCAATGGCGTCCTTGACATGGCGCTCAACCTTGTCGACGGCAGCGTCTTCAATCAAAGGGCCCTGGTTCACGCCATCTTCAAAACCGTTGCCAACTTTGGCAGTCTTGACCTTGGCGGCAAACTTTTCCACGAACTGGTCGTAAACACCTTCCTGCACATAGAAGCGATTGGTGCAGACGCAGGTCTGGCCGGCGTTGCGGTATTTGCTGGCGAACGCGCCTTCGACGGCGCTGTCGATGTCGGCGTCGTCAAACACGATGAAGGGCGCGTTGCCGCCCAGTTCCAGCGACATTTTCTTGATGGTGGGTGCACTTTGCGCCATCAGGATGCGGCCGACTTCGGTGGAGCCAGTGAAGCTGATGTGGCGCACCACGTCGCTGGCGCAGATGACCTTGCCAATCGCAATCGAGTTGGCGCTGTCGGCGCTCAGAACGTTGAGCACGCCCGCCGGAATGCCCGCGCGCAGCGCCAGCTCGGCAGCGGCCAAGGCGGTCAGCGGTGTCAGCTCCGCGGGCTTGATGACGACCGGGCAGCCAGCGGCCAGCGCGGGCGCGACCTTGCGGGTGATCATCGCCAGCGGGAAGTTCCAGGGCGTAATGGCTGCGCAGACGCCGATCGGCTGCTTGATCACCATCAGGCGGCGGTTGTTGTCGAACTGCGGAAGGGTCTCGCCGTTAACGCGCTTGGCTTCTTCGGCAAACCACTCCACAAAGCTGGCCCCGTAGGCGACTTCGCCCTTGGCTTCTGAAAACGGTTTGCCTTGCTCGGCGGTCATCAAGCGGCCCAGGTCTTCCTGGTTGGCCATCAACAGGTCGAACCACTTGCGCAGAATGGTGCTGCGCTCTTTGCCGGTTTTGGCGCGCCAGGCGGGCCAGGCTTTGTTGGCGGCGGCAATCGCGGCTTCAGCGTCCTGCGGCCCCAGGTTGGCCACGTCGGCCAGCTTGATGCCGCTGGCAGGGTCATTGACGTCAAAGCGAGATGCACCTTTGAACCATTGGCCGTTGATGAAACCATCGGTCTTCAGCAGGCTGGGGTCATTCAAAAGCGCGAGGGGGGATGTCTTCATGTCCATGGGGTCACCTGAATTTCGAGTTGTACGGGCTAATTGCAGCAGCGTAATGGATTTTCGCAGTGCGAACGGCGCCGCTCCCGAATAGGCTTGTAGCTCCACTTGGAATGGTAGCGCTCACGCGACTTCTGCATGGCGTAGGATGTGCCTTATGCGGGCCGTCTCCATCGCCATCATTTTGTGCTGTGCACCAATGGCCACTGTAACTTGGGCGCAAAGCCTTCGGGCTTGCGGCGGCGACAACAACTGGCCCCCCATGTCGTACATCGCGGGCGATTCCGACCAACCACAGGGCATATCCGTCGACATTCTCCGAATGGCATTTGCGGACCGACCAGACTTTGCCGTTTCGCTCAGGCCGTGGGGACGGTGCCTGCTCGAAGCCCAGGAAAACCGCGGTTTCGACATCGTGATGTCGCTGCTGCGCAACCCGGAGCGCGAGCAGCAGTTCCTGTTCACCAGACCGTATTTGAGTCTGAACCCGGCCTATTTGTATGACCAGCGCCGGTTCACAGCACCGCCCATCAAGCGGCTTGCCGACCTTTCGCGCTACAAAGTCTGCGCATTGGCCAATGCCTCCACCAATTACACGAAGCTCCCCGCAGGAAGTATCGACACCGGAACTCCGTCCTATACCGGTCTGCTGGGCAAAGTGGACCGCGGGTATTGCGATGTGGTCGTGGACATGCGGGAAGTGTTGATGGGCTTTGTCGCCTTGCGCATGTTGCCCATGGAAACCGGGCTGTACCGTATTGAGGCGTTGCCGGAGACCGAGCGGTATCCGCTGCAGTTCGGTGTGAGTCGCAAGCATCCGCACGCGGCAGAACTGATCACTGCCATGGATTCAACCATTCAAAAACTGCAATCCAATGGCAGATTGGCGGGAATCCTCGCGAAGTACCAGATCACCAAGTAAAGGGTAGCCCAGGCCGCCGCGCTGGGCCTGGGTCCTCAGGCGATAATATGAGGCTTGTTTGAACCCTGCCAGAGTAGCCCTGACATGACCCAGTCTGTAATGAGTGTCGCTGACATTCGCAAATCGTTCCTCGACTTCTTCGCCTCCAAGGGCCACACCGTGGTCGCCAGCAGCCCGCTGGTGCCGGGCAACGACCCGACGCTGATGTTCACCAACTCCGGCATGGTGCAGTTCAAGGACGTGTTTCTCGGTACCGACAAACGTTCCTACGTTCGCGCCGCATCCGTGCAAGCCTGTCTGCGCGCTGGCGGCAAACACAACGATCTGGAAAACGTGGGCTACACCGCGCGCCACCACACCTTCTTCGAGATGCTGGGCAACTGGAGCTTTGGCGACTACTTCAAGCGCGATTCGCTGAAGTGGGGCTGGGAACTGCTGACCACGGTCTACAAGCTGCCGCCCGAGAAGCTGACCGCCACCGTCTATATCGACGACCAGGAAGCCTATGACATCTGGACGAAAGAGATTGGCCTGCCGCCTGAGCGCGTGATCCGCATTGGCGACAACAAGGGCAAGAAATACGCGTCCGACAACTTCTGGATGATGGCGGATACGGGTCCGTGCGGCCCGTGCTCCGAGATCTTCTACGACCACGGTGACCACATCCCCGGAGGCCCCCCAGGCAGCCCGGGCGAAGACGGTGACCGTTTCATCGAAATCTGGAACCACGTGTTCATGCAGTTTGACATGCAGCCCGACGGCAGCCTGAATAAACTGCCCGCGCCCTGCGTGGACACCGGCATGGGCCTGGAGCGCCTGGCTGCGATCCTGCAGCATGTGCACAGCAATTACGAGATCGACCTGTTCGATGTGCTGATCAAGGCAGCTGCCCGTGAAACCGGTTGCACCGATCTGAACAACAAGAGCCTGCGCGTGATCGCTGACCACATTCGCGCCACCGCCTTCCTGGTCAGCGACGGCGTGATCCCGAGCAACGAAGGCCGCGGCTACGTGCAGCGTCGCATCATCCGCCGCGCAATCCGCCACGGTTACAAGCTGGGCAAGAAGACGCCGTTCTTTCACAAGCTGGTGAAAGACTTGGTCAAGGTGATGGGTGCGGCCTATCCCAATTTGGCGAACCAGGAAGCACGCATCACCGAAGTGCTGCGCGTGGAAGAAGAGCGCTTCTTTGAAACGCTGGCGACCGGCATGCAGATTCTGGACGAAGCACTGGCTGGCGGCGTGAAGACACTGCCCGGCGACGTGGCATTCAAGCTGCACGACACCTATGGTTTCCCGCTGGACCTGACCAACGACGTGGCCCGTGAAAACGATGTGACCGTCGACGAAGCCGGTTTCCAGGCCGCGATGGACAAGCAGAAGGCCGCGGGCCGTGCTGCCGGCAAGTTCAAGATGGACAAGGCGCTGGAGTACACCGGCGCGGGCAACACTTTTGTTGGCTACGACCACCTGACGCAAGCTACCAAAATCGTAGCGCTCTACGCAGACGGGACGCCAGTTGCCGCCCTAAATGCGGGTCAGCAAGGCGTTGTGGTGCTGGAAACCACGCCGTTTTATTCCGAGAGCGGCGGGCAGGTGGGTGACGAAGGTGAGATTTCCGCGGGTGCCAATCTGTTCGAAGTGGGCGACACGCAAAAGATCAAGGCCGATGTGTTTGGACACCACGGCACGGTGAAGACCGGCACGCTGAAAGTCGGCGACGCGGTGACCGCCCAGGTAGACACCGCCAAGCGCACTGCCACCATCCGCAACCACTCGGCCACCCATCTGATGCACAAAGCCTTGCGCGAAGTGCTGGGCGACCATGTGCAGCAAAAGGGCTCGCTGGTGAACGCTGATCGCACGCGTTTTGACTTCATGCACAACGCACCGGTCACCGATGCGCAGATCCGCGAGATTGAAAACCGTGTCAATGCCGAAATCCTGAGCAACGTCGCAGCGCTAGCGCGCGTGATGGACATTGAGTCGGCCCAGAAGACCGGCGCGATGATGCTGTTCGGCGAGAAGTACGGTGAGACCGTGCGCGTGTTGGATATTGGCACGAGCCGCGAGCTGTGCGGCGGTACCCACGTGGGCCGCACCGGTGATATCGGCGTTTTCAAGATCGTGGCTGAAGGCGGTGTGGCCGCTGGCGTGCGTCGCGTGGAAGCCGTGACCGGTGCCAACGCACTGGCCTATTTGCAGGACCTGGAAGCCACCGTGGCTTCCGGTGCTGCTGCGATGAAGGCGCCCGTGGCGGAATTCAGCAACAAGCTGCACGGCGTGCTGGACCAGGTCAAGGCGCTGGAGAAGGAGGTCTCCGCGCTCAAGGGCAAGCTGGCTTCGGCGCAAGGCGACGAACTCGCTGCGCAGGCGCTGGACGTCAAGGGCGTCAAGCTGGTCGTTGCGGCGCTGGACGGTGCCGATGCGAATACGCTGCGCGAAACCGCCACCAAGCTCAAAGACAAACTCAAGACCGCGGTGGTCGTGCTGGCCAGCGTGGATGGGGGCAAGGTGCAGATCGCCGTGGGCGTGACCGCGGACACTTTTGCGCGCGTCAAGGCCGGCGAACTCGTGAACCATGTCGCGGCGCAAGTCGGCGGCAAGGGCGGCGGCAAGCCTGACATGGCGATGGCCGGTGGTACCGAGCCTGCCAAACTGCCCGCGGCACTGGCCAGCGTGCAGGCCTGGGTCACTGAAAAGCTGTGATCGGCTGGCGTGGATTGCTACTGAATCAGTAGCTGCTCACGCACGTTCAATGCGGCTTAGACGCTGATTTAGTGCCTGAATGTGAGGGTCGGGCAGCGCAGCCTGACCACCATCCGATTGCGCCTGCAGCAGCCGACGCAAAGTTTCCAGATGCGGCGTTACGGTGCCGAAGAAGCGGGCTTGTCCGCCGTGTGCGATCAGCAGCGTAGGAAAGTTTTCTACCTCTATCGGGTCGACCAGGTCAGCCTCGTCTTCAATGTCTACCCAGTGGAAAACGGCTTGGGGAAATTCCTTTTGCAGTGAGTCAAACAGCGGCTGGTACTCGCGGCAGGCGCCACACCACTGCGCGCATAGACAGGCCACCAGCAGGGGGGCAGCGGAAGAAGCGTTTGACATGTCTCAATGATCGCAGAAATAGGCAGAACTGATTTCTCGAAATAACCAGCAGCCATATCCTTATGCCCGCAAGACACAGTGCCAGGTTTTAAACTATGGGTCTGCGTCGATAGATCCCAACCAAGGCCCCCATGAGTGCATTTCTGGAAGAAACCGTTTTAAGCGTTCACCACTGGACAGACCGCCTGTTCAGCTTCACCACGACGCGTGACACCGCGCTGCGCTTCTCCAACGGGCATTTCACGATGATTGGCCTGCGCCAGGAAAACGGCAAACCGCTGCTGCGCGCCTACAGCATCGTCAGCGCGAACTACGAAGAACATCTGGAATTTTTCAGCATCAAAGTGCCGGATGGCCCGCTGACGTCCAAGCTGCAACACATCAAAGTGGGCGACAAGATCGTCGTGGGAAAGAAGCCCACCGGCACGTTGCTGATCGACTACCTGCTGCCAGGCAAGAACCTGTACCTCATTGGCACCGGCACTGGCCTGGCTCCCTTCCTGTGTCTGATCCGCGACCCCGCAACCTACGAGAAGTACGAAAAGGTCATCCTGTTCCATGGCGTGCGCGAGGTCAATGAGTTGGCCTATGCGGATTTCATCAACATCGACCTGCCCGCGCATGAGTACCTGGGTGATGTGGTCAAGGAGCAGTTGCTGTATTACCCCAGCGTTACACGCGAGCCTTTCAAGAACCGCGGCCGTGCCACCGATCTGATCGCCAGCGGCAAGCTGGAAGCCGATCTGGGCCTGCCCAAGCTCGACCCCGAACGCGACCGCATCATGATCTGCGGCAGCCCGGCGCTGAACAAGGACATGCGCGAATTGCTCAATGCCCGTGGTTTCAAAGAAGGCAGTACCACAACGCCCGGCGATTACGTCGTTGAGCGTGCGTTTGTGGAATCCTGATACATGGGGTCAGACCACTCGCGTGAGCGATGTGCTCTGACCCCAACCGTTTAGATTGCGTCGCCCGACGCGATTAAACTCTCGGGGTCATGAAAAAATACGACCTCTACGCCATTGGCAACGCCCTGGTGGACTCCGAATACGAAGTCACCGACGCACAACTACAAGCCATGGGCGTGGAGAAGCGCCATATGACGCTGATCGATGCCGAGCGCAAAGCCTATTTGCTCAATGCCGTAGAGGGCAAGCACTCCCGCCGCACCGGTGGCGGCTCCGCTGGCAACACCGTCGTCGCGCTGGCCCAGCTGGGCGGCAAGGGCTTTTATTCCTGCCGTGTGGCCGAAGACGAGCTGGGCCATTTCTACCGCGACGATTTGAAAGCCAATGGCGTGGACAGCAATCTGGTCGGCAAGCAGACCGCGGCAGGCCACACGGGTAGTTGCATGGTGATGGTCACGCCCGACGCTGAGCGCAGCATGAGCACCTACCTCGGGGCTACCGCCGACATTGACCACACCGCGCTGAACCCCGACGCGATTGCCGCGTCCAAGGTCTATTACATGGAAGGCTACCTAGCCGCTTCGCCGACCGGTACAGACGCTGCCATCAAGGGCCGTGTGATCGCACGCAACGCGGGCGTGAAGCTGGCAGCAACCTTATCCGACATGAGCATGATCAACTTCTGCCGCCCTGGCCTGGAAGCCATGGTGGGCAACGCGGAAACGGGCAAGCTGGATTACCTGTTTTGCAACGAAGAAGAAGCGCAGGTCTGGTGCGGCAGCAAAGACCTGAACGAAATCTGCGGGAAGGTGAGCCAACTGGCGGCCACGGTCTGTTTGACCCGCAGCGCCAAAGGCTGCATCGTGCTGGAAAACGGCACGCAAACCGAAGTGCCTGCCGCCAAGGTCACCGCGGTGGACACCAATGGCGCGGGCGACATGTTTGCCGGCGCCTTCCTGTACGCCGTCACACAAGGCCACAACCACACGCAAGCGGCGTGGCTGGCCAATCAGGCTGCTGGTGATGTAGTGAGCCAGTTTGGCAACCGGCTGAGCAACGACTCGATGGCGGCGATCAAGCAGCGTTACGCTGCCTATCTGAACTAAGCCTTCAGGTCCGAGAAGACATCGCGCAGGTCAAACTGCCGGTCTTTCTTCTCGGTCGATACAGCCTTGCCAGCGACGCTGGACAACTTGCGGGCCTCCAGCTTTTGCGCCCACTCTTCGGGTGCAGGCATGTTCGGAAACGGGCAGTCACACTGGGGTGCATATTTCCACAGCCACTCCAGCCCTGTGTGATCGACCATGGGTTCGTAGCGATCCATGCATTGCTCAAACTGTTTCTGAAAGGCCAAGCTGTAGCGCAGCAAATGGCCGCTCCACTGCTTCATGATCAGGTGGACTTCCACCTGCTCGGTACCTGCTGGGCCAGGCTTCGTACGTATTTCACAGTCCAGCCACTCCGGCGGTACGCCCGTGCTGCGCATCGTGTCCTTGAAGGCTACGCGCAACAACTCACGCTGAATATCTGGCGCGCCCTGGCTGGAGTTGGCTGCGTGCATCACGCTCTCACCGGCATCGGTGTGGGTGGCAGCGGCTGTGCGTTTGGAGAATTTGAACATGGCGATATCCTGAAAAAGTGGGATTCGCACTGCAAATCCGGCCATCAAAGGTACTGCGCCCCCATCGCCGCGTCTATCCCCCAAATGGGGGATATTGCAAAGTTTTGAGCTGGAGCTTCGTGAAAGAATGCCGCTCAATAGCTCGCGCCCATAATGCGCACACCCCAAACTTATTTGGATGGATACCGTTGAAGCCTCTGAAAAAGCTGAACCAATTGACCGAGTCGCACGGGGCGTTGCGCGCAGGCACTGGCATGGTCAGCGGCGTCATTGCGCTGTCGCTGGGGATTCTGTGTCTGCTGGGCGTACTGGCTTTCCATTTCCCGCAATACCTAACCACGCCTGAGTTGCGTCGCTCCTACGATGTGGAGCTGATCCGTACGCTGATGTTCTGGGGCATGGTGGTGGGCGGCGGCATTGCGCTGGCCAATATGATTTGGAACCGGGCGCGCTGGTTATCGGTGACCGCGTTTGCGTTTGTGACGCTGGCAGCCTTGCTCGGCGGGCACAAGGTGCCGGTTCACGATTTTGCGGACAACACACCCTATATCGGCTTGGACTGGTTTGCGCTGGATTTGCTGGGCTCCACGCTGATCTTCGTCTTTATCGAAAAGCTGTTTCCTCTCAAGAAAGAGCAGCCGGTTTTTCGCAAAGAATGGCAAACCGATTTCCAGCACTTCATCGTGAATCACCTGGCGGTGGGTTTTGTGCTGTTGGCCACCAACCTGATGGTGCACAAGTTCTTTGGCTGGGCAGTGCGCGATGGCGTGCAAAGCTGGGTCAAGGATCTGCCGTTTGTGGTCGAGCTTTTCCTGATCGTGTTGGTGGCGGATCTCATCCAGTACTGGGTGCATCGCGCGTTCCACGAGATTCCATGGCTGTGGCGTTTCCACGCGGTGCACCACAGCATCAAGAGCATGGACTGGCTGGCCGGCTCGCGCCTTCATGTGGGCGAGGTGTTGATTACTCGCACGCTGATTCTGGCGCCCATTTACGTGCTGGGTTTCTCCAAGGAAGTGATTGATGTCTACATCGTGCTGGTGGGCTTTCAGGCGGTGTTCAACCATGCCAATGTCAGCGCACGGCTCGGGCCCTTGCGCCATGTTGTGGTGACGCCCAATTTCCACCACTGGCACCACTCGCAGGACCAGGAGGCGCTGGACCGCAACTATGCAGGGCAACTGGCATTTCTGGACACTTTGTTTGGCACTGCCGTGAAGTCAGACCGGCCCTGGCCCAGCGAATACGGCGTGTTGGGCGACTATGTGCCCAATGGTTTCTGGAAACAGTTCAAATTTCCCTTCACTGCCAAACGCAGCTAGGGCCGCAATCCGTTTTCAATCGAAGTTCGTTGGAATGCCAACGGTTGCCAATACCGATTCCACCCGTTGCCACGGCACGCGGTTGCTCAGGGGATTCGCCCAACCGCTCAGGATGCAGTAGTTCACCCGGTAGGGTTTGCGGTGGTGCACCAGGTGTTCGTGTGTGTTCAATAGCAAACGCCGCTTTTGCAGTATCTGCATCCAGCGGGGCTTACGCGCAACCGGCATGTGCGACCAGCGGTGGAACAGGTTGGAGACCACGGCAAAGACGAGCAACCACAGCCAGAAGTGCAGCAGCATCAAATAGCCTGCACCTAAATCGCCAGGCTGGGCCGGAAAGAAAAGCCACAGCGCCAGCAAACCCGCAATGGCCGACGCGCCCAGGTTTTCTGCCAGCGAAATGCGGGTGATCTCCAGTGGATCGCGGTGATGGCGCCGAAACGGCCCGACGAGCATGGGGCCCCACACTGGCGTGTCCGCATCTCCGAAAGAGTCGCACACCCAGTGAATCAAGCCGGTCAAAAAGTCGGCGCAAAAATAGGCCAGCGGGATTGACAGGCTACTCAGCAGCGCGGCCTGCGTAGGGGCATGTTGGCCAATGGTGTAAAACGCACGAACTGTCGCTGCGCAGAACAGCACAATCCCGGCGCTCTCCATCATACGAATCCATTGGAACTTGCGATGCAAACCTACCATTCACCGTCCTTAGCCCCTGAGCGGGCACGATCTATCTGGAGTGCCATGCAACAGGAGATGCAAACGCAGCGGATTGCCGATGCGGCGCAAATCCATGCCTGGCTCAAGCTGGTTGCATTATCCCTAGTGCTGGCGCTGTGTCTGGCATTTGCGTGGTTGCAGCCGGGCTGGCCTGGGCTACTACTGGGCTCTGTGGCGATTTGCTTTGTGCTGGCACAGTTTGCTTTTCTGGGGCACGACGCGGGGCATGGCAGCATCCACCAAAACGCGTTTTGGAATGGCGCGCTAGGCCACTTTTGTATGACCGTGGTAACCGGACTCGCCTTTACCGAGTGGTACAACCGCCACCAGGCGCACCATCGGCATTGCCAGGATGAGGCACTGGACCCCGACATGGATGTGAGTCTGCTGGTGTCATTGACCGAGCAATCGCGCGAGTCCAAGAGCGGACTGGGCCGCTTTCTGACACGGCATCAGCACTTGCATGTCTGGTTCCTGTCGCTGTTTTTCGCCCACAGCCAGCGACATTTGTCGCAGTGGGGCGTTTTGAAAGAGCCCATTCGCTTCTGGAAAGACCTGGTTCCGTTGGCATTGCACGTCGCCCTCTGGTTTGGGCTGCCAGTGTTCGTTCTCCATGTGGAATTTTCTCGGGCGGCCGCGGTGTATGTGCTGCCGCTTTTCTTCCTCGGCCCGTATCTGGCAGCGCTGTTCTGGCTGAACCACATCGGCATGCCGCTGGTGCGCAGCGATGCATCCTGGTCGTTTCTGGAGCACCAGTCGCTGACATCGCGCACAGTCCTCAACCCGAAGTCCATGGACTGGTTCTTTGGTGGCCTGAATTACCAGATTGAGCACCACCTGTATCCCAAGGTGCCGTCGTTCCGTTTGCGCCGCGTGCAACCCATCGTGCAACAGCAGTTTGCACGTGAAGCCTTGGCCTACAACGGCGTGGGCTTCATCGATGCGGCGCGCCACGTGGCCGCGCACTTTCGTCGCATTGCAAAGACCACGGCTTAAAGGCTGCGAATTTCCAGCTTGTAGGGCGGCAGTCCAGCCAGCATGCGTTTGCCATAGGCCGTCTGGGTCAGCCGTTTGTCGTAGCAAATGACCCGTGCGTGGTCTTCTTCCGTGCGGATCGCGCGGCCGGTCCACTGCAATAGCTTGATGCCGGTAGCGGGGATCACCAGTTCGTTGAACGGGTCACGACCCACGCTCTTGAGCCATTCAGCGCGCGCTTCGTCAACCGGGTCGCTGGGCGGCGCGAACGGCAGCTTGGCGATGAACACGGTTTCGCACAAGGCGCCCGGCAAATCCAGACCTTCGCCAAACGACTGCAGGCCGAACAGCACCGAAGGCATGCCACTTTCAACACGCGCGGTGTGGGCCTCCAGCAGCCGCGTGCGCGATTGCGTGCCCTGCACCAGCACCATGTCGCTCAGATGCAGCGGAAGCGCTTCGGTCGCTGCACGCATTTGCGCGCGCGAGGTGAACAGCACCAGTGCACCCCGTTTGACCTGCTCAATGTCCTCCATCAGCGCAGCAACCAATTCGCGTGTGTAGGCCTCTACCTGTTTGGGTTCTGCCTTGGTTTGCACGACGGTCAGTGTGCCCTGGCGGGTGTAGTTGAACGGGCTGCTGACTTCCTGCGCTGTAACGTAAGGCTTGTTCGATAGGCCCGCTTCTTCCAGAAAGTAGTCAAAGCTGCCGCAGCTGGTCAGCGACGCGCTGGTAACGATGGCGCCGCGCACCTGGCTCCATAGGAACTGGCGCAGCAAATCGCCCGGCACGATGGGGCAGGCGTGCGCGGTCATCGTGAGATACCCGTTGTTCGTTTCGGCCTGCAGCCATTTGGCCAACGGCTGGTCACCGTGCTCCTGCAGTAACTGGCTGGTGGAGGCCAGGCTACCCAGCCTTGGCGCCAGACCACCCAGCTTGGCGTAAAGCTGCGCGCACAGCACGGCTTGCGATGGATCCTCCTTGGCCAGCGCTTTAACATCCACGCCCAGCGTTTCCAATACCTTGGAAAGACCGCTGGCTTGCAAATGAATTTGCGCAGCGGGCTCGTGTAACGCTTCGGGCAACACGCCATTCGCAAAGCGCAGTGTGCCGTCATTGCCACCGCCTACTGCGTTCTTGCCGGTGCTGGCCCACACCAGATCCATCGCCATGCGCGCCAGTTGCGTCAGCGTGCCCTTGAGCTGGCTGGTGATGGTTTGTACGTCTTCGGCGATATGCAGGTTCAGTTTGCTGGCGACTTCCTGCAGCGTCTTGGGCAGTTTGTCCAGCCAGCGCAGGTTGCTCAAATCCATCGCGCTCGAAAACTGGTCCAGCGCGACTGCAGGCAAATGGTGGCCTTCGTCAAAGATCACCAGACAGTTGTCCAAGTCGGGCAGCGTCTTCATACCCAGTGAGGCCAGCACCAGATCGTGGTTGGCGACAATCACATTTGCCTCTGCAAGCCGGTTGCGTGCCTGGTAGTAGCTGCATTCCCGAAAGCGCGGACAATGGCGCGCGGTGCAGGTATGGCGTTCGGCGGCTACGGTTTGCCAGTCGGCAGGATCGGGCGCTTGCGCCAGCGTGTCACGGTCGCCATCCCATTGGCCCACTGCGAGCTGGTGCGCCATGGTTTCCAGCATGCGGGTGCGGCGCTCCTCGAGCGCTTCCTGTGTGGCCGAGCTTAGAACGGCAACACCCGTTTCCTCTTCAAAAAAGTCATCCTCTGCTGCGCCTGTCCCTACCAGGCGTTCCAGTTTGACCTTGCAGACATAGCGCCCGCGCCCTTTGGCCAGCGCGAACGCGAAGGGCTTGTCCATGCTCTGCAACAGCGCGGGCAAGTCCTTGGTCATCAACTGCTCTTGTAGCGCGACAGTGGCAGTGGAAATCAGCACCCGGGTCTTGCGCTCCAGTGCCAGCGCAATCGCCGTGGACGCATAGGCGGCGCTTTTGCCCACGCCGGTACCAGCCTGTATCACGGCGATGGCTTTGGCGGGTTTGGTGTGCTCACCCAGATCGGCTTGCGCCAGCGTCTGCGCCACGGCTTCTGCCATGGCGTGCTGGCCAGCGCGGATGCGAAAGCCTGTGGTCGTGCCGACCACGCGCTCGAAGGCGTCAACGGCGTGTTGGGAGAGGGCGGTTGCAGCGGGGGAAAGGGAGGGCAAAGCGGGCACAGAGAAACCGGGGAAGGCGCCGAATATACAGGGCCATGCAAACCCATGTATAAAAACGTCTTCTATCTATTCGCCGTATTCATTCACGACATGTACGACCCCGATTACAAACCCGATGATCTTTCCGTCAAAGTGTCCGAGCTTTTGGTGGCAACGGCAGATGACGCTGATGAGCTGATTGACGATTCTGTGCAGCAAGTGCTGGGTTTGCTGCGTGACCATATGAAGATGGACGTGGTGTTCGTTTCAGAATTCACAGGAGCCCGCCGTTTGTTCAAGCGCGTGGCGATGAGCCCCGGTCATGCGGTGATTGCCGCAGGCCAGTCGGATCCGCTTGAGACAAGCTGGTGTCAACGTGTGGTCGATGGCCGTTTGCCCGAATACATTGCCAACACCGCCAAATTGCCCGCGGCCGCAGCGCTGACCAAAGATTTGCCCTTTCCGATTGGCACGCACATCAGTACGCCCATCGTGCTGCAGGATGGAGAGGTTTACGGCACGTTGTGCTGCTTCAGTTTCAGCCCACAGGACAACCCCAATCCGGAAGACCTGAAACGCCTGAAATTCAGCGCGAAGCTCACCGCTGGCAGGATCGACAAGGGCCGTGCAGCCAAGCCTCCACCGCCGCCGCCGGAGCCGGGTGACTGGACATTGGAGCCGCTGCCAGAGCAGCCGCTGAAGCGCCGGTAGCGGCGGGCAGCGCATAATTTGCCATCGCGCCACATCGGGGTCTCCTTTCGACGCCGTACGCGCTTGTTTTTACCCAATCGGAGTTCCCTTCATGAAAACCGTTCACGCCAGCGGGCAGTCGCGCCCAGGTAAGGCTTCGCGCCGCACATTTCTGTCAAATACGGCTGTAGCGCTCGCCAGTAGTGCGTGGCCAGCTATCAATTTTGCAGCAACCGGCGATACGGCGGAACGCAAGTTTGCGCCCATCCCCGGCGACTGGCGCACGTTTGAGGTCACCACCCGGGTCGATATCACCAAGCCGGTGGGCGTCACCAAGGTTTGGCTCCCCATTCCCAGCGTTAACACCGACTGGCAGATTTCCTCGATCAACGGCTTCTCCAGCAATGGCGCCACCAAACTGGCGGTCGAGCCAAGTTCCGGCGCGCGCATGCTGTACGCAGAATTTGCCGAAGGCCTGGCCCAGCCCTTTGTGGAGCTGACCAGCCGTATCCAGACGAAGAGCCGCGCACAAAACTGGTCGCAAAAAGTTGCAGCAGCGGAAGACGCTGAATCGCTCAAGGTTTGGACTCAGCCCACCCATTTGCTGCCAACCGATGGCATCGTGCTGGACACAGCGAAGGATGCGACCCGCGGCGCCAAGACCGATGTTGAAAAGGCCCAGCGCATCTACGACTGGATTGTTACCAATACCTACCGCAACCCGCTGGTGCGCGGTTGCGGCGAAGGCGATATCAAGAGCATGCTGGAAACGCAGAATCTGGGTGGCAAGTGCGCTGACCTGAACGCGTTGTACGTCGGCATGTGCCGCGCTGTAGGCGTGCCAGCACGCGACGTGTATGGCATCCGCGTGGCGCCCAGTGCGTTTGGCTACAAGGAACTGGGCGGCAACTCCGCCAGCCTGAAGGGTGCGCAGCACTGCCGTGCCGAGGTTTATCTGAAGGGCTACGGCTGGGTGGGTATGGATCCGGCGGACGTGGCCAAAGTAATGCGCCAGGAAACTTCGGAGTGGATCAAGAACGCGGCCAACCCTATCGTTGCTCCCGTCAAGAAGAGTCTGTTTGGCGGCTGGGAAGGCAACTGGATGGCCTACAACACGGCGCACGATGTGAACCTGCCTGGAGCCAAGGGGCCGCAGTTGGGCTTCCTGATGTATCCCGTTGCTGAGAATGCATTGGGGCGGATTGATTCTTATGCGCCGGATGATTTCAAGTACCAGATCACGGCTAAGGAAATCAAGGCCTGATTTCGGTTTCCGAGGGGGGGGCTTGCTCTCGCCCGCTGACGGCGCGGGGTAAGCCTCAAAGCGAATGTCCCCCGCCCTGCGGGCTCCTCCTTGATTTCGCAATGAGGCCTACCCCGCACCGTCAGCTTGAGGAGCAGCAGGCGGAGGTCCGCACCGGCGTGCCAATATCGTTTCAGATCAGGTGGGTTGGGTGCTCTGCGCAGCGAAATCAAGGAGGAGCGGCCCTCCCGGCCGCGGGGGACATTCGCGGAGGGGAGTACCCGACACGCGTGATCCAGAAGTAACGCTACCTCAGCAACTAAAACCCAAGAATCCGAAGATTAAACGCCCGCTCCGAAAACCAGATAGTCGCCAACACAATCGTCAGCACAGAGCCACCTACAAACACCGCCTTCCGATAAAAGACGGAATTACGAAGCATATAGGCCAATGGCAGGAACGCGGTAACGATTGCCAGTTGTCCCAGTTCGACGCCCAGATTGAAGCCCAGCAGTGAAGCGACCAAGGTGTCTTTGGGCAATTCCAGATCTGCCAGTACGCTGGCAAAACCAAAGCCGTGGATCAGACCAAAACCAAACGCGACGGACCAGCGCCGCTTGCGCACGACGGGATACAGATTGTTCAGCGCGGCGACGATGATGGAAAACGCAATCGTTGATTCCACCAGCCGGGAGGGCAGGCTGATATAGCCCAGTGCTGCCAACGACAACGTGATCGAATGCGCGGCGGTGAACGCGGTCACCACCCAGAGCACTTCCTTCAATGCATCTCTGAAGCGCGTTGCACCACGCCATCCCTGTGCAGAATGAACCAGCACCGCCGGTAGCAGCAGCGATAGCAGAAAAAGGATGTGGTCAAAGCCAATCCAGATATGCCATACCCCCTCGACCACGTACTTGCCGAGCTGCTTCAACACGGACGGGTCCTGGTCGTCGAACTGCTGCGTCGCTGCATTGGGGCCGAAAATGCTGGTCTGCGTCTTGCCGTCAAGCGTGAGTTGCAACAGCCCTCGGTGCAGGGCATCCACATCAAATAGCAGCCGATACTGCATCTCAAGTGGCCCCTTGGCTGAGGGACAGTCACCTTGCAGCATCAGGACGGTGTAGTGCCCGTCGGTGTGTTCGTCCACCAATTGTTCGGCAACCTTCACGTTGCAGACGCCACCGCGCTGCAGGTTGAGACTGCTCATCGCCCATGCGGCGATATCCGCGTGCCGGGCTTTGACTTCACCCCACGTAATTTCGCCGTTGCCATCCGCGTCCAGTCCGATCGCAAAGTCGATGTCCCGCAGCGCAATGTCCCAGTGCCCCGACACCTGCGTCCCTTGCACCTGCAATGTCAAATAGCTATCGCTTGCCTTGTGGGCGAAAGCAGGCAGGGCCAATATCCAGAGCGCAACGACTATGAGGATTTTGCGCATCATGGGTTGCCAGCCTTCGCCGACTCTGTCGCCAGTGCGCGCAGGCGCGCATCTTCGAAGCCGCTGGACTGCAGCCAGTCTCGCGCTGGCTGTGCGGCGGCGCTGTCGCCTGCAGCAATCGCTGCTTCAAGCAAGACGCGTGCATCGCGCGGCTCGCGCTGCACCGCAAAGTTGAGCGAGGCCAGCTTGAGTGCTTGAGCGGGGTTCTTGCGCAGCAGCAATTCAAAGCGTGCTTCTTCTGCGCGGTGCGTGGTGTCGCCGCGCAGCGTGGCCGCAGCAAAGCGGTCGCCCAAGATCTGTGCACTGCGCGCCGCTTGGGGAAGCTTCAATGCCTGTTGCGCCAATGCAAGCCGCAACAGCAAGGGGTCAGACGCCTCCCAAGCGCTCAGCAAATCCAGCGTGTTTTGGTAGCGTCCATGCTCCAGAAGAAAGTCACTCCAGGCAGCCAGTAGATAGGCGTCGTCCTGGCCTAAAGCCAGGGCCTGGCGGAAATGCTCTTCAGCGCGTTGCGGCTGGTTGCGCCAAACGGAGACCTCCGCCATACGGGTCTGCAGCCACAAGCGGTTGCCGTCTTGGCTGGTTTGCTGCAATGCCTGCGATAGCGTGGTGTATGCCGCATCGAGTTGACCACCATAGGCTTGGACCAAACCTTTACAGGCACCCCACAGCGCGCGGCGCTCGAGTTTCAACAAGGCAGCGCACTCAGCGTCCGCTGCCGGGTAGTTCGCTTGCACCAAGTAGATCGCACCGCGCCATGCATGCGCAGCCGCCAGCTGCGGGTCTTGCGCCAATGCGTCGGAAAAGTCTTTCAACGCGGCAGCGAAGTCGTGCTGGTATTGCTGCAACATGCCGCGCATCAAGAGCAGTTGTGGCGTCAGCGCATTTTTGTATCCCGCGACAACGGCGCGCGCATAGCCTGCATAGCGCGGGTCGCCGGTTGCTGCCGCGGTGTCAAAGTAAAGTTCCGCCAGTTGCACTGCGGCATTTGCGTTGTCGGGCTGTTCTTTCACGGCGCGACGTAACGCAATTAACTCTTTGGCCACCTGCCGGTTGGCGCGCAGTGGCAGGCGCTCCAGCACCGCAGCGTCGGAGCTGGGCGTGTAGGGCTCTGCATGCAGCGCCACATTGCTTACAAGCAGCAACGCAACGAGCCCCAGATGCTTCAGGTGCGAATAGCGATGGCGCTTGCTAATTGGCATGGGGCGTGTATATCATGCGCGAGCCGAAACCCCGGCTGCATGCTAAGAACATTTAGGAGTACACCTCATGAAGAAGTTACTGACTGGTTTGATGGTTATGGCGTTTGCTGGCGTGTCGTTCGCCGCATCCCATGGCGGCGCTATGAAGGACGACAAGAAGATGGAAGAAATGAAAGCAGCCTGCAAGAAGGCTGATCCCAAGATGGACGACAAGATGAAGGCCGAATGCAAGAAGTTGGAAGAGAAGAAATAAAACGGCTGCGCGTCTTGCGCCAATGAAAAACGGGCCCCAAGGGCCCGTTTTGTTTTTCGGTCGTTTTTTACCAGAGCAACTTGAGCCGGCTTTCAAACGCCAGTGGCGATTGGGTCACCGGGTCGGTGAATTGCAGATGCTTGGCCAATAGTTGCAATGGCTTGGCGTAGTCGGTGGCGTCTTCCGGTGTCAGCACCGGATAAATGCCATCGTTCTGGATTGGCAGGCCCAGTGCGTTCATGTGCACGCGCAATTGGTGGCGCTGCCCACTCAATGGCTTGAGTTGATAACGCGCCCAGTCGCCGCGCGCTTCCATAGGCGCAATGTCAGTGATCGCATTCACTTCGCCCGCCTCTTCGGATTGCTGCATGAAATGCTGCGCATTGCCGATGCGCGTGGCGCGGTGTATCGGCCATTGCAATGCCGGGTTCCATGGCGCAATGCACTCGTAGGTTTTGCTGACCTGGCGCTCGCGGAACAGCGCTGCATAGGCATTGCGCGTGGCGGCGCGTACCGAGAACAATACGAGTCCAGCGGTGTCGCGGTCTATGCGGTGGATGGGGGTGAGTTCGGGCAGGTTGAGTTCGTTTTTCAGGCGCACCAGCAGCGTCTCTTGCACATACTTGCCTGACGGCATCACCGGCAGAAAGTGCGGCTTGTCGGTCACCAGCAGATCGTCATTGCGCCACAGCACGGTGGCCTCAAACGGGATGGGCGCTTCGGCCTCGACCTCGCGGTAGTAATAGAGCCGCTGGCCCGGTACGCAGGGGCTCTCGGCGGCGAGCACGGCGCCGTTGTCGTCTGTCACATCGCCTTGGGCCAGACGCTGTTGCCAGATAGCAGGGTCAACGCGCGCAAAGCGCTGCTGCAGAAATTCGAATACGGTAGACCATGGGCCCGCAGGCACCACCACGCAACTGGCACCCACGCCATTGCGCGGTGCAGGGCTGTGTTTACGCGACGCGCTCAAACACGACATCCCACACGCCGTGACCCAACCGGATGCCGCGGTTCTCGAACTTGGTCAGCGGGCGGTAATGCGGCTTGGGCGCGTAGCCCATCAGCTCGGGGTTGGTCGCCAGTGCGCGATTCTTCAGCAGCGGCTCGGCGGTGAGCACTTCCAGAATCTGTTGGGCATAAGGCTCCCAGTCGGTGGCGCAATGCAGGTAGCCGCCGACCTTCAGGCGCGCTGCCAGCTTGGCGATCAGCGGCGACTGGATCAGGCGGCGTTTGTTGTGCTTGGTCTTGTGCCAGGGGTCGGGGAAGAAGATGTGAACACCGTCCAGGCTTTGCAGTGGCAGCATGTGGTCGATCACCTCCACCGCGTCGTGGTTGCAGATGCGGATGTTGGTGAGATTGTTCTCGCCAATGCGCTTCAACAGCGCGCCCACGCCCGGCTCATGCACCTCGCAGCACAGGAAATTGGTGTCTGGCAGTGTCGCAGCGATCTTGGCTGTGGCCTCACCCATGCCAAAGCCGATTTCCAGTACCACTGGCTTTTCAGCGCCATTTTGGCTCGGAACGCCCGCAGAATGTGCGTAAGCAGCTACCAAATCGATAGCATTCTTCTGGAAGGGCAACAGGAATTGGGGCCCCAAATCCTCAAACGCTTTGGCCTGGCCCGCAGTGGTGCGCCCCGCGCGCTTCACAAAGCTCTTGATGGTGCGCATGAAGGGCCGGTCGGGTGTACCGGTCTCAAGCGTGGTTTCGGGGGATTCGGTGGGGGCGGTCGTCATGGTCAGGAGGAGAGAAGTCAGGCCCCGATTGTAGAGAGGCGGGCCTGTCAGCTTGGGGCGACCCAAATACTGCCCTAGCGCCTGGCGCATATTTGTACACTGGAGTCAGCGCAATACCGGAGTCATTTCATGATCGTGGTTCTTGGCGGATTGGCGTCCGAGCCGCCTGACATGGTGATGTACGAATCCACGCCACTGGCCATGCCAGGAAAAACAGGAGTTCCCCCATGAGTTTTGCAAAAAGCTTGAACTGGTTAAGCCTCGCCATCGCCGTGGGTGCGGTGGGTGCGTGGTTTCTGGATTTTCCTGTCCTGTGGGGGGCGGGCCTGGGGGTTGTGGTGCTTGTCTGGGCCTACTTCAAGAAGGACAGCAAGAGCGATGACGATTCCGAGGGTCTCATTAATACTTCGGACGTGCTGGATATCTTCGACGGCGACTGACCCAGGTCTTCTGAATGGCTCTGGCACGCTATTAAGTGGGGGATTTGAAATGGCCGGAATGCAGAAATCAGTCGCTGCGGCGAGCCCGGACGCCTATGTCGCTGCTTTGCATGGCTGGCAGCGCGAGTGCGTGCAGCATTTGCGTGCGGCTACGAAGGGCGCCGCCAAATTGGAAGAAGTGATCAAGTGGCGCCATTTGGTCTACTTCAGCAACGGGCCGGTGTTGCTGATTCGCGCTGAAGAGCAGCGCGTGCTGTTCGGCTTCTGGCGCGGGCAGCGCTTGCGCGAGACCGAGCCACGCCTGAAGCCGGGCGGCAAATATGAGATGGCGACCCTGGAGCTGCGCGAGGGCGATACCATCTCTGCCACGCTGGCACGTCGCCTGGTCAAGGAAGCGGTGACGCTGAACCTGAGCCTGGGTGACCCGACCAAAGTGAATGACTAAACAAAGATTCTCTTGATGGAGGTGTTTATGCAAAAAGAAACAGCGTATTGGTTTCCCGCCAAGACCTACGGTTGGGGCTGGGGCATTCCTGCTACGTGGCAAGGCTGGGTGGTGCTGGCAATCTTCACGGGCTTGATGCTGGCAGGCGGCCTCCTGCTGCTTCCCAATTACGGTCCCGTGACGTTTGTTGCGTACACCGCGGTGCTCTCACTGTTTCTGATTGCGGTGTGCTGGCTCAAGGGCGAGCCGCCCACCTGGCGCTGGGGCAACAAGTGACTGTGAAAGACCGACCATGCCAATAGCCAAAATCGAAGTCCGTAAATCCCGTCCGCCTGCGGAGGTGCAGGCACTGATGGACGCCGTGTACCAAGCGCAGATTGATGCACTGAAGGTCCCCAAAGACGATAAGCAGATCCGCTACATCGAGCACAAGCCCGAGCACTTTTCCGTGCCTCCCAGCAAGACCGAGAACTACACCTTCGTGGAAATCCTGATGTTTCCCGGCCGCTCGCTGGACGCGAAGCGCAACTTGTACCAGGGCATCGTGCGCCGCTTTGGCGAGTTGGGCATTGCGCCCAGCGACATCATCATCGTGCTGAACGAGCCGCCGCTGGACGACTGGGGCGTGCGCGGCGGCATACCGGGCTCCGAGGTGGATCTGGGTTTCAAACTGAACGTGTAAAGGAGCAGTCGATGATTTCAGGTTCTTGCCACTGTGGTGCGGTGCATGTAGAAGTCCCGCGCCGGCCACCCAGCGTCACCAACTGCAATTGCTCGATTTGCCGCCGCTACGGCGTTCTGTGGGCGTATTACCAAGCCAAGGACGTACGCATCATCGCCAAGCCAGGCGCGACGCAGAAATACCGCTGGGGCCGCAATGCGCTGGACTTCGTGCGTTGCAGTAGCTGTGGTTGCGTGATGGCCTGGCAACGCGTGGACCCGAGCAAGGGTACACGCACGGGTATCAACATGCGCAACTTCGATCCGTTGATGTTGGGTGCGGTGCGCATCAAGTTGCTGGATGGTGCATCCAGCATGGACTATGTCGTGGTGGAGGCCCCGGCCTCATGAAGGCCTGGGACAAGGTCCCGGAGACCATAGACGAATACATCGCCGCGTTTGACGGCGAGCCACGCAAGCGGCTGATTAGCCTACGCAAGGCGATTGCCAAACACGCCGCTGGTGCGACGGAGTGCATCAGCTACCAAATACCGACCTTCAAACTGCACGGCAACCTGTTGCACTTCGCGGCGTACGACAAACACATCGGCTTCTACCCAGGCGCTGCAGCGCTGGTGAAGTTTGCGGATGACCTATCGATCTACGTTACTGGCAAAGGCTCGGTGCAGTTCCCGCACACGCAGCCGATTCCGATCAAGCTGGTCGAGACGATTGTTCAATACCGGGTGCAGACAAATCTGGAAAATGCGCACCTGAAGAAATCAAAAAAGTGAAGGAAAAGTAACCATGTTGTTAGGTTTGCGCACTGCGATTTATCCCGTCCACCATTTGGCCAAAGCGCGCGACTGGTATGCGCAAGTCCTGGGTGCGCCGCCGTATTTCGACGAAAAATTTTATGTGGGCTTCAACTTAGGTGGTTTTGAACTGGGCCTGCTGCCCGAAGGGACGCCCAATGTGAACGGCCCACAACCGCTGTGGGGCGTGGCAAATATCGACGAGGTGTGGCAGCGCTTGCTGGACCTGGGCGCGCAATCCCTGGAGCCGGTGCACGACGTGGGCGATGGCATCAAAGTCGCCGCGGTGAAGGATCCGTTTGGCAACCGGCTCGGACTGATCGAAAACCCGCATTTCAAACTGGCAGACGTTCGGTAGAGTGTGGGTAATGAACCGGATTCGCTTCGTTAGTTGTGTGTTGCTTTACACGTTGCTGGGCTCTGCCCATGCGCAAGAGTCGCCGTTGGCGCCTATGGCCTGGCTAGCCGGTTGTTGGACCGAAGAGGGCAGCGAGCCCGGCACCGTAGAGCAATGGATGGCGCCAGCCGGTGGCACGATGCTGGGCATGGGCCGCACCGTGAAGAATGGCAAGACGGTGACCTTTGAGTTCATGCGCCTGCGCACCAACGACGAGGGCAAGCTGATGTTCATCGCGTTGCCAAAAGGGCAGGGCGAAACGACATTCACGTTGATCAGCCACGTCGACCAGCGTGCGGTGTTTGAGAACCTGGCGCATGACTTTCCGCAGCGTGTGATTTACCAAAAGCTGACCAACGACAAACTTGCCGCGCGTATTGAAGGCCTGCGCAATGGCGCGCTGCGTGGTATCGACTTCCCCATGCAACGCATGGCCTGCCCGGTTGCGGTGCAGTAGCAAGGGCTTGGCCATGCACATTCTTTTTGGCTCCCAGGGCTCGGGCTCCGCCGCGATCGAAGTGGCGTTGCGCCGCTGCGGCGTGGCCTACCGCGTGGTGCGCGCCTCGTCGTGGGAGCCCGATTCTGCGATGAACGAGCTGGCGCAGATCAACCCCATGCGCCAGATCCCCACGTTGGTTTTGACCGACGGCGCTGTACTGACAGAGAGCGCAGCGATTCTTATTCACCTGGGCCTGAGCTACCCGGCCAGTGGCCTGTTGCCGA
This sequence comes from Rhodoferax sp. P2_H8_2, assembly GCF_056403235.1. NCBI lineage: Bacteria > Pseudomonadati > Pseudomonadota > Betaproteobacteria > Burkholderiales > Comamonadaceae > Rhodoferax > Rhodoferax sp. P2_H8_2. The sequence continues at coordinate 123,253 of NZ_JBFUFW010000005.1, forward strand.
ATGACAGTGTGGAGCGCGGCCAGGCTATCCGCGGGCTGGTGTTCATCGCTGCCAATTGCTACAACGCGATCAGCATTTCTGATTACCCCGAGCGCTGGACCACTGGCGACGACAAGGCGGCGCTGGAGGCTGTGCGTGAGGCGGCGCGCCGCCAGTTGCATAAGCATTGGGAGATATTTGCAGACACTTTCCACGGCGCGCCATTTCTGTCGGGCGAGCAGCCCGGCGCGCTGGATATTTTGGCGACCGTCGTGTCGCGTTGGTCCGGCGCGCGTGCGCATCTGGCCAAGCACCGCCCGAAATTTTCGGAGCTGCTCAAGCGCGTGGAATCGCACCCGTCGGTGGCGCCGGTTTTTGGCGAGCACTGGGCTTGAGCGCTGCGCCCCATCATCCACCGCGTTCCAGCGGTCTGGATACGCTGCGCGCAGTGGCGATTGCGCTGGTGTTCATGTACCACTACATGGTGTTCGTCTCGGGCGAGGCTACCTTTGGCTGGCTCAGCACCGTGGGCTGGGTCGGCGTGGACCTGTTCTTTGTGCTCAGCGGCTATCTGATTGGTAACCAGGTCTTTGGCGGCATGGTGCGCCAGACGCCCTTGTCGCTACCGAACTTTTATGCCCGCCGGGCGCTGCGCACCTGGCCGGTGTTCTGGCTGGTGCTGGCGGCGTATTTCATCTTTCCGGCGGCGATGGGTGGCAAGACGCCGCCGCCGCTGTGGAGCTTTCTGACGTTCACGCAGAATTACCAGTTGCAACCCGGCACCGCGTTCTCGCACGCCTGGTCGCTGTGCATTGAGGAACAGTTCTACCTCGTGTTTCCACTGGTGGTGTTGCTGGCCACTCGCCTGAAAGGACGTCGCTACCAGGCGTGGCTCTTGTTGGGCAGTTTGCTGTGTATTGGCATCGCAGCGCGCGGCTGGTTGTGGGTGCAGTACGGACGTGAAGCGGATGGTCAAATTGCGGGCTACTACCCCAATGTCTACTACGCCACGCTGTGTCGCTTCGATGAATTTTTGCCTGGGCTGGCCGTGGCGCTGTTGAAGAACTTTCATCCCGTGTTGTGGCAGCGCGTGCAGCGCGCAGGGAGATGGACGTTCGGCATGGGGCTGGTGGCTGTCGGCGCGGTGTTGTATGGCGTCTATGCGCATTACTACATCGACGACTATGGTTACGGCTTCTTCATGACCACCTTCGGCTACAGCCTGGTCGCCATGGCGTTTGCGGTGCTGGTCGTGTCTGCGTTGAGCCCCGACTCACCGCTGTACCGTGCACGCATTCCTGGCGCCTATTCGCTGGCCGTGTGGTCGTATTCGATTTATCTTTCGCATAAAGCCGTCGCCTATATCCTGAACCGCCAAGCGAAGGAATGGATGCGGTCATCGTCTGTCACCTTGCTGCTGATCACGGTAGCTTCGTTGCTGGTCGGCTGGGCGCTGTACCGGGCGGTGGAGTTGCCCTTCATGCAGTTGCGGGACAAGCACTTCCCAGTGCGCGGCGCTGCATGATGCGCATGGAGGAAACGGGACCATGGTGACTTTCTTTCATGACGCCAAAGCCCTGCGCGCCTGGTTTACCAAACATGGCAAGAGCGAGAGCGAGCTGATTGCAGGCTTCTACAAAGTCAGCACCGGCCTTGCCAGCGTGACCTGGCCTGAGTCGGTCGATGAGGCCTTGTGCGTCGGCTGGATTGACGGCGTGCGCAAGAACATTGATGCAGCGTCGTACCAAATCCGCTTCACGCCGCGCAAGCCCACATCGCATTGGAGCGCGATCAATATTGCCAAGGTCGACGCATTGATTGCAGAAGGGCGCATGAAGCCCGCAGGTCTTGCAGCTTTTGCATTGCGTACCGAGGAGAAATCACGGCGGGCATCCTATGAGCAAGCCGATATGCCAGTGCTGCCACCCGCTTTGGAGGCACTGTTTCGCAAACACAAGGCGGCCTGGAAATTCTTCGAAGCACAGCCTCCCGGCTACCGCAAGCAGATGATCTGGCGCGTCACCAGCGCCAAGCGCGAAGAGACGCGCGAAAAACGATTGCTGACATTGATTGAGTTCAGCGCAAAAGGAGAGCGATGGTGACCCACATCACACCCATGACGGAGGACGAATACATCGCCCACTTTTCAGAGTCGATCAAGGCCTATGCAAAAGACAAGATCGCGTCGGGCCAATGGGCAGCGGCAGACGCACTGAATCTGGCGCAGAAGGAAATTGACAACCTGTTGCCGCAAGGCTTTGCGACGCCAGAGCATTGGTTTTTCACGGTGCGTGATGAATCGGCACAGAAAGTCGGCGCTATCTGGATTTCGCTGCGCGAGCAGGGTGGCAGAAAGATCGCGTGGCTGACCGATATCGTGGTGCTGCCGCAGTTTCAGCGGCAAGGCCACGCCAAGCGCGCGTTATTGGCGGCGGAGCAGGTGATTGCGGCAGAGGGACTGCCCGGCATGGGCCTGCATGTGTTTGGTCACAACACTGGCGCGCAGGCGCTGTATGCCAGCATGGGCTACGCAGTGACCAACGTCAATATGTTCAAGCCGTTGGGCTAGCGGATCAGTTTGGAGCCGGAGCCTCTTCAGGTGCTGGTGTTGGTGTGCCGGGCGTCCAGGTTGGGCGCACGATCAACGCCGGCGTGATTGGCTCGCCATCCAGGTCCAGGGTACGTACAAAGCCGCCATCCGCCCACTCGGCATAGCGCCATTCGCCATCGACACGCACCACGCCCGCCGGAGGCTGCACTTCCTGCACCGGCACATTCTTCAGCGCTGTCGCCATGAACTCTATCCACGCGGGCAGCGCTAACGCGGAGCCGGATGCACGGGAGCCCAGGCTGCGCGGCGTGTCGTAACCCACCCACACTACTGCGACCAGCCCGGGCTGGAAGCCGCCGAACCAGGCGTCGACCACGTCGTTAGTCGTTCCCGTCTTGCCGTACAGATCGGGGCGCTTAAGCGTGGCCTGCGCGCGAGCGGCGGTGCCGGAGCGGGTGACTTCCTGCAACAGGCTGTTGACGACAAAAGTATTGCGGGCAGGTACCGCACGCATGGTTTCATCGAGCGGCACGCTGGGTGACTCAAACACCACCTCGCCACTGGCCCGCGCAATGCGCGTGACAAACTTCGGCGTCACGCGGTAGCCGCCATTGGCCAGCACGGCATAGGCGCCGGCCATCTGCAACGGGTTGGTGGAGCCGCTACCCAAGGCTTGCGTCAGGTTGTCGGGCTGCTTGTCAACATCAAAGCCAAAGCGGCCGGTCCATTCGCGCGCACCGCGCGGCGACAACAATTGCATCAGACGGATGGAGACTAAATTCTTCGAGCGCGCCAGCGCGCTGCGCAATGTGATCGGGCCATCGGTACTGCCGTCGTCGTTCTCGGGGTACCAGTCACCGACGTTTTCCATCGGTGCGTCGTTGATCAGCGTGTCGGGTTGCACGCCGTTTTCAATCGCACCGGAATACAGGAATGGCTTGTAGCTGGAGCCAGGCTGGCGCCAGCCTTGGGTCACATGATTGAACTGGTTGCGGTGAAAGTCAAAACCGCCGACCAGTGCGCGAATCTCGCCGTTGGTGGTGTCCATTGCCACCATGGCACCCTCAGTCTCAGGCCATTGCACGAGTGCCCAGTTTTTCCCCTGTTGCACCACGCGTACCACCGCACCCCGGCGCACGCGCAGCTTGGCTGAAGCGTTGTCAGCCAAGCCGCTTTGCGCCGCGCGCAGGCCAGCGCCATCGATCTTGATGACGTCTCCGGAACCCAGCACCACGGTCACTGACTTGGGGCTGGTGCGGGTCACGACGGCAAGGATCAGGTCTTCGTCATCGGCGTAGTCGGCCAGCGTCTGCGCAACGCGCGGGTCCTCGTCTTTCCAGTCGGGCGGAAGCACCTCGTTGCCTTCCGGGCCGCGCCAGGCTTGGCGCAGTGCATGGTCAACCAGCGTACGGCGCAGCGCTTTGTAAGCGGCCTGCTGTTCGTTGGCGCGCAGCGTGGTGGTGACGTTCAGCCCGGTGGTATAGGTCAGCTCGCCGTATTGCGCATAGATTTGTTGGCGCACCATCTCGGCCACGTACTCGGCGTGCACCTCCACATCGCGCGGCTTGCGGATCACCAGCTTCTCGGCCTTGGCCGCGGTGTACTGCGCTTCATCGATCACGTTTTGGGATCGCATGCGCGAGAGCGCCCAGAGCTGCCGGTTGCGCGCGCGCTCGAAGTTGCGGTGCGGGTTGGCGAAGTAGGGGTTTTGTGGGAGGCCGGCCAGCATCGCGCATTCCGCCGGGCTCAGCGCAGCAAGTGTCTTGCCAAAGTAGGTTTGCGCAGCAGCCTCGAAACCATAGGCGCGGGAGCCCAGATAAATCTGGTTCATGTACAGCTCCAGCACCTGGTCTTTGCTGAGCTGGGCCTCGATGCGGAACGCCAGCATGGCCTCCTTGATCTTGCGCTCGGCGGTGACGGAGCGGTTCAGAAAAAAGGTACGCGCGACCTGCTGCGTGATGGTTGATGCGCCCTGCATGCGCCCGCCGGTCAACATGGCGACTGCGGCGCGGCCAATGCCCACCGGATCGAGACCGTGGTGCGCATAAAAGCGCGTGTCTTCGACCGCCAGCAGGCTGTCTTTCATCAATTGCGGAATCTGGTCGATGCGCTGGTAGACGCGCCGCTCAGTACCAAAGCCACCGATCTCCACACCGTCGGCGGTCAGCACGCGCAGCGGCTGCTTGGGCTGGTAGTTGGACAGGAAGGAGGTGTCCGGCAACTGCAGATAAAAAACGATTAGCGTGACAAGGGTGAGGACCGCTGCCGCCGCCAGCAGCGAAAGCGTGATCAGAAAGCCGCGTTGGCGCCAGGAGCCAGTGAAAGTCAGATTCATAGAGTTGGGAAGAACAGTGGCCGGATTATGGGCCGCAGAAAAGTTGCTGCCATTGCGGTACCCATGCCGCAGGGCTAACCGCCGATGTATTGGTACTGACCTGCAAGCCCAACGCGCGCGCCGCGTGCTGGAGTGATTCGCTGGCAGCTGTGGGGGACGATGTGTCCAAGGCCGTGGCGCCGTTTTGTTTGCTGAGTTTTTCGCCGTTAGGCCCCAGCACCAGAGGGGTGTGCAGATAGCTTGGCGTTGAAAACCCGAGCGCCCGTTGCAGCAGGATTTGCCGGGCCGTGTTGTCAGTCAGGTCTTCGCCGCGCACGATGTGGGTAATGCCTTGTGCTGCATCGTCCACGACGACGGCGAGCTGGTAGGCGAACAGGCCATCGGCACGCAGCAGCACGAAATCGCCGACTTGCCTAGCAACGTCTTGCGCCTGCGGGCCGAAGCGTCGATCTGTCCAATGCACCAGGCTGCCTTGCTTTGCTATTGATTTAGTAGCTGCTTGCGCAAGTTCTGCGGGCACTGCAGCCCGATTTCGCACCAATTTGCCAGCGTGGGTGCTGGTATCAAAACGCCAGGCTCGGGCCGGCTTGCCTTGCAAACCGCTACGGCAGGTGCCCGGGTAGACCAGCTCGCCATTGCGTGGCTTGTCGCGGCCGATCTGTTGCAACGCGGCTTCGATGTCTTTGCGGGAGCAGGCGCAGGGGTAAGCCTGCTTGTCGGCAATCAGTGCGTCCAGCGCCTGCTGGTACAGCCCGGTGCGCTGGCTTTGCCATACGGGCGGCTCATCCGGATACAGGCCGCAGGCCGCGAGTTGTTGCAGGATGGTCTGGTCGGCGCCGGGAATGCAGCGCGGCGTGTCTACGTCTTCGATGCGGAGTAGCCATTGCCCACCATGTGCTTTCGCATCCAGCCAGCTCGCCAGTGCGGCAACCAGTGAGCCAGCATGCAGCGGGCCAGTGGGGGAGGGGGCGAACCGCCCCCGGTACAAGAGCTGTTTTGGAATCACACCATGGCTAAGGCCATTTCAAGGCCAGACACAAAGGCGTTTTCCACGCGGTGGCCCAGGCACCAGTCGCCGCATACGCCGATGCCAGCCTTGGCGTCCCACAAGTGAGACTGGCCCAAGGGGTTCAGTGTTTGGGCATAGAGCCAGCGGTGCGTTTCCACGTGCGCAGGTTCGGCGCGGATGCCGGTTACTTCGGCAAAGGCCTTGATCAGCTTGGCTTGTACGCGTGCGCTGTCGTCTTGCAAATGCTCTGTGGACCAGGCGGCGCTGGCCTGCACCGTCCAGCGTTCGACGGTGCCACGACCCGGCTTGCTCGACTCGCGGGTCAGCCAGGCGAGGCGATGGTGTGTGCTGCGCGCAGCATTCCATTGCGGGCCCAATGTGGTGAGGCCGGGTTGCACGGCTTGCGGAAAGGCCAGCATCATGGTCCAGCAGGGTGCGACGGTGACTTTGGATGTCTTCTGGTGCAGGGCTTTGCCCTTGGGCGTGGTTTGCAACAGCAGTTGTGCTTGTGTGGAGGGGATGGCCAAGACCACGGCGTCAAAGCCGCCGAATACATGCGTGGAGCCTTCGGCACCGGTGGTGCGCAACTGCCAGCCGGTCTTGCTCAACGCGTCGGGCTCAATCGCGGTGACTTGGGTTTCCAGCTCCACCGCGCCGGAATCGATCAATGGCTGTGCCCAGCGCTTGGCCAGCGCATTCATGCCGGGCTTGGGCACCCAATGCGGCTCGCGGGCAGGCAGGCCCGCGGCGGCGACCATGCCATGGGCGTCCAGCACCTGCACCGTATTGGCACTCCAGGGACGGCACAAGCCCGGCGCTGTTTGCAGCGCCAGCGCAAAGCGTGGATCGCGCACCGTGAAGTACTGCGCACCATGGTCAAACGTCCCAAACGCACTGGCACGCGTCGCCATGCGCCCACCGACGCCGTGACTCTTCTCGAACACCGTGACCTTGTGCCCGGCTTGTACAAGCGTGCGGGCACACGTGATGGCCGCAAGGCCTGCACCAACGATGGCGATGTGTCGGGAAGCGGTCATGGGCGCGGTCTCCTGTTTATGGTTGTCGTAGGTGCTTTATACACGGCTCTGTATGGCCTTTTGTGCATTGGCCCGCCGGGGTAGGGAATACCGGGAGGCCTCATGGTGTGCCTAAGGCCACACAAATCGGCTCCCGGCACTCCCCACCCCGGCGAGACGAGACCGAATTGGCGGTCAGGTGATAACTACCAACCACTGTCCCCTTTGCAGGTAGCGCCACCCAAAGTAGTCAATGACCCGCTGCACAAATCAATGGCTGCGGTGGTTCTCCAGCAGCGCGGCGCGCGTGGTCGGGCTCTCCAGCTGTTCCAGCCACCATTGCAGCGCGCGCCCCTGCGTGCCCGCTTTGGCGACGCGCCACGCATAGCTGATGGGGACAACGCGCTGGGGACGTTCGGTGCGTTTGACGACCAGGCGACCAGTTTCGATATAGGTGTCGGCCATGCAGCGTGGCAAGTGGCCTCCGCCCAAGCCACGCAGTTGCGCATCCAGCTTGTTCAACATGCTGCCTACGGTAAACACATCCTGCCCACCCAGCAGCCCGAAAGTCACACCGGTGCCACGCTGCACCGAATCGGCGACAGCCACGGCGCGGTGCTTTTGCAGCACCTCATCGCTCAAAGGCTCTGGCGCATTGGCCAGCGGGTGGTGCGGTGCAACCGCATACACAAAAGCCATGGTGCCCAAGGGCTTGGACAGAATTCCATTGGTACCGGCTGCGTCTGGCGCTACGCCGATGGCCAGATCGGCCTGGCCCGATGTAAGCGCCTCCAGTGTGCCCATCAGGGTTTCATCGCGCAGGCGGATGCGGGTGGGCGGTGACTGGCTAAAAAAGTTTTCGCACAACTCCATCACTGTAGGTTTGGCGATGACGGTATCGATGGCGATGGTCAGTTGCGATTCCCAGCCTGTGGCGACGCGTTTGACGCGGTTGGCCACTGCGTCAATGTCGGCCAGCAGGCGTGCGCCTTCGCGCATCAGCTCTTTGCCGGCTTCGGTCATCTTGGCCTGGCGTGAACTGCGGTCGTACAGCAACACATCCAGCGCATCCTCGATCTGGCGCACCCGGTAGGTCAGCGCACTGGGCACCATACCCATCTCTCGCGCCGCTGCGGCAAAGCTGCCCGCGTGCTCTATGGACTGCAGCATCGCCAGCGCATCCGGGGTCAGCACATCACGTGCAGTTTGCATGAAAGGCCCCTTTAAATTGAAACTTTTTGAATGATGCCATCAAAGGCCATGGATCGCAAAGCCGCAGGTGCGGCCTAAAGTTCAAACACTGATTCGGAACTATGAAAGGGCACACAATGTTGACGATTCGCAAATCACAAGACCGGGGTTTTGCCGACCATGGCTGGCTGAAATCCTTCCACAGCTTTTCATTCGCCGGCTACTACGATCCGGCCCACATGGGCTGGGGCAACCTGCGCGTGATCAACGAAGACCGCATTGCGCCGGGCACCGGTTTTGGCACGCACGGCCACCGTGACATGGAAATCATCAGCTATGTCCTGGAGGGCAACCTGGCACACAAGGACAGCATGGGCAACGTCAAGGGAATTCCGCCTGGCGACGTGCAGCGCATGAGTGCTGGCCGCGGTGTCCAACACAGCGAGTTCAACCATGCGCCGAACGACACGACGCACTTTTTGCAAATCTGGATTGAGCCCAATGTCACTGGCATCCCGGCGAGCTACGAGCAAAAGACGTTTGCACCGCAAGACAAGCAAGGCAACCTGCGCTTGTTGGCGTCGCCGGATGGTGCCGATGGGTCGGTGTTGATCCATGCCGATGCGCGCATGTATGGCAGCCTGCTGGATGGCGCCGATGCTGTCAACCTGACGCTGGACCCGGCTCGCAAGGCCTATGTCCACGTGGTGCGCGGCAGCGTCAGCGCGAACGGCGAGGCTTTGAATGGCGGTGATGCCGTGCTGTTGCAGCAAGAGTCCAAGCTGACGCTCTCGGATGCGGCGAACGCCGAAGTGCTGGTATTTGATTTGCAAGCGTAATTTGTTTAAACAGGAGTTCCAAATGGCAAAAGTAGCAGTGATTTTTCATTCCGGATACGGCCACACACAGCGCATGGCGCAATCGGTTGCCAATGGCGCTGATGCCGAGCTGATTGCCATCGATGCAGACGGCAATCTGCCGGACGGCGCGTGGGACACATTGGCTGCTGCCGATGCGATCATCTTCGGTTCGCCCACTTACATGGGCAGCGTCAGTTGGCAGTTCAAGAAGTTTGCCGATGCATCCAGCAAGCCCTGGTACACCCAGTCGTGGAAAGACAAGATCTTTGGCGGCTTCACCAACAGCGCCAATGTCAACGGTGACAAGTTTTCTACGCTGCACTATCTGATGACACTGGCGATGCAACACGGCGGCATTTGGGTCGGCACTGGTCTGAACTACAACAACACCAAAGCCTCGCAGCGCAACGACATCAACTACCTCGCCTCCAGCGGTGGCCCTATCGCGCAAACGGCGGGCGATGCCAGTGCGGCAGAAATGAATGAAGGCGATCTGGAAACCGCGCGTCTGTTTGGCGCCCGCATTCAGGCCGTGGCAACGCAATTCAAGGCGTAAAGTTCGGCTCACTGGAGATCATCACCATGTCCCTCACACTGCAACGCAAACCCGGTGCGCCCATTGCGCAGCTGCTTCAGATCGGCAAGCACAATCTGCTGGCCGATGAGCCGCCAGAGGTGGGGGGAGAGGACGAGGGGCCCAGTCCGCACGAGTTTTACGACGCGGCACTGGGCGCCTGCAAGGCGCTGACGGTGATGTGGTACGCCCGTAAAAAGGGTTTCGCGGTGGACGATGTCAAAACCAACATCGTGCGCGACGATACGCTGGAGCGCCAGGGCACCTACAAGCTGCGTGCTGAGTTGCAAATCAGCGGCGCGTTGAGCGATGCAGAGCTGGCGCAACTGGCGGCGGTCGCCGAGAAGTGCCCCGTGCACAAACTAATGACGACCGTGACCACCGAAATCGAAACTGTCGTGACACGACAAGCAGGAGCGACCCTATGAGTACCGCTGTCCAACTTCTGAAGCCCCATGTCAAAGACCTGGGCGGTGGCTTTCTGGTGCACCGTGTGCTGCCGTCGGCCGTGCAGCAGGCCGTCGGCCCGTTCATCTTCTTCGACCACTTCGGCCCGGTGACGGTTGAGCCCCAGACCAACCACGACGTGCGGCCACACCCGCACATCGGCCTGGCCACGCTGACCTACCTGTTTGAAGGCGTGATCCTGCACCGCGACAATCTGGGCTATGTGCAGCGCATTGAGCCTGGCGCGATCAACTGGATGACCGCAGGCCGCGGCATCGTGCATTCCGAACGCCGCCCGCCGGAGCAGGCGCAAATGACGTACGTCAACCACGGCCTGCAACTCTGGCTGGCCTTGCCGGAGGCTCTCGAGGAGACCGAAGCGACATTCACACACACGCCTGCGCAAGCGATTCCAGAAATCGTTCACGAAGGCGCCAAGGTGCGCGTGCTGGTGGGCGAGGCGTTCGGTGTGCAGTCGCCGGTGGCTACGCTGTCACCCACGCTGTACCTGGATGTGGAGCTGCCCGCGAATACATTCTGGACTTTGCCCATGTTGGCCGAACAGCAGGCGGTGTATGCCGTTCAAGGCGCGTTGTCAGTCGGCGGGGTGGAGGTGCCGGGACACACTTTGGCCTTGGTGTCTGAGGATGTTGCGCTGGTGAGCGGGGCAGAGCCCGTTCGGCTGGTCGTGGTGGGAGGCCAGCCACTGGGGCGCCGCTTCATGTGGTGGAACTTTGTATCCAGCAGCAAGGAGCGCATCGAGACAGCGTCCGCAGCCTGGGATCGCATGGACGCCGCAGCCGGTATGGGTCAGGTGCCAGGCGAAACTGAGCGGATCGATTTGCCCGCGCGCTAGCGCAAAGGCAGTTTTATCCTGCCAGATCGATGCGCATACGGGCGCGCAGCAACCGATTGCGGAACTGGAGTTCGCGCGCCAGTTGCACCGCCACCATGCGCTTCAAGCGCAATGCGGCCTTGGGTGCTTGAGAAGCCAGGCTCGCATAGTCATGCTGATTGATATGTGCCACCGTGACCGCAGATACTGCCCGCGCAGTGGATGTGGCCGGAACATTGGGCACCAGACCTAACAGCCCGAATACCTCGCCAGCCCGCAGTTCTGCAGACTCCATGACCGCATCGTTGTCGTCCGTGCGTATGACCTGCACGCCACCTTCCAGCAGTAAAAACATTTCGGTGGTCGGCACGCCGGGTACAAAAAAGGTATAGCCGCTGGCGTATTCGCTGCGTTGCAGCGCCTGCAGCAACAGGTCGGTCTCGTCTTGTGGCAAGTCCTGGAAGGCCGGCAGATTATTGAAAAATTGTTTCTCGTCCATCGCATCAACCCCCGGATCCGCCAAACAAAGCCCACAACAAACCCACCCGCTTGGGCTGCTTTTCTACGTCGGCAGCAGTTACTGCGACGTTGCCAGCACTTAAAGAAACACGCAGGCGTTCCGACAGCATGCCGGTTAACTGATCCAGCACTGCGTTGGCCAGGACTTCGTTGCGCTGCAGCAAATCCTCAAACGCCTGGTGCTTAAGCCGCAGTAGTTTCACGGGTGTGACGGTGGTGACCGTGGAGCTGGCCAGCATTTCGCCGGACAGCACCGAAATTTCGCCCAGCCACTGACCGGGACCGATATTGCCTAGGGGAATCTGGTTGCCGCCTTCTTCGACGGAAACCGCAACTTCTCCTTCCATCAGCAGGTAGATGGAATCAACGGGCATGCGGTCGCGAATCAATTTCCGATAGGCGGGCAATTCGACCGTGCTGGTCGCCTTGAGCAGCGTGTGCACCTGGGATTCACCCAGAGAAGCGCTGAATTCAGGGAATTTTCGCGTGAAGTCAGAAATCATGGAGCTCTTTCACAGGCGGGCGACAGTGTTGTCAGGATCGCACGAAATTCGATTTTTTGTAATTTATGTGCCTATTGTGTTTCAATTCGCAGTCCAGTTCATCTTTTTTTCTATCGGGAGAGAGTTTTGAAGCATACGCATGCATTGCTTGCTGTGGTTTTTGCAATTGCCGCTTTCGGCGCAAATGCCCAGACTCCAGAAAATCCCATAGAGCCAGGCCTTCGCGCCGCGCAACGCGGTGACTATGCCACCGCCCGCAAGCTCTGGTTGCCCTTGGCCGAAAAAGGCAATACTGACGCACAGAACAATATTGGCGTGATGTTTGAACGCGGCTGGGGCGTACCGCGCGACGCCACCAAGGCTGTGGAGTACTACACGCAGTCGGCAAAGGCCGGTAACGCTGCTGCGCAAAACAATCTGGGTGTGGCGTATGAGCGTGGTGTGGGTGTGCCTGCGCGCGACCCTGCCTCTGCCGCTCAGTGGTACGCCAAGGCCGCAGCCGGCGGCGATTTGAATGCACAAGACAATTTGGGTGTGCTGTATGAACGTGGCGAGGGCGTGCCCAAAGACCTGTCCATTGCCTTGCGTTGGTACAGCGCTGCTGCAGCAAAAAACCATCCCTCGGCGCAAAACAATGTAGGCGTGATGCTGGAGCGTGGCAATGGCGTTCCGGCGGACGTGGTCAAGGCTGCGGCCTGGTACAGGAAGGCAGCTGGGCAAAACCATGCGGCGGCACAAAACAATCTGGGCGTGCTCTATGGCACGGGCCGCGGTGTTAAAGAGGATCTGGTGACAGCCAACTTCTGGTTCACGCTGGCCGCGCGCGGCGGTAGCGTCAATGGTTCGACCAATCGCGACGCCACCAACCGCAAGCTCAACGAGGCGCAGCGCGCCGAAGTCCAGCAAATGTTGGTGCGCTGGCAAAACCGCAACACCAAGTCCTGAGAGGTTTCTGACATGCAGCGTTCTTTGAACGGCATACGCCGCCCGCGCGCCCGCAGTGCTGTCGTGCTGGCGGTGTTGGCCATCACGTTTACGAACCGTGACGCGACAAACGCATGGCTGGCGCAGGCTTGGGCCCAAGTCGCTCCGCCGACGGCAGGCATCATTCTGGATGGCGTTGAAATTCGCCGGCCCATGTTGCCGGGTAGTCCACCCGAAGTGGTATTCAACAGCGGACAGACCGCCAACACGCAGGATCGCAACGGCCGCAAATTCCTGGTCAAGGGTTTTCAGTTCGTTGGCAATGCAGTGCTGACCCAGGGCCAATTGCGCCAGGCAGTGGAGCGCTTTACGGAATCCGAGCTCAACCTGTTTGAACTCAAGAAAGCTGCCGACGCAGTGACGGCCCTTTACCGCAATCAGGGCTATCCACTGGCGGTGGCGATTGTCCCGGCACAGAAGGTGGAAGATGGACTGGTCATTATCGAAGTCATTGAAGGCCGCATTGGCATCCTGGCATTCGACGGAAATGACCGCTACAGCACCTCGTTTTTACGTACCTACACAAAGCCCGCTGTCAATGCACCCGTGGTCACGATGGAAACATTGGAGCGGGCACTGCTTATGCTGAACGATCTACCGGGCCTCACTGCCACTGCAACACTGTCCCCGGGCCAAAACAGGGGTGACACCGATGTGGTTGTGAAGGTGAAGGAAAGCCCGTTTCGCGCGACGCTGTCGGCGAACAACAATGGCCGCACGGAGGCCGGTGCGTTCCGCGTTGACGCTACATTGGGCTGGGCCAATCCGCTGGGTTTCGGTGACGAACTGGTGTTTCGCAAGATGCAGGCCGAGAAGCTGCTGATGGATTACACGCAACTGAAATACAGCATACCTGTGGGTACCAGTGGTGCACGTGTTGCGCTGAGCCAATCCAACGCCAAGTACACAGTGGCCGGGGATTTCGAGGCTCTGCAAATTGGCGGTGAAGTCACTACAACCGAGCTCTCTGCCACCTATCCGGTGGTGCGCAGCCGCAGCCGCAATCTTGTTGCGTCTTTTGGTGTGCGCGATACACAAACCCGCCAGTCCGCTCTGGCCACGCCGCTGGCTGAAAATAGCATGCAATTGCTCAGCATTGGCGGCTCGGGCAATTGGGTGCACAAAGACTCTTCGTCGACCAGCGCATCTGCGGTTTACTCTACCAATTTCCGGGACAACACTGGCAATGAGCCCGGTACGGTGTTGTCCAAGCTCGACGTTGATGTCACGCATCTGACCGGTATCGCACGTAAATGGGACTTCTATTTGCATGGCAACGGCGTGGCCAGCGGCAGTTCGTTGCCTGACAGCGAAAAATTCAGCATCGGTGGCCCCGATAGCGTGCGCGGTTTTCGGTCCGGAGAAATGCGCGGTGACCGCGGCTATATGCTCAGTACCGAGCTGCGGCGCCAGTTCATGGTGGGCCGTACTGTCGGTGTCTTCAGTGCGTTCCACGACTTTGGTACGGTTACCAACCTCGGCTTTGCATCCCAGGACATTCTGACCTCAGCCGGTATGGGGGTGGCGGTCTATCCGACACAGAAGTCCCAGGTCAAACTGGACGTCGCCTGGCCGCTTCGCAACAATCTGGTCACCGATCCAGGGTCACAACCCCGGGTGTGGGCCAGCGCCAGTATTTCATTCTAAGGTTCCAAGTGCGCACCACCCCACATCCAAAACTGACCATGCCAACGCGCATGCGCTGGCATGTGCGGGCACTGGCGTGTGCTTTGGCCTGCGCACAGGTGGCAGGGCCAGCTTGGGCCCAGGTGCAATCGGTGGCGGCGCCACCAACCCCATCCATATTGCCCACTGGCGGCAAAGTCGTTGCCGGTGTGGCAAGCATCACGCAAACCGCGACCACACAAACCATTGAGCAGAGTACGCCCAAGGCCGTAATTGACTGGCGGACTTTTTCGGTAAGCAGCGGCAATTCGGTGGTGTTCAAACAGCCTAGCAGCAGCGCGATCACACTGAATCGGGTCACTGGTTCAGAGCCGTCGAATATTTTTGGCAGTGTCACCAGCAACGGTCAGATTTTTCTGGTCAATCAAAACGGTGTCTACTTTGGTGCCGGTGCGGTGTTGGACACGGCCGGCCTGGTGGCAACCACGCTGGACATCAAGAACGAAGACTTCCTGGCGGGGCGCTATCTGTTTAGTCGCCCGGATGGGGCTCCCGAAGCGGCTGTTGGCAATGCTGGCACGCTGCGCGCCAAAGAGGGCGGCTATATCGTGCTGGCGGGTGGTCAAGTCAGCAATTACAAGACCGGCGCTATCGACGCCAAGCTGGGCACCGTGGCACTGGCTGCCGGTGGCCAGTTGACACTGGATCTGCAGGGCGACAGCCTGTTGCGTTTTTCAGTCGATGCTGGAACGGCGCAGCGCGTGCTCGGCGTCAGCAATTTGGGACAAATCAGCGCGGACGGCGGTCAGGTCTGGCTCAGCGCCGCAGCCGCGCGCGATGCCGCTGGCAGCGTAGTCAATAACACCGGCGTGATTCGTGCGGCGGGCATTGAAGAGCATGACGGAGAGATCGTGCTGACAGCTGCCGACGGCGCTGTGCATGTTGGCGGCGTGCTGGATGTCAGCGGTGCGCAGGGCGGCGGCTCCATCAAAATTAACGGCGGCGACATTGTTGTCAACGATGCCCGTTTGGCAGCCGATGCACAAACCCGGGGTGATGGTGGGCGTATTGTGCTGTTCGCAGAAAACACACTGAGCTCGGCCGGTCAGTTTTCTGCGCGCGGTGGCGCGCTGGGTGGTAACGGCGGGTTTGTCGAAACATCTGGCAAGCGGGCCATACAAATTGGTGGCAGTCGAGTTGATACGTCGGCAATCAACGGCCTGTTCGGTAACTGGTTGCTGGACCCGACCGACATCACGATTACCCATGGTGGGGTTACGGCAGCGACATTTGCCAGCGGCAACTTGAACGTTCCAGCGGTTGCCTCAACCTCGATTTCTGACGGAGACGTCAACGCCAATCTGGCGACCACCAATGTCACGATTTCCACTGCCAGCGCCGGTGCGTCGGCCGGCACTATATCGTTGAACAGCGATGTCAGTATCACGGGCAATAACGGCCGCGACCTGAGTCTGATTGCCAATAGCTCCATCGCATTGAACAACGCCCAGATCAATCTGGGCTCGGTCGGTTCTGGTGGCAACCTGTTCCTGACCGCTGGCGCTGGCGTTACGCAAGGCGCCACTTCGTCAATTACTGCCAAAGGCGTGGGCCTGAGTGGTAGCGGCACCTTCAACCTGGGCGACATCGGCTCGCTGCGAGCCAACAAGGTTGGTACCTTCGCGGCCAACGTCAATGGTGCGGTCAGTTTCACCAACGGAAACGCCGACCCGGGTAGCGTGTTCGCTATTGGTACGGTTGGCTCTGTGAGCGGTGTTTCTTCGGCCGGCAGCAATATCACGGTCTACAGCGATACCACTGCCGGTATGAATGTCAATGCGGCGGTAACCACCGGCAATGCGAGCACGGGCACCATCGTTCTGCAAGCTGCCGAGGTCGGCACCACCGGCATTCAACCGTTGACGTTGAATGCCAATGTGACTGGCGGTACCGTCAAGCTGCTGGCGGCAGACAACCTGGTGCAAAGCGGCGGAGTTATCAACGCCGGATCGTTGTTGGTGCGCTATGCAGAGGGCACGAATGCCGATTCCGCAGCGCTTACACAAGACAACAACGTTGGTACGCTTGCAGCCGCAGTTGCTGGCACCGGGGTTGGCGCCGCCAACAGCTTTGCATTTAAGAATGCTGCAGGCAACGGATTGACAGTGGGCACGGTGGACACCACCAACGGCTTATTTACCAAGGGTGGCGATGTTACGCTGACGACCGACAGTATCAACATCACGAAGGCGGTGGATGCCCGTGGCGGTATCAATACCGTGGTTGCAATTGCCACCAGCAGTACTGGCCGCGCCATCCGGTTGGGTGACGACGGCGCCAACAGCTTGGCACTGACGCAGGCCGAGTTGGATCTGATCAAGATGCCGGCTGACGGCTTGTTGCGTGTCGGTTCGAGCAGTAACACGGGTGGCATCACGATCGCGGGCGACACCAAACCCAATGCTGACCTAAAGAGCCTGTCGTTGAAAACCGGTGGCAGCATTACACAATCCAATGGCGCGGCCTTGACGTTTTCCAGGCTTGCGGCAGAGAGCGGTACCGGCGCAATGACATTGGTCAACACCAGTACCGCAGCTGGTGAAGTGGCCTTGAAGGCGGCTGGCGCGATCACCTACACGTACGGAAGCGGTGTGGCTGGGGATTTGACCGTTACCACCATTGATGGCCTTGCCGGTATCAACTCTGGCGGAAACAGCATTGCATTGACTACGATTGGTAGCCTCGGGTTGAGTGCGCCTGTGAATGCCACAGTTGCTGGCAATGTACGCATCAACGCCGCCGGCTTCAGCCAGCAGGCCGGAGCAGCGATCACTGCCAATGGGCTGAGCCTTGCCGGTACCAGCGCCATGGTATTGGCTGACCCCACCAACAAGTTCAGCATATTGGCGGCCAACACGACCGATAGTCTGACGGTGGTCAGTTCGGTCCCCTTGACCGTAGGCGCAGTGACGGTGGGCAGCAATACAACGACCGGAATTAACACGGGTGGTGGTCTGTTGTCGCTGGCAAGCGACATGCTCACTATCAACAACAACATTGTTACCGGTGGCGGTTCGGTGACCATTCGTCCAGTGGGCAGCAGCACCGTATTCGATATCGGCACAGCCACTAAAGGCACGGCAGGCAGACTGGAGTTATCGACGACGGAGCTGTCGCGCATCAATAGCGGCACTGGTGCGCTGACGTTGGGCGCGATCGGCCTCGATGGCGCCTTGAACGTGTTGGCACCTATTTCACTCACCTCCGTCGGCGCAGTGGCGTTATCCAATGGCACTGGAGGCATCTCCATCAAGAGTACAGTTCTTTCAACCAACTCAGTGACGCTCAATAGTTTGGGTGCAGTGAACGATATCGGCGGCACATCGGGTGTGGCCGGCACTGGTCTGGTTGTGACATCTGGTACGGGTGTCAGCTTGACCGGAAGCTTCAACAAGTTTCCCACTTTGGTGTTGAACAACTCCATCAGCGGCAACATCAATGTGGTCGACCACAATACCGATTTATCGATACTGAGCCTTGCATTGACTGGCGGCGGTTCCATCACAGTTAGCAACACAGGCAAGCTCAGCGTGTCGGGGGCTCTCTCTGCACCGGGTAGCACTGTGTCATTGACATCGGGCGATGCGATGGCTTTGCAAAAAAGCATCAACGTTGGCAGTGGCACACTCAATTTGCAAGCGAACAGTGGTGGCATCAGCCAGTCCAGCGGCTCCATTACCGCGGCTTCGCTGAAATTGCTTGGAAGCGGTGTGTTCAATCTGTCCAATGTGGACTCGCTGACTACGGGCGGCAATACGGCCTACACCTATAACGATGTGGACACGCTGGCTGCGGATGTCACCGGGAACCTGACTTTCCGTGACAAAAATGCGCTGACTCTAGGCACGGTTGGCAGCACCACTGGCATTCAAACCCACGGTGGCGCCTTGACGATAGAGACGGGCGGCCCGCAGCAGACAGGCACTGTGCCGCTGGCGCCCTTTGGTGGCACGCTGACGGTAGCAGGCAATCTCCAATCTGGCGCAGGCAACATTTCCCTGAAGGCCAATAACTCCGGTGCCAGTGGTATTCAGCAGACCGGGGGTGCCATCACCGGGGCCAGTCTGTCTGCCAACAGTGGCGGTGCAGTGAATGTGAACCAGGCTGGCAACCACGTTGACAATCTGGCCATCATTGCAACGGGTACCGTCGACTACAAGGACTCCGGCGCCACCACCATTAACGGCGCGGGCATTCTCAGCCATGACGGCAATGTAACGTTAACGACCGGCGGCTTGCTGTCGATCACTCAAAGTATCAACGCTGGAACTGGCGTCATCAGCCTGAATAGTGCTGCAGGCGCGCAACAGACGACCTCCACTTCCACCGCTAACGAGCCCGTCCAAGCCAGCGGCGGCATGACCGCATCCAAACTGCTGGTCAGCGGCACAGGCCCTTACACGCTAACTAGCGGCGACAACAGCGTTGGTACGTTGGCTGGCACCTTTGCCGGCAACCTGTATTACGTCAACAGCGGCGCGTTGCATATTGGTACCGTCGGCACGACCAACGGTCTGACCAGCACCAACGCCGGCATCATCGATGTGCGCACCAATGCCGGCTCGCTCTGGGTTGATCAGCCGGTACTGAGCGGCCCCACCCCGGGTCCGCGTGGCGATGTGTCACTGATGGCTGGAGGTCCTGGCTCTGTATTGACATTGGGCGCGGATATCCGCGGTGCGATGGTTCGACTCAATAGCGAAGGCACCATTAACCAGACCGCTGGCACCGTTGATTCGACCAGCCTGTCGCTGGGTGCCACCAATGACGCGCTGGCCGCAGTGCCACAAAGAACCAACTCTTTAGTCACCGAGTACGTGGTGTATTTCTCCGGCGTGACTGACGGAAGTGGCTACTCGATTTTCAATGCTGGCGCGCCCAGTGTTGTCAAACTGGTCCTGTATGGCACCACCACGAACAGCAGTTTCAAACTGGGTGCCGGTCAAAGAGTTCTGGCGGATCAATTGTTGTTGGGCGGTTTTGGCAGCTACGACCTGAGCAATGCTGACAATGACATCACCACACTGGCTGTACTGCGGCCATGGGGCAGCAGTTCCTCCTATAACGTCAGCTACACCGACAAGAACGGCTTCGATGTAGGTGCTATTACGTGGGATGCGTTGCTTACCAATAAAGTCGGCAGCGTCAATTGGAGTTGGTCAGGCACGAAGACGGTTGCTGGCATCGAGAACAATGGCCGCTGGCCGACCTATGGGTTTGGTGGAAACGGCGGCGATGTGCGTCTGATATCGGGCGGCAGCAGTGGCATCAAACTTGAAAAAGGCATTGCCACTGGCGGATTGGTGGCAATCACCACCAATGGTGGGGTGACGGAAAGTGCTGGGGCGGGAATTGTTGCTGATCGCTTGAAGATCAAAGGCGAGGGTAGCTTTGCATTGACTGGCCCGAACGATGTGCGTACCTTGGCGGCCAGCATTACCAACTCGGCCAACTTCTTGTTCAAGAACACGGGCAATCTGACGGTTGGCACGGTCGATGGTACCAACGGTATTACCCTGACCGGCGCTGGAGCTACGGCAATTGATGTGCGCTCTGTCCAAGGCGAGTTGACAGTCAACCAGTCCATTGACTCGACCGCTGATGCCGGCGCTACCACCAAGTCGTCTGCTGCGAGTGTCACGCTGCGCTCGTTGAACAATATGGCCGTGACGGCCAACATCTCTGCCAATGGCGGGTCGTTGGCTAGCGGCGACGCCGCACTGGTTTCCCTGCAATCAGATGCCGGCGTTGTGTCGCAGACAGCTGGAGCCATCACCGTGACTGACTCCGGCGGCGCCACACCCGCCGCTCAAGAAGCGCACAAGGCACGCGTACTGGTTCGTGCTGGCGCCAATTACATTGACAACGTCATCCCGATTGTTGATGGCCCTGGAGCCGTGACGCTGTCCACTGTCACTGCCACCTCACTCAATGGAACCGCCATCATTGACGTGTATGCACCCGGCGGATTGACTGCAAATGGCAATTTGCTGGCAACCGGACAGACTGCACCGCGCATCAACTTGACCGCCGACATTGTTGACAGCGAGAACAAAATCAAGTCGTCACGCAACATCAGGCTCAACGGCACCGTCACGGTAACGCAGCCTGGCGGCAAGGATGTCAACAAGCGCCCGGCGCTTGCCCCGACGGGTCTGCTGATTTCGGGGCAGAACATCGATACACGCGGCGTGCTCAGCACCTCTGGCGATTACGGTATTTCGCTGTTCTCGCAAAACAATGTCGACATCTATGCCGATATCAATTCGCAATCGTTGGCAGGCGTGGCAATCGCCACCGGGGGTACTACCGGCCTGGTCAAGACCTATGGCACTGCGCGCATCAATGCCAAGCAGTTGGGCTTCACCGGCGGCAAGGACAAGGGCATCTTCGATGTCAAGACCAAAACCGAAAATCTGGTGGTTTTGGGCGCGCGTGCGGTCACCATCGAAAACAGTCCTTACACCGGTGAGTTGCTGGCGGTGATCGGTCGTGTCTCAGAAGCCACCTCCAATCCACTCGACGGTACAGCCATCCCGGCGACCAACAGCCCGGTCGGTGCGGCCTCTGTCACCACCGGCGGCAAGCTGACGATACTGTCGCTGAACAACAAGTCGGCAAACTCCTATGACTTGGCTGGCAACCAGATCAGCGGCCGGCGGCCGTTGATGCTGATTGCCGACGCGGTAACTGACACACCGGGAACGCTGGCTATTGATCCGAACACCGAGGTCACGCTGCATCCCTACACCGTTACGCGTGACATCAACGTACGCAAATTCCCGACCGACACCCCCGACGCCAACACGACCTATTACATGGCAGGCATTGCTGGCATGCTCAACGAACTAAACACCAATGTGCGGCTGGTGATTGGTGGTACTGGCTACAAGGGCAATATTAGTATCGGCAGTCGCGATGCGGTGACTGGGGGCTTTCCCATCACTGAGCAGTTCAGCTTGGGCAAGATTGAGATGGCCTTCATCACCGAAGGGCGTGTCTACAACATGTTTAACAACATTGCCGACGCCCCGAGTAACTGGGACTATTCCATTCTTCTAAATGCACCATGGGCTCCCAGTCCCGAGGTGAGTTGCCAGGCAGGTTTTGCGTGTCTCGCGAACATTACACAGGGCAAGATTTACATCAAGGATAGCCTGACCCGGTCCGACGGTATCAAACGCGACATCGTGTTCCAAGGCAAGGGTGACGGCAGCGGCGCTTCATCCATCCCTACTACGGGAGGCACTCCGGACAACAACGACAATTCCGGCGATGGCGACGGCTCCGGCAGCAGTGGCAGCGGTGGCCCGTCTGATTCGTCGCCCCCACCCGCGGAAACCGTAGAGCCTGGTAAGCCTGGCGGCGGTGGCGAAGATGGACCGCCTGAAACGAAAATTGTTACCGTGGTTACCAAGACCAGCAGCCCGCCCGTGGTCCCGACTGCGCCGACTGGCACAGGTACAGACGACCCCGGTGACGACATTCCGGACACCACTACGCTTGACCCTTTGTCACCTGACGGGGGTAGCGGACTGCCTAGCGGCGGTGGCAAGTTTGCCGATGGCAAACCCAAGGTCGACGGTCCAGATATTGACGGTGATGATCCGACTCCGAAAGATCCGAAGTTCTCCGACCCATTGACTCCGGACGAAGACGGTCCGAAAGATCCGAAGCTCTCTGACCCATTGACTCCGGACGAAGGCGGCCCGAAAGATCCGAAGCTCTCTGACCCATTGACTCCGGACGAAGGCGGCCCGAAAGATCCGAAGCTCTCTGACCCATTGACTCCGGACGAAGGCGGTCCGAAAGATCCGAAGCTCTCCGACCCATTGACTCCGGACGAAGGCGGTCCGAAAGGCCCGCTCGATCCAAATACAACGCTGGTTGGCGGTCCCTTGCCACCTAGCGACAGTCCAACGGATACGGATACTGGCGTGGATGGAAATCCGCCCGGCGGCCCGAACCCCAACAACAAGGTGACGGGTAACGGCCCCGACGATGGCCCTCTGGTTTCCAACAATGGCCCGACTGGCCAGGATGGTTCCGGCTTCTCCGATGGCAACAATGGGAATAACGGAAACAACAACGGAACGGACGGAAACGGCTCGGGTTTCGGCAGCGGCTCTGGCAACAACAATGGCAACGGGTCGGGCAATGGTCCGGATGGCAGCAGTCTGGCCGGTGGCGGACAGTCCAGTGGTGGCGATTCGTCGGGCTTGAGTGGTGGCAATGGTGGAGGTAATGGCTTTGGTCAGGATGGATCGGGGCTGGCTGGCGGCGGTAATGGATCTGGCTCAGGCGATGGCTCTGGTTTTGCGAGCGGCTCAGGTCAGGGCCAAGGCGGCAATGGGTCCGGTCTTGCTGGCGGCGGCAGTGGTTCAGGCCTGGATGGTGACGGCGGCAATGGCGGTGGAAACGGTACGGGTCTGGCCGGTGGTGGCAATGGCTCGGGCAACGGCACGGGATTGTCAGGCGGTGACGGACAGGGTGGCGGCACTGGTTCAGGTTTTGTGGGTGCGGATGGTAAGGGCGGTGCGAACGGTTCCGGACTCGCGGGTGCCGACGGCACGGGTGGTGGCAACGGCACCGGCCTCGCTGGCGCAGATGGTCAGAGTGGTGGTGCCGGAAGCGGACTTGTTGGTGCGGATGGCAAGGGCGGCACCAACGGTACTGGACTTGCTGGTGCAGATGGTCAGGGCGGCGGTAACGGAACGGGGCTGGCTGGCGCCGGAAACGCGAACGGTAGCGGGCAAGGCGATGGCCAGGGTGCTGGCACAGATCTTACGGGTGACGATGCGCGCAATGGTGCGCGCGGTACGGGGCTGGCGGGCAGCCGCGACGCGAACGGTCTGACAGTCGATACCGATAGCACGGATGGGTCAGGCCGCGGTGCGGGTGATGCTGACGCGCGACGGGGCGCGCAAGGTACCGGTATCGCACGTGCCAACGACGGCGGCAATGCAAGCAGTGCTGCCGGTGCGGACAGTGGATCCGGATTGCAATTGGTGGGTGGTGCGCAGAGTGATTCGCAAGTAAGTCAAGCCAATGGTGCAGGCAATGCTGATGCGAATGCCGAACGTGGCTCGGGTGATTCCGGATCACGCAACAGCGGTACCCGAGTGGCACGCGTTGACGATGCGTTTGCTTGTGCGGCAGACCGTAACCAAGAGACACGCACGCTGCGTGTCAACAGCGGCCAGGCGATGTTGTCGGTCAAGGGCGCAGGTGTGCGATTGGCGCGTGGCAGTTGTGGCGATGCGGGTTCCGTCCAGGCCAGCAAATAGTGTTGTACCACTGTGTTTCCCGGCAAATATCCTAGGAATTTCCGGTAATATTTATTGGCTTTGTGTTACGCTTTGTAAGCACCGAGCTGGCTTGGAAAAAGCGCGGCATGGCCCGGTACAGAAGTGGCAGTTTCAACGTTTTATTCCAGGAGATACCGTATGCAAAGCATTCACACACTATCGCGCCAACGTGGCCAGGGTATGACCGAATACATCATCATCGTGGCGCTGATTGCAGTTGCCGCCATCGGTGTGTACTCCTACTTTGGTCAGACCGTGAAGACGCAGACATCTGCGATGGCACAGGAATTGGCAGGCAAGGATGCTGCAACCGAGCAGACCAAGACCAAATCAGCCGCTGATACCAGCGCTACCCTGACAGACAAGAAAACCAATCTGAGCAATTTCGGTAACGAGCGCGCCAAGTAAGCCAGAGGCTTGCTGATAGCCCCGTAATCAGAGCGCTTGCCGACCATGCAGCACCCCTCTACTGGTCGGCACCTGCAGCGTGGGCAGGCCATGGTGTTCGCATCGGCAACCATGGTCATCGTGCTGTTGGCCATGCTGTCGATGTACAGCGTGGGCCAGCTCACCACGCAAAAAATGAAGCTGCAAACCACCGCCGACGCGGTGGCCTACAGCGGTGCGGTGGTCCAGGCGCGCGATCTCAATTTCGCGGCCTACATGAATCGCGCAATGATCGCCAACCAGGTTGCGGTCGGACAAGTTGTCAGCATGACGGGCTGGATTCGCAACGCCGACGACACTTATAACGGCCCCTACAAAAGCATCGCGACGACACTCGCGAATCTTTCGCCGATGGGCTGGATGTGGACCACACCGGCCAATGTGATTGGTAGCGCCGCCAAGACGGCCAAGAGTTTCATGGACTCTGCCGGGCCTATCACGGTGCAGGTGCTGGACACGCTGATCAAGATATTCAGCCTGGCCTCCAAGATTTACCACTTGGCAACGATAGAAACCATCGTTACCACGTCGATGGAAGTCAAAGACAAGAACGATGCCGAGGCGTCGTTCTCCGATTTTGGACTGGTCAAGTCAGGCTACGATTTGATACAGCATCTGAGTTTTGCCAAGTCTTTCGATCCCACGGTTACTGACAAGGATGGTGCGGACCGTTTTGCCAAAGTGGTGGATGCGTCCTCGGACTTGTTCTACAAGGACCGCACGTTGCCGCTGCCGCTGCGCCTGACACCTTCGTTGATTGATCCATTCCGCTTGGTGACGCCGGGCTTTGGACCTCTGCTGATGCTGCAGTTTCACTCCGGCGGAACTGTGATGAGCAATGACAAGAAGAGTTATGTCAGCGCGGATGCGACAGGCTTGTTTGTGATCCTTTGCTTCACTTTTTCATTGTTTGGCATTCCGATTCCCATTCCATTTCCGCTCCCTCCGCTTCCCTCGGGTGCCGGCGCCGCCGTTGCGTCGGGCGGCGGTTCACCTGGTTTGGAGACCGCCCGCACCAGTCCTTACGTGGGCCACCGCAACGAGACCAACAACGGCGGTGACGATGCTGCCGCGGTAGCCTATGGCGCGGCCTGGTTCAATCCCATGACGGCGATCCCGTACTTCATCAAGAACGCCCAGGGGCCTGGTAAAAACATGCACACCGGCGCAGGCCTGCAGTCCTACCTGGACCTGAAGGACAATTTGCCCACATCCGCTGGCGCGAATTCGAACCAGGCAACTGCTACCGAACACCACAACGATATCGGCCCGCCGTTCACCATAGAGCTGGAGCGCGCCAGCGACTCGATTGCGACCACCAGCTCACCCAAGTTCCGCATTGGTGGCGGTAGCGGCGGCCAGCTGAATCTGGAAGACAAGACTGCCGCCAAGAAATTGCGCAGCATTGCCAGTGCGGAAACGTATTTTTCGCGTCCTAGCAGCCTGTTTCCACGCAAGTCTTATACCTTGATTGGTGGTTTGGCTGACGACAAACGTACCGAGTATGGAAGCCTCTATAGCCCATATTGGCAGGCACGTTTGAAGAAGAGCACTTTGGTCGATCAAGGCCTCAGTTTGACGCCTCAATTGCTGGGCCTGTGAACATGCGGATGACTTCACGATCCCAACGCGGTCAGGCGCTGACAGAGTTCATCGTCGTCGCGGCGCTGTTTCTTGTGCCTCTGTTTTTGCTGATACCCGTGTTGGGGAAATATATAGACATGAAGGGCGCGGCCATGCAGGGCGCGCGTTACGCCGCGTGGGAACGCACAGTCTATTTTGGCGGCGCGACCTCCACCGACAGCTGGCCGGGAATTGACAAGACCGATGCGATGATTCAGAACGAAGTGCGCAAGCGGGTCATTTCGCACGGCACAGGCATTGCCAATGATGATGGCACCGTTGGCGGGTGGGGCACCAACGGCTACCGCGCAATGTGGCGCAACCGCGATGGCACAGTGATGCTGCAGGCCTACAACAAAGTAGCCAACGCGCGTGAACAGACCGAATCTCCAGGTTACGCCAATATGGCGCTGAAAGTTGCCGTGAAGGTGGCTGATGCACTGGGCCCGTTTCAGCTCGAGCTGGACGGTGGCTTGCATGCAGCTGATGTCAGCGTCAATGCAAGCGTCCTGCCCATCAATTTCTCTTGGGATGGCGATCCGGCCAAGGCTTTCAACCCTGGCCCTTTGGGTTTTTCTGACCACAGCGTGGTGTTGGTGAACACCTGGAGTGCCAACGGACGTGACCACGTCAAGAAGCAGACCCAGGGACTGACGCCAACGGGCGTGTTCCAGACCACTGCGGGTGAAGTGATCTTGACGTTGGTGAAGGCGGTGATCGGCATTGCGATGCCAGAAATCTGGTTTCTGGAGTTGGGCAAGATTGAGCCCGACGTTGTTCCCGAAGACCGTTTGACGGGGTCACCGTGATGCGTACGCCCCTCATACCAATGCTGCTGGCAGCATGTGCGTTTTTGCATGCGCAGCACGCGGCAGCCGGTTGCCAGCGCTTTGCCACGCCGGAATCATCGCGCGTGGTGATAGTCGCCACCGATATGCTGATTAACGGCGTCCCCATGTCGGTTCAGGAGTTGCACTCGGGCCGCAGTCCGGACGAAGTGGCACGGTTTTACCGCAGTGACTGGGAGACGCGCCGCCAACGCGTGCTGGAAACCAATGAGGGTGGCTGGCGCACGCTGGCGACCAAGGATGGAGATTGCTTTTTCACGGTGCAGATAAAGCCTGGGCCCAACCAAGGCACGTACGCCCTGCTTGGCGTGACTCTGCTGGGCACAGTGTCGGCGCGCGCTCGCGGCGATGGTTTTCCGAAGATGGGTGGCAGCGTGATTTACAACGACATGCAAAGCAACGACAGCGGCAAGAACGGTCGCACGCTGTTGCTGAAGAACACGTTTTCAGCGGCTGCCAATGCCGAGTTTTATCGCAACACCCTGCGTGCCGATGGCTGGGTGGCGGTGACCGATCAGACCACAAAGACACCCGTGGGTCTGCAGATGGTGCAGGTTTGGCGGCGTGGGTTGGCAGAGGCCAATCTGGTGATTGGCGGTGGCCGCAGTGAAACTCAGGTGGTGATCAACACGGTGGATCGGCCATGAAGCAACGCATCATGTCGTGCCGACGGCGCACACAGCTTGGACAGTCAATGCTGGAATACAGCATTGTTGTGGGAGTGGCAGTTTTGGTCCTGATCGAGGGCGGCTCCAGCTCGCCCGTGGCAGAGGTGGTCAAAGCCATGAAGGCAGCGTACCAGGGCTTCGCGTATGCGATCTCCCTGGCCTCAAATTTGATAGCTCTTTAGGAGACGTACATGGCTTTGCGAATTCCGCGCTTGCGCATAAACCGATTGTGGTTGGTGCTGGGCGGCGCGATAGTGATGGGTTTGTTGGCGGCATGGCTGTCTGTCGGCTACTTGAAAAACAAAGAGGCCGTTCTGGCTTCCGAGTTGGCCGAAAAAGCCAAGGGTGGGCCGTCGACCTCGGTTGTCGTTGCAACGTCAGATGTGCCCAAGGGCGTAGTAGTCGCAGGCAATTTGATGGCTGCGCGGGATGTGCCGACCGACTTGCTCTATGACGATGTGGTCACTGCGGACAACTTCGGCGAAATCGAGGGCAAGAAGCTCCTCAAGCCAGTACTGCGCGGTCGGCCCTTGCGCAAGTCGGATGTATTTGACGATCGCCCGCGCGATCTGGCAACAGACGTGACGCCGGGCAACCGCGCCCTGACTGTCGACATTGACGAAACGAATTCTTTCTCGCAGATGTTGCGTGCAGGCAGTTTCGTTGACTTGTACTTGATTGCGCAAAATCCGCAGGCTACAGGTGGCGGTAGCGAGATTCGTCCGTTGCTGCCCAAAATCAAGGTGCTCGCCACGGGGCAGTTGCTACAGGTTCCTGCTCAGGTGGAGCAGATGCAAGGCCAAGCCCGTCCGGTCTCTTACAGCAACATTACGGTTGACGTGACACCGGATCAGGCGGTGCGCATTGCGTTGGCAACCCAGGTTGGAAAAGTGCGGGTGGTGTTGCGCAAGCCGGAAGCAGAGGATGACCTCAAGATGGCACAACTCACCGTGCCAGAGCTGTTCCAGGGCGGCGACAAGAAGGGCCGTGCTGTGTCCTACATTGTTGGCGGTGGAGGTGGTGGCTCAACGGCACCTACCAGCATCCAGTTACCAGGCATTACGCTGCCGCCGAACATGCCTGGCGTGCCGCCGGGTGCAGTCATGGGTACGCAACCGTCCGTCTCCAGCATGCCGCCCTCCGTCAATAACATGATCCCAGCCGTGCCTACCGGCATGGCGGCACGTTGAATCAATTACCGGGATACATGATGCGCTTGTTCACACGCTCCAAACTGATCTCTACTATGGTCGTCCTGGGCCTTGCCGCCCCGGCCTTTGCCCAACAGACCAAACCTGTCAACCCAGCACCCGTCGCAGCGGCACCTGCAGCCGCAGCGTCTGCGCCGGCGGCTGTGGTGACACAGTCCAAAGTACAGCAAATCCCGGCCAAGTCTGCCGCGCCCATGGCCAAGCCCGCTGGAAAGATGATCAAGCCGCCGCCCATGCCTGTGATCCCGCCGGTTGTGACGGAAATCATGCCTTTGACCATGTATGTGGGTGAAGTAAAGACGCTGCCCTACAAGGACTTGATGCGCGTCGCCGTTGGCAACGGCAAGTTGCTCAGTTCCAGCGTGCTGGACGACGATGTGCTGTTGCTGGCAGAGGGTGCCGGTGACACCAGCCTTTACCTGTGGCAACGCAACGGCAATGTGATTCGCTACAAGGTGCGCATCCACCAGTCGGATGCCGATGATGCAAAGGTGCAGGCTGAGGCCTTTCTTTCTGGCTTCCCCGGCCTGAAGATTGAACGGATCAACGATAGCGTGGTTGTGCGCGGCTTTGCTTCCAAAGCCAACTTGCCGCGCATTGACCTGGCGCTGAAGAATTTGCCCAAGGTCGTGAATCTGGTGATGGAAGAAGACGTCACCATGAAGAAGATGGTCTACATGAAAGTGCAGATCATGGAATTCAAGAAATCGGCGCTGGAAAACCTTGGCGTGCAATGGGCGGGTTCGATGCCTGGCCCGGGCATGGCGATGGCTGGCGACCTGATCACCAATGGCCAGTTCCGTTATTCATCCGGTACCACACTGCCCAGCTTTCAGGTCAGCACTTCGGGCGGCGCCAACTCGCTGCTAAGTATTCCCAACCAGGTCGGCAAGGCCTACTTCGGTATCGCGACGGCGTTGTCTTCGAGTATCAATCTGTCGGTGAACAACGGTGACGCCTGGATATTGGCTTCACCAGAATTGTCCACGCGCTCCGGCGGCGAGGCGAAATTCCTGGCCGGCGGTCAGATTCCGTTGCCCAGTCTGAGTCCGACTGGCATGAGCGGCGTGAACTTCAAGGACTACGGTATCAAGCTGACGGTCAAGCCGGTGGCCGACGACAAGGGCAATATTTCGGCCTCCATCAGTACGGAGCTTTCGGACGTAGACCCGGCTGTCACAGTGCAGGGCATTCCTGGTTTCCTGATGCGCTCCACCGATTCCGAGGTGAATGTCCGTAGCGGCCAGACCATTGTGATTTCGGGCCTTCTGGACCAGAAGTCCAGCAATGACACGAACAAGTTCCCTTTCCTGGGCGATGTGCCCATCCTCGGGGCGCTGTTCAAGTCCAACAACTTCAAGAATGGACGCACCGATCTGGTCATCTTTGTGACGCCGATGATTACCGATCCGACCTCGACTACCAATGTCCAGCGGATCGAGAAGGCTAAGGAGCTGCGTGAGCGCTTCGAATCCGAAGTCGGCAACAAAGGCATCGTGGACTAATGACTATGTTGCGCATCGTCGTTTCCGATAGCAAAGGCGCCAAGAGCGAGTACGCGGTCAAGAGCCATGCCGCGACGCTGGGACGTGCCGAGGACAATTCTGTTGTGTTGCGCGGATGGACCGTCGGCAAGCGCCAGGCCACCATTGAACTGCGTGGCGAAAGCATCTACGTTGTAGACCATGGTGGCCTGTCGGCCACCGAGCTAAACCAGAAAGCCATCGACAAGGAGGCTGGGCCATTGGGTGTCGGTGACATCATCGGCATTGCCGGGTACAGCATCGAAGTTTCCAATGGCGCCGCGGCAGAAGTGCCCCCCGCACCAGTGCAAGTATCAAAGCCGGCGCCCGTGAGCTCATTGGCTGCCAAGCTGGCCGCCGTGCCGGCCGCGGAACCGGCGCAGCGTGCGGTCGTTGACGCGCATTCGCAAACCACCTCGCTGGACTTGCGCGCCGCGATTGCTGGCCTACCGACGATGGAGGCGCCAACAGCTCCAGCAACACCGAAGCCCGTGATCGCTGCGCCAACCCCGGCGCCTGCCGCTCCACCGCCCGCGCCTTCCACGCCAATCAAACCACCGCCAGCTCCGATGTCGACCGAGTTGGCCGATGTGATGACACATTGGCGTGCGGTGATTTACGAAAAGCTGATTTCGACGATGGACTTGCGTCGCATCGACGTCAGCCGCATGAACGAAGATCAGTTGCGCGCGGCGACTGCGGGCATCGTCAACGAAATCATCGCTGCCGAATCTGGGGTTCCGGGCGCGATCGACAAGGTGCGTCTCGGCAAGGAAGTGCTGGATGAGGCCGTCGGTCTGGGTCCACTGGAGGAACTGCTGGCCGACCCGACCGTGACTGAAATCATGGTAAACCGTTTTGACCAGATTTACGTCGAGCGCAGTGGCAAGCTAACACGATCAGCCGTGGTGTTCACCAGCGAAAAGGGCGTGGTCTCCGCCATTGAGCGTATTGTGGCTCCGCTGGGTCGGCGCATTGACGAGTCTTCGCCCATGGTGGATGCACGTTTAAAAGACGGCTCGCGCGTGAATGCGGTGATTCCGCCCTTGGCACTCAAGGGCGCCAATATCACCATCCGCAAGTTCTCCAAAAACAAGCTGCACGATACGGACCTGATCAAGTTTGGCTCGGTTACCAAGGAGATCATGGCGTTCATGCAGCAAGCGGTGCACCATGCGGCCAACATCGTTATCTCTGGCGGTACCGGGTCCGGCAAGACAACCTTGCTCAACGTGCTGTCCAATTACATCCCGGAAGACGACCGCATCATTACCGTCGAAGACGCGGCCGAACTGCAACTGGGCCAGCCCCATGTGGTGTCACTGGAGTCGCGGCCACCGAATGTCGAAGGCAAGGGGGCGATACCGATTCGCGATCTGGTGAAGAATTGTTTGCGTATGCGCCCTGACCGCATCGTGGTGGGTGAGTGCCGCGGTGGTGAGGCACTGGACATGCTGCAGGCGATGAACACGGGCCACGATGGGTCGATGACCACGGCGCACGCGAACACACCACGTGACTGTATTGCGCGTTTGGAAGTGATGACCTTAATGTCCGGTCTGGACCTGCCGATTCGCGCGATCAGAGAGCAGATTTCTTCTGCGGTGCACATCATCATCCAGCAAAGCCGCTTTCCCGACGGTAGTCGCCGCGTGACCCACGTGACCGAAGTGACTGGTATGGAAGGGGAGATGATCCAGCTGCAGGACATCTTCCTGTTCAAGATGGAAGGCTATGGGGCAGACGGCCGAATCCGCGGCAAGTTCTTCGCCACAGGCGCTATCCCTGAGCTGTACCAGAGCCTGACCGAGCGCGGTATTCCGGTCGACCTGTCCATCTTCCAGAAGGACAAGGCGCTGTGAGCAACTTTGGCCTGGTAGCGGGCATCGTCACCATAGCGGCACTGCTGGTACTGTGGACTCTGGGCGAACTGATAGCACGCGTGCTGAAACGCCAGCGAGCCACTATCCAGCGGGAAGCCGATTCGACGCTGCAGGACATGTTCATCTTTGTCGACCCGGCGGAGCTGTTCTACTGGAACGCTGGTGCATTGTTTGTAGTGCCGGCTTTTCTGTGGCTGCTGACCGAGAATCCCGTGTTTGTCGTGGGATCGGCGATTGGCCTTCTGATTTTGCCGCGCTGGTTGACCAAGCGACTGAAGAAAAAGCGCTATGAAAAGTTCGAGAAGCAACTGCCCGACTCGTTGCTGATGATTTCCGGCAGCATGCGCGCTGGTGCCGGTGTCAACATGGCTATCGAGTCGATGGTGTCGGAAACCCCGGCGCCGCTGTCTCAGGAGTTTGAGTTGCTGCTGCGCGAGATGCGCGTGGGTGTGGACTTCGATACCGCGCTGACCAATATGGAAGCACGCCTGCCGATTCAGGACTTTGTGATGGTGGTCTCGGCGATGCGGATTGCGCGCGAGGTGGGCGGCAACCTGGCCGACATTCTGGAATCGATAGCTGACACGTTGCGCAAAAAGCATGTGATGGAAGGCAAGATCACCGCGCTGACCGCACAAGGCAAAATTCAAGGCTTGGTAATGACCTGCCTGCCGCTGTTTCTGATGGGTGCGTTGTACAAAATGGAACCAGAGGCGATGGCGCCGCTGTTCAAGACGCCGATGGGTTGGGCCGTGTTGGCAGTGATTGCGGTGATGGAGATACTGGGTTACTTTTTCATCCAGAAGATCGTCACGATTGACGTGTAAACGAGGGAACTGAAATCATGGAAACCTTCCTCTTTATTCTGATTCCGTTATTGGTCGGCGGCGCGTTGTTACTGGCCGTCTATGCCGTGACCCAGCTGAAATCCGAAGTGCCCAGCGAAGATCGCGAGTACATGGATCCGCTGCCTCCGTTGCTACGTTTGATATGGCCGCTGGTGCGTTTTCTGGAGTTTCATGTCTGCGCTTTTATTCCCGGAAAAGCGCTGGAACGCACCCATGAAAAACTGCAAAAGACGGGCGTCGGTTACCTGATCGGCGCGGAGCAGTTCTTTGCGATCCGTCTGCTGTCGGTGCTGGCCTGCTTTGGCTTGGCGTATTACATGCAGGTCATGCTGAAGAAAGAATCTTTCGAAGTACTGTTGGGGGCTATCGTTGCCGGATTTTTCTATCCCAGCATCTGGCTTGCCGACGTGCAGGCCAAGCGCCTGAAAGCAGTGCAAAAGACGCTGCCGGTCTACCTGGACTTCATCACCATGGCGGTTGAGGCCGGCCTGAACATGACCGGTGCGATTAACCAGGCGATGGACAAGGGTCCCCCTGGCCCGCTGCGCCATGAGTTCTTTTTGGTAGTCCGCGATCTGCGCTCCGGCCTGTCCCGCAGTGAGGCCTTGCGCCGGATGGATGCGCGGCTGCACATGTCGGAGATCACCAGTTTTGTAGGTACCGTCATTCAGGCCGAGCGGATGGGTGCGCGCATTGGCGCAGCCTTGCGGGCGCAGTCTGAGCAGCGTCGCACGGAGCGCTTCCAGCGCGCCGAAAAACTGGCGATGGAAGCACCGGTCAAGCTGATTGGTCCGCTGATGATGTTCATTTTTCCTGTGACCTTCATCGTGCTGTTCTTCCCTATCGTCAGCAAATTCATGAACTCCGGTTTGCTATGAAGGTTGGTACGGTGACGACTTCGAATGTAGCGGCGTCGGCGGTCGGGCTGGAACAGGTCTGGCAAGCGCAATCGGTGTGGGAACGCGGGCGCGGCCTGTTGGGTCGTGCCCAATTGGATTGGAATCAGGGTTTCTGGATCGAGCCCTGTAGCAGCGTGCACACCATCGGCATGGGCTACCCTCTGGATCTGGCGTTTCTGGACGAAGAGGGCGTGATCCGCAAGCTGGTGCGCCATGTGCGGCCATGGCGTATGGCCTCCAGTTTTCGGGCCCGGACTACGTTGGAGATGCGCAGTGGGCAGCTAGACCGCTGCGCCTGGCGCGTCGGTGACCGACTTATCTGGAGGGCCAAAGCATGAGCCGGCGCCTCTTGCCTTGTGCGTTGCTGCTGCTGGCGCTGGGTGGTTGTGGTTCCATCCAATTGCCTGCTGCGTTGTCTGCTGCGCCGGAACGTGAAATCGATTTGATGAGCCTGAATCGCGACGCACAGCTCGCTGCTGAAAGCGGAGAGACGGCCAAGGCCGAAGCGCTGTACAAGAGCCTGGTGCGACGTATGCCCAACGATGCCGATACCTGGCTGCGCTTGGGCAACCTGTATGCCCGTAACAACAAGCCCGATGAAGCCGTGAGCGCCTACCACCGCGCGCTGATCATCAATGGCGCAGATGCCAAGGCCTGGTACAACCTGTCGGTGATCCGCATGCGCCAGGCTTGGGCGGCGATGCTGCAAGTACAAGCGCAAGAGTCGCTGCCAGCCAGCGACCCGCTGCGGCAACAGGCCGAGGAGGTGCTCGGGTATCTGGAAAAACTGCCCTTCCTGAAGGACGAGCAGCGCAAGAGCAATGCCGGTGCCGATGCGACGCGTTTCTGACACCCTGCTGGCACGGTCCTTACCCGGCAAACAAAGGCCGCACGGCCAGGCCATGATCGAGTACCTGATCATCCTGCCGGTGCTGATGATGCTTGTATTGGGGGCTGTGCAGTTCGCGTTGCTGTACCAGATCAAGAGCACGCTGAACTATGCGACCTTTATTGCGGCGCGCCAGGGTGCGGTTTCCAATGCCAAGACCAATGCCATCAAGGATGGTCTGGCCTCGGGCATGACACCTTTATTTACGTTTGAGCCTGACCTCGGCGGCCTGTTGCGTGGGCGTGCTATAGCCATGATTGAGGTGTTCAATCCGCTGACTGCGAAAGTTGAGGTTTTGAACCCGACCAAGGAGGCGATGCAGGACTTTGGCATTGCCAACCCGGACGGATCTGGTGGCAATATCATTCCCAACGACAACCTGATGTACCGCTGCACCGGTACCCCTTGCGTCTCGGTGGTGGGTGACAAGTCTGGCATCACGATTCAGGATGCGAACATCCTGAAAATACGCGTGACTTACTGCGCAAAGCTGATAGTGCCCATGGCCAATTTCACGATTTATTCCTTGGTCAATGGCATTACCGGAACCAAGAACTTTGTCAGTGAGTTTTTCAATACCAAGCCCAGTGTTGCCGCGACACCCAACATGTGCAGCAAGCTCAAAGACCAGTTCGGTGGCAAGGCCGCCAGCGTGCAATCCGCGCTGAACTCCATCACCGGAGTGATGGGAGTGTCCACCGACTTTACGTTCCTGACGGACGCGTTGGACAAGATATCTTCGACACTGAGCTCGGCCACTGTCCCGGGGCTGGATTGGGGTATCGGTGGTTACCGCATTCCTATCACTGCCGAGGCGATAGTGCGCATGCAAAGCCCCGTGAAGTCCTGACATGCAGGCGGGTGCGTCTGTTCGCGCCGCGGCGCTGCTGTGGGTTTTGGCAACTTCTGCGGCAATTGCAGCACCCAAAGTCAACTTGCGCGAAGGCCAGTGGCGCATCGATATAGAAATGACACTTCCGGGCAAAGGCCCACAAAGCAACGAGCCGATCTTTCGCGAGATGTGTCTAGATGCGGCGAATTTAAAGGCACTGGTCATGCCACAAAACCCGTTTTGCCAGGGCAGCATCACGAAACAAGATGCCGGCAGTATTGACTGGAAGATGCAATGCAGCCAGGGCGGCACCGACACCCAGAGCAAGGCCCATTTTGAATTCGTGGGCGAGAAGTTTGCCGGCGCAATACTGACTACAGCACCGCGCTTTCGCATGGAGTTCAAGACCGTTATTAAGGGAAAATACCTGGGTGCCTGTCCACCCGGTCAAGCACCGGCCAAGCCGCCGTTACAGTCTCCCGATGCCGTTGTTGTGCCGGAGAAACCGCTCGTGCCGCTGCCATCATATAAACCCTGATCCGCCCCTCGGGCGCGCTTTCTATGCACCCGATTCAGCGTCTTTTTGCCTACGCCGCCAGCTACCGCCGCGATTTCCGCCTCGCTACGCTGTACTCGGTTCTCAACAAGTTCTTTGACATTCTGCCCGAGGTGCTGATCGGTGCGGCGGTCGACGTGGTGGTCAAGGGTGACCAGAGCTTTCTGGCGCGGCATGTGTTGGTGGGCGTGGGCATCACTGACACGTGGCAGCAACTGCTATTTCTCGGCGCGCTCAATGTGGTGATCTGGGGCGGCGAGTCGCTGTTTCAGTATCTGTACGAAGTGAAATGGCGTCAGTTGGCGCAAGACATCCAGCATGATTTGCGGCTCGACACCTATCGCCATGTGCAGCACCTGGAGATGGCCTATTTCGAGAACCAGCGCACCGGCAACCTGATGGCCATCTTGAACGACGACATCAACCAGATGGAGCGTTTTCTGAACGGTGGCGCGAACCAGATCATTCAGGTGTTTTGCTCCAGCATCATGGTCAGCGCGGTGTTTTTCGCGCTGCAACCCGGCATTGCGATCATCGCGCTGCTGCCTGTCCCAGCCATTTTGTTCGGGGCCTTCTGGTTCCAGAACCGGCTGGCACCGCGCTACACCGAGGTCCGCGAGGCGGCGGGCGATGTGGGGGCAAGGCTCAACAACAACCTGTTGGGACTGGCAACCATTAAAGCGTTTGCGACGGAGGGCTTTGAGGCCAGCCGCATTGAAGAGGCCAGCAACAATTACCGTCAGGCCAATGCGCGCGCGATCCGGCTCAGTTCCGCCATCACGCCGGTCATTCGAATGGCGATCTTGAGTGGCTTTACCGCGACCTTGCTATATGGTGGTTGGCTCACATTGCACGGTGAACTGGCGGTGGGGGCGTATTCCGTGTTGGTATTCCTGACGCAGCGCCTCCTATGGCCGCTCACCGGCTTGGCTGAAGTGGCGGACATGTACCAGCGCTCGGTGGCCGCCATTGAGCGAGCGATGAAACTGCTGGACACACCGATTGCCATTCCTTATGAAGGGCAGCATTTCCCGGTAGACAAAGTACAAGGCGCGTTGCGCTTGGAAAGTCTGGCGTTTGCCTATGGCGACACGCCCACGCTGCACAACATCACACTGGATATTCCCAAGGGCAAGACGACGGCGTTTGTCGGCTCTACAGGCTCCGGTAAATCCACATTGGTGAAGCTGCTGTTGCGCTTTTACACAGCGCAAAGCGGGCGTATTCTGCTCGACGGACAAGACATCGTGGAGTTGAACTTGCAGGACCTGCGCCGCGCGATCGGCTACGTATCACAAGACACTTTTTTGACCGATGGCACCGTGGCAGAAAACATCGCCTATGGAGCAAACGATGCTACCGAGGCGCAGATTGCAGACGCCGCACGCGCGGCAGAGTGCATGGAGTTCATTGACAAGTTGCCGCTGGGCTTTGCAACCCGCATCGGCGAACGCGGGCAAAAGCTTTCCGGCGGCCAGCGCCAGCGACTCGCTCTGGCCCGCGCGATCCTGAAGAACCCGCCCGTCCTGATTCTGGACGAAGCCACCAGCGCCGTGGATAACGAAACTGAAGCCGCGATTCAGCGTTCGTTGGAAATCGTCAGCCGCGATCGCACCACTATTGTGATTGCGCACAGGCTATCGACCGTGCGGCAAGCAGACTGTATTCACTTGATGGAAGGCGGGCGCATTTTGGAAAGTGGCACGCATGACGAGCTGCTTCTGCGCAGAGGTGGGTATGCGGCTTTGTGGCAGCTACAGACAGGTGCGCGGGGAGGCTTAAATGAATCCTGAAATTAGTGGGAAATTGGCCGCAGATGCCCATGGAACGTGCGTAAGCAGCTATTAAAGTTGTAGCGGTTTCGCTACTTCCTCTACCAAAGCCTATGCAACACTGTCGGTGCTGCAAATAGATTCACGAACCAATTGGGTTATCCGCAGTCTGCTGCGTTTATCCTTCTGGTGTATGCCTTCGTCGCATGCTGTACCGCGTTCAGTAGAAATGCCGGACATTGCGCGGCATGACGACTTTGTCATGCCACAGGGGAAAAACCATGAAACCACGTCTTGTCATCCTTGCTGCCTTGGCCGCAACGTCCTTGTTCGCGTTGGCGGCTGGAAGCATCACCAAACTGCCGGCTGATTGGGGACTGGCTGGCCAATCGCAAGACCTCTATGAGATAGGCCTCGACAGCGATGTGACGATCAGCGGAAAGGGCGGCAAATTCATCCGCAGCATTCCGGGCACTGAACCCAGCTGGGGCACGCTGATGCAGACGTTCACTGCCAAGAATTACCTGGGTCGCCGGGTGCGGTTTGAAGCCCAGGTCAAAACCAAAGACGTCAAGGGTGCTGGCCTGTGGATGCGGGTTGACGGAGTAGACGGTCAGACCCTGGCCTTCTATAACAGCCAGGACAAACCCATCGTCGGCAGCCAGGACTGGCAGTTGCGCAGCGTGGTGCTGGATGTTCCCAGCAATGCGACCAACATCGCATTCGGCGTACTGCAATACGGCAAGGGGCAGGTTTGGATAGATAAATTGAGCATGGACATGGTCGGCACCGATGTGCCCGTGGATGTACCGGCACGAACCATCCGTAAACCGATGGACCAGCCCAGTCTGTGATCAATCGCCTCTCACTGCGCGCCCTGTTGCTGCCCATCACGCCGGTGGGCAGTGATTTGGACCTGAGCAGCAGCGTGCGCAGTGTGGTGGGTGGCAGCCTGCGCGAAGCGCTGCTCAGCGCGGCATTGACGGCGCTAGTCGTGATCGTGGCCTGTGCGCTGCACGCACAAGTCTGGCTGGCACTTTTTGTCACGCTGCTGTTCCCCAGTGCTGCTGTATCGCTTTTACTTCAGGTGTTTCAGTTTTTCGACCCGGAGCACGAAAGCTGGTCACGTATCTGGTGGGTGTTGCTCATTGGGCTGCTGCTGTTCTGCGGACTGGCCTGGGTGGCCTACCAATATTGGAATACACAGATCGGCTCGCGCGGCCTCAATGCACTGCAATTTTTCAGTGGTGCTATCGCCTTTGGCCTGCTGAATCTGGGGGCGCCTCTGTGGAGCGCCCAAGGCCGGGTGCGCGCTGTGCAGGTCGCTGAGCTAAAACGGGCTGCCATGGCGGCACAGCTGAAAGCGCTGCAGGCTCAGGTGGAGCCGCACTTTTTATACAACGTGCTAGCCAATGCACGCTACTTGACCCGCCAAGACCCGCCACGCGCGACCCAGATGCTGGACCATTTGATTGCTTATTTGCGCAGTGCGTTGCCCGACATGCGCAGCAGTGTGTCCACGCTCGGTCGCGAATTCGAGCTTGCCGGGCACTACCTGGAGCTCATGGCAATGCGCTTTGGTCAGCGCCTGCAGTTTCGGCTGGATATCGCAGACGCACTGCGCCCATTGCCGATGCCACCCTTGATGTTGATGACCTTGGTGGAAAATGCTGTGCGCCATGGCGTGGAGCCAAGCCCGGGTAACGTACAGATAGAGATCAGTGCCACCACCACAGAGAGCCATTTGCAGTTGCGCGTGTGCGATGACGGCGCGGGCCTGCAGGACAAGGTGCTTGGCAGCGGTGTCGGTCTGCGCAATCTTCGTGAGCGTCTGGGCGCGATGTACGGGCAGCAGGCCAGCTTTACGTTGCAGACGCTGCAGAATGGCGCCATAGAGGCCACGTTAAGCTTGCCGCTTGCGAACTCCAATCTTTGAGGAATCCATTTTTGCGCCGCCCCCGCATCCTGATTGCCGATGACGAGCCGCTGCTGCGCGCCGAACTGATCGATTCATTGAAGCTCCTGTGGCCGGATGCAGAAGTGGTGGGCGAAGCGGGCGACGGCTTTGAGGCTTTGCGTTTGGCGCGCGAGCTGGAGCCTGATTTGGCCTTTCTGGACATTCGTATGCCAGGGCTGACAGGTCTGCAAGTTGCGGCTACCTTTGGCCTGCGTATTCACGTCGTGTTTGTTACTGCGCATCAGGAGCACGCGCTGGAAGCCTTTGAAGAAGGTGCGTTGGACTATGTGCTCAAGCCGACGGACCCGGCACGCCTGGCGCGAACAGTGAATCGGTTGCGTGAACGACTTGAACTTCCACCGCCCGATCTCGCACCCGTCATGCGACGCATCGCGCAAGGCCCCAAGACGGATGTGCCGCAATGGCTGCAGACCACCGTAGGCAGCGCCATCCATTTCATTGATCTGACCGATGTCATGTACTTTTGTGCGGAGACCAAGTACACCAAGGTTGTGACGCCTGCGTTGGAGTCGCACATCCGTACGCCATTGAAGGACTTGGCAGATGCGCTGGAGGAGGTGGGCTTCTGGCAGATTCACCGCAGCTACGTGGTATCCGTGAAACGGATCGCTAAAGTGACGCGCGATGAAGACGGTGCTTTGTGGGTATCGCTGCGGGACCATATCCAAAAGCTACCCGTCAGTCAGCGGTTTCAACACCGCTTCAAAGGGATGTGAGCGCAAAGCGGGCCTCGCACTCCAGGGCTCTACGAAGTTCCTTTTTTTCCACTGGCTGGGGCATAATAAATTTGACGGGGCTTCTTGGGTTTGCCGGGCTCGGTAAGCATGACTCGGACGGAAGCGTACTGTTGAAATGTATTTGTGCCGCGCACTGCGGCGTCCTATCTGAAACCAATCCAGGAGAATGATCTATGCAAATCCGTACTATTTTCAAAGGGGTTTTCGCAGCAGCCCTGATGGGCATCCTTGTGGGAAATACTGCAATGGCCGCAGACCAGGGCACCCAGGCTGAGGCTGAGGCGCTGGTGAAGAAGGCGATCGCATACGTCAAGGCGAACGGACAGGACAAGGCGTTTGAAGAATTCACCAATGGCAAGTCGTTCAAAGACCGCGATCTGTATATCTTTGCGTACGACTTCACGGGTAAGAGCCTGGCACACGGCGCCAATCCCAAGCTTGTGGGTAAAGACCTGAGCGGCCTGAAAGATCCGGATGGCAAGATGATCCTGCCTCCCTTGGTGGAAATTGCCAAGGGCAAGGGCAAGGGCTGGTCTGAGCCATTCAAGTTCCGCAATCCAGTAACCGAAAAAATGGAACCCAAGATCGTGTATGTCGAACGCGTGGGAGACATCTTCTTGGGCTGCGGCGTTTACAAATAAGCGCTGGTCCGTCCGCGGTTCGCATGGGCCAGCCCGCGCTGGCTTGGGTTTTGCTTTGGAGATCTGAATGAATCTGCGTGACATGAACATCGGGCTGCGGCTCGGCTTGGGCTTCGGCATCATCCTGCTGGCGGCGGCGGCTATGCTCGCTGGCGCGCTGATCAGCAATAGCGTAAACCGGACAGCGCTGCTGGAGACACTGCAACGCGCAGCGGCGCAGCAAGACTTGGCCGAAAGCATGCGCCAGGCCTTGCTGAGCAGCGCGGTGTCCGTGCGCAATATGGGCTTGCAGACCAAGGTCGAAGAAGTCCAGAAAGACGAAACAGAGGCCAAGAAGCAACGCGCCCTTTACCTCGCGGCTAAGAGCAAGCTCGAGGCCGGCGGTCTGGAATCTCGGGAGCGCGAAATCTTTGCGCGGCTGGCAGACATCGATGCCAAGACCGACGCATTTTTCAAAGAAGCGGTGGATTTGGCATCCCAGTTCAATACCGAGCAGGCCGCTGCGGTCATTACCGGCAAGATTGATCCCTTGCTGACCCAGGCCTCTACCGAGCTCGCCTCTTTCATCGCATTGCAACGGCAGCACACGGACGAAGCAACGACCCAGGCCAACGCGCGCAATCAGCAAGCCGTGGGGGCCATTACGGTGGCCGGCCTGGTGGTGTTGGCGGTCGCAGTGTTGATTGCATGGAATCTCACGACGAGCATTACCCAACCGCTTAGTACCGCCTTGAAAGCCACAGCCCGGGTGGCAGATGGTGATTTGGTTAGCAATATCGCAGTCAGCGGGCGCGATGAGGCCGGGCGGCTTTTGGGCGGCTTGCTGGAAATGCGCAACAAGCTGGCCCAGGTGGTAGGTCAGGTGCGTTTGGGTGCCGACAGTATTTCTACCGGTGCCAACGAGATTGCAGCCGGCAATGCAGATTTGTCCCAGCGCACCGAGACACAGGCCAGCAACCTGGAGGAGACTGCCGCCTCTATGGAGGAGCTGAGCTCCGCTGTCAAAGACAACGCAGACACAGCGCGACAGGCTAACCAGATGGCAGAGTCTGCCAGCGCTGCGGCCGAGCACGGTGGAGTGGTGGTCGGGCAGGTGGTTGCCACCATGGACGAGATCAGTGCCTCGTCGCGCAAGATTTCAGACATCATTGGTGTGATCGACGGCATCGCCTTCCAGACCAACATCCTGGCGTTGAACGCGGCGGTGGAGGCGGCCCGTGCGGGCGAGCAGGGGCGTGGGTTTGCCGTGGTGGCCAGCGAAGTGCGCAGCTTGGCTGGGCGCTCAGCCGAAGCGGCCAAAGAGATCAAGGGCCTGATCAACGCCAGCGTTGAAAGAATCGAAGCTGGCGGTCGCCTGGTTGGCGCTGCGGGCGAGTCGATGAATGACATCGTGACCCAGGTCAAGAAGGTGGCTGGACTGATTGGCGAGATCAGCTCTTCCGCACACGAACAAACCAACGGCATTGCCCAAATCAACCAGGCCATTGCGCAACTGGACAACGTGACGCAGCAGAACGCGGCCCTGGTCGAAGAAGCGGCGGCGGCGGCCGACAGTCTGAATCAGCAGGCGGCGCGCATGGTGGATGTGGTGAGCGTCTTCAAGCTGGACGGTATGGCCGCCAGTTCCGTTGGACAGCTTGGCCATACGCCTTTGCGGCTGCGATAACTGAATCACCGGCCTTACGCCACGGGCAGTCTTTGGGTAGGTTGAATACCTTTAAAATAGTGCCGCGGCGCCCGTGGAATGTGCGTAAGCAGCTACCAAATAGATAGCATTTCAGCGAGCATCAAGCCGGCGTTACCCGGTGGTTGAGTGCTTCCAGGTCGACTCCCACCGCCTCCCGCTCATCAAACACAAAGCAGCCGCCGTTGTAGTGTGCGCCACCTGCTTCTTCAAAGTATTTGAGGATGCCGCCTTCCAATTGGTAGACGTTTTCAATACCGGCTTCCTGCATGAGAATGGCGGCCTTTTCACAGCGGATGCCGCCCGTGCAGAAGCTGACCACGGTCTTGCCTTCCAGCTCGGCCTTGTGGCTCAGTAGCGCCTGCGGGAACTCGGTGAACTTGGTGATGCGCCAATCGATGGCGTTTTCAAACGTGCCGCAGTCAATTTCCACGTCGTTGCGGGTGTCCAGTGTCACCACCGGGCGGCCCTCGTCGTCATGGCCTTGGTCGAGCCAGCGTTTGACGGTCAGCGGTGCCACCGCAGGTGCGCGGCCTTCAGCCGGACGAATCGTCGGGTGGTTCATGCGGATGATTTCGTTCTTCACCTTCACCAGCATTTTCTTGAAGGGCTGCTTGTCCGACCAGCTTTCCTTGGGCGTGATATCGGCAAAGCGCGC
This sequence comes from Rhodoferax sp. P2_H8_2, assembly GCF_056403235.1. Lineage (NCBI taxonomy): Bacteria > Pseudomonadati > Pseudomonadota > Betaproteobacteria > Burkholderiales > Comamonadaceae > Rhodoferax > Rhodoferax sp. P2_H8_2. The sequence continues at coordinate 166,747 of NZ_JBFUFW010000005.1, forward strand.
GTCGGTGTGTAACTGCGCGATAAAACCGCGGACTGTCTCGGCAGGGCCGGCTAGAAACAGATTGATCCCCTCTTCGGCCAGCAGGATGGTGCCTTTGAGATTTAGTGCGGTGGCCCGTTCCAGCAGCGTTTCCCGCAGCGCAGCGGCGTCGGGCAGGGTGACAAACTTGTAAGCGGAGATGTTCAGGATGGTGTTCACCCCCTGATTTTAAGTTTCCTGCCTCGGGTCAGACTGCGGGAGGTGTTTCTGCTGCGGTTCGCAGGTGTGCCTGCAGCCATTGCAGAGCTTCTGCGTGGTCGGCGAAAACATGGGAGGCAATGACGCCGTCCAGCAAATTTTCGAACCGGGACCGCATGAGCAAAGCACCTTCCACCTGCGGTCCGATCACGAAAGCGACGGCCGCGAGCCTGGAGCTGGGCGGGCGCGCCGCATAGGCCTCGCGGGTGGTGGTGAAGATGTCCTCGCAGTACACCAGTGTGTCGTGCAGGTAATTCAGGATGCCCCAAGGGCCAGCGGAGTTGAGCGTGGGCACATGTTGCATCATGGTCAGGCCCGCCTGGGCGCGCATTTCCGCATTCCAGTCGCCACGCATGTGGACGGTCAGAATCGCACCGGACAGATCAACCTGGGCCGAACCATGGGGCTTAAACAATGGCGGCTTTTTGGGCATAACAGCAAACGCGATGGATAGCAGCTTCAATCTGCATTTATTTTGTGTCTCCTGTTCCGCATTATGAAGAAGTGGCTGCTTCCGGGTCAAATCATCAGGTTGCCAAAACCTACAATGAAGCCATGTTTATCCACCTGCGCCTGCATACCGAATTTTCCGTCGTCGACGGTACCAACCGCATTGACGATACCGTCAAGGTGGCGGCCAAAGATGGCCAGGGCGCTTTGGCGATTACGGATTTCAACAACCTGTTTGGCGCGATCAAGTTCTACAAGGAATGCCGGGGCAAGGGTGTCAAACCGCTGATCGGTGCAGAGGTTTTGGTCGAAGGATTGGGGACCGATACGACTGCAACGGCCCGCATCGTGCTGTTGGTGCAGAACAAGCAGGGCTATCTGAATCTCTCCGAGCTTATCGCGCGTGCCTACACGCGCAACATCGTCAAGGGTCAGGCGGTATTGAAATGGGACTGGCTGCGCGAGTGCAATGAAGGATTGATCGCGCTGTCAGGCGCACAGGCCGGTCCGGTGGGCCAGGCGCTGGTGCAGGGCGATGACACGCGCGCCCATGACGCTGCCCTGTTGCTGGCCGGTATTTACCCGCACCGTTTTTATCTGGAGTTGCAACGCGCAGGGCGCACCGACGATGAGGCCCATGTGGGCAGCACGGTGCAACTGGCGGCGCGCATTGGCTTGCCCGTGGTGGCGACGCACCCGGTGCAGTTCACCACACCGGATGACTTTGAGGCGCACGAAGCGCGCGTCTGTATCGCCGATGGCGAAATCCTCAGCAACCCCAAGCGGGTGCGGCGTTTTACGCGCGAGCAGTATTTCAAGAGCGCGGCACAAATGGAAGCGTTGTTTGCAGATGTTCCCTCGGCAATTGCCAACACCGCCGAGATCGCCAAACGCTGCAATCTGACATTGGTGCTGGGTAAACCGCAGTTGCCGGACTTCCCAACGCCGGAAGTCAACGGCCAACGCATGACGCCGGAAGAGTATTTCCGTTACGCGTCGCTGGAGGGCCTGAAGGAACGCATGCTGCATCTGTATCCAGATGCGGCCAAGCGCGAGGCAGAAATGCCGCGCTATCTGGATCGGCTGGAGTTTGAGATTGGCACCATCTTGAAGATGGGCTTTCCTGGCTACTTCCTGATCGTGGGGGACTTCATCAACTGGGCCAAGAACAACGGCTGCCCGGTAGGGCCTGGGCGTGGCTCCGGCGCTGGTTCGCTGGTCGCCTATGCATTGAAGATTACCGATCTGGACCCGTTGCAATACAACCTGCTGTTCGAGCGTTTTCTGAACCCTGAGCGGGTATCGATGCCCGACTTCGATATCGACTTTTGCCAGGGCAATCGCGACCGAGTGATCGATTACGTCAAGCTGAAGTACGGCAAAGAGGCAGTCAGCCAGATTGTCACCTTCGGCACGATGGCCGCGCGCGCGGCGATCCGCGATGTGGGCCGTGTGCTGGACATGAGCTATACGTTTTGCGACGGCATCAGTAAACTGATCCCGAACAAGCCGGGTACCAACGTCACGTTGCAATTGCCGCCCACCGATGGCAAGAAGAGCGACAAGTACATCTATGCGGTGGAGGCCGAGCCCATATTGGCCGAGCGCGAAGCCAAGGAAGAAGACGTCAAGACGCTGCTGGAGCTGGCGCGCAAGCTCGAAGGCATGACCCGCAACGTCGGCATGCACGCAGGCGGCGTGTTGATCGCGCCGGGCAAGCTGACGGATTTTTGCCCGCTGTACCAGCAGCCCGGTAGCGACTCTGCGGTGAGCCAGTACGACAAGGATGACGTGGAGGCGATTGGCCTGGTGAAGTTCGACTTCTTGGGCTTGGCCACGCTGACGATTCTGGAAATTGCACGCGAGTTGATTGCCAAGCGCCACGCGGGTCAGGAAGCATTTGCGTATGAGAACTTGCCGCTGGACGACGCTCGGGTGTACCGGCTGTTCTCCGAGGGCAAGACTGAAGCCGTGTTCCAGTTTGAAAGCCGCGGCATGCAGGGCATGCTGCGCGACGCCAAGCCGACGCGCCTGGAAGACTTGATTGCGCTGAACGCGCTGTACCGCCCCGGCCCCATGGACCTGATCCCCAGCTTCGTGGCGCGCAAGCACGGGCGTGAAGTGATCGAGTACCCGCACCCGCTGGTGGCCGAGATGCTGTCCGAGACCTACGGCATCATGGTCTACCAGGAGCAGGTAATGCAAACCGCGCAGATTCTGGGCGGCTACTCGCTCGGCGGCGCCGACATGCTGCGCCGCGCGATGGGCAAGAAGAAGGCCGAGGAGATGGCGGAGCACCGCAGCATCTTCCGCGCGGGCGCTGCGAAGAACGACATCAGCGAACAGAAGGCCGACGAAGTTTTCGACTTGATGGAGAAGTTCGCCGGCTACGGCTTCAACAAGTCGCACGCCGCCGCGTACTCGCTGTTGGCGTACCACACAGCCTGGATCAAGGTGCACTACACGGCCGAGTTCTTCTGCGCGAATATGACCGTGGAAATGGACAACACCGACAAGCTGAAGGTGTTATTTGAAGACGCGGAGAAGATGGGTCTGGAGTTTGAGCCGCCCAATGTGAACCGTGGCTTCCACCGGTTCGAGCCCATTTCCAACAAACAGATTCGCTACGGGCTGGGTGCCATCAAGGGCACCGGGCAGCAGGCGATTGAGGCCATCGTTGCTGCGCGTGAGGGCAGGGGGCCGACGGAAGAAGCAGGCCCATTCAAGAGCCTGTTTGACTTCTGCCGCCGCGTTGACCGCAGCCGCATGAACAAGCGCTGCGTGGAAGCGCTGATCAAGGCAGGTGCGTTTGACACGCTGCAACTCAACCGCGCGGCCCTGGTGGAAAGCATTGACCGCGCCTACGACTTTGCGAATGCGACGGAGGCCAACGCGAACCAGCATGGCCTGTTCGACATGGGCGATGACGACCACGGGTCGAGCACGCAGGAACCGGACCTGGTGGATACGTTGCCATGGGGTGTGAAAGAACGTCTTTCACAAGAGAAGACGGCGATTGGCTTCTACCTCTCGGGCCATCTGTTTGATGAAGTTGCGCTCGAAGTGCGCCGCTTTGCCAAGCGGCCGATTGAAGAGGTGGCAGACACCCGCGAGCCGCAGTTGCTGGCCGGCATCATTGGCGATTTCCGGGTGATCAATGGGCAGCGTGGCAAGCTAGCGCTGTTCAAGCTGGACGACAAGTCGGGAATGATTGAGGCGCGCGCCAGCGAAGAACTGATCAACACGCACAAGCATTTGCTGAAAGACGACGAACTCATCATCGCGATGGGAAAGGCGCAGCCAGACCGCTTCTCCGGCGGCATGCAGTTCACGATCAACCAGATCTGGGATCTGGAGCAAGCGCGCTGCAAGTTCGGCAAGTACCTGCGTGTGGCGGTGAATGGCCATTCCCCCGACGTAGCGCGCATGGTGCGCGAGTTTCCAGCCAAGCGTGAGATGAGCGAGCAGGGCGAGCTGATACGCGGTTTGCCTGTGCGGCTGATCATTCGGCAGGAAGCGGATGCCTCAGTGGAGGGGATTGCAGGCGCAACCGCCGAGTTGCAATTGGGCGAGGCGTCCAAGTTCTACCCCAATGACGCAGCCTTGGCGCTATGGCGCGCACAGGCAGACCAGGGAAAAGCGGTTATTGCCTACGACTGAAATTCCAATGAAAAGTGGCTGCAAGGCGCATGGAATGTGCGTAAGCAGCTACTAGAAACATAGCGTCTCCGGAGACGCCTAGTCCCTCGGACGGAAGCTGATGACCAACGAAGTCGGCACCCGGCCATCCACATCACGCGGCAACACTTCGGTTTTGTCGATGGCGTTCAGCACCGCGTCATCCCATGACTTCACGCCACTAGGCTTGGTGAGCTTGCGGCTGATGATGGTGCCGTCTGGTGAAGTGCGCACCTCGACCTCTGCAATCGGGTTGCCCGAAATCGTGTCGGTGAAGATGATGTTGGGCTTGATGCGCGCGCGGATGCGGCCTGCGTAACCGGCAGATGGTCCGGATGCCTGCGCGGCGCTGCCAGTGACATTGGCGTCGCCATTGCCGACAGCGGTGCCTGCCTGGCCCATCATGCGTTTGAGATTTTGCTGGCGCAACTCTTCCAGCTTGCGGGCGTCAGCCGCGTTCTTGGGGTCTGGTTTGCGCTCGGCCTGGAGCTTCTTCTCTTTGGCTAACTGTTCCTGCTTGGCTTGCTCTTTCTTGGCCAGCTCCAGCTTCTCGCGTTTGAGCTTTTCCTGTTTGTCTTTCTCGGCCTTGTCTTTCAAAGCTTTCTCTTTGTCGGCCTTTTCTTTCAGCGCGAGTTGCTCCTTGCGCTTACGTTCCTTCTCCAGCGCAATGTCGGGAGCGGGCGTTGGAGGCGTTTGCTCGACCACAGGCGGTGGCGGTGGCTCTGCTACCGGAGTGGGGTCGGGTTCGGGCGCAGGTGGCGGTGCGGCCATTTCCGGCACGGCGGACCAGAGCTCTGCTTCGGCCACGACCGGCGGTGTTTCCCGGTGCCACTGCACCCCAGCCGCCAAAAACGCCAACAACAGACCATGCGCCGCAATGGCGAGCAGCAGCGAGCGGATCATCCCCGACGTTGGCGGGGGCGCAAACGCGGAACGTTCCAGGGCTGCTGCGTTGCTCATGGCAGATCGATCAGTTGACCAGTTGCACGGACAGGCCTACACGCTCTATGCCCGCCCGCTGCAATGTGTCCATGACCTTGACGACGGTTTCGTACTTCACATTGCGGTCCGCGCTTATGACCACTGCGGTCTTGCCTGCAGTCGCATCGACTTGAACGCGCTTGACGCTGCTGGCCAGATCCTTCAGCGTGACCGAAACCGTCTGGTCCTTGGCCTTGAGCTCCAGTGCATCTTCCTTGCTGACGACGATCTGGATGATCTGGTCCGGTTGCCGCGCTGCCTTGCCCACGCTGGGCAGGTCAATCACGCTGGGCGTGATCAACGGCGCGGTGACCATGAAGATGATCAGCAGCACCAGCATCACGTCGATGAAGGGCACCATGTTGATCTCGTTGATGGTGCGGCGTCCCCGGCCGCCGCGGCCTGCTACAGAAGGCATGGGTAAGTTTCCTTCGGGCTGGGCTTAATGGGGGGCTGCGGCCTGCGCGCTGACGTTGCGCTGCAGGATGTTGGAGAACTCTTCGATGAAGGTTTCCATCTGGATGGAGATGCGGTCCAGGTCGCGCGCAAAGCGGTTGTAGGCCACAACAGCAGGGATGGCGGCAAACAGGCCGATGGCGGTTGCTACCAAGGCTTCGGCAATGCCGGGCGCAACGGTAGCCAAAGTCACCTGCTGCAATGACGCCAAACCATTGAAGGCGTGCATGATGCCCCACACCGTGCCAAACAGGCCGACGTAAGGTGACACGGAGCCAACAGAGGCGAGGAAGGACAGGTTGCTTTCCACCACATCCATCTCGCGCTGGAAGCTGGCGCGCATGGCGCGGCGGGCGCCGTCCATCAGCGTGCCCGCATCGGTGATGCGGCGCTCCCGCAGCTTCTGGTACTCGCGCATGCCGCTGGCGAAGATGCGTTCCATCGGCCCACCGTCGGCTGCATTTTTGGAGGCGGCAGAAAACAGATCGTTCAGGCTGGTGCCAGACCAGAAATCGCGCTCAAATGTTTCATTGAGCGTCTTGACGCGTTTGAGCGAAAACAGTTTGCGGAAGATCGCTGCCCAGCTGGCGATGGACACGCCCATCAGTAGCAGCATCACTGCCTGCACCACGGCGCTGGCGTTCATCACGAGATGGAGGATGGAAAGGTCTTGGCTCATGGTGTGGTGGTCAATACAAAAATCAGGTCAAAAGTTGCTGCAAGCGAGAGGCTGCAGTGTGCAGCTGTTCCATCGAACTGGCAGTAGAAAAACGTACGAACTGGCCGGTCTGGGCGCTGCCAAAGTCGCGTCCCGGTGTCACCGCCACATGGGCGCGGCGCATCACTTCAAACGCAAAATCCCAGCTGCCGTTGACACCCAGCTTTTTGCAGGCATCGGAACAATCGGCCCAGGCATAGAAAGCACCATCGGGCACGACCGGCACATGCAATCCCATGGCCTGCAGGCGCGGGATGAAATCATCGCGTCGCGCCTTGAATTCGGAGCGGCGTTGCTCGTACAGCGCCAGGCTCTCCGGCTCAAAGCAGGCCAGTGCCGCGTGTTGCGCAATGCTGCTGGGGCAGATGAACAGGTTTTGTGCCAAACGTTCGATAACAGGAGCCAGCTCGGTGGGAACGACCATCCAGCCGAGTCGCCAGCCGGTCATGTTGAAATATTTGCTGAAGCTGTTGATGCTGATAATGGATTCATCCAGCGCCAGCGCGGTGTTGCCAAACTGCGCGTCGTAGCTCAGTGGCAAATAGATCTCGTCCACGATGGTCACGCCGCCATGGCTTTGCACGACGTCGTGGATGCGTTGGAGTTCAGCGGGATGAATCGACGTGCCGGTCGGGTTGGACGGCGATGCCAAAAGCACGCCGCGGGTATTTGGCCCCCACGCCGCAGCCACCTTGTCAGCACTCAACTGGAAGCGCTCTTCCGCAGTGGTCGGGATCAATATCGCCTTCGCATCGGCGGCAGATACGAACTGTCGGTTGCAGGGGTAGCTGGGGTCTGGCATCAGCACTTCGTCGCCAGCTTCCAGCAAGGCCAGACAGGCCAGTTGCAAAGCCGCAGAAGCACCGGCAGTTACGACAATACGTGTCGGGTCCACCTGCACACCAAAACGGCTGGCATACCAGGCGCTGATGCGTTCGCGCAGCGGGGCAATGCCATTGGCTTGGGTGTACTGCGTCAGGCCGCTGGTGATGGCGCGCTGCGCTGCCGCTTGCACCAGCGGGGGGGCAGTGAAATCGGGTTCACCGATATTGAGAAACACCATGGGCGTTTCGCTGTTGGCGACGTCACGCGCCATTTGGGAGGCGGCTTTGGCCACCTCCATGACGTAAAAGGGTTCGATGTTGCGTGCGCGTGCGGAGAGTTGCATGTAGCCTTGCGCTTAGCCAGCAGCCTTGCCGCCGCGGTCTGCCTTGACCTCGGCTGCGCGCAGCGAAGGGGCGAGGCCGTTGAGCACCGCGTTGACGTATTTATGGCCGTCAGTGCCGCCAAACTCCTTGGCCAGCTCAACGCACTCATTGAGCACCACGCGCCATGGCACATCGAGGCAATGCTGCATCTCGTAGGCGCCAATCCACATGACTCCGTGCTCGACTGGCGAGATTTCCGTCATGGGGCGGTCCAGCAGCGGAACGATCAAGCCGTCCAGCGTTTCGCCCTGTTCAATGCAGCCATGCAGCAGCGCATCAAAGTGCGCAGCATCGGCTTTGGAGAAGCCCGCGAGGTCGCGCGTGAAGGTGTCGATGTCGGAAGCATTGTTTTGGCCGACCAGGTGCTGGTACAGCCCTTGCAACGCAAATTCGCGCGCGCGACTGCGGTTGGATTTGCTGCCCGCTTTGCGCGCGCCGGTGCTGGTCAGCCCGGTGCGGGATTGACGGGGAGGGCGTTTGGTTGCGGGGGTTTTGGTTTCGGTCATTAGATGCTTTCCAGCAGGTTGGCCATTTCAACAGCGACGCGGGCCGCATCGCGGCCTTTTTCATCCTGACGGGCGATGGCCTGTTCCATGTTTTCAGTGGTCAGTATCGCATTGGCGATTGGGATTTGGTAGTCCAGCCCGATGCGTGTTACGGCAGATCCAGATTCGTTGGCCACCAGCTCAAAGTGGTAAGTTTCGCCGCGGATGATGCAGCCCAAGGCGACCAGTGCGTCGTATTTGGCTTTCTCAGCCAATGCCTGCAGTGCGACCGGTACTTCCAGTGCGCCGGGCACGGTGTGGTGGTCGATGTCACGCTCATCCACGCCCAAGGCGATCAACTCTGCCTTGCAAGCCTGCGCCAATGCATCGGTGACCGAGGCGTTGAACCGCGCCTGCACGATGGCGATGTGCAAGCCTTTGCCATTCAATCGATTGTCGTCCGCGACGCCTTTGTCTGCACCAAACATATGTTTTCCTTAATTCTTTCCAACGATCACTGGCAGATGTAGCCCGTGATTTCAAGTCCATAGCCAGTCATGCTGGGCATGCGACGTGGGCTGCCCATCAATTGCATCTTGTGCACGCCGCACCGGCGCAGAATCTGCGCGCCGATGCCATAGGTGCGCAAGTCCATGCGACCGCGTTCCGGAGCCTGTGCCGGCACGGCAGTGCCGGCAAACTGGGCCAGCAACTGTTCGCCACTTTCACCGCAATTCAGCAATACCACGACGCCCTTGTCAGCCTCGGCAATATGGGCGAGCGCTGCATCCAGGCTCCAGCTGTGCATGGTGCGGCCCGGCTCCAATGCGTCCAGTACGGACAGTGGCTCGTGTACCCGAGCAGGGACGGCGTCGTCGGCTGCCCAGGTGCCGCGTACCAAGGCCAAGTGCACGCCATGGCCCGTCGTATCGCGGAAAGCGCGGGCGGAGAAGTCACCATAAGCGGTTTTGAGGATGCGCTCGCCAACCTGCTCAATCAGCGACTCCACGCGACTACGGTGTGCAATCAAGTCGGCAATCGTGCCAATCTTCAGGCCGTGTTCCGCGGCAAAGAGTTGCAAATCCGGCAGACGGGCCATCGTGCCGTCGTCCTTCATGATTTCGCAGATGACTGCGGTTGGGCTGCAGCCCGCCATGCCTGCCAGATCACAACCAGCTTCCGTATGGCCCGCGCGCATCAACACGCCACCGTCCACCGCTTGCAAGGGGAAGATGTGACCGGGCTGTACGAGATCGGACGCGACTGCGCCAGAAGCGACAGCCGCCTGCACAGTACGGGCGCGGTCCGCAGCAGAAATACCGGTGGTGACGCCTTCTGCGGCCTCGATGGATACGGTGAATGCGGTGGAGTGCTTGGTGCCATTGCGGGTGGCCATCGGGGGCAACTGCAAGCGCTCGCAGCGCTCGCGTGTCAGCGTCAGGCAAATCAGGCCACGGCCATAGCGCGCCATGAAGTTGATGGCGTCAGCCGTCACATGGTCGGCCGCAAGAACCAGGTCACCTTCGTTTTCCCGGTCTTCTTCGTCGACCAGGATCACCATACGGCCAGCGCGCATGTCGGCGACGATGTCTTCAACGGGAGAGATGGATACGGGTTGTAGCGCGGACATTCAAATGCTTTCGGATAAACGGTGCGGTATCGGACTGATTCAGACAGCGGCTGGCGCAGTCATCATGCGCTCCACATAGCGTGCGATCAAATCGATTTCCAGGTTAACGGGAGTGCCTTTTTGCAGACTGTGCAGGGCGGTGTTTTGTACGGTGTGGGGAATCAGGTTGATGCTGATTTCACAGCCCGCTGGTTGGTCCTGCACGCGGTTCACGGTCAGACTGACGCCGTTGACCGTGATCGATCCCTTGTAGGCCAGAAATTTCGCCAGCGACTTGGGCACCAGGACATTCAGTTCCCAGCTTTCACCCACCTGTTCAAACCGGCTTACTTCTCCCACGCCATCGACATGACCGGACACCAGATGCCCACCCAGACGGTCGTTGGCACGTAGCGCCTTCTCTAGGTTGATACTGCCAATCTCACTGAGACCAGCAGTGCGCGCCAGAGATTCTGCAGAAATATCGATCGTGAAGGTGTTTTCAGATGCAGCCAGCGTGGTGACTGTCATGCAAGCCCCATTGAGCGCAATGCTGTCGCCCAAACCCACGTCATCCAAATAGCCCACAGGGCAGGAGATGGTCAGGCGCTTGCCATGTGATAAAGAGCTGCCCAAAGCGTGAACGGCGGCAATGCGCCCCACGCCGGTGATGATTCCGGTAAACATGGGGGTATTTTCGCAGGGAATGGGCGCTGTCCCGTCTTGACTCGCTTTACCCCCCAAAAAATTGTTCACTGCTTTTTTTCTGGGGCAAGCTGCAATTCAAACCCTTATGGCGTGGGCAATAGGGCGCGATAGGGGGCCGGAGTCCTCTGGCGGGTCATTTCCTTGTAGCGCTCGGGGGTGGCTTCCAGCGCAGCGCGGTAGGCTGCCAGGGCTTTGTCCGGGTCTCGGATGTCGGGTCGCTGGTCGTACGCGGCCCCTAATCTCAGCCAGGCATCCACGGCGCTGCCCACCTTGTGACGTATGCGCCATTCCAGTGCCCGCACTACCAAGGGGCCATCCTGGGTTTTTGTTCCTATTTTCAGTGCCAGCAGGGCCAGATTTTCGTCCACAGTGTCATTTTGAAAATGGGGCTCCAGAAGTTGTTTTGCTTCTAGGGCCTGTCCCTCATGCAGCAGGAGTTCAATGTCTAACGCAAATACTGCTTTGGACGTTGGATTAAGTTGCTGTGCTTTTTTGATTTCAAGACGTGCAGCCTCCAAATTGCCCAGTTCCATGTGCGCTTTGGAAATATTGCATGCAATGGCGATGACATGGGGTCGCGATGCCTGCACGGATTCCCATATCCAAAGGGCGTTTTTCCAGTCGCCCCAACTGGCCAACTGGTCGGCCACGACAGGTGTGATTTTGCGGTAATGCGGGTTGAGCGCAATACCCTCCTTGACCATCTCCAGCAATTGTGATTTGGTTGAATCCCACTTGGGGCTGCGTGGATCAGGCGATCCACTGATGGCCAAAGCCAGTTGGATGCTTCGAACCAACTTCCTTTCTGCGCTCGCAGCCCGTTGAGAGATATACACAGCGAGGACCAGACACACGATGCCAATGCCCAAGGCAAGTTTGAGATGCATGCCTTGCAAAAAATACCGATGCATCAGCCAGCGAGGCTGTGAGCCCGCCGCAGCGTCCGTTGCCGCCAACAGAGACAGACTGAGCGCGAACAATGCTCCCGTACAGGCCATGCGCCACGGGAATCCGAAATTGCTAACGATCAACAGCATTAAGAGGCTGACCAAAGCGCTGGTGCGCAAGGGCGCGTACGCGGTCGCAGTGTCTGTGCTATTCGTCCATGTTCTATAGGCTGATATCAGCAGATAGGCAATCAACAGACCGATAAACAGTGCACCGGTTAGCCCATATTCGGACAGGAGCTGCAGGAACTCATTGTGTGCGTAATAGTCTGTCTCGGTGACCGTATCGCCATTTTGATAGAGGGGGACATCCACCTCCCATGCTCCAGCACCGACCCCGGTCACGGGGTGATCGATGGCCATGCGTGCGGTGGCAGCCCACATGACGGAGCGAACTGAAAATGAACCGGTGGTGTATTCGTTGGCTGCACCTACAGAGGCCGCACGGAGGACTGCTCGGCTGATGGCGCTTTGTGCGCCAAACTCGTGGATCAATCTCGGGTTGGCGGTGGGGATAGAGCCAAACGCCAGCAGGCAGCCTGCAAATACTGCGGCGATGACCGAATTCTTCTTGCGGCCCCATGTGGTGATTGCCAATTGAGACCTACAGCGGTAGATTTGCAGAGGCAACAAGGCGCACAGCACCAGCAACGCGAACAGTGCAGAGCGGGTACCTGTCATCATCAACGCAGCAATGTTGAATGCTATGCCCGCAGCCAAACTCAGTGCTTCGCGGAAATCACGAACCCGGAGCAACAAGAGCAAGGAGTAGGGCAGGGCGCAGACCGCGTACTCAGCGAAAAAATTCCGATTGATGAAAGTCGATGCCGGGTTGGGGCCTTGTGGAAACACGTCAAAGTTGCCCCAGAACTGCCAGGCAGTCCAGATGGAGGCGATGGTCACCCCCCAATGGATACCCCATAGCATTCTGCTTTCCAGGTCCTCTGCCTGGGTGTTCATGCCCAGCCACAGCAACAGGCTCAACACCAGCCAGCGTGCGGCTTCCACGCCGCCCAGGTAAGTGTGTGACCAGACCATGCTGCCAAGCGCGTAGACCGCCAGACCGAGCGGCAGCCACATCAGACCATGCCAGATCACGGGCGACTGTCGTTGGCGCTGCATCCATAAGAAAAGCAGCCCGACGCTTAAAGTCATCAACGCCACGATGCCGGACTTCAGCGTGTCTTGCAGCAACTCCTGGCTTGGCACACCCAACCCGGGAGCCAGGATCATCATCAGGCCCAGCAACAAGGCCGTCCAACGGCTTTGCACAGCAGCGCCGGCGTCGGTGTGAACCGCGGTGTTTATAGGTCTCTTCCCTGAACCCGTGCCACAACGCGCAGATCCTGCCCTACAGAGGTGACCGAATGAAATATCAGCGGGATGGCGGCTGCAAGGTCTTCCAATGGATTCAGGGAGGCCATACCGCGACCTGGCCCAAGCAGTTTCGGCGCGATGTAAAACAACAGTTCATCTACCAGCCCAGCCTCAAGCAAGGCCCCGTTGAGTGTGCTGCCCGCTTCGACATGCACTTCATTGATTTCGCGTGTGGCCAGGTCTTCCAGCATGGCCTTCAGATCGACCCGCTGCGCAGTTTCTGAGTCGGTGCTAGAGCAATAAATTACCTTGGCACCCCGTGCCTCCAAAGCTTCTTTTTCCCTATCATTTCGGGCTGCAGCATATATAAACAGTGCGCGGCCAGCTATAAAAAGGCGAGCATCCGGCGGGGTTTCCAGTCTGCTGTCCAGAACGACCAAATGCGGTTGGCGTTTGGTGTCGGGTAAACGCACATCCAGGCGCGGGTTGTCTGCGCGCACCGTACCTATGCCCGTTAGCACGGCGCAAGCGCGTGCGCGCCACGCGTGGCCGTCAGCGCGCGCAGCCTCGGAAGTGATCCATTGGCTCATGCCATTGTGCAATGCAGTCTGGCCATCGATGGATGCCGCAATCTTCATGCGGACCCAAGGTCTTTTGCGGACCATGCGGCTGAAGAATCCGAGATTGAGCTCGCGCGATTCGGCCGCTCCCGGTCCTACTTCTACCGCCACACCAGCTGCACGAAGCCTTGCAAACCCTTGCCCGGATACGCGTGGGTGGGGGTCTTCCAGCGATGCAACAACCTTTTGGATTCCAGCCGCAATGAGTGCATCGCAACATGGGCCCGTGCGACCATGGTGGGAGCAGGGCTCCAGTGTGACGTAGGCAGTTGCTTCCGCTGTGGAGTGTCCGCGCGAAGCGGCGTCTCGTAACGCCATGACTTCCGCGTGCGGTCCGCCGACAGCTTGCGTGTGTCCTTCCCCGATGATCTGGCCCGCAGTATCGGTCAGTACACAACCGACTCGGGGGTTGGGTGCGCACTCATTGCCAGCAATATTGGCAAGCATCAAGGCGCGAGACATAGGCATATGCAGCGACAAGCCTGTGGTGTCGACCATGCCTTGGGCGACTCTACGCTTCGTTAGCCTGGCCTACTTCCAGCACTTGTCTCTAAGGACCGTTGTGCCTTGCACGCCATTGACTTTCACACTTCGCAAGCCTGTCGAGTCAATCTGGTACACCCCGCACTCATCACCCAACATGCCGTTCACTGGCGTGGCATAGACAAGGAAGTAGGTGGGGGTCAAGTCCGCGCCAGAACCCAGCTGGAGTTGGTAGTTGATCCCTGCTCCGCTGGCATCCCCTGGTGACTGCGCGAGAGGTCCCGGAAGAGCGGCAGGGGTGCCGACACGGTCAGTCGCATACGAATCATTAGCTGAATAAAAGCGCTGCATCCACTGCGCCGCCTGTAGCAACTGGGTTCTTGCATCCGCACGCTTGGCTCTCTTGACGTAACTGGTGTACGAGGGCAATGCCACAGCCGCGAGGATTCCGACGATAGCTACCGTAATCATCAATTCAATCAACGTAAACCCGCGAACTTGGCGGCTACCCTTTGAGGCGATTTGCTTTTGCATAAACGTATCCTGTGTTGCTTAGCCAAATTATCGGGGGAACAGCTGCCGCCACTCACGGGTCTTCAATTTTTTGGTGTTAGTGGTTTTACATGTGTTGGTATCTTCACAGGTGAACGTAACTTCCGTGCATTGCGGATCTGTAGAAAGAATACAAAATTTATCCTTATCAGGATCAGGCAGTTTTACAGAAACGTTGCGACCGTCCGCCTTTGACGAAATACCGTTTGCGAAATCAGGATTCGCGTCGTCTGTCCCCAAGTTGAGCAGTGCAAATACATCGCTTGTTGGTGCTGCACCTGACAGCGCATCAAAAATGTAGAAGAAACCTTCGCCGCCAACACCGCCTACGCAAGGGTCAGTAGAAATCCCCTTAGGTGAAATCGAATCTACTGCCACAAAGCGGTTGACCAGCAACTCCATCGGGTACACCAGCCGCTGCCCTGAATTGGGGAAATCAAAGATCCAGCCTTTTTTCCCTGCCGTATAGTCAACTGTATTTTTAGTCGTCGCCACGCGGGTAACTACATTTCCAGCGACCGTCGCGGTCGTGGTGACTTTGACCTCCTGGGCTACCAGCAAAGATTTACTTACCCGTGCTGCGCCAGTGCCGATATCTGCGGCGCCGAAGGGGCGATCATCCCAGATACCTATCAGGGTTTGCTGGTTGGTGCTGGTCTTGTCGACTGCTTCATAAAATTTACCAGTCCCCACGACCACCATATAACCGGGCTTGGGTTGTGTGACCGCAGGCGTCGTGCTGAGGTCCACGACGGTGGGCGGCGCGGTAATGGGCTGGCCCGCATCGGTTTTGTACAGCGGGTCTCCGCCCAATCCGACTTTCCAATCCGCCTTGTTGGTTGAGCTCAGGTCAAACTTCCATACATTACCCAGCAGATCACCGGCGTATACGCCGATCACCATGCCTGTGTCATTGCGAACCAGTCGCACACCACCCAAGCCGTTTTTGTTGGCCCCGCATGTGCCAGCGAGAGTATCGATAACCCTCACCAAGGCACCGGTCTCCATATTTACGATGAACAACTGCGCCTTGCAAGTCCTGCTCTCATATCCATTGCCAAAAATTGCAACCCATGAACCATCCGGGGTGGGCCCCGCCTGAACATCGCTCAGCACATGCCCCAACTCTTCAAAACCAGCCACTTTGGAGCTGACTTCCCATTGCACGCTGCTGGCGTTCAGTGCGGTCACATCGGTGGTCAGCGCCGTGGTGTTAATGGCAAAAACGGCACTTGTTGGACTTGTGGCGGGCGAGCTCTTGCTTGGCTTGCCAGCTCCGGCACCAGTGGTACCTAAAACCATATTGGCCCAAGTGCCGGCTGTGGGCAAATAGGTGTCGGTTTCAGTCAATGGGCCGTCAACATAGTACTGGTGCCCATAGCCTTTGTCGGCCAGCTTGTTGATGCTTGGCAGGAGCGCGTTGGGAATATAGGCGAAAACCTCAATACCGCCAGGGCTGGACGAAACAGAGTTGCCGCCGGCAATGGGATTGCCATCACGGAACGCGTGCAACATGCCGTCGTTGGCTCCCACAAACAAGACGCCTTCCTTCCGATTTGCAATCTTGTTGTTTACAAAGGTTCGATAGCCTCCCACGGCGAGATCGTCGTACTTCAGATCCACATTGGTCTTCACGAAGGTGGGCGTGGAGTTGACCACATCGCCCAAGCGTGTCTGGCGTACGCGGTACACCGCAGATGCTTTCAGTGCATTTTCGTCGGTGGCCTCATTGCTGGCATCTCCTCGCAAGTAGTCTACGAGATTGGTAGTGACGGGCAAGCCTCCCCCCATATCAGTCACCATGGCAGAGGTGAGAGATGAATATTGGAAAGGTACTGCGCGTGTCCCACTGGTCGCGCCATTGCCCGCATAAATATTGCGGGTGAGGTAGGACGGAATCAGTGACGTATAGGTGTTGGCACCAGAAATAGGGTCCTTGCCGGTAGCCGCTTCGACTTCCCAAGCAACGTTCAACTGGTCGCCACCACCGGAGAGATTGAATGCCTTGACGTTACCGGACCATTCCCCAGGCACAAAAATGGGCGTGTACTTGCGGGTAGTTGAAGACAACTCCACTGCCGACACCGCGACGCCGGCCTGGCTGCTGTCAATCCCGGATATCGCGGAAACAATGCTGCGTATAGCGGTGCGCAACTTCTCGGCCGTACCGGCATTGAGAAACTGACCGCGTCCGTTGACCGTCGCATGCCACATGTCATCAATCGCCACTGGATTGTTGCTGGCAGGCGTAGGCCAATCCAGGAGACGAGTACTAGACGTGCCGCTGAGGGAATTGAGTACCGGATTGATCCGGCCGTTTCCCGATGGATCCGGCACCGTCGTAAACGCATCCATCGTTCCCGAAATACCCAAGCCGATTGCATAAAAATTCATATGTGGCCAGGTGGCCTCATCGTTGATAACCGCTTTCAGGCCTGTTTGGCTCAGATTCGGGCGCAAACTCTGGAACCAATATTTGAAGCCAATGTCGGCGAAGCTGCTTGTAAATGCAGCGCCTGAAGCGGTATCGCTATAGGGACCCGTAGGTGTATATGTGACGCCCGCAGCATTGGTCTGCAAGGTGGAGTCGTAGTCTGTCGCGTCGGTATACGTCTCGTTGTAGTAACCATCGGTCATCAGAATCGTGTAATTGCGCCTGCAGCTCGCGTGGGTTTTATCCTCCGTTCCGCTGTAGAGGGTATTCAGCGGGCTGGATCCGGAAGATGGGGTTTCTGCCCACGGTCCACCGTTATCTCCCCGCGTGTAGTACTGCCCCACTTTATTGATGGCATTGCGATTCGGTGTTCCGCCATTGGTAGCAAGAGCATTCAACCAAGTCAGAAAAGCACTGTTGGTAGGCGTGTCGTACAACTTGACACCGGACGCCAGATTGCTGGAGCTACTGATGTTATTGATCGTGCCATAGCCCAAGCGGAAGGAGGCCGCCAAGGGCTGGAAAGCAAGACCCACACCGGTTTTGGCCATATCCAGTCGGGTGCTGTGGTAGGTCTTCCAATTGGCGTAGTTCTGTACTTCCTCCGACCAGGTGCAATAGGCTGTTTGGCTGACACAGTCCACACGATCCTTGAACCTCGGGAACTTGGTAATACTTCCGCTCGCTGTGTGCGGGTAGTACACCGTAGGGTCTGCTCCCACGGCGAGGCCGCTGCCTGCATCCGGGATGTAGCCCTTCATAGGGTCCGATGCGTTTTGCGGGTTGTTCTGCGCAAAGTAATCCGCGATCGTGGTCGGCGTTCCATTGCCCGCCCAGTTGGTGTTGACACCGTTATCCAGCGTGGAGTCAGTCACAACAGAGAAGGTCGCACCTGTGCCCGAGGCTGCCGTGATTTTGAAGGTGGGCAGAACCTTGTAGCCCGCGCCAGCGTCCGTGATCGTGACGCCGGTAATACCGGTGGCGGTACCCGTGTTGACAGTAAAGCTCGCACCACTGCCACTTCCCGTTCCGCTCAGGGTGATGGTGGGCGCCGTAGTGTAGCCAGAACCTTTGTTTGTGATGTTGATGGCCGTAACGCCATAGGTGTTGGCCAGAGTGGGCACGGCAAATGCCGCGCCAGTGCCACCACCCGTGTTGGACAGCGAAATGGTGGGGGCGGAGGTGTATCCAGAGCCGGGATTGGTTACGGTGATGCCTGTAATGACATTGCTCGTGCCTTGTACTATCGTCAATCCTTGGCCTGTTCCGCCAGCCGTTCCACCTAGAGTAATGCTTGGGACCCCTGTGTACCCGGAGCCTGGGTTGGTGATCGTGATATCCGTGATACCCACCGTGTTGGAACTTGTCAGACTCACACCGGCGCCGGTCCCCCCTCCGCCAACCAAGGCCACCGTGGGGGCGCTGGTGTAGCCGCGCCCCGCAGTGTTGAGGGTGACAGAGGTTACGCCTGTATAGGAGGTGGTAGTGCGGGTAACCGCAGCTCCGGTGCCGCCACCGCCGGTAAGCCCAATCGTGGGCGCTACGGTATAGCCGGAGCCTGCATTTGTCAAATTGATGGAAGCTACGCCGCTGTAGCTAGTGCTTGGTGCCGTTCCGCTTGGAATTGTTGTACAGGTCGAGCCGGTGTAAGTAGGGGCAGACGTGTATCCAGAGCCCGCATTGGTAATGGTGATACTGGTAAGTTTGGCGAGTGTGTAGGTGCCAGTGCCTGCGGCCTGGACCCCGCCGGGAGCGGTAGGAGCTGAAAAAGTGAGGGCGCGTGTTCCATTGGTGCATCCGGCGCCAACGCCAGCGAAAGCGCCGCTGGCCGCTTTGTAAAACGTACCAAGCGTGGTAGTGGCGGCTGCCGCCACACCGCCAGGCGCAAGCGCGCCGGTAAAGGTGACGGCCGGAGCGCTGGTGTAGTTCGCCGTGCCGACGTTGGAGACAGCGACCGTATTCACGCGGTTCAGGGTGCCAATGGCAGCGGTGCCTGCGGCTGGTATGCCGCCGGCAGCAAGAGTACCGGTAAAGGTGACAGCTGGTGCGCTGGTGTAGCCAGTGCCATTGCTCGTCAGTGTCAGCGTTCCTGCAGAGTAAATAGTGCCGGTGGTCACCGTCCCGGTGGCAGTCACGCCACCAGCTGGTGCTGCCCCAAATGTGATGGTCTTACCAGTCAGTGGAAAGCCGCTGCCTGGGTTCGTGATAGTGACCGACTGCACCGTCCGGCGCGTAGTATCTATGATCKGGGTACCTTGGGCGGTCATCCCTCCTGGCGTGCCAGGCGCAGAAAAACTGACCGTTGTGCCGGTGGAATAACCGCTGCCGAAACTGGTGGCGGCAATCGTGGCATTCGAGATCTTCTTTACCTGCGTCACGGTGACGGTGCCCGTCGCGGTGGTTCCTCCTGACGGTGGCGGCGAAAAGGTGGCCACTACGCCGGAGTTGGGGTAGTTGGTGCCCATGGAATCAACCGTCACCGAACTGGCGACGGCGATGGAGCCGGTAGTAACCGTTGCTCTGGCGGTGCGCCCTGTACTGGGCGCTAGCGAAAAACTGCCCAGAACGCCACCGATGGGGTATCCAGTGCCCGGATTGACGATGTCGACTCGGTTAACCGTATAAACCGGCGATTGCCCAGGGTTGTAAAAGTAAACGTTGAAACCGAGAATGGCCGCGGTGGGGCCTGCGCCCAGGGGGGTTCCATTTGGCGCCATTCGGCGTGCGTAGTTCACGCGGGGGTCGTAGTAAATCTGGTTGACGTCAGGCGAGCGATCGTGAAATTTGGATGGCGCGTTGTTGCCCGCATCATTGCCGGGCCCTGTCATGCCAAGCCCACCTGCGACTCCGCCGTACTGATAAAGCGCCGTCGAATCCATCGACCCGGAATCGTCAAACACGAAAACAATATTGGGTGGAACACCCGTGGCCGTGTTCAACAGAGGTTCCTGCGCCATCTGAGCCTGCAAGCCGACGCTGGCCGCAGCAAGTGCTATGGCGACGGTGGTCCGTGCGAAGTGCGTGGGTGTCATGGATTTCTCCTACTGGATTTGAATGGTGGATTGCAGCCAAACTTCGCTGCCTTCAGGGCGTGTGCGTGTGGAGTCCACAGGCGCCACTTCGGGGCCGAACCCCCGGGCTGTCACTAGATAGGTGGACGTGTTGTCCAGGGTGCCTGACGCGTTTTGTACTTGCATGGATTCGATCATGCATTCCGGTGGGCGCTTGTAGGTAACCAACCCATTCACCACCGACGACGGCACGGTCGTAAAAGCCGTGGCGGTGGTTACGGCGGGCGTTGATTGCGGCGTTGGCACGGTAAGAAAAGAGTTGCCCAAGCTGGCGCTGGTATCCCAATTTTTCAGGTTGCCACTACCGTCTTTTTCTGACCAGTACGCTGGGCTCTTGTAAGCGAGGGGAAGGGGTGGGGGGGTAACAACGAATATCGGCGAGGGTGAGAATGTCTGCACAACGACGTCCTCGCAGTACCGTAGCGCAATTTCAGCGGCCTGCGTAGCTAGTTGGGTGGTACGCACATTGCCAGACACGGCCTCCGAAGAGCTTGCATTGCGAATGGAAAACGCAGCAAGCAAGGAAATAATGGCAAGCAGGATTAAGGACACAATCAACACCACACCATGCTGCCTTTGCGCAGGCCGTACAGTGAATGGCAGACATTTTCCCGGTGTTGTGTTCATACCAGTGGGGGTAAATTAGTCGGACGCAGGAACACGGTTGCGCAGGACAACCGTGGAATAGAACGTTCGGCGCAAGAAGCCGTCAGGGGAAGTTGAAGGTGCTGCGTTCGGTGCTGCAAAGCAAGCAGCGTATTGGTTGGTGCTGGCATCAAGGCCCACAGGCTTGTCGCTGCGTACCTGCACGCACATCTTGACTGTCATGACGCGAGCCCAGCGCGCAGCGCTGTCGGGCAACGCAGCAAGGTCGGCGTTGCTTTCTACGGCATCAGCAGTCAAATACCCGGCCATGGTCATGGTGCCAGTCGCCTTTGCCGTGCCGTATACAAACTGCAAGTCTTCAATGTTCTCAACCAAAGGCTGCTCCGCCCCCCCATTGCCCTTGCAATAGAGACTTGACACACCAGCCGCCTTTTTGACATAGAACCTGTTGTCTGCCACATAGAAAGTGGGGGTAATGGCCTTTTGAAACTTCGCAGCAGCGCCGCTAGGCAGGTCATAAATCTTGACTTGAGGTGTAGGCGTAACGGCAGTTAGTGCAGCGCCCATGCAATCCGTAGGCTTCCCTGCGGAGGGAATGGTGTTGTTAATGTCTGCCTCATACCTTACGGCGATCGAGTGCGGTGGGGAGCCCGCGCAAGTCAGATCCTTAACGCTGGCCGCCGATGTGACATTGGAAAACACTAGATTGCAGCCCCGAATACCGAAGGGATCTACGGTGGCATCGAAAGCCGGATTGCGCGTGGTCGGCTCGGTGTAATTGGGTTGCTTTGGGTTATCACCCGCCATCCGAATCTGTTGGCTCAAAATGGACAGGGCAGCCTGGGCATCTTCATTCATGCGCCCCTGCGCAGCTGCAACATTCGTAGCCCCGGAGGAACCCAGGTAGGCGGATGTCACCGCAATCATCAATACAAGCCCGATGGTGATAGACACCATCAGTTCAATCAGGCTCAAACCTGCCTGAGCAGCAACAAGTGCGCTCCGACGCAATGGTTTCATAACTTGAACCTCACATGTAGGCAGCGTGGGAACGGATTCGTAAAGGCCGTGAACGAGGGGGCCACATTGGGGTCCGGGCATGCATCTGAGCTGCTTCCATCAAGGGAGGCGAAAGTGGTGGGCTCGTACCAGAGAACCCACAAGTCTCCTTCGGGGCGGCTAAGACTGTCGCAAGCGCCATTGCAAATAACGCGTATCCCAGCGAAGCCAGGCAGTTCCCTGCGCAGGGCCCTATGGGTTTCATTGATATCGACCAGGGCGATTTTTTCAGGCGTACAGTTGGGATAGATACACTCGCCACCGTCAGAAGTGGTCTTGACCAGGGCACCCCAGCTTGGTTTGTCAAGGGTATACGACTCCCCCGGGTATTTGGCGCTTGCGTACTCGCTGCTACGAAAGCCAGCTAGATTGGCCCGCATGCGTTCGATATGGCCGGCGGCAATGCTGGTTGCCGAGGCACGGTAGCCAGATAGCTTGGGCATTTGAACGGCATACGACATCATTCCGCCCAGAGCCAACATGCCAAACGAAAGAATCAGCACCGTTACCAGCACTTCCAGCAGGGACGAGCCCCTTTGTGTGGGCCTGCGAGGGATTGTATTTATGGACATGACGTGTACCCGTCCCCTTTGATTTTGACCCTTCCGCCGACGCTTACGCAAACCATGCGTTGCTCCTCACTGGAGTAGTTGGGCGGGCTGCCAAACGTGAGTGACATTGCTCCCCCGCTTAAGTTTTGAAGCCGACCGGTTGCTGTAAAGACGAGTTTTGTAGTGCTGGAAGCCTCAATGGTGTTGACCCCAGTAATAAGAGCTTGTCTGCGCAGTATTAGGTCACCAGAAGTTACTGACTGGGTGCTGTCTTGGTCGTAAAACACGATCCAGCCCGATTCCCAACCGCTGCCCGTTGCACAACTAGGGTTGGCGGCTTCGGGGTCGTTGCTGCGGCACATCACCATATCCCCGCCGCGGCGGACCCCCTCACTTCGCGCAAAACTGGCGTCTGCAATAAAGGAATTGACCGCGCTCGACATATTCACTGACCGTATGGTCTTGGTGAAAGAAGGTGCTGCCAAGGCAGCCAATATGGCGGCAATTGACAGCACGATCATTAGTTCGACCAAGGTAAATCCCAAGGATTTTTTCATGAATGTGATTCTCAATGAATACTCCATCTCGCCAAAAAGTAAGCGATAAGTGGGCAGCAAGCCCGATTGACGGTAGGGTCCGACTACCGCCGAACCTCATCTACTAACGTCTTAAACTCATCAATATCCTCAAAACTGCGATAAACACTGGCAAAACGTACATAGGCCACTTTGTCGAGCTTCTTGAGTTCGCGCATCACCAGTTCGCCAATCCGGGTAGAGGGGACCTCGCGCAGGCCCAGGTTCAATAGTTTCTCCTCAATTCGCTCTATGGCGCCATCAACCTGCTCGGTGCTGACGGGACGTTTGCGCAGCGCTAGGTTCATCGATGCCAGCAGCTTGATCCGTTCAAACTCTATGCGACGCCCATCCTTCTTGACGATGGCGGGGAAGTTGACGTCGGGGCGCTCATAGGTCGTGAAGCGCTTCTGGCAAGAGGCGCACTGCCGGCGCCTGCGGATGAAGTCCCCGTCTTCGCTGATTCGGGTCTCTACGACCTGGGTATCCGAATGGCTGCAAAACGGGCACTTCATCTGGGGCTACTTACTTATAGACCGGGAAGCGGGAAGTCAGGGCGTTGACCTTGGCGCGAACCGCTTCAATGTTGGCTGCGTCGCGTGGGTTGTCCAGCACATCAGCAATCAGATGGGCGGTCATTCTTGCCTCTTCATCCTTGAAGCCACGGGTGGTCATTGCCGGTGTGCCAATGCGCACGCCGCTGGTGACCATGGGCTTTTCCGGGTCGTTGGGGATGGCATTCTTGTTGATGGTCATGTGGGCGCTGCCCAGTACAGCCTCGGCTTCCTTGCCGGTAATGCCTTTGGATCGCAGATCGACCAGCATGACATGGCTCTCAGTTCCACCGCTGACGATGCGCAAACCGCGAGCGGTCAATGTCTCGGCGACGATCTTGGCGTTGCGGACTACTTGCTGCTGGTACGTCTTGAATTCAGGAGCAAGAGCTTCCTTGAATGCGACAGCCTTTGCCGCGATCACATGCATCAACGGGCCGCCTTGCAGACCGGGGAAGATGGCGCTGTTGATCGCCTTTTCGTGTTGCGACTTCATCAGGATGATGCCGCCGCGTGGGCCGCGCAAGCTTTTGTGGGTGGTGGAGGTCACCACGTCAGCGTGAGGCACCGGGTTGGGGTAGACGCCAGCGGCGATCAGGCCCGCATAGTGAGCCATGTCGACCATGAAGATCGCGCCGACATCCTTGGCGACCTTGGCAAAACGAGCGAAGTCGATCGCCAGTGAATAGGCGCTTGCGCCGGCGATGATCAGTTTTGGCTTGGCTTCGTGGGCTTTGCGCTCCATTGCGTCGTAGTCGATGGCTTCCTTGGCGTCCAGGCCGTAGCTCACGACGTTGAACCATTTGCCGCTCATGTTCAGCGGCATGCCGTGGGTCAGGTGGCCGCCTTCGGCCAGGCTCATGCCCATAATGGTTTCGCCGGGCTTGACGAAGGCCAGCAGCACCGCCTCGTTGGCGGACGCGCCGCAATGCGGCTGCACGTTGGCTGCTTCGGCGCCGAAAATCTGCTTGACGCGATCAATCGCCAGTTGCTCCGCCACGTCTACGTGCTCGCAGCCGCCGTAATAGCGCTTGCCTGGGTAGCCTTCGGCGTATTTGTTGGTGAGCTGTGTACCTTGCGCGGCCATGACGGCGGGCGAGGCGTAGTTTTCGCTGGCGATCAGCTCAATATGGTGTTCCTGGCGAGCGTTCTCGGCCAGGATGGCGGCCCACAGCTCGGGGTCGGTCTGTTCAACGAGGATGTTGCGGTCGTACATGGCAGTCCTTAAAGACATAGGGCCTGTGCGACAGTGACGAGGAATCACTGGCACGGGGGCTGCCCAGGCGAACGGCTGAACACAATGCGAGAAGCCTCGCCTGCGGTACGCTTCCTAGTGGTTATCCCACGTCAGCGGCCAAAACCCGCAGGTTTTGGCGCCTATCGCCAGTCGCGTACCGAGTGAGTTTAACCCAGCGGATTACGAGTTGAACAGGCTGGCCACGGTCTCAGGGGTGGCAGGTTCAATGGCTGGTGCTTTGACCGGAATGGACTGAGGGTTCATTAGCGGAACTGCACGCCCGGAAGCTACCAAGAGCAGTCTACGGTGTTCGGCCAGCACTTTAGCCGCATAGCCTCCGTCGTCCTCCATATTCCCGGCGCCAACGTACAGCTTAAGGCCACCTTCAATGGAGCCGGCGCGGTTGATGCACTCCTGCAGGACTTTGACGCCCACGCGCAGATTGGACACAGGGTCAAAGGCTGCCATTTTGCCGCCGTAGCCTTGGTACTTGTCGGTATGAACGCGTGTCATCACTTGCATAAGGCCTTGCGCGCCGACCGGACTCTGAGCAAACGGGTTAAAGCCCGATTCAATGGCCATGACGGCCAAAACCAGCGTTGGATCCAGTTTGTTGCGTGGCCCTGTTTCATAGGCTTCGGCTACCAATGCGCTCAAGGGCTCGGGCGCAACGTTGTATTTGCGGCTAAGCCAATAGGCGACGGCAGCCTGCTGCTTGGGCAAGTCTTGCGGATTCGAGGCGGTTGCACGGTCCACAGCTTCAGGCTCCGACGGCAAGCCAGTCAGCGCGGTTTGGCGCTCTTGCAACCATTCCATCAAACGGACTTCGCCAGCCTGGCGGATTTCGGGCCGTGCGGACACGGTTATAACGGCAAACATTACGGCCAGGCCCAGCAGGGCAAAACCGTTGTGAGTAATTTCAAAGAATCCCTGGGCGATATCGGTCACGAAGACGCGAAGACCTTGGGTAAATTTTTGGGTCGCTGTCATAGCTCTTCCTTCTTAGGCGGTATGTCAGAGACACTCCGTTTGGGTTGGTACGCTATCAATATCCTGCGGCGTCGTTTTGACATGTGCAGCGATTTGAATATGCCGGGTTCGGCAGCGGATGCGGGTTAGTCCCTACTCAAAATTCGGGACAGGCGGATTCTAGGTGGCTCGAATATATCAAGTCAACAATAAGAAATAGGTTTGTTATTCTATTTTTAGTCTCTTGAAAATTAACTTTTCAGCATTGGCGCGCCATTTTTAAGCTTTTGTTACATCCACAAAATTACCAATCACGGCCAGATTGATCATTGAAAATCCCACTTTGAAAGAGTGCAGGGCTATGACTAGACTGACACTGCCTGAGTTTTCAGGTGATCTGTCGGCAGTAGCCAGTCCCACCTTTGGGTGTAGCGATAAAGCGGCCCCGGCAATTTTCGGCGGCAATCTATTGCCTCCATGACCAGACAGGGACGATCTTCTCCTTGCTGGCAAAAACCGACGGCATGGGCCTGTGGCCAGCCGTCAAGCCCGAGCTTAGACGTTCTGTCTGAGCCCGGGCTTTCTTCTTTGAAGAACCCGTCTTGTATCTATATATAGGTAGTGCACGCGTGCTTCTAAGGGAAAAGTCGAAAGTACGTTGCACATGATTCTGCGGAAATCATCCGCAGGCAATGCCAATCGGGCGATTCGCGGTGAAAATAGCAGGTTCGAGTTCCAACTCCCATTTACCTAGAAGCTACTGTGACGTCGCCCCATACCTCTAAAAATAACGATATCTCCCATCTCGACACGCTGACTGGTGGTGCCTTTACCGCGCCAACTTCGGGCGAGCGCGCGGCGCGCGTACGGGATTGGCTGGCGAGTGACCCAAGCCATGAGGTCATGGCCGACGTGTTCAAGGAGTTGAGCATTAAGGACAAGGGCGCCGCCCGGCTAGTGCGCGAGCGCCTGGACGAAGCCAAGCGTAGCAAGGGTCAGGAAACGCTGGCCTTGGAGTGGGCCATCCGGGCCCAAGCCCTGCTGGATCTGGGTAAGCTCAACATTGCTGATGCACTGGCCTGGCAGCGTGACGCTGCAAAAGCCGGTGCTCCGCTGAGCAAGGAGCCTCTGACTACGTTGAAGGCACAACTGGCTGAACGCGTTCGCGGCATTGAAGACCTGCAACACCATGTGCAAGTGCAGCGCGAAGCCGCCGTACTGCTGGCACAGCGCATTGAAGTGCTATCGACCAAGCCATGGCGCGACGCCCAGGCTGCCTGGGAAACCCTGGGAACAGATGTGGGTCACTGGCAAGTCCAAGCCGCCCAACTGGTGAATGACAGCAACTGGGCCAGTGTTGACGTGAAATTTGCGCCACTGCTGGAGGCTTCAAAAGCCCAACTGCTCGTTGTGTGGGAAGCTTTTCAGGCCGCCTTGAAACAGACAGTGGCCGCTGCAGAAGATGCCACCGCCGCACTGCCACCAGTGCCAGTGTGGGCTGACGAGATTCGCCAAGTACGCGGTATTGCGCCCGAAGCCGTGGCCAAACCAGCCAAGCCCAAAGTCGATCCGGAAGTGCGCGCAAAGGCAGTTGCCACGGTACGCGAAGTGCTAACAGTGCTGGAAACCGAGATTTCTCAGGGTCATGGCAAAGCTTCGGCCGGTGCAGCGGGCGCACTGCGCCAGGCGCTCAAGGAAAACGGCCGTTTGATTGACGACAAGCTCGAAGCCCAAGCCCATGCCGCCTTGGCTGCTGCGGGTGAGCTGGAAGGCTGGCAGCGCTGGCGTGCGGACCAGTTGCGTGAAGAGCTGGTTGCCAAGGCAGAAGGCCTGCTGAAGCGCCCCGAAGGACAAGCCATGGGTGGCCGCAAGGTGCAGGAGGCTTTGCGTTCCTTGCGTGAGCAATGGAAGCAGACCGATCAGGGCGGCGTACCCAACCACGCGTTGTGGAAGCGTTTTGACGAAGCCTGCAACGAAGCACACAAAGTGGTCGAAGCTTGGCTCGACAAGGTCAAGGCTGAAACTGCAGCCCACAAGGCCCAGCGGTTGGAGTTGATTGCTGAGGTGAACGCCTGGGCCGAGGCCAACCGCACTGCGCTGGATGACGACTGGAAGGGTTTCAACCGCATCCTTCACCAGTTTGGTGACCGTTGGCGTGAGGGTGGGCATGTGGGTGAGAAGACATTTGCAGAGCTGATGCCTTTGTGGAAAGCTGCTATTGCCAATGCCGCAGCGCCGCTGGAGGCAATGCAGGCCCAAAGCGTAGCGGCACGCCAAGCCATGATTGAAGAGGCGAAGGTGTTGGGCGATGCGCCAGTACTGCGTATTGATGCGGTCAAGGCACTTCAACAGCGCTGGCAGGCGCAGGCACATGTGGTGCCGTTGGACCGTCGCCAGGAACAAAAAATGTGGGATGCCTTCCGCAAGCCTATCGACGACGCGTTCCAGCGCAAGACCGCTGAACGCGAGAAAGCTGAAGTGGCATTGGGCGCGCGTGATCGTTTGGTGCTGGATGCTGCCAAGGCTTTGGATGCTGCCAATGCATCGGGTGACGCGCAGCGCATTCGTACGGCAATGGCCGATCTGGATGCCGCGTTGCGTGGCCAACGCCAGGCGCAAGCGGACGTTAGTGCCGCCGCACAGAAAGAAACAGAAGCCCAAAGCGCGACGGCTGCGGCTGATCCGGTTAGTGCATCAAATGAGGCTGCAGCGCCCGTAGATAGTGCGCAAGCAGCTACTGAAAATGTAGCAAACGAAAACGAAGAAGCAGCGACTGCACCTGCTGTTGAGGTGGTCGTAGCACCCAAGCCAGCGCCCAAGCCCGTGGTCGCCATGCGTGGCGATGACCGCCCCGGGTCAAAGAAGGACACGCCGGCCCCTGCTGCCGGGCGTGGTGGCAAGTGGGGCGACCGCAAGGACTCCGCGCGCCCAGGCCGTGATGACCGCGGCACGCGCCCCGATAGCCGTGGCGGTGATCGCAATGGACCGGCCGCCGGCCGTGACCGTGCAGCGCCATGGCAAGAGGCTCCGCGTTTGGGTGACACGGCCTTCCGTGCCCAGCGCGATGCACTGGAAAACGCCGAGGCTACGTTGCGCAAGCTGGCAGCGCAGGCCCACGGCGAAGCCCTGACCCATTTGATGACGGCATGGGAAAAGCGGGATGCCGCGCTGGTGC
Organism: Rhodoferax sp. P2_H8_2; assembly: GCF_056403235.1. Lineage (NCBI taxonomy): Bacteria > Pseudomonadati > Pseudomonadota > Betaproteobacteria > Burkholderiales > Comamonadaceae > Rhodoferax > Rhodoferax sp. P2_H8_2. Next base: position 195,427 of record NZ_JBFUFW010000005.1, read on the forward strand.
CGAGCGTGCAGGAGTTGGGCGCACGCACCAACCCGACCATTCGCAGCGCTTGGGTGCAAGCGGTGTCCACCGGCCAGGCAGCGCCCAAGGCGCCTCAGGCTCCGGAAGCGTTACTGCGCCTGGAGATGGCGGCGGAAGTGCCTACGCCTGCTGAGCATATCTCCGCTCGCCGTAGCTTGCAGTTGCAGTTGCTGACCAAGCGCAATGACCCCGCGCCTGCCCAGACTTGGGGCCAGGATGCTGCGGCTGTCATGGCAACTGCATTTGATGCAGGTTCCGCACGGCGCTTGCAAAACGTGTTGAAAGTTTTGCTCAAACGTTAGACATCGGCCTGCGAATAGGCCGCGGCCAGCGCCAATGTGAAACAATGGGTGACTGGCCACATCAACGTGGCGATTTGATTGGGAGAACGCGTGGACTCCGTTGACGACCTGCTACGGCGGCTGGAACAACTCAATGCCATCGGGACGGCTTTGTCCAAAGAGCGCGATATCACGCGCCTGCTGGAAAGCATTCTGATTGCTGCCAAGACCATTACCCATGCGGATGGCGGCACGCTGTACCGCGTGACCGATGATCGCCAGGCGCTGCGTTTTGAGATTTTGCGCACCGATTCGCTGCACATCGCGATGGGCGGTACTTCCGGAAAACCGATCAATTTCCCCAATCTGCCATTGCATACTGAGGACGGCAAGTCCAACGACTCGCTGGTGGCGGCCTATTCGGCTATCCACAACGAGACGGTCAATATTGCCGACGCTTACACCGAGCCCAATTTCGACTTCTCGGGAACCCGCCGTTTTGACGAGAAGACCGGCTATCGCTCGCAGTCCTTCCTGTCGGTGCCTATGAAGGACCACGAAGGCGATGTCATTGGCGTATTGCAATTGATCAATGCCAAGCGTCCTGTGACCGGAGAGGTCGTGCCGTTCTCGTCAGCGGACCAAAGCCTTGCCGAGTCGCTCGCATCGCAAGCTGCGATTGCGATTACCAATCGCAGCCTGATGACCCAGCTCGAAACACTGTTCGAAGCCTTCATCAGTTTGATCAATCTGGCCATCGACGAGAAGTCGCATTACACCGGTGGCCATTGCCAGCGGGTCCCTGCGCTCACAATGATGCTCGCCGAGGCGGTGAATGCCACGAGCGAAGGTCCTCTGGCCGACTTTACGATGGATGACCGTGACCGATACGAACTCAAGATTGCCGGGCTGCTGCACGATTGCGGCAAAGTCACGACGCCCGTGCATGTGGTCGACAAGGCCAGCAAACTGCAGACCCTGTTTGACCGTATTGACTTGATAGACACCCGCTACGAAGTGCTGAAGCGCGACCAGGAAATTGCCACATTGCGCGCGCAACTGGCGCTGCGTGATAGCAAAAATGCCGAGGCCGAAGCGCAGATATTGGCCGAGTGCCGCGCGCGCATCGATGCGCTGGATGAAGATCGCGAATTCTTGCGCGCAACCAACCGCGGCGCTGAATCCATGAAGGACGCAGACTTGCAGCGGGTGCGTGATATCGGCATTGCCCATATGTGGCGCAATACGCAGGGCGTGGAGACCGATTTTCTGAGTGCCGACGAGGTGGAGAATCTCACCATTCGCGCGGGCACGCTCACGATGGCCGAGCGTGACACGATTAACTACCACATCGTGGCGACGATCAAGATGCTGGAACAGTTGCCGTGGCCCAAGCATCTGAAGAATGTGCCGGAATATGCGGGTGGCCACCACGAGCGCATGGATGGCAAGGGTTACCCCAAGGGGCTGACACGGGAGCAGATGTCTGTGCAGGCGCGCGTGATGGGAATTGCCGATATCTTTGAAGCACTGACAGCACGTGACCGACCCTACAAGCAGGGCATGAAACTGTCAGAAGCAATGGGCATCATGAGCCGTTTCCGCCAGAACGGGCATATCGATCCTGACCTATTCGACGTGTTCGTCAAAGAGGGCGTGTACCTGCGCTACGCCCAGCAATTCCTCGATCCTTGGCAGATTGACGAAGTCAACGCGCAGGCGTTGCTGCACTAGTAGCGCTCAGTCGCTGGCAGGTGGCCATGCTGCCCACCACACCAGACCATGTCCACCGCATTACCTCCAGGCGAGGAGGGTAGGCATTGGCATCCCAATCACTCAACACATAGCGCTTGTGCTGCGCGTCCAGCGCATGGTCTGCCGGGCGGTGCGTGTGGCCGTGGATCATGGTGTGCGAATGGCTGTCTTGCAGTAAAGCAATCGCAGCGTCGGTATCCACATCGGCATATTGCGTCACTGCGTCTTTGCGCGCTTCGCTCTGGCTGCGCAGGCCGCGGGCGATCTCAATACGTTGTGCCAGCGGTTGTGCCAGAAAGTCGTGTTGCCACTGCGCACTGCGCACCTGTTTGCGAAACTCCAGGTAGGGCTTGTCATCCAGGCACAGCGCATCACCGTGGGTCAGTACCCAGCGCTGTTGCGCCCACGAAAGCACTGTCGGGTCGTCCAGAAGGGTTGCGCCACACGCGGTCATCAGTTCTGCTCCCATCAGGAAGTCGCGGTTCCCGTGCATGATGTAGACCGGTAAGCGCTCGGCGGCTTCAGCAATGGCCAGCGCGCATTGCGCCTCGAAGCTGACAGCCTGGCGCAGGCAGTCGTCACCCACCCACACTTCAAACAGATCGCCCAAAATGAACAGGGCGTCCGTGTCGACAGATTGCAAATAGGTGTTGAAAGCCGCGAAGGTAGCGGTGTCCTGCGGCAGCAAGTGCAGGTCGGAAATGAAATCAATCCGGCGCCAACCGGATGGAGCGATCAGTTCCATCCGGCGTGTGCCTTTAGCTCAGCGCGACAGCTTTTTCAATGACAACGTCTTCTTTCGGGACGTCATCATGAAAGCCCTTGCGGCCAGTCTTGACAGCCTTGATCTTGTCGACCACATCGGTGCCCGACACAACTTTGCCAAACACCGCGTAGCCCCAGCCTTGCGCCGAAGGCGCAGTGTGGTTCAGGAAGCTGTTGTCCGACACATTAATGAAGAACTGGGCAGTGGCCGAATGCGGGTCACCCGTGCGGGCCATGGCAACGGTGTAGTTGGCGTTTTTCAAGCCGTTGTTGGCTTCGTTCTCGATTGGGGCGTCACATGACTTCTGGTTCATGCCAGGCTCCATACCGCCACCTTGCACCATGAAGCCGGGGATCACGCGGTGGAAGATCGTGCCGTCATAGTGACCCTTGGCCACATACGCCAGAAAATTGGCAGTCGACTTGGGGGCCTTGTCAGCATCGAGTTCGAGGGTAATGACACCGTAACCGGTGATGTGCAGTTCAACTTTTGGATTGCTCATGATTTATTTCACCAATGTGGCGGAGGTAATGATGATGGGGGTGACAGGCACGTTCTGGAATACGCCTTTGTTGCCAGTGGGAACCACACGGATTTTGTCGATCACATCCATGCCGGAGGTGACTTTGCCAAATACAGCGTAGCCATCGGCATCGCCTTTGGCATTCAGGGAGGCGTTGTCTTTCACATTGATGAAAAACTGCGAGGTTGCTGAGTTCGGGTTGCCAGTACGGGCCATCGCCAGCGTGCCACGGTCGTTAGTCAGGCCGTTGTTGGCCTCCAGCGGAATCGGTGGTCGGGTGGATTTTTCGCCCATGCTGAAGGTGTAGCCACCGGTTTGCACCATAAAGCCATCAATCACGCGGTGAAAAATTGTGCCTTCGTAGTGCTTGGACTTGACGTATTGCAAAAAATTATCAACCGTCTTCGGGGCCTTTTCGGGGTAAAGCTCGACAGTAAAGTCGCCCATGCTGGTCTTGAATTGGACCGTCGGATTGCCGTCGGCCAATGCCGACAAGGGAAATACCAGGCTGGCGCATGCGGTAAGCAGGGCGCGGCGGGCGATCATGTTCAGGTTTTTCATTACATCGTTCCTTCAAAGAAAATTTTCCACTGAGTGCCTTGTCGCATCCAGTACTGTCGTTTGGTCCATCCGGTCTTCACACCGTCGGCCACTTCACCAAAGGTCACCACCATGGTGTCGTTGGCGTCGGTCCAGCGCAGGTAGGACACATCCTTGAGCTGAATGGTACGCCCTTGCACCTTGGATACCTCGGATTGCAACACAGGTTTCCATTGGTCCAGGCTCTTTCCGTTGCTGCTGAAGTCGGGAGTGTAAAACGCGAGTATCTGGTTCAGGTCGCCCGAGGTCTTGGCGTTGCGCCAGGCATAGAGCGCATCCTCAAAGGGCTTGCTCTCGGTGCGCGTGCTGTGGGGGGCGACCCACTGCAACTGGGTGGCGATCACGACCGGCGTGCTGCGTACCTCTACCGTGCGGATGATGTGTTCCAGATCCGGGTTGGCCAGCACCACGCAGCCGTCGGTAGCCTGCGGGGGGCGAGAAAACTGGTTGGGTGGTGTGCCGTGCAGCCAGATACCGCCACCTGTCTTGCCGCGGCGTGTGTCCAGGATATTGGGGTAGTTGATGGGCAATGCGCCGGAGCCATAAAAATCCTTCAGGGATTTGGGGTCCAGATTGCTGGTGATGTAGTAGATGCCCAGTGGCGTGCGTTGATCGCCTTCGGTGGCTTTGGAGGTTCCCGCCTTGCCGACCGAGATGTAATAGTCCGCCACCAGATTCAGGCCTGCGGGACCATTCTCGAATAGATAGAGTCGGGAGCGCGAAGCATCCACCGCAATGGCGTGGCGCGAGCGCTGCGACAGCGCAAGGAATTGGGACGGCACAGTACCCGGCAGAGGCCGCTCACGTAACGCGCGAATGCGGCGCACCGACTCCTCACGCAGTTCACCCAATGTGCCCCCCGCATTGCGGGCCATGGCTTCTGGCACGTCACCCAATGCCTTGACCTGGCGTGTGCGTGCCGCCAGCAAGTCGCCGTATACCAATTGGGCCAATTGGAAGTTGGGCAGGTCTTCAACGAGCGAAGTCGCTTTCTCCAGTGCCTCGCGGTTTTGGCTCTTGCCGATCAGGTTGTAGATTTCAATCAGGCGTGCTTCCGCAACGCCGTCAGCATCTTTGGCAACTACGGCCTGCTTTTGGGCAACGGCAGGCTTGGATTTGTTCTTTTTATGGGTGCCGGTAGCTGCATGGCTGATATGGGGCGAGGCTATTGCGGCCATGCATAGCAAGGCGACTCCCTGCCTGCGCCAACAGGCACTCCACCCGGACAATCGGTATGACACGCCGATCAACCGCCAGTGGATTCCCGGACAATTTGCCAGCGGTCCCCGTTTTTGACCAGGTCCAGCGTCTTGCGGCTGGAAACGGCCAAACCACCAGCCTTGTAGTCCTGACGAAATTTGGCAGTTGCCTTGTTGCCGTTGACGGCCACGCTGAGGCCCTCGAGTTTGACGCTGATGTTGGCCTTGCTGGTAATGCGCGACTTGCGTTCGCCCTCCCAATCACTGCGGCTTGCGTTGCCTGGAGGGTCAAATTCTTTGCCATACGAGGCCAAGTAGCCCTTGACGTCCTTGGCGGCCCATGCGGTTGCCCAAGCGCGCACTGCGGCTTCCGCTTCCTTGGTGCCATTGCCTGAAGCTGTACTTGTGGCTGCAGGCGTCGGTGCGGAGGCCGTTGCGGCTGCCGCGGGCGGTGGTGTAGGTGTGGCAACTGGAGCTGTAACGACTGGTGTTGCGGCGGCTACTGCAGCGGGTTTGCTCTCGACGGGTTTGCTTGTCGTCACCGGGCTCGCCAGCGTGGGCGGTGCCTTGGCAGTGGTAACCGGCGCAGCAGGGGCCGTCACCGCTGGCAGGGTGGGCACAGCAGTGGGACGTTGGTTCTTCGCGCCAGCGGGCGTAAACAGTTCGCGTATCAACGCCAGCTTGGGTGCAACAGCCTGGTTGGAGGCATCCAGTTGCAGCGCCTTGTTATAGGCTTGGCTGGCCAGCTTGGCGTATACGTCACCCAGGTTTTCGTGGGCTGTGGCGTAACTGGGGTTCGTGCGGATGGCCATTTCCAGCGCCGTGCGGGCCTTGTCAAACTGACTTTGGCCAGCGTACAGCACGGCCAGATTGTTGTAGGGCTCGGGCAGCTCGGGGTAGTCTTCGGTCAGACGGGTGAAGGTTGCGATGGCGTCTGTGGTCTTGCCTGCATCGCGCTGGATCACACCCTTGAGGAATCGCATCTGCGGGTCACGTGGCTTGGCGGCCAGATGCTGGTCCACCTTGGTCATCGCATCGGCCAGTTTGCCGGCACGTACCAGTTGGTTGACGTCTGAATATTCGTCCGCGTGGGCTACCGAAAACACCATGCTGGCAGCAAGGGCCAGCGCACACAAGGGGAACAATGCAGATGAACGGACGTGCTTCATAGAGCCTTTGGTGTTTATGCGTTGGACAAGCCCGTCTCGGCGGAGCTATATACTGCGCTGGATTGTAGCTGAGGGGTTTGTTCCCAAACCCCGCTGCGATAACAGATTTACCCTAACGAATCCACGAGCGGATGGAGACTTTGCCTGGGACTTGAGTCTTGGCGCAGGTAGCGCGATATACCCATGAGTTTGCGAATTTACAACACGCTTTCGCGTGCTTCGGCCCCCTTTACTCCGCTGGAATCCGGGCATGTCCGCATGTACGTTTGCGGCATGACGATTTACGACTTGTGTCACATCGGTCATGCGCGCATGGCGATGGCGTTTGACATCGTGCAGCGCTGGCTCAAAAGCAGTGGATACCGCGTGACCTATGTCCGCAACATCACTGACATTGACGACAAGATCATCCGTCGCGCGCTGGAGCGCAACATCCCGATCCGGCAACTGACCGACGAGATGATTGGTGTGATGAACGAGGACATTGGTCGCCTTGGCATTGAGCCGCCGACGATTGAGCCGCGCGCAACGGAATATGTGCCGCAGATGCTGAGCCTGATCGCCCAGCTCGAGGCCAAGGGCCTGGCCTACCAGGCCAGCAATGGCGACGTCAATTATTCGGTGCGCAAGTTTCCCGGCTATGGCAAGTTATCCGGCAAAGCGCTGGACGATTTGCGCGCTGGCGAGCGCATCGCTGTCGACGACGGCAAGCAGGATGCGATGGACTTCGTGCTTTGGAAAGCCGCTAAACCGACCGAGCCGACCGACGCTAAATGGAGCGGCGCCACCAATGGTCACGACTACGGCCAAGGCCGCCCTGGCTGGCACATCGAGTGCTCGGCCATGTGCACACAAACGCTGGGCGACAGCTTCGATATCCACGGTGGCGGCATGGACCTGCAGTTCCCGCACCACGAAAACGAAATAGCGCAAACCGAAGGCGTGACCGGCCAGCCTATGGCGCAGGTCTGGATGCACAACGGCCTGGTCCAGCTGGACAACGAGAAGATGTCGAAGAGCCTGGGCAACTTCTTCACGATCCGTGAAGTACTGTCCAAGTATGACGCGCAAACCGTGCGCTTCTTCCTGGTGCGTGGCCATTACCGTACGGCGCTGGGTTACAGCGATGCCCACCTGGATGATGCGCGCAGTTCGCTGAAGCGCCTCTACACCGCACTCGATCTGGTGCCGCCCGCGGCGATGCCCAACGGCATTGACTGGACACAAGCCCATGCGCAGCGCTTCAAGGCAGCAATGGATGAAGACTTTGGAACGCCGGAAGCGGTAGCTGTTTTGTTTGAGCTGGCCAATGAGGTCAACCGCAATAACTCGGCTGAACTGTCCGCATTGTTGAAAGCGCTCGGCGGATGCCTGGGTTTGTTGCAAGGCAACCCGAAAGAGTTCTTGCAGGCCGGCGCCAAGCTGGACGATGCGGCCATCGCCGCACTGATTACCCAGCGCAGCGACGCAAAAGCAGCAAAGAATTTCGCGCTGGCTGACCAGATTCGCAAGGATTTGCTGGTGCAGGGTATTGTGCTGAAAGACAGCCCCACAGGCACGACCTGGGAAGTCGCGCAGTGAACGCAGTTGCCAAGGTGGTCGAGCCGGTGCAGGCGGTTCCCTATTTCTGGGAGGAGGCTTGCCGCCATCTGGTCAAAAAAGACCGGGTGATGAAGCGCCTGATTCCGCAGTTTGGCGACGCCTGCCTGCAAACGCGTGGCGATGCGTTTGTCACGCTGGCGCGCAGCATCGTCGGGCAGCAAATTTCGACCAAGGCGGCGCAAACCGTTTGGGACCGCTTCGCGAAATTACCCCGCAAGATGACAGCTGGCAATGTCCTGAAGCTGAAGGTGGATGACATGCGCGAGGCCGGACTGAGCGCACGCAAGATCGAGTATCTGGTGGACTTGGCCCTGCACTTTGACAGCGGTACCTTGCATGTCAAATCATGGGAAACCATGGCGGATGACGAAATCATTGCCGAATTGGTAGCGATTCGCGGCATTGGCCGCTGGACCGCCGAGATGTTTTTGATCTTCCATCTGATGCGGCCCAACGTGCTGCCGCTGGACGATGTGGGCCTGATCAACGGTATCAGCCACAACTATTTTTCAGGCGACGTGGTCAGCCGCAGCGACGCCCGCGAAGTGGCTGCCGCCTGGGCGCCGTACTGCAGCGTCGCAACTTGGTATATTTGGCGGTCGCTGGATCCACTGCCAGTCGCTTATTGAATTGCGGGCCAGGCATTCACACAATGATGTGCGCTGTCCCCACTGATTAGAGGAGCTTTGCTTTGGCAAAAAAGACATTTCTGGATTTTGAGCAACCGATTGCGGAACTTGAAACCAAAATCGAAGAGTTGCGTTATGTGCAAAACGAATCTGCCGTCGATATTTCTGCCGAAATCGACCAGCTCAGCAAAAAGAGCCAGCAGCTCACCAAAGACATCTACAGTGACCTGAGCCCCTGGCAGATCACCAAGATCGCACGTCACGCCGAGCGCCCTTACACGCTGGACTATGTGTCCGATATTTTCACCAACTTCGTCGAGCTGCATGGCGATCGCCACTTTGCCGATGACCTGAGCATCGTCGGTGGCTTGGCCCGTTTCAACGGCACGCCCTGCATGGTGCTGGGCCAGCAAAAGGGCCGTGACACCAAAGAACGCGGCTTGCGCAATTTCGGCATGAGCAAGCCTGAGGGCTACCGCAAGGCCTTGCGTCTGATGAAGCTCGCCGAGAAATTCCATCTGCCGGTGTTCACATTTGTGGACACGCCTGGCGCGTATCCCGGCATCGACGCCGAAGAGCGTGGCCAGTCCGAGGCCATTGGCCGCAACATCTTCGAGATGGCGCAACTGGAAGTGCCCATCATCACCACCATCATTGGCGAAGGCGGCTCCGGTGGCGCGCTGGCGATCTCGGTGGCCGATCAGGTCGTGATGATGCAGTACTCGATTTACTCGGTCATCAGCCCCGAAGGCTGTGCATCCATCCTCTGGAAGACTTCAGAGAAGGCGCAGGAAGCCGCGGATGCACTGGGCATCACTGCACACCGCTTGAAAGCGCTGGGGCTGGTGGACAAAATCGTCAACGAGCCGGTCGGCGGCGCACACCGCGACCCCAAGCAGGCCGCCGCGTTTCTCAAGCGCGCCTTGTCAGACGCCTACCGCCAGATCAGTGATCTGAAGGTCAAGGAGCTGCTGGACCGCCGCTACGAGCGCCTGCAAAGCTATGGCCGCTTCAATGACACCAAGGCCGCAGCCAAGTAAGTCTGGCGCGGTAATCGCATGACGCAGTCGCTACCAGACGCGCTGCAGAACTTCTCCCCCGTATTGCCTTTGGGCGTCGCCTTGAGTGGCGGCGCCGACTCCACCGCCTTGCTGGTGGCTTGCGCCCGCAAGTGGCCCGGGCAGGTGATTGCGCTGCACGTGAACCACGGGCTGCAACAAGCGGCCGCGCAATTTGAAGCCCACTGTGTGGCGTTGTGTGAGCAATTGCAGGTGCCGCTGCGCGTTGCCCACGCGAATGCCAAGCACCAAAGCGGACAGAGCCCAGAGGATGCCGCCCGACAGGCGCGTTACGCATCATTTGTGGCGCTGGCCCGCATAGAACGTGCGCAGCCAGCTATACATTCGATAGCGGTTGCACAGCATGCTGATGATCAGGTCGAGACGCTGCTTCTGGCCTTGAGCCGCGGTGCGGGTGTGGCGGGTCTGAGCGCGATGCCTGCGCACTGGCAGCGCGATGGCATCGATTTCTATCGACCGTTGTTGCAGGTGAGCGCTGCAGACATCCGGAGCTGGCTGGCAGAGCAGGGCGTTGGCCATGTAGAAGACCCCACCAACGTGGATGAGGCCTTCACGCGCAACCGCATCCGTGCGCGATTGATGCCCGCGCTGCAAACAACCTTTCCCCAGTTTCTGGACACCTTCGCAAGAAGTGCCACGCATGCTGCGCAAGCGCGGGAGCTGCTCGATGTGCTGGCCACAGAGGATTTGGCCCAGGTCGTACATTCCGAAAAAGGGCTGGTGCTCATCAAAAAACTGCAAACCCTGGCGCGCAACCGGCAAGGCAACGTATTGCGCTACTGGCTCAAGCAGCGGTTCTCGGTCGTTCCTTCCACGGCACAGCTGGAGGAGTTGCTAGGCCAGGTGGAGGCTTGCACCACTCGGGGCCACCACATCGATATCAAGGTTGGCGCAGGTTTTGTCCGGCGCGAAGGCACAGTGTTGAATTGGTACAATCCCTGAGTTTTGCTCACTGATTGCTGGAATCAATGTCTTTGATTGTTCACAAATACGGTGGCACTTCGATGGGTTCGACAGAACGCATCCGAAATGTCGCCAAACGCGTTGCCAAATGGGCGCGCGCAGGTCACCAGATGGTGGTCGTTCCGTCCGCCATGAGTGGCGAAACCAACCGACTGCTGGCACTCGCCAAGGAATTGGCGCCCGCCAAGCTGGACGAGTCGTATGGCCGTGAACTGGACATGCTGGCTGCCACCGGCGAGCAGGTTTCCAGCGCCTTGCTTGCGATTGCGCTGCAAGCGGAAGGCATTGAGTCGGTCAGTTACGCTGGCTGGCAAGTCCCCATCCGTACTAACAGCGCCTACACCAAGGCCCGCATCGAGTCGATTGATGACGTCAAAGTACGCGCAGATCTGGACGCAGGCCGCGTGGTCATCGTCACCGGTTTCCAGGGGCTGGACGAGCTGGGCAACATCACCACGCTGGGCCGTGGTGGCTCAGACACCTCGGCCGTTGCTGTAGCAGCGGCGATGAAGGCCGCTGAATGCCTGATCTACACCGACGTAGACGGCGTTTACACCACCGACCCACGCGTTGTGCCTGAAGCACGTCGCCTCAAGACGGTGAGCTTTGAAGAGATGCTGGAAATGGCATCGATGGGCTCTAAAGTTCTGCAAATCCGTTCGGTGGAATTTGCTGGCAAATACAAAGTCCCACTGCGCGTGCTCAGCAGCTTTACGGCGTGGGATATCGACATCCAGGAAGAAGCCAGCTCTGGCACCCTGATTACTTTTGAGGAAGATGAACATATGGAACAAGCCATTGTTTCCGGTATCGCTTTCACCCGCGATGAAGCCAAAATTTCGGTGCTGGGCGTGCCCGACACCCCTGGTATTGCGTACCAGATCCTGGGCGTGGTTGCCGATGCCAATATCGACGTGGACGTGATCATTCAGAACGTCTCCAAAGAAGGCAAGACCGACTTCAGCTTTACCGTGAACCGCGGCGATTACGCCCGTACTGTGGACCTGATCAAGGAAAAAGTGCTGCCCAATCTGGGCGCGCAAGAAGTGACAGGCGACACCAAGATCTGCAAGGTTTCCATCGTCGGTATCGGCATGCGCAGCCACGTAGGTGTTGCCAGCCGCATGTTCCGCGTGTTGTCTGAAGAAGGCATCAACATCCAGATGATTTCCACCTCCGAGATCAAGACTTCGGTCGTGATCGACGAGAAATACATGGAACTGGCCGTGCGTGCCTTGCACAAGGCGTTTGATCTGGACCAAGTGACTGCTTAAAACAGCCCAGAGTCGTGAGATAATCCCGGCTGACTGGAAACGTGACCGAGTGGCCGAAGGTGCTCCCCTGCTAAGGGAGTATGGGGTGTAGAGCCTCATCGAGGGTTCGAATCCCTCCGTTTCCGCCAAAAACCGAAAGCCCTGATGCACTTGTGTATCGGGGCTTTTTCGTTGGCGACGTCAATCGATGGAGGCGCTCCAGCGGTCACCCCAATCCTTTTCCAATGCCCGCCGATCCCGCTTCGTCGGGCGGCCTTGCGTCTGGGCCATGGCGGGCTCGGGGCTGAGCCGGTTTTGTTCGGCGATTTGCTGCCGTTTGACCACGCTCTCTGCCGTCTCTTCATACAGCTGCTGTGCCACCGGGGCGGATCCGCGGGTCTCGCTGACGCCTCTAACAACGACAGTGCGTGGGACTCTGGCCTGCATTACTTTCAAGACATCGCCCACGCGAATTTCCTTGGCCGGTTTGACATCCACGCCGCCGACCTGAACCCAGCCCTTTTGCACGGCCTCAACGGCCAGTGAGCGAGTTTTGTAAAAGCGTGCGGCCCAGAGCCACTTGTCGATGCGTGTTTTATCCATAGAAAAGTTTGTTTCAGCCGAGCATAGGCAAACGCACGCTGGCATTCAATCCGATTCTGCGCTCATCTTCCATGCGGTTGGCCAGTTGGATCGTGCCATGGAGTGCCAGAACAATCTCATGCGCGATGGTTAGCCCCAGACCACTGCCCGAACGGGAATTGCCTGCGGAGAAGGGCTGAAACAGCCGGTGGCGCAAATCGTCCGCAATGCCGGGGCCACTGTCGCGCACCATGAATACCGCCTCTTTTCCATCGGGGTGCAGGCTGATGGTCAGCGTGCCTTGGGTTGGTGTGTAGTGGATGGCGTTGTGTAGCAGATTGCGCACCAGCTCACGCAGTATCCAGTCGTGCCCCATGACATGGCATGGCAGTACGTCCAGCTCGAAGTCCAGTTCTTTTTCTGCAATCAAGGGTGCCAGGTCCAGCGCGACGGCCTTAATGGCTTCAGCCCAATCCAGACGTGCGAAATCCTGCTGCTGGCGCAATTGTTCTACCTTGGCCAGTGACAGCATTTGATTGGCCAGCAAGGTCGCGCGGTCCACAGTCTGGTGAATTTCCTGCAGGGCGGTGTCGGCTGGTATGTCGCCACGCTGTGCCGACTGGACCTGCACCTTGAGTACGGCCAGCGGCGTGCGCAACTGGTGCGCGGCATCGCGGACAAAACGCTTCTGGTGGTCGAGCATGTGTTGCAGGCGCTGCATGAACTGGTTGGTTGCGGCGGCCAGTGGCTGGATTTCGGCAGGCAGATCCGGGGCATTGATGGGCGTCAGGTCATCCTCATTGCGGCGGCTCAATTGCTCACTCATGCGCCGAACCGGCCTTGTGACACGCTGCACCACCACCAAAACCACCACCGTGATGACGGTAATCAGAATGGCTTGTCGCAGCAAGGTATCGACCAGAATCTGGCGTGCCAGCGTTCGGCGCAATTGCAGCGTTTCCGCGACTTGCACCGCGGCCATGCCCTTGCCCTGGGCGCTAGAAACTGGCTGCAGCAGGATGGCTACCCGCACACTCTCGCCGCGAAACTCCGCATCGTAAAAATCAACCAGAGCGGCGTAGGGCCCTGTGTCCGGCAAGGTGCCACGCCAGGCTGGCAAGTCCCGTTCGCCATCTATCCATTGGCCATGCGTGTCCGATACGCGGTACACCATGCGGCTGCGGTTGTCTCCCTCAAAGGCCTCCAGCGCGGAATAGGGGATATGTGCCTGAAAACGCGCCTGCGGGCCTTCGCCCTCAACGTCCAGCAACTCTCCGATGGCCTTGGCCGAGGCCAGCAGTGTGCGGTCGTAGGCCACATTGACGGCAGCTAGCGCCTGTCGGTACAGGCTGAAGGTGTCTACCACGACAAAGAGCAAAACCGGCACGAGGATGCCCAGCAGCAGGTTGCGGCGCAGAGAAGCAGCGGCGCGCAGGGTGAACATCTTTAGCCCTCGGCCTTGAGCAGGTAACCGAGCCCGCGCAGCGTGACCAGGCCAGCGCCCGTACCCACCAGTTTTTTGCGCAGACGGTAGACCACGACTTCAATCGCCTCGTACTGCACGTCCACCTCGCCGGGAAATACCACTTCGAACAGGCGCTCCTTGGCCACTGCCTGGCCAGGGCGCAACATCAGTGCCCCCATCAAAGCCAGTTCGCGGGGCGTGAGTTCCAGAATCTGGTGGCGGTGGTAGATGGCGCCTTGTGCGCGGTCGTAGCTCAGGGCGCCGACGACAGTCCGACTCTCTGCGGCCTCGCTGGGTGCAACGGCACGTCTATGCAAAGCGCGCAGCCGGGCTTCCAGTTCGTCCAGATCAAAAGGCTTGGGGAGATAGTCGTCCGCACCGGCATTGAGGCCCACGATGCGGTCGCCGACGGTGCCGCGTGCAGTCAGTATCAGCACCGGGGTTTGCAGCCCGGCGTCTCGGGCATGTCGCAGTATGTCCAGTCCATCCATGCCCGGCAGGCTCAAATCCAGCAGCACGACGTCGGGTCGCAATTGCTGCCAGTGGGCGAGCGCATGCTGGCCGTTGTCGCAAATCTGTACCTTGATCTGCGCCCGCTCCAAGCTGCGTTGCATGGCGGTATACAGCGCGGGATCGTCTTCAATCAGCAGCAGTTGCATGGACAGAAATTGCGGGTTTTCCCTAGGGATTTGGACAGCGGTTTGACAGGATGGCAGCGCATCATAGGTCCAGTTTCAACTGAGCCAACCGAGGAGACCCCCATGCGTCGTGATGAATTCCTGAAGACTTTGGCTGCTTTCGCCGCTACTGGCAGCGTGCCCTTTGCGGCCCACGCCGCCACCAATCTCAAGATGATGATCCCCGCCAATCCGGGCGGCGGCTGGGACACCACGGGGCGTGCTTTGGGCAAAGCGATGCTGGATTCACACGCCGCGGACACAGTGCAGTACGACAACAAGGGCGGTGCTGCGGGAGTCATCGGCTTGGCGCAGTTTGTCAACGCCAACAAGGGCGACGGCAATGCGCTGATCGTGATGGGCGCGGTGATGCTGGGCGGCATCATTACCGGCAAGCCGCAGGTGTCGCTGGACAAGGCCACTCCGATCGCGCGCCTGACCAGCGAATACAACGTGTTTGTGGTGCCGGCAGACTCACCGTTGAAGACCATGAAGGACGTGGTCGCGCAGTTGCAGAAAGACCCTGGCAGCGTGAAATGGGGCGGTGGCTCACGCGGCTCTACCGAACATATCTGCGCATCGATGCTGGCTAGCAAGGTCGGCGTGGACCCGAAGAAGGTCAACTACGTGGCCTTCCGTGGCGGCGGCGAAGCGACTGCAGCCATTCTGGGCGGCAACGTCACGATTGGTGGCAGCGGCTACAGCGAGTTTGCCGAGTACATCACCGCGGGCAAGATGCGCGCGATCGGCGTGACCTCCGAGAAGCGCCTGCCGGGCCTGAACATCCCCACACTGAAGGAAATGGGCTACGACGTGGTACTGGGCAACTGGCGCGGCGTGTATGGCGCGGCGGACATTACCCCTGTGCAACGCGCAGCATTGACCGAGCTGATTCAGAAGGCCGTCAAATCCAAGTCCTGGACCGATTCGCTGGAAAAGAATGGCTGGACACCTGCGCTGTTGACAGGCAAGGCGTTTGACGACTTTGTCGACAACGAATTTGCCAGCCTGCGTGGCGTCATGCACCTGTCGGGAATGGTGTGATGACGCAGGCCCTGAATCGCAAGCGCCAACTGGCCGTCGGCGCCGGTGTCGTGGTGCTGGGCATGGGCCTGGGTTGGGGTGCGATGGACATTCCTTCGGACGCTGGATACGCCGGCGTCGGCCCCAACTTTTTGCCCTGGGTGGTTGCTATCGCCTTGTTTTTGTGCGGCATTACTTTGCTGGTAGAAGCCAGCCGCGGCGGCTTCAAGGACATGGAGGAGCCTTCGACCGACGAGGCCGCCTTCTGGCCGGGATTTCTGTGGATGTCGGCCGGGCTGCTTCTGAATGCGGCGCTGATCACAACCATTGGCTTTGTCTTCAGTTGTGCGTTGTGCTTTGTGTTGGCGGCCCGCGGCCTACGCAGTTCACAGGGGCAGGCATCGACCGGCATTCGCGCATGGGTGGTTGACGGTGTTGTCGGCCTGCTGATCGCTGCGCCGGTGTACTGGATGTTTACCAAATTCCTGGCGATCAATCTGCCCGGTCTGACTTCAAGCGGGTGGTTGTAATGGAAATCTGGAACCAATTGCTTCAGGGTTTTGCCACCGCCGGCACGCCGGTCAATTTGCTGTGGGCCTTCGTCGGCTGCGCATTGGGTACTGCGGTGGGCGTCCTGCCCGGCATTGGGCCAGCTACCGCCGTTGCGATGCTGCTGCCGATCACCGCCAAGGTGGACGCCACCGCATCGATGATTTTCTTCGCTGGCATTTATTACGGCGCCATGTACGGTGGCTCCACCACTTCCATCCTGCTGAACACGCCGGGCGAAACCGCCAGCATGGTGACAGCAATGGAAGGCAACAAGATGGCCAAGAGCGGTCGCGCGGGTGCGGCTTTGGCTACCTCCGCCATTGGCTCTTTTGTCGCAGGCACTATCGCCACCGTGTTTGTCACGCTGTTTGCGCCCATCGTGGCGGAGTACGCGGTCAAACTCGGCCCGCCCGAATACTTCTGCCTGATGCTGTTGGCGTTCACTACCGTCAGCGCAGTGTTGGGGCAGAGCACCTTGCGTGGGTTGACGGCGTTGTTTGTTGGCCTTGCCGCCGGACTGATCGGCATGGACCAGATCACGGGCCAGGCGCGCTACACCGGCAATGTGCCGGAGCTGATCGATGGCGTCGAAATCGTGCTGGTGGCGGTCGGTTTGTTTGCGATCTCCGAAGCGCTGCATGCCGTGCTGTTTGAAGGCAAGGTCGTGGAGTCGGAAAACAAGATGAGCCGCGTCAGCATGACGAAGAGCGATTGGCGCCGCTCGATTCCAGCCTGGCTGCGCGGCACGCTGATCGGCACGCCGTTTGGCTGCATCCCCGCAGGTGGGACCGAGATACCCACCTTCCTGAGCTACGCCACCGAGCGGAAATTGGCAAAAGGGGAGAACCTGGCGGAGTTCGGAAGCAAGGGCGCCATCGAAGGCGTGGCCGGCCCGGAAGCCGCCAACAACGCCACGGTGACTGCGGCGTTAATTCCACTGCTGACACTGGGCATCCCGGTGTCCAACACCACAGCCATTTTGCTGGGTGCATTCCAGAATTACGGCATCCAGCCCGGGCCGCAACTGTTTACCAGTTCCGCGGCGCTGGTCTGGGCGCTGATTGCGTCGCTGTATATCGGCAACGTGATGCTGTTGGTGTTGAACCTGCCGCTGGTCGGTCTGTGGGTCAAGCTGTTGAAGGTGCCCAAGGCGCAGTTGTATGCCGGCATCCTGATCTTTGCAACGGTCGGAGCCTATGGCATGCGCCAGAGCGCGTTTGATTTGTTCCTGCTGTATGGCATTGGTGTGCTGGGGCTGGTGATGCGCCGTTTCAGCTTCCCGACCGCGCCGGTGGTGGTGGGCATGATCCTCGGGCCTTTGGCAGAGGCGCAGTTGCGCAATGCGATGTCGATTGGCGAGGGCAGTGCAATGATCTTCCTGCAGCGCCCCATGTCGTTGGCGTTGCTGCTGGTCGTGGTCGCGGTATTGGTGCTTCCCCGCTTGGCGCGGTACCGGGCGCAGAAAAAGCAGGCCACCTAGCTAAATTTGTATAAAAAGTGGCTGCAAGCGTCGCAGAATGTGCGTAAGCAGCTCCTTTTTTGATAGCGATTTTCGGCGGGGACTCCACGGTTAACATAGCCGCATGGACACTCCAGACTCCCTGCCGCGCGACGCCCAGAGCATTCTGGAGCTGGCGGCGCGCTCCATGTTTGACCTGTTTGCCACTGCCAGCGAAGGCATGATGTTGGTGGACCGCAGCGCACGCGTGGTATGGATCAACGAGCAGTACAAACGCTTTCTGCCAGCCCTCGGCTTTGAGCGGGAAGAAGACTTTGTGGGCCATCCGGTGTCCAAGGTTGTGCAGAACACGCAGATGCACCAGGTGCTGGAAACCGGGCGCCCCATCCTGATCGATCTGCTGACGAACCGGGCAGGTACCTTTGTAGTCAGCCGCATTCCTTTGCGCGATGCAGCGGGCAGCGTGATCGGCGCTTTGGGCATCGTGCTGTTTGACCATCCCGAAACCACGTTGCAACCGTTGATCGAAAAGTTCGCTCTGCTGCAACGGGATCTGGACGATGCGCGCCGGGAATTGGCAACACAGCGCAAGCAGTCGCCGGGCCAGCGCCAGTCCAAACATACCTTTGCCAGTTTCATCGGACTCAGCCCTGCCGCCGTAGAGGTTAAGCGCCAGGCGCGCCGTGCTGCGCTGTCCAGCAGTCCGGTACTGCTGTTGGGTGAAACCGGTACCGGCAAGGAGCTGCTGGCCCATGCGATGCATGCCGCTTCCAAGCGCGCACAGGGCCCGTTTGTCGGCGTCAATATCGCGGCAGTGCCTGATACCTTGCTGGAGGCCGAGTTCTTTGGTTTCGCACCGGGCGCATTCACGGGAGCCGACAAAAAAGGGCGGGATGGCAAGTTCCAATTGGCGCATGGCGGTACCCTGTTCCTCGACGAAATTGGCGACATGCCGCTGGCGACGCAAGCCAAACTGCTGCGCGCTTTGCAGGAAGGCGAAATCGAACCTCTGGGCTCCAACAAGCTGATACCGATTGATGTGCGCGTGATTGCTGCCACTTCGCGTGACCTGACAAAGCTGGTACGCGAAGGCAGTTTCCGCGAAGACCTTTTTTATCGCCTCAATGTGCTGCCCATCCGCGTGCCAGCCTTGCGCGAGCGCAAGGGTGATATCGCGGCCTTGCTGGAAGTGCTGAGCGAAGAGGTCGCCTTGCGCAGCGGCATGCCGATGCCCGAGATGACGCCACAGGCTTTGTCCCTATTGCAGGCGCAACCCTGGCGCGGCAATATCCGTGAATTGCGCAATGTGCTGGAACAGGCGGCAATGCGCAGCGATGGGCAAGTGGTGGGTGTTGCAGAGGTGGAGGAGGTGTTGCGCGAATCTGGTGTGCAGCCGATGGCGGTCGAAGCGCTACCCACTTTCTCATCGACGGTGGATACCGACCTGTTGCGCCCTCTGGCGGAGCAAGTGTCAGCGCTGGAGCTGCGTGCCATTCAGGCCGCAATGGGCGTCCATGGTGGCAACAAGGCTGTGGTTGCCAAACGTTTGGGTATTTCCCGCGCCACGCTGTACGATAGGTTGAAGTTGTCTGAAAAAAATACAGTTAGTCTGTAATTCAGACAAAATAGTGTTCAAAATTAAGTCAAATTAATCGACTTGATGAGTGAGAGTAGAAAAAGTTCAATGAAATCAAGCCACTTCGCCGTGGCATGGAATGTGCAATTTATCAACGCGTTTTTATAACAACAGGAGACTGGTATGCATTTTTCCCGCTGGGCCATTTCGGCCGTTCGAACATCTTTGGCGCTGACCGTCCTGGCCAGCAGCATCGCCGGTGGATTGGCGATGGCGCAGTCCAAGGAAATCAAGATTGCGCACGTTTACAGCAAGACCGGGCCCCTGGAAGCCTACGGCAAGCAAACCCAAACCGGTTTGATGATGGGGCTGGACTATGCGACGGGCGGCACCATGATGGTCGCTGGCAAGAAGATTGTCGTGATCGAAAAAGACGACCAAGGCAAGCCTGACTTGGGCAAGAGCCTGTTGGCCGCAGCCTACGGTGATGACAAGGTGGACCTCGCAGTCGGCCCAAGCTCCTCTGGCGTCGCACTGGCCATGTTGCCTATCGCTGAAGAATACAAAAAGATCCTGTTGGTAGAGCCCGCTGTGGCCGACTCCATCACCGGCGACAAATGGAACAAATACATCTTCCGCACCGGCCGCAACAGCTCGCAGGACGCGATCTCCAACGCCGTGGCGCTGGACAAACCCGGCGTAACGATTGCCACCCTGGCGCAGGACTATGCGTTTGGCCGTGACGGCGTAAAGGCTTTCCGTGAATCGATCAAGAAAGCCAAGATCGCCCATGAAGAATATCTGCCTACCGCGACAACCGACTTCACGGCCGGTGCGCAGCACATCATTGACAAGCTCAAGGACATCCCCGGTCGCAAGATCATCTGGATCATCTGGGCAGGCGGCGGCGGCAATCCATTCAAGATCGCCGACATGGACCTGAAGCGCTACGGCATTGAAATCGCCACCGGCGGCAACATCCTGCCCGCGATGGTGGCTTACAAGCAATTCCCCGGTATGGAAGGCGCGGCCTACTACTACTTTGGCATGCCCAAGAACCCGGTCAACGAAGCCATGGTGGCGCGCCACTACAGCCAGTTCAAGTCACCTCCTGACTTCTTCACTGCGGGCGGCTTCTCTGCTGCGATGGCCATCGTGACTGCACTGAACAATTCCAAGGGTGACACCAAGGCTGACACGCTGATCAAGACCATGGAAGGCATGAGCTTTGATACGCCCAAGGGCAAGATGACCTTCCGCAAGGAAGACCACCAGGCGATGCAAAGCATGTACCACTTCAAGATCAAGGTGGACCCGGCTTTTGCATGGGGCGTTCCTGAACTCGTCCGCGAAATCAAGGCGGAAGAGATGGATGTCCCCATCCGCAACAAACGCTAAAAAGAGTGTGCCCGGCTACTGCGCAATCGTCATGCGGCGTTGCGCGGTGCTCGGGATCCTCACGTACCTGAGTACGTTCCGGTCCCTGCGCTCCGTGCGCCTTGCCTGACGACTGCTCGCTACACCGTTCCCACTCTTTTGGGGACCAATACAAATGCTTGAAACCAAAGAACTCACGATCCGCTTCGGCGGGCACGTGGCGGTGAATGCTGTCAGCTGTACTTTCCAGCCGGGCACGCTCACGGCCATTGTTGGCCCCAATGGGGCTGGCAAGACGACCTACTTCAACCTGATTTCCGGGCAGCTCAAGGCCAGCCACGGAACGGTGTCGCTCAATGGCCGCGATCTTTCTGGTCTGCCGCCTTCGGCGCGCACGCTGGCCGGGCTGGGGCGGGCGTTTCAGCTGACCAATCTGTTTCCGTTTTTGACGGTACTGGAGAACGTTCGGCTGGCGGTTCAGGCGACCAAGAGCGGCAAGCACCTGCGCGGGCTGAATCTGTGGAGCATTTGGAGTGATCACAAGGCACTGACCCAGCGGGCATTGGAGATTCTGGAGTCGGTCGCGATGACGCACCAGCAAGGCCAGGCCGTCGTGAGCCTGCCGCATGGCGACCAGCGCAAGCTGGAAGTGGCGCTGTTGATGGCTCTGGACCCGCAGGTCTACATGTTCGACGAACCCACTGCGGGCATGAGCCATGACGAAGCACCGGTCATTCTGGATTTGATCCGCGCGCTGAAGAAGGACAAGACCAAAACCATTCTGCTGGTGGAACACAAGATGGACGTGGTGCGCGAACTCTCGGACCGCATCATCGTTCTGCACAACGGAACGTTGGTCGCTGATGGCGACCCCGCAACTGTGATTGCATCGCCCGTTGTGCAAGAGGCTTACCTCGGCGTAGCTCCCGCAGAGGAGGAGGCGGCATGAGCGATAACCTTCTTACGCTGTCAGGTGTTCATACCCACATCGGGGCGTACCACATCCTGCATGGCGTGGACCTCGCAGTGCCGCGCGGTGAACTGACGATGCTGCTAGGCCGCAATGGCGCGGGCAAGACCACGACACTGCGAACCATCATGGGCCTGTGGCAGGCGTCGCAAGGTACGGTGGTGCTGGATGGCCAGGACATTACACATACGCCTACTCCGCTGATTGCCTCGCAAGACGTGGCCTACGTGCCGGAAAACATGGGCATATTTTCTGATCTCACGGTGCAGGAAAACATGCTGCTGGCCGCCCGCAAAGCTGGCCGCGCTTCGCAGATGGACGCGGCGCGACTGCAATGGATCTACAAGCTGTTTCCCGCGGTGGAAAAATTCTGGAACCATCCCGCCGGCAAGCTGTCCGGCGGTCAAAAGCAGATGCTGGCGGTGGCGCGCGCCATCGTTGAGCCGCGCAAGCTGTTGATCGTTGACGAGCCCAGCAAGGGCTTGGCACCCGCGATCATCAACAACATGATTGATGCGTTTGCCGAGCTGAAGAAGACCGGCACCACGATCTTGCTGGTGGAACAGAACATCAGCTTCGCAAAACGCCTGGGTGACCACGTTGCCGTGATGGACGACGGCCGTGTCGTGCACGCGGGTTCGATGAAAGACCTGGCGGAGAACGAAGAACTGCAGCGCTCGCTGTTGGGGCTGGCACTATGAAAAAACTCGATTTCGACTGGAAGCCGCTGGCTTTGGTGCCCTTGCTCGCCGTGCTGGTGATGCCGATGATTGGCTCGTCATCCACCTGGTTGACGCTCACCGTTGCGGGCCTCGCGATGGGCATGATTATTTTCATCATCGCCTCTGGCTTGACGCTGGTGTTCGGCCTGATGGATGTACTGAACTTCGGCCATGGCGTGTTTATTGCGCTGGGCGCTTTCGTGGCCACCACCGTAATGGGGCTGATGGGCGACTGGACGGCATCAGGTGAGCTGTGGCGCAATTTGGTGGCGGTGTTCCCGGCGATGCTGGTGGCGATGCTGGTGGCTGGGGCTGTGGGCTTGGCGTTTGAGCGTTTCATCGTGCGCCCGGTCTACGGGCAGCATCTGAAACAAATCCTGATCACCATGGGCGGCATGATCATTGGCGAAGAGCTGATCAAGGTCATCTGGGGCCCTGCGCAAATTCCTTTGCCGCTGCCCGAAGGTATGCGTGGCTCCATCCTGCTCGGGGATGCTGCGATTGAGAAGTACCGCTTGATGGCTGTCGTTGTAGGGCTGGTGGTGTTTGGCGCACTGGCCTGGGTACTCAGCCGTACCAAGCTGGGCTTGCTGATTCGCGCCGGTGTGCAAGACCGTGAAATGGTCGAGTCGCTGGGCTACCGCATCAAACGCCTGTTCATTGGCGTGTTTGTTGTGGGTAGTGCGCTGGCGGGTCTGGGTGGCGTGATGTGGGGCATGTACCAACAGACGGTGACGCCGCAAATGGGCGCGCAAATCAATGTGCTGATCTTCATCGTGATCATCATTGGCGGCCTGGGCTCAACCGGTGGTGCGCTGATAGGCGCTTTGCTGGTTGGCTTGATGGCCAACTACACCGGCTTCCTGCTTCCCAAGGTCGCGCTGTTTTCCAACATCGGATTGATGGTCGCCATCTTGCTGTGGCGCCCTCAGGGTGTTTATCCCGTCGCCAACCGATAAGGAGCTGAACATGTTGCAAAGATTTCTCTCCAACGATTTGCCGCGCAGCCGCTGGCTGGCGCTGCTGCTGGTTTTGCTGGTGCTCGCGCTGGCGTTCACGCCGTTTCTGTTTCCCGGCGTCAAGGCGCTGAACGTGGCAGCCAAGATTCTGGTTTTCATCGTGCTCGTGGCTTCGTTTGACCTGCTGCTGGGCTACACCGGTATTGTGAGTTTTGCGCACACGATGTTCTATGGCATTGGCGCGTTTGGCATTGCAGTGGCGACGACGCGTATGGGCCCGACCTGGGAAGCCATTGCGGTGGCACTGGTGGCGTCACTGGCGCTATCTTTTGTATTGGCTTTGGTGATCGGCTTGTTCTCGCTGCGGGTGCGTGCGATCTTTTTCGCGATGATCACGTTGGCCGTGGCGTCGGCGTTTCTGACATTGGCCTCGCAGCTCAGTGACATTACTGGCGGCGAGGACGGACTGACGTTCAAGGTGCCCGAGATACTGACACCCGCCTACGAATTCAGCGACCAACCCTTTCTGGGCGTGAATCTGGATGGGCGGCTGCTGTGCTACTACGTGTTGTTCATCACGACCGTCGTGCTTTTCCTGACGTTGCTGCGCATCGTCAACTCACCGTTCGGCCGCGTATTGCAGGCTATCCGTGACAACGAATTCCGCGCCGAGGCGATCGGCTACCGCGTCGTGGTGTACCGCACCACGTCCAGCATTCTGTCTGCCTTGTTCGCCACGCTGGCCGGTGCGATGCTGGCGATCTGGCTGCGCTACAACGGGCCAGATACATCGCTATCGTTCGAGATCATGATGGACGTGTTGTTGATCGTGGTGATTGGTGGCATGGGCACGATGTATGGCGCCATCATCGGCGCGGCGCTGTTCCTGGTGGCGCAAAGCTACTTGCAGGATCTGTTGCGCCTGGGCAGCGAGGCCGCCTCTTCGATACCGCTGTTGGCCTCGCTGCTGTCACCGGACCGCTGGCTGTTATGGCTGGGGCTGCTGTTTGTGCTGTCGGTGTATTACTTCCCGACCGGTGTGGTGGGGCGCTTGCGCACCGCCGCCATGCGCCAAGGCTAAACCTGCGAGGACCCAAGGCCATGACACACAGCTCTCACTATTTGCAGTGCGCCGGGTACGAACTCCACTACACACAGTGGGGTGCTGCGGATGCACCCGTGGTCATCGCATGGCACGGCCTGGCCCGCACCGGGCGCGATATGGACGAGCTTGCGGCCCATCTCGCCCCGCGCTACCGCGTGATCTGCCCGGACACGATAGGTCGCGGCCTAAGCCAGTGGAGTAAACAACCGGACGCGGAATATTGCCTTGCGTTTTATGCGCGATTGGCTGAATCGTTGATGGATCAACTTGCGATTGAACGCGCGCATTGGGTGGGTACCTCGATGGGCGGCGCGATCGGTACCGTCTGTGCCGGTGGGCTTCTGACGCCATCGACGAAGCCGCGCATTTTGAGTCTGACGCTCAATGACAATGCGCCCGAAATCGCTGCCGCTGCTGTGACGCGCATTCGTTCTTATGCCGGCAACCCACCCGCGTTCGACACAGTGATGGAGTTGGAAGCTTTCTTCCGCCAGGTCTACAAGCCCTACGGCTGGCTGAGTGACGCGCAGTGGAGGCGCCTGACCGAAACCTCCACGCGGCGTCTGCCAGATGGCCGCTATACGCCGCATTACGACCCGGCGATGGTGCGTCAGTTCATCGCGCACCCGGACGACTACCTGATCTGGGAGCACTACGACGCGATTGACGTGCCGGTGCTGTGCTTGCGCGGTGAGGATTCCGATCTGGTGTTGCGCGAGACGATTGCCCAGATGCGGCAACGCGGCCCCGGAGCGACCGGGAATTTGCAGGTGGTGGAGATTGCGGGCTGCGGCCATGCGCCGGCCTTGAATGTGCCAGACCAGTTGAATCTGGTGACCCGGTTCATTGACACGGCCCACGCGAAAGTGCTACAAAAAACATAGCTGCTTACGCACATTATTCGGGCGCCGTGGCCAATTTGTGGCATAAAGCGGGGCATGAAAACGAAACACGCTCTTTGGTTGACCACACTTGCACTGTGTGCCACCACCGCATTTGCCGCTACCCCCACCCAACCTGTCGCAAAACCTGCCATAAAACCAAACATCGTGATCCTGGTCGCTGATGACTGGGGCTTTACCGATGTAGGTGCGTTTGGCGGTGAAATCTCCACACCGAATATCGACGAGCTGGCCAAGCGAGGCGTGCGCTTTTCCAACTTCCATGCCGCTGCTTCCTGCGCGCCCTCGCGTTCGATGCTGCTCACCGGCGTGGACAACCACCGCAACGGCGTCGGCAATCTGCGCGAAGCGATGCCGAGGGAACATCGCGGCCAGCCTGGCTACCAAGGCTCGCTGAACCAGAACGTCGTGACCGTGGCCAGCCTGTTGCAGGACAGCGGCTACCGCACCTACATCACTGGCAAATGGAACGTGGGCTCCGAGCCCTACAACCTGCCCAACAAACGCGGTTTTGACCGCTCCATCATCCAGGGCGACACCGGTTCCGACAACTGGGATCCACAGCAGCGCTACCTGCCGCATTCCTCCAAGGTGGAGTGGTTTGAAGACGGCAAAGAGGCAGTGATGCCAAAGGAGTACTACTCCTCGACCTATTTCGTCGATCACATGATCAACTACCTGAAGACCGACACGCGCAAGGAACAACCGTTCTTTGCCTATGTGGGCTTTCAGGCCAACCACGTGCCGCTGCAAGCGCCCAAGGTCTTCATCGACAAGTACAAGGGTCGCTACAAGGACGGTTGGGATGCGCTGCGCGAAGAGCGGCGCCAAAGGGCCATCGCGCTGGGGCTGGTTCCTGCAAGCGCCGCCGCGGTGCGGATGAAGACCACCGGCGACTGGAACGCCCTGAGCGAAAAGGACAAGCTGTACGAACAGCGCCGCATGGAGGTCTATGCGGGAATGGCCGACGCGATGGACTTCGAGGTAGGCCGCCTGATTGCGCATTTGAAGGAAACCGGCGAGTACGACAACACGGTGTTTGTATTCATGTCGGATAACGGCCCCGAGGGCGCGGACTACAGCCAGGCGCGCGGCTGGATCTGGACGCAGTACAGCCTGGACATTGACCGTATGGGTGGCCCCGGCGCCTATGCGGTTCCAGGCCCGAGTTGGGCCAGTGCGCAGGCCTCACCGCTGTCTACTTACAAGTTCTATGCAGGGGAGGGTGGCATCCGCGTGCCGATGCTGATCGCAGGCGTCAAGGGCTCCAAACCGCAACAAATCCAGACTGCGCTGACCCATGTGACCGACATTGCTCCGACCCTGCTGGACCTCGCCGGTGTGCAGGCACCGGGCAATCGCTACAAGGATCAGGACGTGGAGCCAATGGTGGGCAAGAGCCTGCTACCCGTGTTGACGGGCAAAGCACAGGCGGTGCGCGGGGAGCGAGAGGTGTTGGGCTATGAGTTGTCGGGCAACGCCGCCATCTTCAAGGGCGATCTGAAGCTGGTTGTGAATCTGCCGCCGGTAGGCGATGGCAAGTGGCATCTTTATGACATGCTGAAAGACCCCGGCGAGACCAATGACCGGATCGACCAGATGCCTGAGGTGGTGCGTGGCATGTCAGCCGACTACGACCGCTATGCGCAGCAAAATGGTGTGCTTGCGATGCCCAAGGATTACAACCCGCAGCGTCAGGTGTTGATCAACAGTTTCTTCAACTATTGGTGGCCTACGTACGGATTGTTCGTTGTTAGTTTGCTGGTTCTGCTGTTTGGATATGGTGGGTATCGGGTGTTGGGTCGTATTCGTCGGAAACGGGCTGTCTAGCACCTCTTCTTTCGCCCGCTGACGTTGCGGGGTAAGCCTCAAAGCGAATGTCCCCCGGCCTTCGGCCTCCGCCTTGATTTCGCAATGAGGCCAACCCCACACCGTCAACTCGTCAATGCTGGCGACTGAACCGCACCAATATCGTTTCAGATCAGGTGGGTTGGGTGCTCCCCGCAGCGAAATCAAGGGGGAGGCCGAAGGCCGGAGGACATTCGCGGAGGGGAGTACCCGACACGCCTGTTCCAGAAGTAGCGCTGCTTTCAAATACCGGCAATATAGAACGCTTAGACTTGAGCCAATTGATTTCCGAAAGCCTCTCCATGCCACTGACAGCCAAAAAAGTCTCTCTCTCCCTGTTGAGCATCCTGGTAATTGCAGCCCTGCTGTTCGCCGCCTACATCTTCATCGCGTTCTCCTGGAGCTACTCCGAGGGTGAGCGCGCGGGTTTCATGCAAAAGCTCTCCAGCAAAGGCTGGATTTGCAAGACCTGGGAAGGCGAGCTGTCGCTGATTGCGATTCCCGGTGCTGCTCCCGAGAAGTTCTTTTTCACCGTCCGCGACCCAGCGGTTGCAACGCAGATTGAAGCGACGATGGGCAAGCGTGTGACGCTGCACTACGAACAGCACAAGGGCCTGCCCACTTCCTGCTTTGGTGAAACCGACTACTTCGTTAACTCCGTCAAAGAAGTCGTTCCGCAACCGGCTGATCGCCTGTTGCCTTAATCCTTTGCACCCATCGCCAGCGCCTCTTTGCGCGATGTGGCCAGTTCCTTGGCATCCGGTGCTTCCTGAGTAGGCCAGCCAGACAGGTGGCGCTGCGTGATGTTGCACAGCGCGGTGATCCACTCGGGGTCGTCGTTGATGCAAGGGATGTAGTGGAACACCTTGCCGCCTGCTTTTAGAAACGCGTCGCGCGCCTCCATGTTGATTTCTTCCAGCGTTTCCAGGCAGTCGCTGGTAAAGCCGGGGCACACCACGTCCACGCGCTTCGTGCCCGCCTTGGCCATCGCCACCAGGCTAGGCTCGGTATACGGCTGAAGCCATTGCGCACGGCCTAGGCGCGATTGGAACGTAACCTTGTATTGGTCCTTGCCAATACCCAGTTGCTCGGCCAGCAGCCGCGCGGTCTTCATGCATTCGCAGTGGTAGGGGTCTCCCAGTTCCAGCGTGCGTTGCGGCACGCCGTGAAAGCTCATCACCAACTGGTCCGGCTTGCCGTGTGTTTGCCAGTGCCGCTCTATGCGCATCGCGAGCGCCATGATGTAGCCGCCGTCGTCGTGGTAGTTGTTCACAAAACGCAGCTCGGGCAGACGGCGCGTCTTTTGCCCCCAGTCGTACACCGCATCGAACACACTGGCTGTCGTCGTTGCCGAATACTGCGGATAGGCGGGCACGATCAGTACGCGGGTAAAGCCTTCCGCCTTGAGCGCATCCAGTTGCGACAGGATGGATGGCGAGCCGTAGCGCATCGCGTGGCGTACGGTGACGCGGTGGTTGCGCTGGCCCAGCCAACCTTGCAGCATCTTGGCCTGCTTCTCGGTCCAGATGCGCAGGGGCGAGCCTTCGGGTGTCCAGATGCTGGCGTACTTCGCCGCCGACTTGGCGGGCCGCACGCGCAAGATGATGCCGTGCAGGATCAGCCACCATATCAATCGCGGAATTTCAACGACACGGTGGTCGCTCAAAAATTCGGCCAGGTAACGGCGCACCGCCTTGGGCGTGGGCTCATCGGGCGTGCCCAGGTTGCAATACAGGACGGCAGTGCCAGCGGGCTGGCCATGCTTGAAGGGAGGCTCGGGGGAGAACGGTGAAGGAATGGGCATGCGCTATTCTCCCGCACCTATGCTGGACCTTTCAAACATTCGGGCAATGACCCTGGACCTGGACGACACGCTGTGGCCGATCCGCCCGACGATTGAGCGCGCCGAGCTTAAGTTGCAAGAATGGCTGGCAGTGCGCGCGCCTGCCACTGCCACGCTGTTTTCCTCTCTGCCAGAGCGGCTTGCATTGCGTGCGCAGGTCGAGCGGGACATGCCACATATCAGCCACGATTTGAGCGCATTGCGTATGGAGACCATTCGCCTGGCCTTGCGTTCGGCGGGTGACGCGGAAGAATTGGCGCAAGGCGGGTTCGACGTGTTCTTTGAAGCGCGCATGGAGGTGACTCTGTATGACGAGGTGGTGGACGCACTCACACGCTTATCCGCCCGCATGCCACTGCTGGCACTGACCAATGGCAATGCCGATGTGCAGCGTGTGGGTCTGGGGCACTTTTTTCAGGGCAGCATTGGCGCGCGCGAAGCGGGCTTCGCCAAACCCGACCCGCGCATATTTCATGCGGCGGCAGATGCCTTGCAGTGTGCGCCGCACCAGGTCTTGCATGTGGGCGATGACCCGCACATGGATGTGCTGGGCGCGCTGGACGCGGGCATGCAGTCTGCCTGGGTCAACCGCACCGGCGCTGTCTGGCAACACCCGCAGACCCCGCACTTGCATGTGCCGGATCTGGCACAACTTTGTACTCGGCTGGGAGTCTAGGGAACCGGTTGCAGCGTCAGCGTGCTCTTGGTGTGCTCTTTGACATCGGCCACACTCAGGTGCTGCGGCACATAAATGCCTTCGGCGTGGCGCTCGGCCTGGTCGGCGTAATGCCGGTCAAACAGCACGCCGCTTTGGCCCACCGGGTTGATGCCCACCGCCTTGCTGGCATCCGCAAAATCAATCACGCGGCGGGTAGATGGCCCATAGGTCACGGCCCAGGGCGCCGGGCCAATCGAGTTGGACAGGTTGTTCGGCGTTTCCCGGCCGCCGGGTACGCGGAATGGGCCGACGTTGAACAGCAAGTTCAGCGGCTTTTGCATGCCCAGCGGATGGCCGTGCGTCAGCGTGTGTGTTGCACCCCAGGTCCATTCGAGCAGGCTGCTGCCGTATTGGGTTTGCAGGTGCTTCAGCGTATGGTTCCAGACGATGCGCATGGTCTCGTACCGGCTCTCTTTGGCCTTGGTATTCACGTTGTCCCACCAAGGTGAGGTCGGGTCTGCAGCGAGCAGTGCCAGCGCGTGGTCCATCGCCGGGGTTTCCAGCAGGTTCTTGAACTGCTCTTCGCCCAGCTCGTCTTCAAACGCTTCTTTGGCCAGCTCGTACATCATCTGCGCGAACAGCGTGGCACCAATGCTGTCGCGGGTGTAGTCGCCGTCCCATTTGAGCAGCGGTTCCAGAAACGCTTTGTCATTGGGGTCGGTGATGACCTGCTGCAACACCGGCAGCAGCTCTTTCAGAACGCGCGGGGCGTAGCCATTGCCACTGTCGAGTTGCAGGGCCTGCGCGGCAGCGGTGTTCCATTTCTTCGCCGGGTCCTTCAATGCGTCGTCCAGGCGACGCACGCGATCTGGCAGCAGGTAATAGCCCGGCACCGGCACGCCGCTGGTAGGTTGCGGCTGGTGGTTGGCGGAGACGATGTAGCCGCGCGCCGGGTTTTCTTCTTGCGGGTTGAAGTCGAAGTTGTAGTAGCCCAGCTTGTCGGCTTCGCCCTTGGCGGCGTCGAGGATGAACATCGGGTTCACACCGGGCGGACGGATCGGCAACTTGGCAGCAGCCCACCAGGCGATGTCGCCAGCGGTGTTGGCCCAGACAATATTCAGACCCGGCGCATGGATCTTGCGCGCTGCTTCGCGCGCCTTGTCGCGTGTGTCGGCGCGGTTGAGTTCGTAGAAGGCATCGAGGATGGGGTTGTCGGTTTGCAGGAAGGCCCACCACATGGCCACCGGTTTGCCGTCCAGCGCTTCCTTGAAAGCGTCGGTGATGATGGGGCCGTGCGGTGAGGTGCGCAGCACCAGTTGCACCGGTGCCTTGCCCTTGACCGCAATCGTTTCAGTCCGCTCTGTCAGGTCCACCCACTGGTCGCCCGCCCATACTTGCTTAGCGTTTTCCGGGTTCACCTTTTCTGCGATCAGATCGATGTCATCGTTCTCAAACATCGTCAGGCTCCAGCCGAACTGCGTGTTGTGGCCTAACAGCGCCACCGGGTTCAGCGCCTGGTAATGGCCGTACAGCTCAAAACCCGGCGAACTCAAATGTGCTTCGTACCAGACGGCGGGCACCGAGAAGCCGATATGCGGATCGCCCGCCAACAGCGGCTTGCCGCTGCCGGTGCGGGTGCCCGCAATAGCCCATGCATTGCTACCCTGGAAAAAGGGCAGGCCCGCGAGGCTCAGCGCTTGCTGGCTTACCTTGGACAGATGCGCCAGCTGGCTCAGGTCTTTGGTGCCCAGCGCCGCCGTGTTGACCACTCCCTGCGCGTGCCACTCAGTGTCAAAAGCGCGCAAATAGTCCGGGCCCAGATGGTCGCGGATGTAGGTCATCACCGGCTCGGTCTTGAAGGCCGCGGCAAAGCTGTAGGCGAGATAGCCAGAGACGGCGATCGTGTCTTCGGGTTTAAACGGCGTCTGTGGAATGCCCAGCAGATCAAACTCCATAGGCGCGCGGTGTGTGTCCTGGTACTGGTTGATGCCGTCCAGATACGCCAGCAGCGCTTTTCCAGAGGGAGTCGAGAAGTCCATCTTCTTCACATACTGCTGCGCGTGCTCGCGGATGCCCAGCGTGCGAAACAGCTTGTCGACTTCCAGCAAATCGGGGCCGAGAATTTCGGCCAGCTCACCCTTGGCGAGGCGGCGCACCATCTCCATCTGAAACAGACGGTCTTGCGCATGCACATAGCCCAGCGCCTTGTACATGTCGCTCTCGTTCTCGGCGCTGATATGCGGCACGCCGCGCTCGTCGTACTGCACGCTCACGGTGGCGCTCAGACCATGGATGTCTACTGTCCCCTTGCGCACCGGCAGCTTGGTATAGATGTACCAACCCGCAAGGCTGCCGATGATGAGCATCAACAGGGCCAGCGCGAGGCCCACTATCTTGAAGAATGTTTTCATGGATTGTTCAGAAGCGAGATCGCGTGGCGCCCACTGCGCACAGCGCCTTCCAGTGTAGCGGGGTAGGGGCCGTCGACGTAGTCACCGCAGGCAAACAAACCCTGCGCAACGCGGGCCGCAGGGCGTTGCAGTGCGGGTGTGCAGGCGAAGGTGGCACGCTTCTCGACGACAGTCTGCACGGCCTGCATCTCCAGCCCCAGTTGATCACGCGCCTGCTGCAAGACCTGCGCTTCCAGCGCCTCGCGCTCACCGTGGCTGGCGCTGACGACCCAAGCCAGCAAGCCCTTGGGGCCACCCAGTTGGCCGCGGTCAAACACGAACTGGGCCGGAGCCAATGTCGAGTTACTGCGCAGCGCGAGCATCGGTTGCTGCAAGCGTGCGTTCGGCGCGAAGGCATAGACCGTGGTGATCGCTTCGAAGTGCAAAGCCTCTGCCTGAGCAACCCAATGCTTCATTGGGGTTGGTATTATTTCAGGAGCTGCTTGCGCACATTCCGCAAGGGCCTGGGCCGCATTGGATGATGAAGTCGCCCAGACAACGGCGTCAAAGGTTTCTCCGTTGATTTGCCATGGCGCGCTGGCATCCGCTGTGTAGTGCAACGTCTGCACGCGTGTGCCGGTGTGCACCATGCCGCCGCGCTGCTGCACCCAGCGCGCAGCCGCTTCAGGAAACAGCGCGCCCAGATCGATGCGCGGTAACAGCAGGTTGGAGCCGCCCGTGCCACCAAACAATGAGTCCTGTAGCACGCGCAGAAATACCGTGCCACTGGCCTGATGCGCGGGTGTGTTGAGCGCAGAAACGCACAGCGGCTCCATCAGGGTTTGCATGATGGTGGGCGTCAGGTCTGCACACAGGTCGGCAACGGTGGCATGCGGCGCGCAGCGAAAGCCCTGGTTCTGCCAGCCGATGGCCGTACGCAAGAGCGACCACTTGTCACCCCAGCGCCAGCCGCGTGCTGTCAGGATGCCGGCAAAGGCGTCGAGTGGACTGGGCCACAGTGGCAACACCAAGCCCGCGCCATCCGGGAATTGCAAAGTCAGTGGCAAGCGCAGCAGGGCATCTTCGGGCTTCACGCCTACGGTACGCATCAGCGCCAGCGTGTCGGAGTAGGCGCCAATCAGGATGTGCTGGCCGTTGTCCAATGTGATGCTGGTACCGTCGGGCAATCTGCCATTGAGCGCTCTGGCCCGCCCACCGACTGCGCGGGCTGCTTCAAAAACCGTCACCTGGTGGCCGGCTTCAATCGCCGCTACTGCGGCTGCCATGCCCGCCCAGCCCGCGCCAACGATGGCTATCTTCATAGCCTGCCGAGGGCTTGAACTTTCCACGCCAGCCAGAATTTGCGCAGTGGTGTCAGGCTGATGCGCTGGTGCAGCACCTGGAAGTTCTCGTGCTCAATCTCGCGCAGTAGCGCCCGGTAAATGCTGCCCATCATCAGGCCTGGCTTTTGCGTGCGGCGGTCCGACTCAGGCAGCAAGGCGAGCGCTTCGTCGTACAGACCTTGCGCGCGTTGCGCCTGGAATTGCATCAGCGCGGTGAAACGGTCAGAGTACGTGCGCTGCAATATTTCCTGCGCCTTGACTTCAAACTGTTGCAGTTCATTGACCGGCAGGTAGATGCGTCCCCGCATTGCGTCTTCACCGACGTCGCGGATGATGTTGGTCAGTTGCAGCGCCTGGCTCAGCTTGTGGGCGTAGGCGGTGGTTTGTGGATCGGTCTGCCCAAAAATCCTTGCCGCCACTTCGCCGACGATGCCAGCGACCAGATGGCAATAGCGTTGCAGGCCAGGGTAGTCGAGGTAGCGCGTCTGCTCCAGATCCATCTGGCAGCCGGCAATGATGTCCAGCAGGTGCCGGGGCTCAATCGCGTAATCCGCACAGTGCGGCATCAGCGCCTTCATCACCGGATGGCTGGGCTGGCCCGCAAACGCGCTGCCCACTTCTTTTTGCCACCAGGCCAGCTTGGTCGCCGCAACGCTGGGGTCCACCATGTCGTCCACCACGTCATCCACTTCACGGCAGAATGCATAGAACGCAGTGATCGCGGCCCGGCGCGGTTTGGGGAGAAACAGGAAGGCGTAATAGAAGCTGCTGCCCGAGGCGGCTGCTTTTTCTTGTACGTATTGCTCGGGGGTCATATCTTCTGATTGTCACTCAGGCTTTGGGGTCTAAATTCACTTTTGATGTGACGTTTCTTCTGGATCGGGCGTGTCGGGTACTCTTTTCCGTACGTGTCCCCCGCGGCCGTGAGGGCCGCTCCTCCTTGACCTCCCGAAAAAGAGTACCCAACCCACCTGATCTGAAACGATGTTGGTGCGCCAGTGACCCTGAGTCCATTTCTCGGCCAACAGATTTTCAAGCGGATGGTGTGGGGTGAGCCCCATTGCGAAATCAAGGAGGAGGGCCCTCACGGCCCGGGGGACATTCGCTTTGGGGCTTACCCCATGCCGTCCGCTGGCGTAAGAAATGTCTTTCGGCTACATCCACAAAGCCCGCCACCCCATCACCAAAACATCCCACCAATGCAACTTAGGCCGCGCCCGCAAAGTAGCAAAGTTCATGGCCTCAATCTTGTCCAGGATACGCAGCCCGCCTTGAACCACCAACCGCAATTCCCATCCCGCACGCCCCGGTAACCGATGCACCAACGGAGCACCTTTTAGCATCGCAGAGCGCGCAGAATGTGCGTAGGCAGCTATCAATTTTGTAGCGGACGGGGTTTGGCTCCGGGCCAGAATGTCGGACTGGGGCACGCCAAACTTTGCACGGTCAGCGTCCGTCACGTAGTAGCGGCCATTGGGAATATCGCGGCTCAGGTCTTGCCAGAAGTTGATCAACTGCAGGGCGGTGCAGATCGCGTCGCTCTCTATTAGCGCCTCTGCGTCGGTGATGCCATAGAGGTGTAATAACAGCCGTCCGACCGGGTTGGCGGAGCGGCGGCAATAGTCCAGCAACTGGGTCTCATTGGCATAGGTCGCGCCATCGCGGGTCATTTCCACATCTTGGACAAAGGCGTCCAGTAAGTCCCGCAACAGCTGCTGCGGCAACTGGTGGGACGCGATGGCATGGCGCAGCGGGCCGAAGACCCGTGGCCAGCCGGAAGCTGACTCGACAGTGTCATCGTTGGCGGCGTACAGTGCATCCAACGCTTGCCGGTAGGCGTGCAGTTGCGCCAGTCGGTCTTCAGCAGACAGGTCGCCTTCGTCGGCAATATCGTCCGCCGTGCGGGCAAAGTGGTAGATCGCGGTGATGGGCGCGCGCAGCCGGGGCGGGCACAGCCAGGAGGCGACGGGGAAGTTTTCGTAATGGGTGATGGGTGCCGCAGCGTTGACGGATGCGATGGAGGGGGATTGCTGCATGGCCGGATTTTGCCTTGCGATAAGGGAGAAACAGCATTCGGTGGATGCCATGTTGCCGCCAAGGACATGCCCTGTCAGTTGACAGCGATCCGTATTTACCCTAAATTACTAACCCATCGGTCATTAAAGTGTTTGTTTAGGCATTTGCCGCAGTCTTCAACCCTCTCTGGACGCACCATGCATCGCAGTCTCACCCCCCCAAGCTCCTTATTGAGCGTCACGCTCCTCGCTGCCACCCTGGTGCTCGCCGCCTGCTCCAAACCCGCTCCCCCTGAAGAGCCGATCCGTGCCGTGCGCGTGGTCACGGTGGGGGCGGACCATATTCAGTCCAACGCCGAATACGCGGGCGAGGTGCGTGCCCGGGTTGAATCCAGGCTGGGCTTCCGGGTGGCGGGCAAGATGATTCGCCGCCAGGCCGAGCTGGGACAGCGCGTGAAAGCCGGCGATGTGCTGGCGCAGCTGGATCCGCAGGATTACAAGTTGTCAGCCGAAGCTGCCAAAGCGGGTTTGGGCGCCGCGTTGACCAACCGCGATCTGGCCGCCGCCGACTACAAACGCTACAAAGACTTGTTTGAGAAGAATTTCATCAGCGGTGCCGAACTGGAGCGCCGCGATGCGGCGCTGAAGTCGGCCCAGGCCCAACTCGACCAGGCCCAGGCCCAATCTTCCGGCCAAGGCAACCAGGCTGCGTACACCACGCTGGTGGCGGACGTGTCCGGTGTTGTGACCTCGGTGGATGCCGAGCCGGGCCAGGTGGTGGCCGCCGGTACGCCGGTCGTGCGTATTGCGCAGGACGGCCCGCGTGATGTGGTGTTTTCGGTGCCTGAAGACAAGATTGTGCTGATCAAGGCGGGCTCTGCCGTAGAGGTGAAGGCCTGGGGCTCGACCACTCCATTGAAGGGCGTAGTGCGCGAAGTCGCTGCCAGTACAGACCCGGTGACCCGCACATTCGCGGTCAAGGTGTCGATGGAGGCCAAGGATGCTTTGGCGCTGGGAACCACCGTGACTGTGAACCCCAAGGGATTGGATCGCAGCGCGATGCAAGTCATCAAGCTGCCGACCAGCGCGTTTTTCCAGGACGGCGGCAAGGCCGCGGTCTGGGTGCTTGATACCGCCGCGATGACGGTGCGTTCGCAGCCGGTGCAGATTGCGACTGCGGACGGCAATGACGTCGTCGTGGTGGCGGGCCTAACGCCCGGCATGCAGGTCGTGTCCGCCGGTGTGCACGTGTTGTCGCCGGGTCAGAAGGTCACGCTTTATAAGGAGAATGTGCCTGCAGCGCCCGCAGGACAGGCGCAAGCGGCTATGAATTCTGTAGCACCCGCTTCGGCACCTAAGTGAGCGCACCATGACACAACAACAACCCAAAGAGGGCTTCAACCTGTCCAAGTGGGCGCTGGACCACCGGCCGCTCACGGTGTATTTGATGATTGTGCTGATGCTGCTGGGCGTCGCCGCCTACTTCCAGCTCGGTCAGGATGAGGACCCGCCATTCACGTTCCGCGCAATGGTCGTGCGAACCTACTGGCCTGGCGCCACGGCGCAGCAGGTGGCCGAACAAGTTACTGACAAGCTGGAAAAAACGCTGCAGGAAGTACCGTACTCGGACAAGATCCGCAGCTACTCCAAGCCTGGCGAGTCGCAGATCATTTTGGAAATCAAGGACTCCAGCCCGGCCGCTGAAGTGCCCAACGTCTGGTACCAGGTGCGCAAGAAGGTCAACGACATGCGCTACACCTTGCCGCAGGGCGTGCAAGGGCCGTTCTTCAATGATGAGTTTGGCGACGTCTATGGCGTGATCTACGCGCTGGAGGCTGATGGATTCTCCTATGCCGAACTGAAGGAATTCGCCGACGACGTGCGCCAGCAGTTGCTGCGTGTCAAGGACGTGTCCAAGGTCGAACTGTTTGGTGCGCAGGACGAAAAACTGTTTATCGAAATCTCGCAGCGCCGCCTGTCGCAGCTGGGTCTGGACATGACCCAGGTGCTGGGCCAACTGGCGCAGCAAAACGCAGTGGAAAGCGCCGGCACGGTGCAGGCTCCGCTGGACGTACTACAAGTGCGCGTCGCCGGCCAGTTCAAGCGCGTGGATGAATTGCGCAACATGCCAATCCGCGGCAGTTCCGGCAACCAGCTCAAGCTGGGGGACATTGCTGATATCAAACAGGCCTATATCGATCCGCCTTCCATCAAGGTGCGCCACCAGGGCAAGGAAGTGATTGCCGTCGGCGTATCGATGGCCAAGGGTGGCGACATCATCCGCTTGGGCAAATCGCTGAAAGTGGCGTTTGCCAATATCGAGAAGAAGTTGCCTGTCGGTATCAAGATCAGCCAGGTGCAAGACCAGCCCAAGTCTGTGTCCAGTTCGGTGGGTGAGTTTGTCCGTACGCTGATCGAAGCGGTGCTGATCGTGTTGGCCGTGAGCTTTATCGCGCTGGGCCTGCACAAGCGCGAAGGCCAACATCCGTTGTGGAAGCGCTATTACGTCGATATCCGCCCCGGCCTGGTCGTGGGCATCACGATTCCGCTGGTACTAGCGGTCACCTTTTTGGCGATGAATTACTTTGGCATTGGCCTGCACAAGATATCGCTGGGCTCGCTGATCATCGCGCTGGGTCTGCTGGTGGACGACGCGATCATTGCGGTCGAAATGATGGTGCGAAAGATGGAAGAGGGCTACGACAAGGTCCGTGCTGCCACCTTTGCCTATGAAGTCACGGCCATGCCCATGTTGACGGGCACGCTGATTACCGCTGCTGGCTTCCTGCCTATCGGTATTGCTAAATCCATGACCGGCGAATACACCTTTGCGATCTTCGCGGTGACGGTGATCGCGCTGGTGCTGAGCTGGATTGTTTCTGTGTACTTTGTGCCGTACCTCGGTACGTTGTTGCTCAAGGTCAAGCCGCATGCAGCCGGTGACGGTCCGCACGAGCATTTCGATACACCGTTTTACAAGGCCTTTCGCCGTACTTTGAATTGGTGCATTGAACACCGCTGGCTGACGATTGGCGCGACTATCCTGATTTTTGCGCTAGGCATTGTTGGCATGGGCAAGGTGCAACAGCAGTTCTTCCCGGACTCCAGTCGCCCTGAAATCATGGTGGACATCTGGTTCCCGGAAGGCACGTCCTTCAAGGCCAATGAAGAAGTCACCAAGCGGGTCGAAGCGCGCTTCCTGCAAGAAGAGGGTGTCGCCACGGTCAGTACTTGGGTCGGTTCCGGCGTGCCACGTTTTTATTTGCCGCTGGATCAGGTGTTCCCGCAGTCCAACGTGTCGCAGTTCATTCTGGTGTCCAAAGACCTGAAGGTACGCGAGACCTTGCGTGTACGCCTGCCAGCCATGTTGGCGCAGGAGTTCCCGGAAGTGCGCGGCCGTGTCAAGCTGTTGCCTAATGGACCACCGGTTCCGTTCCCGGTGCAGTTCCGCGTCGTCGGCCCTGATCCGGTTGCTTTGCGCGGCTATGCTGATCAGGTCAAGGCCGCAATGCGCGCCAGCCCGAATGCGCGGGGCGTCAACGACAACTGGAATGAATCGATCAAGGTGCTGCGTCTGGAGGTTGACCAAGCTAAAGCGCGCGCGCTCGGTGTGACCAGCCAATCCATCGCGCAAGCGTCTCGCACGATGCTGAGCGGCACCACCGTCGGCCAGTACCAGGAAGGCGACAAGCTGATTGACATCGTGCTGCGCCAACCGCTGGATGAGCGCAATGCGATCACCGACATCGGCAATGCCTATTTGCCTACTGCCTCGGGCAAATCGATTCCGCTGACGCAGATTGCCAAACCCGTCTTCACTTGGGAGCCGGGCGTGATGTGGCGCGAGAACCGCGATTACGCGATCACGGTGCAGTGCGACATCGTCGAAGGCCTGCAGGGCGCGACCGTGACCAAGGAGCTGCAGCCCGCGCTGGCGGACATCAGTGCCAAGTGGCCAGCGGGCTATCGCATCGAAGTCGCCGGTGCTGTGGAAAAGAGCGCCCAGGGCTCGGATTCCATCGTGGCGGGCGTGCCCATCATGCTGTTCATCACCTTCACGCTGTTGATGTTGCAACTGCATAGCTTCAGCCGCTCGGTGCTGGTCTTCCTGACGGGCCCCTTGGGGATTGCCGGCGTTGCTGGCGCTTTGCTGCTGTTCAACCGTCCATTTGGTTTCGTCGCGCTACTGGGCGTGATCGCCCTGATGGGAATGATTCAGCGCAATTCCGTGATCTTGATTGATCAGATTGAGCAGGACAGGGCGGCAGGCGTTCCAGCTTGGGAGGCCATTGTCGAATCTGCAGTACGCCGTTTGCGCCCCATTGTGCTGACAGCAGCCGCTGCGGTGTTGGCGATGATTCCGCTGTCGCGCTCGGTGTTCTGGGGCCCCATGGCTGTGGCCATCATGGGCGGGCTGGTCGTTGCCACTGTGCTGACGCTGTTGGCGCTGCCCGCGATGTA
Source organism: Rhodoferax sp. P2_H8_2 (assembly GCF_056403235.1). Classification (NCBI taxonomy): domain Bacteria; kingdom Pseudomonadati; phylum Pseudomonadota; class Betaproteobacteria; order Burkholderiales; family Comamonadaceae; genus Rhodoferax; species Rhodoferax sp. P2_H8_2. The sequence continues at coordinate 235,194 of NZ_JBFUFW010000005.1, forward strand.
CGCCGCATGGTTCCGCGTGAAGCGCGAAACACCGGCTTAAAAAAGGGGGCGCCTCCGCAGCAGGTTAAAATACGCGGTTGACCGATTTCATATGGGGTGGTCAGGGTGCTGCAGGCAGGGTCTGCAGTCGCTTTGGACCCCCCCATTTTGTTTTTGCGCGGGTGGCGAAATTGGTAGACGCACCAGGTTTAGGTCCTGACGCCAGCAATGGTGTGGGGGTTCGAGTCCCCCCCCGCGCACCACGTATATAGGAGATTGTTATGGCCATTAATGTTGTAAATCTGGACAAGCTTGAGCGCAAGATGACTTTGTCGCTGCCTGTGGACCCTATCCGTGCCGAGATCGATGCACGCCTGCGCAAGCTGGCCCGCACCGTCAAGATGGACGGTTTCCGTCCCGGCAAAGTACCGATGAACGTGGTCGCCCAGCGCTACGGTTACTCGGTGCACCAGGAAGTCATGAATGACAAGGTCGGTGAGGCTTTCGCCATCGCCGCCAACGAAGCCAAGCTGCGCGTGGCCGGCTCGCCTCGCATTACCGAGCGCGATGCTGCACCCGAAGGCCAGATGTCCTTCGACGCTGTATTTGAAGTGTTCCCGGAAGTCGTCATTGGCGATCTGGCAACTGCCGAAGTCGAAAAACTGACCGCCGACGTAACGGACGCAGCGATCGACAAGACGGTTGAGATCCTGCGCAAACAGCGCCGTACGTTCGCCCTGCGCCCGCATGACGCGCCAGCGCAAGACACCGACCGCGTGACGGTGGACTTCGAAGGCAAGATCGACGGCGAAGTGTTCGCTGGCGGCAAGGCCGAAGACTTCCAGTTCATCATTGGCGATGGCCAGATGCTGAAAGAATTTGAAGACGCAACCCGCGGCATGAAGCACGGCGAAAGCAAGACTTTCCCGCTGGCATTCCCTGCGGATTACCATGGCCAGGACGTCGCCGGCAAGACGGCGGACTTCATGGTCACGCTGAAGAAGGTCGAAGCCGCCAACCTGCCTGAAGTCGATGGCGCTCTGGCCAAGATTCTGGGTATTGCCGACGGCACAGTGGAAGCCCTGCGCGCTGACATCCGCAAAAACCTGGAGCGCGAAGTGAAGTACCGCTTGCTGGCCCGCAACAAGCAAGCCGTGATGGACGCGCTCTTGAGCAAGGCAGAGCTGGATTTGCCCAAGTCCAGCGTGCAAGCCGAAATGGACCGTATGGTCCAAGCGGCCCGTGCGGATCTGAAGCAGCGCGGTATCAAGGACGCTGACAAGGCGCCGATTCCTGATGACATCTTCCGCCCCCAAGCCGAGCGTCGCGTGCGCTTGGGTCTGGTCGTGTCCGAGCTGGTGCGCGCCAACACGCTGCACGCCAAGCCCGAGCAGATCAAGGTCCACGTGGACGAACTGGCTTCCAGCTACGAAAAGCCTGCTGACGTGGTGCGCTGGTATTACGGCGACAACCGCCGCATGGCCGAAGTAGAAGCCATCGTCATCGAAAACAACGTGACCGACTTTGTGCTGTCCAAGGCCAAGATTTCCGAGAAGGCCGTGGCCTTCGACGACCTGATGGCACAAAACTGATCCGCAAGATCCGTTTGACCTGAAAAATGGGGCCGATGCGGGACTTGCAGTCCCGTGTTTGGGCCCCATTTGCTTTTTGGCTTTGAAATTTCGTTACAGTCAGAAGACTTTATTTGGAGATGCTATGAACGTGAAGTACGGCGCGGCCCACACGATGGAACCGCAAGGCCTGGGCATGGTCCCGATGGTGATTGAACAGTCCGGCCGGGGCGAGCGCTCCTACGACATTTATTCACGTTTGCTTAAAGAACGCGTGATTTTCCTGGTCGGCCCGGTCAATGACCAGACCGCCAACCTGGTGGTCGCCCAGATGCTGTTCCTGGAAAGCGAAAACCCGGACAAAGACATTTCCTTCTACATCAACTCGCCCGGTGGTTCTGTCAGCGCTGGCATGTCGATTTTCGACACGATGAACTTCATCAAGCCTGCCGTGTCCACGCTGTGTATCGGCATGGCGGCCAGCATGGGCGCTTTTCTGTTGGCAGCGGGTGAAAAGGGCAAGCGTTTTTCGCTGCCCAACTCGAAGATCATGATTCACCAGCCGTCCGGTGGCAGCCAGGGCCAGGCGACAGAGATCGAAATTGCAGCACGTGAAATCCTCAAAACCCGTGAGCAATTGAACAAGATACTGGCAGAGCGCACCGGGCAGTCGCTGGAACGTATCGCGAAAGATACAGAACGCGACTATTACATGACGGCCGAAGAAACCAAGGAATACGGCCTGATTGACCAGGTTATCACCAAGCGCCCCTGAGGGCATTGACGAAACCGTCAAATTAGACGGTCCGGGCGGTGCCTTTCTGCTGGAAGGGCACCGTTTTTTATTGGTTATCATTGTGCAACTACAGCGTTAAGGCAATCTCCCCATGGCCGAGAAAAAAGGCACTTCCAGCGAAAAAACCTTGTACTGCTCTTTCTGCGGCAAGAGCCAGCACGAGGTCAAGAAACTCATCGCTGGGCCTTCGGTGTTCGTCTGCGACGAATGCATTGACCTGTGCAACGAAATCATCCGTGACGAACTGCCCGCCACCACAGTGGCAAAAGACGGCCGTGGCGACCTACCAACCCCCGCAGAAATCAAAGCCAATCTGGACAACTATGTGATTGGGCAAGAACCTGCCAAGCGCACGCTGGCGGTCGCGGTCTACAACCACTACAAACGCCTGCGCCACAAGGAAAAGGCCAAGAAAGACGAAGTCGAGCTGGCCAAGAGCAATATTCTGCTGATTGGCCCCACCGGCTCCGGCAAGACGCTGCTGGCGCAAACGCTGGCGCGCATGCTCGATGTTCCGTTCGTGATGGCGGATGCCACCACGCTGACGGAAGCGGGTTATGTGGGTGAAGACGTTGAGAATATCGTCTTGAAGCTGCTGCAAAGCTGCAACTACGAAGTCGAACGCGCCCAACGCGGCATCGTCTATATCGACGAAATCGACAAGATTTCCCGCAAATCGGATAACCCCTCTATCACCCGCGATGTGTCGGGCGAGGGCGTGCAGCAGGCTTTGCTCAAATTGATCGAAGGCACGATGGCCAGCGTTCCACCGCAAGGCGGCCGCAAGCACCCGAATCAGGATTTCGTGCAGATCGACACGACCAACATTTTGTTTATCTGTGGCGGCGCGTTCTCCGGTCTGGAAAAGGTCATTGAGAACCGTACGGAGTCATCCGGTATTGGCTTTGGCGCAGCGGTCAAGAGCAAGCAACAGCGCGCGTTGACCGAAGTGTTCAAGGAAGTTGAGCCGGAAGATCTGATCAAGTTCGGTTTGATTCCCGAGCTGGTTGGTCGTATGCCGGTGGTTGCGACCCTGGCCGAGCTGACCGAAGACGCCCTGGTACAGATCCTGACCGAGCCCAAGAACGCCTTGGTCAAGCAATACGCCAAGCTGTTGCAAATGGAAGGCGCGGAGCTGGAAATTCGTCCTAACGCGCTCAAGGCTATTGCCAGGCGCGCGCTGGCACGCAAGACCGGTGCACGCGGACTGCGTTCCATTCTGGAGCAATCGCTGATCGACACCATGTACGAGTTGCCCAATGTGGCGAACGTAGAGAAGGTGGTGGTGGACGAATCCACCATCGAAGAAAACAAGCCTCCGCTGCTCGTGTACCGCGAAGCAGCGAAGAAGGCCTGAGACCGGGCCGCGCAAATGCCTGATATGCAAGGTTTTTGCGCTGGTTTCCCGGGAATGTCGCCAAGACTCCGCATTGACAATGGCAGTGCGCTTGAAAATCCGGTTTCCCGGACCATATTCAACAGGTAATACAAAGGTTCCCCATGTCTGGCCACACACCCCTGCCTGCTACCCCCCTTGATCTGCCCCTGTTGCCTTTGCGCGATGTGGTGGTGTTCCCACATATGGTGATTCCGCTGTTTGTCGGTCGCCCCAAGAGCATCAAGGCGCTGGAAGCCGCGATGGAAGCCGAGCGCCGCATCATGCTGGTCGCACAAAAAGCTGCCGCCAAGGACGATCCGCTGGTGTCCGATATGTTTGATGTCGGCTGCGTATCCACCATCCTGCAAATGCTGAAATTGCCCGATGGCACCGTCAAGGTGTTGGTCGAAGGCCATCAGCGCGCGTCGGTCAACAAGATCGAAGAAGGCGAAGCTTTCTTCACTGCCAACGTCACGCCGATTGAGATCGCGGACGCTGAAGTTGAGAAGGCACGCACTAAGGGCAGCGAGATCGAAGCGCTGCGCCGCGCCGTGATGCAGCAGTTTGACCAGTACGTCAAACTCAACAAGAAGATTCCACCGGAAATCCTGACCTCGATTTCCAGCATCGATGACCCTGGCCGTCTGGCTGACACCATCGCTGCGCATTTGCCGCTGAAGCTTGATGCCAAGCAGGCGGTGCTGAGCCTGTCGGGCGTGAAAGATCGTCTGGAAAACCTGTTCGAACAGATCGAACGCGAAGTGGACATCCTCAACGTCGACAAGAAGATCCGTGGCCGCGTGAAGCGCCAGATGGAAAAGAACCAGCGCGACTTCTACCTGAACGAACAGGTCAAGGCCATCCAGAAAGAACTCGGCGAAGGTGAAGAGGGCGCGGACATTGAAGAGATCGAGAAAAAGATCAAGTCCGCCAAGATGCCGAAAGAGGCTTTGAAGAAGGCCGAAGGCGAGCTGAAGAAACTCAAGCTGATGTCTCCGATGTCTGCCGAAGCGACTGTCGTGCGCAACTACATCGACGTGCTGACAGGTTTGCCTTGGGCGACCAAGACCAAGATCAAACACGACCTGGCGAATGCCGAGGCGGTGCTGAACGAAGACCATTACGGCCTGGATAAGGTTAAGGACCGCATCCTGGAATATCTCGCAGTGCAACAGCGCGTGGACAAGGTGAAGGCGCCTATCCTTTGCTTGGTAGGCCCTCCTGGCGTGGGCAAGACGTCTCTGGGCCAATCGATTGCCAAAGCGACCGGGCGCAAGTACGTGCGCATGGCATTGGGCGGTATGCGCGATGAAGCCGAGATCCGCGGCCACCGCCGTACCTACATCGGTGCGATGCCAGGCAAGGTACTGCAAAGCTTGTCCAAGGTCGGCACACGCAACCCGCTGTTCCTGCTGGACGAGATCGACAAGCTGGGCACCGACTTCCGCGGCGACCCGAGCAGCGCGCTCTTGGAGGTGCTGGATCCCGAGCAGAACCACAAGTTTGGTGACCACTACGTTGAGGTCGATTACGACCTGAGCGATGTGATGTTTGTGGCGACGTCCAACTCGATGAACATTCCGCCAGCGCTGCTGGACCGGATGGAAGTGATTCGTTTGTCGGGTTACACCGAAGACGAAAAGACGAACATTGCGATCACCTATCTGCTGCCCAAGCAGATGAAGAACAACGGCGTCAAAGACACCGAAATGGCGATGTCGGAAGACGCTGTGCGCGACATAGTGCGTTACTACACGCGTGAAGCCGGTGTGCGTTCGCTGGAACGCGAGCTGTCCAAGATTTGCCGCAAAGTGGTCAAGGGCCTGTTGCTGAAGAAGATGACCGGCAAAGTGCTGGTAACCGTCGACAACCTGAACGACTTCCTTGGCGTGCGCAAGTACACCTATGGCCGTGCGGAGCAGCAGAACCAGGTCGGCCAAGTGGTCGGTCTGGCGTGGACCGAAGTGGGCGGCGATTTGCTAACCATTGAAGCCGCGTTGACACCTGGCAAAGGCGTGATCACGCGTACTGGTTCGCTGGGTGATGTGATGAAGGAATCGGTTGAAGCCGCACGTACCGTGGTGCGCAGCCGCTCACGCCGCCTGGGTATCAAGGATGAAGTGTTTGAGAAGAAGGACATCCACATCCACGTGCCAGATGGTGCGACACCCAAGGATGGTCCGAGCGCTGGAGCGGCGATGGCGACAGCCTTTGTGTCTGCATTGACCGGCATTCCAGTACGGGGTGATGTGGCCATGACGGGCGAAATCACATTGCGTGGCGAGATCACTGAAATCGGTGGCCTGAAAGAAAAGCTGCTGGCTGCATTGCGCGGTGGCATCAAGACTGTGCTGATTCCTGAAGCCAACGCGAAGGATCTGCAGGACATTCCCGAGAATGTGAAGAACGGTCTGGAGATTGTTCCGGTTCGCTGGATCGACAAGGTGCTGGAGTTCGCGCTGGAGTCACAACCTGTGCCATTGCCAGAGGAAGATGTCGCTGCTACGGCCGCAGTTGCTGCGGCCGTGCCTGCAGTGGTTTCGCCGGAGCCAGTGAAGCATTGAGAAAATTATGCGAACTTTTTTCGTGACTTTCAAAATCACAAAAAAAGTACGCTATAATTCGAGGCTTGAAACGCGGGAATAGCTCAGTTGGTAGAGCGATACCTTGCCAAGGTATAGGTCGAGAGTTCGAACCTCTTTTCCCGCTCCAAAATCCAAAAAGGGAAGCAAGTTGCTTCCCTTTTTCATTGGATGCGTTTCACAGCGGTAGTTCACATTGGCGCGATAGCAAAGCGGTTATGCCCCGGATTGCAAATCCGGTTAGTCCGGTTCGACTCCGGATCGCGCCTCCATCATTTCTCGCCCTATTGCTTCCGGTATATCCAGCGAACGCACAGTGCAGCATCTCTTGTTAGATGTTTTGGCTATATAAAACTGAAAATTCAATAGTTCCAGTTTTAACGCTCTCTCTCCAGAATCCAACCCATCGCAATGTTGCGTTGTCATTCTGGAGTTGAACATGGCATCTGGCCAATCCGTTAGCTTTTCCCCCCGTCGTACGGTTCTGCAAGCCGCATTTGGTGCCTTGATCGCCGTGGCAGCGCTGGGTGCATCCGCACAACAGGCCGTCAGTCTGCTTAACGTGTCCTACGACCCAACGCGCGAGTTGTACGTGGATTACAACGCAGCGTTTGTGAAGTACTGGAAGGCCAAGACCGGTCAGGACGTCTCCATCAAACAAAGCCATGGCGGTTCTGGCAAGCAAGCGCGCTCCATCATTGACGGACTGGATGCGGACGTGGCAACACTGGCGCTGGCGGGCGACACCAATGCGGTGGTGAAGAACGGTGGTTGGATCAATGCGGACTGGCAAAAACGTCTCCCGCACAATTCCACGCCCTATGCATCGACCATCGTGTTGGTGGTGCGTGAAGGCAACCCCAAGAAGATCAAAGATTGGGACGATCTGATCCGCGCCGACGTCAAGGTCATCACACCCAACCCCAAGACGTCTGGCGGTGCCCGCTGGAACTACCTTGCGGCTTGGGAATTTGCCAAGCGCAAATACGGCGGTGATGCCAAGGCGAAAGAATTCGTCGCCAAGCTGTACGCCAATGTGCCGATTCTGGACACCGGTGCCCGTGGCTCCACGATCACCTTTGCGCAGCGCGCGCAGGGTGACGTGCTGATCGCATGGGAAAACGAAGCCTTCCTGCTGGAAAAAGAATTCGGCGCCAAGTTCGATGTGATCGCGCCCCAGCTCTCCATCCTGGCGGAACCCGCTGTGGCCATCGTGGACAAGAACGTGGACAAGAAGGGCACCCGTGCTGTAGCCCAAGCCTATCTGGAGTACCTGTACTCCGAAGAAGGCCAGGACATCATCGGCAAGAACTTCTACCGCCCAGTGATTTCCGAGAAGGCCAAAGCGAAATACGCCAAACAGTTTGCAAAGCTCAACCTGTTCACTATTGACGAGGCCTTTGGCGGTTGGGAGAAGGCTGACAAGGAGCACTTTGCCGATGGCGGCAGCTTCGACCAGATTTACGTCAAGAAGTAAATTGGCCTCCAACGCCCATTAGACAAGCGTAAGCAGCTCCTGAATAAATAGCAACTGAGAACCACCATGTCTGTACTTCTGATTGCCGGCAGCCCCTCCGAGCGCTCGCGCACCGCGGGTTTGCTCGAGGCCGTGGGCCAGCGCCTGGAAACCCGGGGAGCCCTGGTGGACCGGTTGCGCGTGCGTGACTTGTCACCACAGGCGCTTCTGCTGGCAGACTTTGGTCATCCCTCGATCAGCCGAGCGATTGGCCAGGTGGCGCAGGCAGAAGTGATCGTTGTTGCCACGCCGGTTTACAAGGCGGCCTACAGCGGCGTGCTGAAGGTGTTTCTCGATGTGTTGCCGCAAGATGCGTTCAAGGGCAAGACCGTGTTGCCACTGGCAACCGGTGGCAGTGCCCACCACATGCTGGCGCTGGACTACTCGCTGCGCCCGGTGCTTCAAGCGCTGGGTGCGCGGCACATCCTTGCCGGCATCTACGCCACCGATGCGCAGGTCACGCTGTCGCCCGAGGGCAGCTACCAGGTGGACGGAAACATTGGAGCGCGTCTGGACGAAGCAGTAGACGGCATCGTCACCGAAACTTTGCAACCTGCGCTGGCCCATGCAGGACGCTTCGCGCCGGTGCAATTCTCGCAAGTGCGATGTAGCGTGTAACTGCACCCCGCCTGTGCCAAGCCGCGCGGGCTCTCTCTTTCTCTTTTTGATGTGGACTTCAGTCGTCCAGAGCCCCGCTTTGCCTTTTTGAACCATTGAGGAACTTTTAAACATGAATCGCTCTTCTTTTCAGACCACCCGACGTGCGCTTCTCGCGCCTCTGGCCGCGCTGTTTACCGCCGCTTTGATCGCCCCTATGGCGCAAGCGCAAACCACTGGCGAACTGCGCATTGGTTACCAAAAATCCGCCAGCCTGTTTGTTCTGCAAAAAGCCCAAGGCACGCTGGAGAAGCGCCTGGCGCCGCTGGGCTTTGGCGTGAAATGGGTGGAGTTTCCCGCGGGCCCGCAATTGCTGGAAGGCCTGAACGTGGGTGCGGTGGACGTGGGCTATGTCGGGGAAGCGCCGCCGATTTTTGCGCAGGCCGCCGGCGCCAAATTCCAGTACATCGGCTTTGATCCGGCCGCGCCGCAAGCAGAAGCCATCCTGATCCCCAAAGACTCGGGCATCAAAACCGTTGCCGATCTCAAGGGCAAAAAAGTCGCCTTGAACAAGGGCAGCAATTTGCACTACTTGCTGGTTCGCCTGTTGGAGAAAAATGGCCTGAAGCTCACGGACATTCAGGTGATCTATCTGCCACCTGCAGATGCCCGCGCCGCGTTTGAGAGCAAGAACGTGGATGCCTGGGTGATCTGGGATCCGTTCCAGGCTGCTGCCGAGAAAGCCACCGGTGCCAAGGTGCTGGCCGATGGCACTGGCGTGGTCAATAACTACCAGTTCTACCTGGGTGAGCGTGGCTTCGTCGCCAAGAACCCCAAGGTGCTGCAGGCCTGGTTCGAAGACTCCGTAGAGCGCGGCACCTGGCTCAAGAAAAACTTGCGCCAGGCTGCGGAGGTGATTGCGCCGTTGCAAGGCCTGCCGATTGACGTCGTGGAGCTGGCATTGCGCCGCTACGAATTTAATGTGAAGCCCATTACCGCTGAAGTGGCAGCTGGCCAGCAAAAGATTGCCGACACCTTCTTTGAATTAAAGCTGATCCCCAAGGCCATTTCCATCAATGAAGCCGTGGATCTCAAGACACGTTGAGCCTGGAGGCACACGATGACACAAGCATCCACTAAACATACCGATGAGCGCCGCAGCCTGCTGCGCGTCATGGCCATGACTGCCGGTGTCTGGGGTCTGTCCGGACCCATCACCAGCCATGCGCAAACCGCAGCAAATGCCTCTGCAAAGCAACCCGAGTTGCTGCGCCTGGGCTACCAGAAGTCTGCCGCGAATCTGGTGATCCTGAAGCAGCAGGGCGCGTTGGAAAAGCGCTTTCCGAATACCAAGGTGAGCTGGATCGAGTTTCCCGCAGGGCCGCAACTACTCGAAGCGCTGTCGGTCGGCAGCCTGGAGTTTGGATTTACTGGCGATGCGCCACCGGTGTTCGCACAGGCGGCTGACAAAGATCTGGTCTACGTAGGCGCCGAGCCGGCCAAACCGGACAGCTCTGCGGTTCTGGTGTTGCGCGATTCGCCATTGAAAACGCTGAAAGATCTGAAGGGCCAGAAAGTGGCTTTGCAGAAAGGCTCCAGCGCGCACTACCTGTTGATTCGCGCAGTGGAGAAGGCGGGTTTGCAATGGTCTGACATTCAGCCAATCTACCTGACGCCGGCCGACGCACGTGCCGCCTTTGAACGCAAGAGCGTGGACGCCTGGGCGATCTGGGATCCGTTCTTCGCAGCAACCGAGCTGGCGATACAGCCGCGCATTCTGGCAACCGGCCGCGGCTTGTCCAACAACAACTCTTTCTATTTGGCTTCGAAGCCCTTTGTCACGCAATACCCCGGCGCCATCGCCGTGCTGTTTGAAGAGCTGACGCGTGCGGACCGTTTTGTGCAGGAGAACCGCCCTGAGGCGATCAAGCTGATCGCCAACTTCAGCGGACTGGATGCGGGCATCGTCAGCCTGTTTCTCGGCCGCAGGCCACGTTCACCCGTAGGACCGCTGAGCACCACGGCGCTAGCCGACCAACAGGCCACGGCAGACGCGTTTCACCGGCTGGGCCTGATCCCCAAACCCATACGTATCGCCGACATCGTTTGGACAGCACCCAACACCCGCGTTGCACTGAACAGCCGCAGCTAAGACCTCACCTCATCTCTGGAGCTCCCGTGAAAATCTTCTGGTTTATTCCTACGCATGGCGACAGCCGCTACCTCGGCACCGTCGAAGGCGCGCGCACGCTGAACCACGACTACCTCAAACAAGTGGCACAGGCGGCAGACAGCCTGGGCTATGAAGGTGTGTTGTTGCCCACCGGGCGCTCCTGCGAAGACCCGTGGGTGATTGCATCCAGTTTGTTGTCTGTGACCACACGGCTGAAGTTTCTGGTCGCTGTGCGGCCCGGCCTGCATCAGCCCGCGCTGGCTGCGCGCATGGCTGCGAGCTTTGACCGCATGTCGGGTGGGCGCCTGTTGATCAACCTGGTGACCGGTGGCGACCAGACGGAGTTGGAAGGCGACGGCGTGTTTCTGGACCACGCGCAGCGTTACGAGCAATCGGCAGAGTTCATCCGCATCTGGCGCGAGATCATTACGCGCAGCCACGATGGACAAGCCTACGATTTCGAAGGCAAGCACTTGAGCGTCAAGGGCGGCAAGCTGCTGTATCCGTCGATCCAGAAGCCGCACCCACCGGTGTACTTCGGTGGCTCCAGCGCGGCAGCGCATGACCTGGCCGCCGAGCAGGTCGAGACCTATCTCACCTGGGGCGAGCCGCCCGCTTCCGTTGCGAAGAAAGTGGCTGATGTACGTGCGCGTGCCGCCAAGCATGGCCGCACCGTGAAGTTTGGCATTCGCCTGCACGTGATCGTGCGTGAGACGGACGAGAAAGCCTGGGCCGCGGCGGAAGACCTGATCAGCCGACTGAACGACGACACGGTGATTCGCGCACAAAGCGCGTTCGCCAAGATGGACTCTGAAGGCCAGCGCCGCATGGCGGCACTGCATGGCAACGGCAGCAAGCGGGACAGGGCATCGCTGGAGATCAGCCCCAACCTGTGGGCCGGTGTGGGCCTGGTGCGTGGTGGCGCAGGCACCGCGTTGGTGGGCGATCCGCAAACGGTAGCCGCACGTATTCAGGAATACGCGGACCTCGGGCTGGACACCTTTGTGCTGTCCGGTTATCCGCATCTGGAAGAAGCCTATCGCTTTGCCGAGTTGGTGTTTCCGCTGTTGCCATTGGCGACGCAGGAGAAGCTGTCGGGCGGCACGCCATTCGGGCCCTTTGGCGAAGTCGTAGCCAACACCTACGTGCCCAAAGCTTCGGCGAGTTAAAGCACACGTTGAAAGAAAGTGAAGGAAGCGCATGACTGACACAGCCCGCGATGGAACTACCCTGATCGTTTCCGATTCGCTGGAAACGCCGGGCTATGGCTTCCTGCCCATCTTTCCGCTGTTCACCGTATCGGGTGCGCAATTCAAAAGTTTCTTGCGCGCTGTGTGGCAACGCGTGTTGCCATGGCTGGTTCCGGCGGGTCTGTTGGCATTCTGGCAATTGGCATCCAGCTTCGGCTGGCTGTCCACCCGCGTGCTGCCAGCGCCGGTCGATGTAGCCACCGCGGGGTGGACATTGGCGGTGTCGGGTGAGTTGTGGACCCATGTGCGCGTTAGCGCGGGCAGGGCGCTGACCGGTCTGGCCGTGGGCGGTGGCCTAGGCCTCGCGCTGGGCCTGCTGACAGGCTCGGTGCGCTGGGCGGAGACGCTGCTGGACTCCACCATCCAGATGGTGCGCAACATCCCCGCGCTGGCGATGATTCCGCTGGTGATCCTGTGGTTTGGCATTGACGAATCGGCCAAGCTGTTTCTGATTGCGGTGTCGGTGTTCTTCCCGATTTACCTCAACACTTTCCACGGCATTCGCAATGTGGACCCGGGCCTGATCGAGATGGGTCGCACGTATGGCCTGTCGCGCTGGCAGTTGTACCGCCAGATCATTTTGCCCGGCGCGCTGTCCAGCATCCTGGTGGGTCTGCGCTTTTCGCTGGGCTTGATGTGGGTGATCCTGATCGTGGCAGAGACCATCTCTGCGCAAGCCGGCATTGGCTATCTGACGATGAACGCCCGCGAGTTTTTGCAGACCGACATTGTGTTGGTGGGCATCCTGCTCTACGCCGCATTGGGCAAGCTGGCCGACCTGTTTGCGCGTGGGCTGGAGCACTACTGGCTGCGCTGGCACCCTGGCTACCAGACGGTGCGCTAAAGGATCACTATGTTTTTGATAGCTGCTTACGCACGTTCTATGCGCTCTGGAGGCCATTTTGACTAATAAATCCACTTCTTCAACGCAGGGTGTTAGCCTGCTAGCGCGTGGTCTGACCAAGCGCTACGGTGCGCGCACCGTGTTGCACAACACGCAACTGCACATCGAGCCAGGCGAGTTCGTCGCCATCGTTGGCCGCAGTGGTTGCGGCAAGAGCACGCTGTTGCGGCTGGTAGCGGGGCTGGAAACCGCCACGGCGGGCGCGCTGCAAATCGACGGTCAGGCATTGAACGGACTGCGGGCTGACACCCGCATCATGTTTCAAGAGGCGCGCCTGCTGCCATGGAAACGTGTGGTCGACAACGTGGCGCTGGGCTTGAGCGAAAGCGCGCGTCCTGCTGCTGCCAAGGTGCTTGGCCAAGTGGGTTTGGGTGAGCGGCTCGATGAATGGCCTGCGCGCCTGTCGGGCGGCCAGCGCCAGCGCGTGGCCTTGGCGCGCGCGCTGGTGCACAACCCGCACTTGCTGCTGCTGGACGAGCCGCTGGGTGCGCTGGACGCACTCACGCGCATCGAGATGCACGGGCTGATTGAAGACCTGTGGCTGCACAAAGGCTTCACCGCACTGTTGGTAACCCACGATGTGCAGGAAGCGGTGGCGCTAGCCGATCGCGTGGTGCTGATTGAGGACGGCGTGATTGCGCTGGACGAACGCATAACGCTGCCGCGCCCGCGCGCGCGAGGTGATGCTGCTTTTGCCGTGTTGGAGAAACGTATTCTGGACCGCGTACTGCAGCGCCCTGGCACTGAAGAACCAGCCAACGACACCCACTGGCCCATAGCCGGTCAAGCCCTGCGCTGGGCCATCTAATTTTTTCAACGGACTTTCAAGGAGACCCCATGTCCATTCAAGCTATCAACGTACGCAACCAGTTCAAGGGCAAGGTCAAGGAGATCATCCGCGGTGACGTAGTCTCTGAGATCGATGTAGAGACACCGTGGGGCATCGTCACTTCGGTGATCACTACGCGTTCGGTCGATCAACTGGAGTTGAAGATTGGCAGCGATGTCGTGGCACTGGTCAAGTCGACAGAAGTGTCCATCGCCAAGCTGTAAGCGATACCGCGTAGCGCAGCATGAATTCCCTTAAGGGATACTCTGCTTTTGATAGCTGGCTACGCACATTCCACGAGGCCCGCAGTCATATTTGATGCACAAATTCAGGAGCCCCCACCGAAGCGGACTCAGGTGGGGGCGATTGGCTGACTTACACGGCAGCTACATCAAAACTTGTAGCCAATACCCAGTGAGAAGACATTTTCTTTCAGGCTTGATGTGGTGCCCGTTGTGAAGGTCACGTCCTTGAACTGGTTCAGGTCGTAACCGGCTTGCCAGTACATGTTTTTGTCCAGCATCTGGCGCACGCCAACGCCATAGCCAACGCCCTGCAGATCAGCGGAGCTGCTGCCATCGTTGGACGCTGCGGATCCGTAGATGGAGGACAGCTTGCCGTAGAGCTGGAAGTTGTTAGCGAGCGCGTAGGTGGGGATCACATCAATCGAATACCGATCCTTGATATTGGCTGATGTGCCATTGGCGTAGGTTCCGGCCTCGTGGTTGCTGGAGCTGTAGGAGCCGCCCAGTCCAATCGCGAAATTGGGCGCCAGTGCCCAGTCGTAACGGCCCTGCAGGCCCAGTGTCGTGGCCTTTCCTGTATCAGACGTTCCATCTGTCGCACTGGAAGACCCCGCAGAGAATTCGGCGTTGGCACCGATGCTGAAACCAGAGAGATCCGCTGGGCCCGCTGCATAAGCAGAAGAGACAGCAAAAGCACCCAGTGCGATAGTCGTCAGAAGCAATTTTTTCATGGAGAAGATCCGAGTTAAGGGACCTCCATGGTCACAACAGCGCGTAAAGCTGTGCTTTCGGTGCGGCAAAAGCGCGGTAAAAAAGAGCGTCTGCGCTGTAAGCAGATGTGAAGAGCGGCGTGCGCGTTATCTGCGTTGTAGCTGAGCCCTAGTGCCGCCGTCGCCGCAGGTCAGTACAAAGTTGCCACGGATACCGCCACCGGTCACAAAGGGTGTCAGCAGCGTTGCGGGGAACTGCACCCTGCGCCCATCCGTACACCGGACCAGGATATTGCGCACTTCGCCGCGGTAGTAGGGGAGGTATTCGAGGGAAGAGATATCGATGGCAAATTCGAAGCGCTGCATAGACTGGATCAGGCCACATCACTTTTGGCTGTCGCGGCAGGCGTTGCATCCTTGGGCTTGAGGCTGACCCAATGGCCGCCATCCAGCTTGTTCAGTGCAAGACTGGTGTAGGTCTGCACCATATCAAGCAACCCTGAGTGGCCGTAGGTCTTGGGCGAAAAGGCAGGATCAGTCCGCTTGAGGTACTGCCCCAGCTCTCCCAGTCCAACGCGCCCTTCTGGCGTGTCACCTGCCAGTAGCGCAACAGCTTCGGTGACGAACTTGGGCCTGCGTTTACTTGCGGCCTTGGCAGCCTCTGCTTTGGTTGCTTCCTGGGTAACGATGTCCGCCTTGGGGGCTGGCTTGTCATTGGCTTCCAGGGTCGATTCGGACAAATTGGGTTTGACCCATTCAAAGAACTGGTCACTGGCGTTGCGCAACGCATCTGGGGTTTTGGACTCGCCGACAATGTGAACCGTTGCGCCACGTTCCCGCAACTTGCGACACAGGTAGGCGAAGTCCGAATCACTGGTGACCAAGCAATAGGTATCAGCCCGTTGATCAAACAGCGCCTCTATCGCATCAAGCGCCAAAGCAATGTCAGATGTGTTCTTACCGGGAGCGTACTGGTACTGCAGGCAAGGTGTGAACGCAAGACGCACCAGGGCCTCCTGCCATTTGTTGGCCAACGTGCTGTGATTGCCATACCCCCGACGCAGCACTACCCGGCCAAACTGGGCCACCACGCGCAGGGCATATTCAAGGATTTCTGGTGTTGTGTTGTCGCAATCCACCAAAACCGCTACGCGGGATTCAGCCTGTGGAAGTTGATTTTTCATGTCTCCCCCGTTGATTGAACCAATCATAGAGCAGGGGCACTTCCCAGTCACCCCAGGTGACCGACAGTGCCACGTCATGGAATGAGCTGTTTGGTGTCAGTGCGTAGATGCTCCTGATTTAATAGCTGCTTGCGCACATTCCACGGGCGCTAGAGGCCAATTTCTTATAGAACGTTGAGTGGGATCTTCAAATACGTTTTGCCGTTAGCTTCGGGCGGCGGCATCTCGCCCGCGCGGATATTGATCTGCACCGAAGGCAGGATCAGGGTGGGCATGGCGAGGCCCGCATCGCGCTTGCTGCGCATGGCGACGAAGGCTTCTTCTGTCACGCCGTCGCGGATGTGGATGTTGCTGGCGCGCTGGTCGGCCACGCTGCTTTCCCACGCCGGTTCACGCGCATCGGGCGGGTAGTCGTGGCACATGTAGAGGCGGGTGTGGGCTGGCAGGTCCAGCAGCTTGCGCACGCTGGTGTACAGCGTGTGCGCGTTGCCTCCTGGGAAGTCGCAGCGCGCGGTGCCGACGTCGGGCATGAACAGCGTGTCACCCACAAACACAGCATCGCCGACCTGGTAAGCCATGCAGGCGGGAGTATGGCCGGGCACGGACAGTGCCTGCGCAGTCAGGTCGCCGATAGCAAACGTCTCGTCTGGCTGGAATAGGTGATCAAACTGGCTGCCGTCGGGGTGGAACGCGGGCTCCAAATTGAAGATGCCCTTGAACACGTTCTGCACATCGGTGATGGCCGCGCCAATCGCAATCTTGCCACCCAGATGTTTGCGCAAATAGTGCGCCGCGGACAGATGGTCGGCATGTGCGTGGGTTTCCAGGATCCACTGCACGGTCAGCACCTTCTCTTTGATAAAAACCATCAGTACGTCGGCTGACGTCGTGCTGGTGCGGCCAGACTTGGGGTCGTAGTCCAGCACCGAGTCCACGATGGCGCAGTGGCCTCCGCCGTGGTCATACACAACATAGCTCACGGTCCAGGTGGCGGAGTCGAAGAAGGCTTTGATCTGGGTAACGGACGAGGTATCGGGGGCGGCTGTCATGGAAAACTCCTTGTAAAGGTCGCTATTTCAATTTCATTTATAATAGTTTATTGACGGATATATTGTTTGTCAATAAACTATTGGAATTGCAACCGAACTGGAGTCCCGTTCCATGCCTGCCGCCAACTTGCCTATGCCCTCTCTCGACCCGTCCTTGCTTCGCAAGTCTGCAGACGCCGCTTGCAGATTGATGAAGACACTGTCAAACCCCGACCGTTTATTGCTTTTGTGCGAGTTGAGCCAGGGCGAGAAAAACGTCGGAGAGCTCGAAGTGCTAGTGGGCATCGCCCAACCGACGCTGTCGCAGCAACTCGGTGTGCTGCGGGACGAAGGGTTGGTCAGCACCCGGCGCGAGGGCAAGAACATTTACTACTGCATTGACAGTAGCCAGGCCATGGCCGTCATGCAAGTTCTGTATGCGCAGTTCTGCGGCAAACAAAAACGGTAGAGCAGGAGCACAACGATGAACATTGACTGGAACAACTTCACGCCCTGGGCGTCTCTTTCGGGTGGCATTCTGCTGGGCCTGGCCTCGGCCATTTTCATTTTGGTGAACGGCCGCATCCTGGGCATCAGCGGCATTGTGGGAGGCCTGTTGCGCCCCAAGGCGGGTGACATCGGCTGGCGCGTTGCGTTCGTGCTGGGTATGTTGGCTGCACCTGTTCTTTATGTGTTGGTGGCTGGCCCTGTGACAGCCACGGTTGACGCGGGCTGGGGCACTGTGGTGCTGGCAGGTCTGTTGGTGGGTGTTGGTACGCGTTATGGCTCGGGATGTACCAGTGGCCACGGCGTGTGCGGTCTGTCGCGCCTATCGCCACGTTCGTTGGCGGCAACGCTGGCCTTCATGGCCGCAGGTTTTGCCATTGTTTTCCTGGTTCGTCACGTTCTCGCTTGAACGCTGGCAGAAAACCTATTCACTTGAGGAGTATTGCCATGCAGCACCGTATCTCAGAATTTCTGGTGGGCCTGTTATTTGGCTTGGGCCTGATCTTGGCCGGGATGGCGGACCCCAGCAAAGTACTGGGTTTTCTGGATCTGGCGGGTCGTTGGGATCCTTCGCTTGCCTTGGTGATGGGCGGCGCCATTCTGGTTGGCTTGGGCGCGTTTGCAATAGCCAAGAAACGCACCACAACTTTCTTCGGTGGTGCCATGCATCTGCCCACTTCGACTGACATCGACAAGCGGCTAATCGTTGGTAGCTTGCTGTTTGGTGCGGGCTGGGGGCTGGCGGGTTTTTGCCCCGGCCCTGCGATCGTGTCGCTGGGGGCGGGTCAGCCCAAAGCGTTGGTGTTTGTGCTGGCTATGGTGGCGGGCATGGCCGTGTTTGAGCGGCTACAGAACCGTTCACGTCCCACGGCGATTGAGGACTAAGCCATGTGTCAGTGGTTGCCCGCTTGGTTACGCCATTACCAGCGCGCCTGGTTTGGCAGCGATGTGTCGGCCGGCCTGATCGTGGCAGTGCTGGTGATTCCGCAAAGCCTGGCGTACACCTTGTTGGCCGGCCTGCCGCCCCAGATGGGGCTGTACGCCAGCATCCTGCCCGTGGTTGCTTACGCACTGGTGGGCTCCAGCATGACGTTGGCGGTAGGTCCGGTCGCCATTGCCGCACTGATGACTGCCAGCGCATTGCAGCCACTGGCGATAGCGGGCACGACCGAGTACGTGCAGATGGCCATGCACCTGGCGCTGATCTCGGGGCTGATGTTTTTGGCCTTTGGCGCACTGCGCCTGGGCTTTCTGGCTTACTTTTTGAGCCACCCGGTGGTCAGCGGTTTTGTATCCGGATCGGCCGTAGTGATTGCGTTGGGCCAACTCAAATACGTTCTGGGTGTCGCGGCCCCCAGCAGTTCCAGCTGGGCCACACTGCAAGGTCTTTTGAACGCTGTCCCCCATACCAATACCACCAGCCTGGGCCTGGGCTTGGGCAGCATGGTGTTTTTGCTCTGGAGCAAACGTTACCTCGCCAATACCCTTCGCCGTATGGGTGTCGCCATCCAGGCCGCCGACCTTTTGGCGCGCATGGCTCCGATTGTCGCGGTTGTGCTGAGCACCAGCCTTGTGGCGTGGGGTGGCTGGGACCTTGCCAGAAATGTGTCTGTAGTAGGTGCCGTCCCGGCCGGTTTGCCGGCCTTGGGTATGACGCTGCCGGGGCTGACCGAACTGGGTCAACTTTGGCTACCAGCGTTGCTGATTTCTCTGGTGGGATTTGTAGGCAGTGTGTCAGTGGCCCAGTCGTTTGCGATGCAACGTCAGCAACGCATTGCGCCGGACCGGGAGCTGTGGGGTCTGGGTGCAGCCAATGTGGCTGCTGCGCTGTCCGGGGCGTATCCGGTGCATGGCGGGCTGTCGCGCTCCGTCATCAACTTTGCCGCAGGTGCGCAGACACCGC
The DNA here is from genome assembly GCF_056403235.1 of Rhodoferax sp. P2_H8_2. Classification (NCBI taxonomy): domain Bacteria; kingdom Pseudomonadati; phylum Pseudomonadota; class Betaproteobacteria; order Burkholderiales; family Comamonadaceae; genus Rhodoferax; species Rhodoferax sp. P2_H8_2. The sequence continues at coordinate 254,346 of NZ_JBFUFW010000005.1, forward strand.
TGGCCTCGCTTATTACCGCGGCTTCCATGGCGGTCATCATTTATTTCTTCACTGGGCTTTTCTATTACTTGCCGCTGGCCGTTCTGGCAGCCAGCATCATGGTCGCAGTGGCATCGCTAGTGGATGTGGCTGCGCTCAAAGCCAGCTGGGCCTATGACCGGGCCGATGCGTTGTCACTCCTGGCCACGGCGCTCGGCGTGATGGTGCTGGGGGTAGAAGCGGGCATTGTGCTGGGCGTCGCCATGTCGCTGGCGGCATTGGTTTGGCGCAGTAGCCATCCGCACATCGCTGTCGTTGGTCGCGTGCCCGGTACAGAGCACTTTCGTAATGTCGCGCGCCACGCAGTAGAGACTGTGCCCGGCTTGCTGGCGATACGGGTGGATGAGAGTCTGTTCTTTGCCAACGCGACCGTGTTGGAAGAGCGCATCGAAGAGCTATTGGCTGCGGATACAACTGTTCGCCGCCTGCTCTTGGTGTGTTCCGCGGTGAATCAGATTGACGCGACTGCTCTCGGCGTACTGACAGAGATGGAGCAAAGTCTTGGCAAGCGCGGTATCAGCCTGGAACTGGCGGAGGTGAAAGGTCCGGTGATGGACCGACTGCAACACACGGCTTTGGGGTCGCGTTTGAAGGGGCGGGTGTTCCAGAGCGTTCACGATGCGTTTATGCGCGCAACGCCATAAGCAAATAGCGAAGTGCATGAATCAGGTTGCCGCTAGCGGTTCGTGGCTTGGCATGCGGCTTGCAACTTGTCACATGTACCCATGCATTGGCGTCTTGGGTATTTTTATACGCTATTCAAAATAGGAACCAATAATGCATCGCAAATGGATACTCGCCAGCTTGTTGACCACCACAGGTCTGGCCCAGGCACAAAGCCTGAACTTCAATGTGGATCCTGCCCACACCTTCTCCTATTTCGAAATTCGACACAACGGCACCAGTACGATCCGCGGTCGCTTTGACAAGAAGGAGGGCACGGTAGCGCTGGACCGCACGGCCAAAACGGGCAAGGCTGACATCACGATTGATGTGAGCTCGCTGTCGACCGGTGTGGCCCCGCTGGATGCGCATCTGAAAACCAAGGATTTCTTCAATGCAGCTGAGTTTCCGACGATACGGTTCGTGGGTGACGCATTCAGCTTTGATGCTGGCAAGGTGACCGCCGTTGCAGGCACGCTGACGCTGCTGGGCAAGACGCTGCCGGCGACACTGAAGGCCACGTACTTCAATTGCTACGAGAACGCTCGCCTGAAACGCGAAGTGTGTGGCGGTGATTTTGAAACCACGATTCTGCGCAGTGCCTATGGCATGACCAATGCGTTGCCGCGCATTCCGGATGAGGTCACTATCAAGATCCAGATCGAGGCGATCCGCGCCGACTGAGACTACGCACTGTTGCCTGGCCAACAACCAGGCACCAGTGTGCTGTTGGACCTGGTGCAGCAAGACGCCACCTGGCTGCAGGGTCTTGCATTCATATTTTCAGAAAAGCCTTATGAAATCATGGACATAGGACTTATTTAGCGATCCTCCGTGCATCGCGCACAAGGTGGCACATCGTTTGCAAAGTAAGGATGAATTCCTTTTTACTTTGATGGAGAAAACGATGAGCAGTCTTTTTGGTAAGCGTGTATTTCGAACCGCAGTGGCATTCGCCGCGGTCGTGGGAAGTGTGTTGGCAGTGAGTCCACTCGCGCAGGCCCACCATGCGTTCGCAGCAGAGTTTGACGCGGCCCAGCCCATCGAAGTGCAGGGCACCCTGACCAAGGCCAAATGGGTTAACCCGCACAGCTGGATTTATCTGGATGTGAAGGTCGCAGACGGCACCACCGTCAACTACGGTTTCGAGTTTGGCGCACCCACTGCACTGGCCGGCAAGGGTCTCACCAAAGCCACGCTCAAGGTGGGTGACCAGATTCGTATCAAGGGCTACAAGTCCAAGAACGGTGGCCCGTTTGGCTACTCCGTGTACCTCACGCTCGCTGACGGTACGACATTCCAGACCGGTGGTGCACAGGACGCACCCGGCGCGCCCTAGTAGGCCGCCTCAGCAAACCTCACTATCTATTTCGGAGAATTTGTTTGAACACATTGAATTTCCAACGCCACGCGAATTCGCGGTGGTATCGATTCACTCGCCAGCTCGGTGCTGGCCTTTTGGTTCTGGGCGCATTGGCTACTTCGGCGGTATTTGCAGCCGACACGACCAAGCTGCCCAGACTCAACGGCAAGCCGGATTTCTCCGGCATCTGGCAAACCACCAGCGATGCCGACTATGGCTTGGAGCCGCACGGCAACCGTGACGATGCACCACCCAGCGTGGGCGTCGTCGAAGGCGGTGTCATTCCGTACTTGCCGCAGGCACTGGAGCAGCGCAAGAAGAACTTCGAGAAGCGGGACAACGATGACCCGCGTCTGAAGGGATTCACGCTGGGCACCCCACGGGGCATCTACTACCGCGCGCCATTTCAGATTTTGCAGCGTGCGAAAGATTTGACGCTGGTGTTCCAGTACGGCAATTCGGTGCGGACGATTTTTACCAATGGCACGACACACCCCAAGGGTGACCCGCAGGAATTCTGGCTCGGGGATTCACGGGCGCGCTGGGAGGGAGATACCTTGGTTGTCGATGTGGTGGACTTCGTCGAAGACACCTGGCTCGATCGTGCCGGTAACTACCACAGCGATGCACTGCACGTGGTGGAGCGCTGGAAGTATCTGGATGCCAACACCATTGAATACAAGGCCACGCTGGACGACGCCAAGGTATTCAGCCGACCCTGGACGATCAGCGTGCTGCTGCACCGCCACCGTGAGAAGAACTTCCAGCTGATTGAGGACTACCGCTTTACGACGACGTATGACGCGCTATATCCACCGCGCAAGCCATGACCAGCCGTCATCCCGAGTAGCTCAACCCATTCAGACAAAGGTATTTATGAAACACACAAACAAGCAACGCGGATGGCAGCGGTCGGCGCTGGTAGGAACGGCGCTCGCACTGGGCGCGGCACTGGCGCATGCGCAAACCGGCGCTGCCGCACCCACTCCACGGCCTGTCGCTTCCGCACCTGCAGGTGGGGGCATTGCCAATGAGAAATCCTTTCCGCAAATCGCACAAGGCAAATGGGCCGGCAAGCGTCTGGCAGATGGCCAACCCGATGTGCAGGGCTTCTGGTCCAACACAATTGCCAACCACAACAACTTCACCGATCCCCAGGGGGGCGTTGTCAATGACCCCAACCCACGCGCGCGGCCCAAGAATGCGCGCAACGAGCGTGCACCCAGCCGCGTGAGCGATCCCGTGGACGGGCAGATTCCGTTTCAGCCATGGGCGCAAGAGAAGGTGAAGGAGTTTCAGGAGTACTTCAACAACCCCATCAAGCCCCAATACATCGAGCCTTTGGCGCGCTGTGCACCGGCGGGCATTCCGAAGTCGCTGTACTGGCATGGCTACGAGATCCGCCAGTACCCGAACTATGTGCTGTTCCTGTTCGATTCTGGCTGGCGCATCATCCATCTCGATGGCAAGCCGAACTTGCCTGAGGCCATCAAGCTATGGAATGCGGATTCACGGGGCCGTTGGGAGGGCAACACCTTGGTGGTGAATGTCAGCAACAACAATTCCAAGGCGTCGTTTGGTCGCTCCGGAGAATTTGCCAGCGAGAACGTGAAGATTGAAGAGCGCTACATTTTTTCGCCCGACAACAAGCGCTACAACTATGTGGCTACCTTCACCGATCCGGATGTCTACACCCGCTCTTGGACTGCGACCATTCCCGCGCGCCGCTGGAGCCTGGATGGCAAGCCTGGAAGCTCCTGGCACTTCAAAGGCAAACCCGCCAACTACGAAGGCAAGGCGCCAGCGGGTGGCCCGGATACCGATCACTACGAGCGCATTTGCGTGGAGAACAACAACGGCTTTGGCGTCGCTGCCAAACCGGCGAGGTGAGATAGAAAACTAGAACAACACAAACGGGGAATGAGGACTTGGGGCTCTTGAAGGGGCCCCTTTTTTATGCCCGTTGATTGCTGCGTATGTGCATTGCAATGTTGCGTGGTGGGCACTGCGGTGCTGGTGTGCTGTTGCGAAAGCATCAGCGGATGGTCTTCGATTTTCATACATTGCGCTTTCAGCAATGAAGTCATAGCTGAAACCGGTCATTTCAGGTGTTTTCTCCTCTGAAAATCATCGAAATTGCATATGCATATATATGGCATGGACGTTGCTGATTTAGATCATTTTTCATCCATAAGAAAGCAGCAACCATGACGAAGAGTACGTTGGCGATATCTGCCACGACGACAAGATCCAGTGCCAGTGTTTTAGATCCACGTACGCGCTATCTGAAGAAGTTCCTTCCACATGCGGTCGCCCTTGCGGTTTGGGGCGCAGTAGGTCTAAGCCCTGTGCAGGCGGCAGACAAATCCACGGCCGAATTGGAGGCCGAAGTTGCCAAGTGGAAATCTGCGTACGAAAAATTGCTGCAGCAGACCGGCGGGACCTTGGCAGCCACTCCCACGCCGACCGCGGCGAAAACACTATCTGAAAAACCTGCGGAGGAATCGCGGCTGGGTGCAGTCGTAGTCAATGCCGAACGCATTGCCAGCCCGCTGGAGGCTTTGAAAGATGTGCCCAAGTCGGTCTCCGTGGTGGATGGTGACGAGCTGGAGCGTTTGGGCGCGAAGGACTTCACCGAAATCCTCAAGCGCGTGGGCAACGTGCAATGGAACTATGGAAACCCCAAGACTGGAAGTTTGTCCATTCGCGGTATCAGTGCCGGCTCTTCCGAGAGTATTGACCCCAGTCTGGGTGTGACGGTCGACAACGTGCCCTATGCCTACGTGGCGTTGGCCAGCGGTTCGGACTATGTGGATATCGAGTCGGTCGAAGTCAATCGCGGGCCGCAGGGTTTTGATGGTGGCCGCGCAACGACGATGGGCACGGTCAATTTCAAAACACGCCGCCCCACATTTTTTCCGGAAGCCAGTGCCTCGGTTACCTTGGGGCAACGCAATGCATTGCTGACCCAAGGCGCCATCGGTGGCCCTGTGGTTCCCGGACTGCTGGCCTGGCGCGGAACCTTCTATCGCAACCAGCAGGAAGGCGCCTATCTGAATGCCTACAAGGACATGGAAGACCGTTCCTCTTACGGCAACACTGACCGCACCTACGCACGTCTGCAGTTCCTGCTGACGCCTACGCCTGATTTCGAGGCGTTGATCAGCGTGGACTCCAAGCCCAAGGGCATCGAGTTTGTGAATGGTCTGTCGTATCGCAATGCCTACCCCACACCGTACTACGCCAACGGCGCCAATTACAACGACGTCAGCAGCAACGGTGTTGCAACCAAACTGGGCCGCAGCTACTTTCAGCAGGCGGGCAGCTATACCTATGCCGACTACCTGAATACGCCGATCAACGAAGACCAGAACAAGGGAATTCTGAACGGCAACAAGGGCTTCTCTGCCAATTTGACATGGACGCGCGACACGCAGGTGATCACGTCCACCACGGCCTGGCGCAACAACTTCTTTCAGGCCACCAATGACGAAGGCACGCCGTTTGATATCAGCAAAAACGGCGGACTGTTTGTGCATTACGACCAACTTAGCCAGGAGTTCAAGCTGGCCTCCAAACCCGGTGGTACGGTGGATTACGTCACTGGTTTCTACTACGGCCACACGGCATCGGATGCTGCCAGCCGCGCACGCTATGGCAGCGACGCAGGTGCCTGGTTTGCGACCCAAGCGCAGTACCTGATTCTGGACCCGCTGGCGACCTCCGCTTTGACGGCGCCAGGCCGCGCATTGCTGAAAGACTCGATCGACAGGCTGCGCAAGCAAACCCTGACGCTGACCGACAACATCTCGACCGCCATCTACGGCAAGGTGGACTGGCAGCTGGATAAGGCCATCAACCTGCCGCTGACTCTGGGCGCGGGGGTGCGGCTGACCAAAGAAGACCGCCGCACCAGCGTTGCGAACCAGGTGACGGAGGAGGGCTTTGGTGCGGATCTGAATCCTGGCACCGCCAATGGTTTCAACTCCAACGCAACGGGTGCCTTGACCACCAATACCGCAGCCCAACAAGCGATTGCAGACCGGGTCGCGCTGCGCTATTTCGGCGTGGCATACAGCGCGTTGACAGCGGCACAACGCCTGCAAGTCGCCACCGCCAAAGCCCTTCGCGCAGCGCAGCGCGGTACCGACGGGCCATTGGTGGACGCAACACCCTTCCAGGACACTATCCCCACCGGCGTGCTGAGCCTGACTTACCGCAAGGATGAGAACCTGTCCTTCTATGGTTCCTACCAGCGTGGCGGCAAGCCTGGCATTGCCCAACTGGGGACGGTGGCAGAAGCGACCAGCGTGCGCGCCGAAACGACTAATGCCTTTGAGTTGGGCCTGCGCTCCAGCAACAAAGACAAGACGCTGGTGGTCAACGCGGACGTGTATCTGCAGTATCTCAACGACTTCCAGACCGCCATCAACGTCGAGGACACCTCCAAGCCACTGACCAATCCGCCGACTTACACCTCCGTGACAGGCAATCTGCCGCAAGTCACGATCAAGGGCCTGGAGCTGGACGCCAACTACACCGGCTTGCGCAACATCAGCCTGCGCTTCTCAGGCGCCTACAACGAGGCGCGCTACAGCAAGAGCGTGTTTCTGGCGGGCCCGGAAGAAAACGGCAACGTGACGCCCAACGTGTTTGACGCTAACGGCTACACGTTACCCAATGCGCCCAAATGGTCCTACAACCTGAGTGGCCAGTTCACGCTGCCACTGAACCAGACCCACAAGACCCACGCGGATTTCAACTGGAACTGGAAAGACGGCTTCAACAGCACCGTAGGACAGTCCATGTACTCCTGGGTGCCTGCTTACGGCACATTGGATTTGGGCCTGGGTTACGGCAAAACCGACAGCTCGTTCGACATCACGCTCTTGCTCAAGAACGCGCTGGATAGCAGCAGCAAGACTTCGCCCACTGCCACCAGCTATGTGCCTACCAATCCACGCTGGATTGGCGTGAAGGTCAGCGCCAAGCTTTAACCCATCGCATCTTTTTCACTACCAAGGAACTTCCATGAACATCATTCGACTCAGCATCCTCGCACTGACTTTGACAGGCGCTGCACACGTGGCCTGGGCACAAGCAGCGGCACCCACTGCTGCAGCCACCGCCAAATCTCCGAAGCTCACCCGCATCGACGTCGACGCGTTGCTGTCCAAGCCCGATCAGGTCGTCATTCTGGATGTGCGCCGCCCGGACGAACTTACTTCCATCGGCGGCTTTCCGGTGTATCTGAGTATCCAAAGCAAGGAACTGGAAAAGAATCTTGCCTACGTTCCCCGCGATCGCGCTATCGTGACCGTGTCCAATCACGCGGCGCGCGCGCTGAAGGCGGCTGATTTTCTGGCTTCCAAGGGTTTCAAGGTAGCAGGCGCCATCGGCGCGCAGGACTATGAGGCGCAGGGCGGCACGTTGAGCAAGATTGCACCACCACCACCCAAGGTCGCCAGCGCTGCACCTGCGGCCCAGGCCCAATAGCACGGGAGCGTGCAGATGCCTACCATCATCACGCTGGCGCAGGCCATTGAGGACAGCGCCATCGGTGTAGCGATTGCCGAGTCCACCATCGCATTTCCGTTGCTGGAAGGTTTGCATCTGCTGGGTCTGGCCTTGTCGTTTGGCCTGCTGGCAATTGCAGATTTACGCTTGCTGGGTCTGGTGCTGCACAAGGTCCCTGCAGCCGACGTTCTGAACCAATTGCGGCGCTGGGTGTTTGTGGGCTTTGCAATCACTTTCATCACCGGTGGACTGTTGTTTTGGTCGGAGGCCGGCCGCATCATTACCAACACGGCCTTCATTGCAAAGTCCGTGCTGATGCTGCTCGCGCTGATCAATGCCGCAGTATTCGAAACCCGGATTGCGCCGCGCGCTATTGAGTGGGGCGAGGCGGTGCGGGTTCCCGACCAGGCGCGCCTTGCGGCGTTTGCATCACTCAGTCTGTGGCTGCTGGTCGTACTGACCGGTCGCCTGATTCCTTACCTCGCCTGAAAGACGACCATGAATTTTCTCGCTGCGCTGCAGGCCGGGCCTATCGGTCAAATCATGACGCACCACGGCGTGCTGGTGGGCGCCATTTTCCAGTTCGTCCACATCCTCGGATTGGTATCTCTGCTGACTGCGGTGTTGATCGTGGCCTTCCGGTTGTTGGGTTGGGGCTTGACGCAACAAAGTGTTCAGGAAGTGACCCAGTTCGCGCGCCCCTTCTTTTGGGTGGGCCTGATTGCAGCAGGTACTAGCGGCTTTGTGATGTTTGCATCGAATGCGAACACGTATGCAAGTCATCCGGCCCTCCAACTCAAGTTCGCATTGTTACTGGCTGCACTGGCTGTGCAGTTGGGTTGGGTGCGCTATCTGGTGCGGCAACCCCAGCCTAACGGTTGGGCGCGCAGCGGCGCCGTTGCGTCCCTGGCGCTGTGGTTCAGCGTGGGCCTGGCCGGACGTGCGATTGGCTTTATTTGATTTATCTCTGGATTCAACAATGACTACGAAATACCCTTACTTATCCCTTCTGGTGATTGCTTCTCTTGGGCTGACGCTCAGTGCCTGCCAGCCTGCAGGTTCGACGACGCAGGCTTCGGCTTCACCCGTTGTGCCGGCTACAGCCATACAAGACGCCATGCAGGCATTGGTGGATCCGTCTGCAGATGCCGTGTGGGACTCTGTGTCCACCACGGTGACGAAGAAGGGGGAGGAGGTCAAACAACCGCGCACCGACGAAGAGTGGAACGAGTTGCGCCTGCACTCGTTGCGCATCATTGCAGGTGCTGGTCTTTTGCAAACCGACGGCATTTCAGTGGTGCGCGATGGCGTGAAGATTGAAGACACGCACGAGACTTACCTGAACGAAGCCGGCATTGCGGCGGCTATCGCCAAAGACCCGGCCCAGTTCAAGGCTGCGGCCAAGACGCTTCAGGTTGCTGCCCAGGAGGTGCTGGTGGCTGTCAACAAGCGTGACGTACCTGCCTTGATCCAGCTGGGGGCCAAACTGGATGCTGCTTGCGAGCACTGCCATTCAACCTACTGGTACCCCAATCAGGTGGTGCCTGGCTGGCCCGCTTCACCGAGCAGCAAGCCAAAAATTTAGAGAAGGAGGGGCAGCGCCTGTCCCTCCTTCTCGTTGTTCAGGCCGCCAACTGGGTCTTGAAAAACGCCACCGTACGTTGCCAGGCCAGTTTGGCGGTTTCTGCGTCATAGCGCGGTGTGGTGTCGTTGTTAAAGCCGTGCTGCACCCCGGGGTAGATGAAGACCTCATAGCGTGTGCCAGCGGCTTTCAGCGCAGCTTCGTAGGCGGGCCATCCGGTATTGAGTCGCTCATCGATACCCGCGTAATGGATCAGGAGCGGCGCCTTGATTTTGGGTACTTCTGTGGGTGCCGGCTGCTGTCCATAGAACGGTACAGCGGCAGCCAGCTCCGGCACTTGGGTTGCGAGGTAGTTGGCAATGCCACCGCCGTAGCAAAACCCGACCACACCGACCCGGCCATTGCCTTGGGGGAGCGCCAAGAGCGCGCGCGTGGCAGCTACAAAATCTGCACGTGTCTTGGTTGCGTCCAGTTGGGGAAACAGCGCGCGGGCCTTGTCTTCGTCACCAGGGTAGCCACCCAATGGGGCCAGCGCATCCGGCGCGAAGGCGAGGAATCCGTCCAGTGCCAGGCGTCTTGCGATGTCCTCGATGTGCGGATTGAGGCCGCGGTTTTCGTGCACAACCAACACCACCGGGAGCTTGCCCCTGGCGTTGGCAGGCTGCGCCAGATAACCACTGACCTGCCCATTGCCATCGGGCGATGCGAAGCTCTGCTTGCGGGTCTGGATGCGTGGGTCGTTCGGAGCAACTACTTGGGCCTCTGCAAATTGTGGGCTCAACGCGGTGAGAAGTCCTACCGCGGCGGCAGTAGAGCCTGCAAAACGGGTGGCAGCTTCCAGAAACCCGCGTCGACTGAGATCGCCATGGACGTAGCGGTCGAACAGTTGCAGTACTTCGGGCTGGAAATCGTGGGCTGTAAGTCGTGTCATCAAAGGCTCCTGAGTATCGTTGGAAGGGTACTGGCGAGTAGGGCGCAGTGCCATCCTAGTGCGCAAATTGCAGGCCAGCTTTTTAGCGCCTGAAGTCCCTTGAAACCAGGTTCTCTGGGCTCTGTTTGTTGGTGCGCTGTTGGTTGGGCAACAGCCCGAGCGCCGCATCTGTTGCTCAACGGTCAGCAGGACGCCGAATTCATCGGAAATGGGACGATTACGCGTGGTTTTGCATGGCACGCCGTTTGCAAACAGAGATGTTCATTCTGTTGAAGAAGGGCCCACACCATGACCACTGCAACTGCCACATCCCATGCATTTCCAGGCGGCGCACTTCGCGCACCTGTGCCCACACCCCGCACTGCTTTGCGCCTGCTACCGGCCAAGGTGCTTGCTGTGCCCTTGGCCCAACTTGCACCTTTGAAAAGCACGCCGCAAACGTCACGCCAGCGTGAAACGTTCGCCTTGTTGCTCTTGGTCGCTGCGCTGCATGGCGCGCTGGCTTGGGGCGTGCTGAACCGCGCACCGCAGGAGCCAGTAGTCAAAGCGGCACAAGAGATAGAGCTGATTCGTCCACCTGAAATTTTGCCCGAGCCACCCAAGCCGGTGGTGCAACCCAAAACAGCCACACCCCCGCCCGCACTGCGCACCCCGGTGGCAGAAGCGCCTCAGCCCAATACGCTGACGGTTCCGGAGAACTTGACCGCCACACCAGGCACTGGTCCGGTGGTTGCTGCCCCACCCGCGCCACCGGCTCCTCCCGCCCGCGTGGAGGAACCCATCACCGAAGCCAATGGTGCCGCGGCCTATCTGAACAATCCGCCGCCGACCTATCCCAAAGCCGCGCAGCGTCTGGGTCTGCAGGGGCGTGTGATTCTGCGCGTGCATGTGCTGGCCAATGGCCGCGTGGGCAACGCAGAAGTGAAGGACAGCAGTGGCAAAGCCATTCTGGATGACGCAGCACTGACGGCAGTGCGTGGCTGGGTGTTTACCCCCGCGAAGCGCGGTGCCACGCCCATCGATGGCTGGACGCAAGTGCCCATCGAATTCAAGTTGTCCTGATTCCTCCACGCATTCGATTTCATTTACTTCAAGGAAAAATTCATGGCAATCTCCACCGAACTTATCGTCCCGGCCACACTCTGGACATTGGTCGGCTTCTCGGTCGCAACCTGGACGCTGATCCTGATCAAGGCCGTCCAGCACATCCGGCACGCGGGCCAAAACCGCCGCTTTACCAAAGCCTTCTGGGCGGCTGCCAACTTGCAGGCCGCAGCAGATTTGTCAGCCAGCCACCAGGGGCCAGCCGCGCGCTTGAGTGCAGCAGGTTTGCAAGTGTTGCGTGACGATGCGACCGATGTTGCCGGTGATCTGGAGCACACCGGTGACAGGCAAGACCTGCTGGAGCGCGCCTTGCGCCAGCAAATTCACAAGGAACGCGGGGCTTTGGAAAGCGGTCTGGCGGTGCTGGCCAGTATTGGCAATACCGCGCCATTCGTGGGTCTTTTTGGCACGGTGTGGGGCATCATGCACGCGCTAACCGATATCGGCAAAGCAGGCTCTGCCAGCCTGGAAGTGGTGGCCGGGCCCATTGGTGAAGCGCTTGTGGCGACGGGTGTAGGGATTGCGGTCGCAGTGCCTGCCGTGTTGGCCTACAACTTCTTTTTGCGCCGCCTGAAAGTGGTCAACCATGATCTGGATGACTTGGGCGCTGATCTGATTTCGCTGTCGCGCAAGAGTGGCTTTCGCATTCCGCGTGGCAAGCCGGTTGTTGCCGTAGCCACCGAGCGTCCAGCAACAGTGGGTGCAGTTGTCAGTGCACCTCGCGAAAGTTTGCCTCTGGGTACGCAGCCTGCCTGAGCAGCGAATTAACTCGCGGAAGGAATACACATGTCATTTTCAACAAGCAGCAGCGACGACGTCGTCTCCGAGATCAACATCACGCCTCTGGTGGATGTGATGCTGGTTTTGGTGGTCGCACTGATCGTCACCGCACCACTGCTGAACAACGCCATCAAGGTGAATTTGCCGAAGACAGTGGCAACCCAGGCGCCGGAGCCGCGCAAGCCGATTTCGGTCAGCGTGGATGCACAAGGCCAAGCCTACCTCGATCGTGAAGCACTGGCGTTGCCCGAGCTGGGTAAGCGTTTGCAGGCCTTGCATGACAGCTACCCAGATACGGCGGTTCACCTGAGTTCAGACGAAGCGGTGAACTACGGCAGCGTCGCCAAGGTGATGGCATTGGTCGAGCGCTCCGGAATCACCAAGGTCGCGGTGCTGACCAGCGCGCAGTAGGTTTGCGACACCTCCGCCCTGAGAGCGGAGGGTTGTTAGACGGTTTGTGCTTCGCGGCTGGAATGCGATGTTTCGGGAGTCCAGGTGTCTGCAATGGCTCGGCCACCTTCCAGCAGGCCAAAGCGTTTGAGCTGGGTGCGCAAGACATTGCGCGAGATGCCCAACAAATCGGCAGTGTGCACCTGGTTACGGTGGCAGTAGGCGTAAGCAGTGTGGATCAGTACACGTTCGATGCGCGCATACAAGTCTGTACCGCCTTCTTCATAGAGCCCACCGAGCACATCGGCCAGACGATCTACGGCGTTGCCCGTTGGTGACGCGGGCAGGGCGATTGGCGTTGGGGATGTGGCGGGCGCATCGTGTACATGCACACCGCGCAGCCGCAAGTCGCTGGCATTAACGGTGCCGGAGCTGTTCACGATCAGCGCGTAATGGATGACGTTCTCCAGCTCGCGGATATTGCCAGGCCAGCTGTATTGCAACAGCGCGGCGCGTGCATCGTCACCCAACCGAACACCCCGCAACTCCAGCCTGCGGCTGTAGACACCCATGAAATGCTCGGCCAAAGCGATGATGTCACCAGGTCGTTGCGCTAACGGCGCCAATGGCAGTACCGCCACGTTGAGCCGGTAATACAGATCGGAGCGGAAGTGGCCCGCTGCCACGGCTTGCTCCAGCTTCACGTTGGTAGCAGCCACTAGCCGCACATCGACATCAATCGGGCGACGTGACCCCAGGCGCACCACCTGGCGCTCCTGCAAGACGCGCAACAGCTTGACCTGCATGGACAGTGGCAAATCACCCACTTCATCGAGGAAGAGCGTGCCGTGGTTGGCCGCTTCAAACCAGCCCGCGCGCGCACCGGTAGCACCGGTGTAGGCGCCTGATTCATGACCAAACAATTCCGCTTCCACCAGGTTCTCGCTGAAGGCGCCGCAGTTCACCGCGACAAAAGGCCCAGTGCGTCCGCTTTGGGTGTGCACATGCCGGGCAATCAGTTCCTTGCCGGTGCCGGTTTCGCCAATGATCAGAACCGTCGCATCGGTCGCCGCGATCCTGTCCGCCTGCGCCAGCAGAGCCTGGGATGCAGGGTCATGGAACACCAGAGCCTTGGCGCGGATGGACAGAATTTGATTTTGAGAATCGGGTAGCGTGAGGACGCGCGTCATGGTGGAGCTTCGTAAAACGTGAGCCCTGAATGTATTGTTGCGGTGCAGTAAAGGGAACGAAGTTTTTCTGCTTTGCTTATGCGCAAGACATCGCATGTGAATGACTGGTGCCAAGTGAATGCTATCGTTTGTATAGCTTGCTACGCACGTCTTGAGCGCGTGAGAGGCCATTTTGTTTATGCACTTAATGCCATAAACAAATGGAAACTTAGTCGTTGGAGTTTGCAACGGTGCTACGCACAATCCGCCTTCGTTCAACAGTTGGCGTTTTTACGCATACCCATGGCCACTCTTGTCATCATTCCCGGCTGGCGCGATTCAGGTCCCGGCCACTGGCAAAGCCTTTGGGCCGACCAGCTGCCGGGTGCGGTGCGCGTGAACCAGGATGACTGGATATCACCGACGCGCGCCGCATGGGTCGGCGCGATTACGCGCACGATTCTTGAACAGGATGGCCCCGTGGTGATTGCGGCGCACAGTTTGGGTTGTATTGCGACGACCCATTTGCCGCCGGAAGCGGCCGAGCGCATTCAGGGGGCCCTGCTAGCCGCACCGGCAGACCCGGAGCGCCGTGGTGTGTTGGCCGACTTTGCACCAGTGCCTTACCAGCGCTTGCCATACTCCAGTATCGTCGTCGCCAGCAACAATGATCCTTATTGCCCGGTTCGTACGGCGGGTGCTTATGCGCGGGCCTGGGGCAGCGAATTTGTGCGCCTGCAAAACGCAGGGCACATCAATGTGGAGTCAGGCTACGGCAACTGGCCGTTGGGCCTGGCTCTCGTGCAGTCACTGCTGGCGCAACCGGTTAGCTCGGCTGCACCAGTCATTGCCTGATTTCAGCTCCGCGCAGGCCAGGCTTGCGCGAGTGCAAACACCGAGTTCGGCGCGTTGGGGCGCAGTGGCTGCAACGATACCGACTTGAACACGCCTTTGCGCGCAGGTTTCTTCACTTCTGGCTGGTAGCCCTTGGCGCGCTGTTCTGCCGCCAGGCTGTCCAGCGTGATCGTGCGCAGATAGTTCTCAATCGTCGAGTGCAGCGAATCCCACAGGTCCTGTGTCATGTCGCGGGTGTTGGGCGCGCGCTCCAGGATGGCCGCGGCGCTAGGCACTTCTTCAGCGTCTTCGATCGCGCGGATGATGTCGGCAACGGTGATGGAGCCACCTTGCTGCCCCAGCGTATAGCCGCCACCTGGCCCGCGCGTGCTCGACACCAACTGGTGTTGTCGCAGTTTGCTGAAGACCTGCTCCAGATACGACAGCGAAATACGGTGTCGCAGGGCAATGTCGGCCAAAGGGACGGGACCCGAATCGGCGCGCAAGGTCAGTTCGATCATGGCGGTGATGGCAAATCTGCCACGGGTACTCAATCGCATCGCAATTACTCCTAAAGCGCACAGGTGTTTGTGCATTGGGGACTTTAGGCACAACGATACTTCGTGTAAACTCGTATTTTTTATAAAATTACTTCGTATAAATCGAAGTGATAGAAATTTGCCTGAGGAAATACCAATGAATTTCAAGCATTTGTACTATTTCTGGGTGACCGCCAAGGCTGGAGGTGTGATGCGCGCAGGCGAGCAGCTGCACACCACGCCGCAAACCCTGTCGGGGCAGATCAATTTGCTGGAAGAGCGGTTAGGCCGCCAGTTGTTCCAAAAGAACGGGCGCAATCTGGAGCTGACCGAGGACGGTCGGTTGGCGCTGGGTTACGCGGATCAGATCTTTGCGCTGGGTGCCGAGTTGGAGACCGCGGTGCGCCAGGCCCACGGTGGCAAGCGAATTCTGGATTTCAAGGTAGGAGTGGCAGACTCGGTGACCAAATCCATCGCCTACCGACTGCTGGAGCCCGCACTGGATGTGGCCGAGCCGGTACGTTTGATTTGCCACGAAGGCAAGTTCCCCGACCTGCTGGCGCAGTTGGCGCTGAACCGGGTTGATTTGGTGATCGCAGATGAGCCCATGTCCAAGCGAATCAGCGTCAAAGCGTTCAACCATGCGCTGGGGCATACCAGCATGAGCTTCTTTTGTGTCCCCAAATTGCGCAAGAAGCTCAAGGGTGAGTTTCCCCAATGCCTGAACGATGCGCCTATGCTGATTCAGGGCTCGCAGGCCTCTATCCGCCAGCAACTGGAGGGCTGGTTGACCCGGCACCAGATTCACCCCCGGGTGATTGGCGAGTTTGATGACGGTGCGTTGATGACAGCGTTTGGTCGCGAAGGGCGCGGCGTTTTCATGGCGCCTACGGTGATGGAAGCGGAAACCGTCGCCCAGTTTGGCGTGGAAGTGATTGGGCGCAGCGATGAGTTGGTGGAGGAGTTTTATGCGGTGTCGGTGGAGCGGCGCATTACCCACCCTTGTGTGGTCGCAATTACCGATGCGGCGCGAGGGCAGCTTTTCAGTTGAAAACTTGGTTTAGATGCGAACCGGCATATACAAACAATAAACAATTCGTTGTGGTTTGAACGCCACTTGTCCAAAATCCATACCTTTACAGACTTCTGTATCACTCGCGCGGAAAATCACCATGAATTTCAAACAGAAAACATCGCTGGCGCTTGCTGCACTTGCGCTGACAGCTAGCAATTTGGTAGCAGCCCAGACGACATTGCTGAATGCCTCCTATGACGTGGCGCGCGAGTTCTACAAGGACATTAACGTCGCTTTTGCCGCCAATTACAAGAAAACCACCGGCAAGGACATCAAAATCGACCAGGCCCATGGCGGCTCCAGCGCCCAGGCGCGGGCAGTCAATGACGGTCTGGAAGCGGATGTGGTGACCATGAATACCACCACCGATGTCGATTTTTTAGCCAGCACCGGCGCGGTTGCCAAGGACTGGACCAAGAAATTCCCCAACAACGCTGCTCCGACCAGCTCCACGATGCTGTTTCTGGTGCGCAACGGCAATCCCAAGGGCATCAAGGACTGGGATGACCTCATCAAGCCCGGAGTGCAGGTGATTGTGGTGAACCCCAAGACTGGCGGCAATGGCCGTTTGGCCTATCTGGCGGCATGGGGTCAGGTGCGCAAGAAGGGTGGCACTGACGCGCAAGCCGCAGAATTCGTTGCCAAGTTGTACAAGAATGTCCCAGTGCTTGCCAAGGGCGGGCGTGATGCGACGACCATCTTTTTGCAACGCAATATTGGCGATGTGCTGATCACGTTTGAATCGGAAGTGGTGTCGGTGGACCGCGAATTTGGTGCCAACAAGGTGGACGCGATTCACCCCAGCGTCTCTATCGTCGCGGAGAACCCTGTGGCAGTGGTCGAGCGCACAGTGGCCAAGAAAGGCACAGCCGATGCAGCCAAGGCCTACCTGAACTTCCTGTACTCCGACGAAGGCCAGGAAATTGCTGCGCAGCATGCGATTCGCCCGATCAATCCGGTCATTCTGAAAAAGTACGCCAACGTGTTCAAGCCGATCAGCCTGTTCCGTGCAGAAGACTACTTTGGCTCGTTTGCTGAAGCGCAAAAAGTGCACTTCAACGACGGCGGCCAGTTCGACAAGCTCTACACCGTCAAGTAAATGACCGCTGCAGTTTTGGCGCCCGGGCTGGCAGCACAGCCCGGCAAGCGCGCCGCGCGCCGCGTATTACCCGGCTTCAACATCACGCTGGGTTTTACGCTGTTTTATCTCAGCGTGATTGTGCTGATTCCGCTGTCGGCGCTGTTCTTCAAGACCTTTACGCTGAGCTGGGACCAGTTTGTCGTGGCCGTCACCAGTCCGCGCGTGATGGCCTCCTACCGGTTGACGTTTGGCGCTTCGTTTCTGGCTGCACTGGTGAACGCATTCTTCGGTTTGCTGTTGGCCTGGGTGCTGGTGCGCTATGAATTCCCTGGCAAGAAGATCGTTGATGCGCTGGTGGATCTGCCATTCGCACTACCGACCGCTGTCGCCGGTATTTCGCTGACCGCCTTGCTGGCCAGCAATGGCTGGGTGGGCAGTATTCTGGAACCCTATGGCATTCAGCTGGCGTTCAACCCGAATGGCGTCGTGATTGCGCTGATCTTCATTGGCTTGCCTTTTGTTGTGCGCACGGTGCAGCCGGTGCTGGAAGATGCTGAGAAAGAATTGGAAGAAGCGGCAACCTGCCTAGGCGCCAGCCGCTGGCAGACTTTCCGCTACGTTATTTTTCCAACCATCGCGCCCGCGTTGCTGACCGGTTTTGCGATGGCCTTCGCCCGTGCTATTGGTGAGTACGGCTCGGTGATCTTCATTGCTGGCAACATGCCCATGGTGTCGGAGATCACACCGCTGATCATCATTGGCAAGCTGGAGCAATACGACTATGCAGGAGCCACAGCCGTTGCCGTGGTGATGCTGGGCATTTCCTTCATCATGTTGATGGTTATCAACGGCCTGCAGGCTTGGCAACGCCGACGTTCCGGAGGCAAGACATGAGCGCCGGTCAAGTCGCTCGCCGCGCTAGTTCGGGCACGACCGAACCTGCATGGGTCAAGTGGTTGCTGATTGGGTTGGCCTTGGGCTTTGTTTTTCTGTTTCTGGTGTTGCCGCTAGCTGCTGTGTTTACCGAGGCATTGCGCAAAGGCGTTGACGCCTATTTTGAAGCCTTCAAAGAACCTGATGCCTGGAGCGCGATTCGTCTGACGCTGATTACTGCGGCGATCACCGTGCCGCTCAATCTGGTGTTTGGTGTCGCTGCCGCTTGGGCGATTGCCAAATATGAGTTTCGCGGCAAGGCGTTCCTGACCACGCTGGTCGATCTGCCGTTCTCGGTGTCGCCGGTGGTTGCGGGCTTGATTTATGTGCTGATGTTTGGTGCCCACGGCTGGTTTGGCCCCTGGTTACAGGCGCATGACATCAAGATCGTATTTGCAGTGCCAGGCATTGTGTTGGCCACGATCTTTGTGACTTTCCCGTTCATCGCCCGTGAACTGATTCCGCTGATGCAGGCACAAGGTACTGATGAGGAGCAGGCTGCGATGGTGCTCGGCGCCAATGGCTGGCAAACCTTCTGGCACGTTACTTTGCCCAATATCAAATGGGGTTTGATTTACGGCGTCATCTTGTGTAATGCCCGCGCAATGGGCGAGTTTGGTGCGGTGTCCGTGGTGTCCGGCCATATTCGTGGTCAGACCAACACCATGCCGCTGCACGTGGAAATTTTGTACAACGAATACCAATCGGTTGCGGCATTTGCTGTGGCCTCACTGCTGGCGCTACTGGCTTTGGTGACGCTGGTCATCAAGTCGTTTGTGGAATGGCAGTTTGAGCGCGACCAGAAGGCTGCAGCTAGTTTGCCGCCTGAGCGTCCGTTGGCTTGAGAGATAGATGGAAAGAATCGTATGAGTATTGCAATCCGCAACGTCAGCAAAGACTTTGGCAACTTCCACGCGCTGCGCGATGTGAGCCTGGATATTGAGTCCGGCGAACTCGTTGCGCTGCTGGGTCCATCCGGCTGCGGCAAGACCACGCTTTTGCGCATCATCGCTGGGCTGGAAACTGCCGACCGGGGCCATATCCTGTTCAGCGGCGAAGACACCACCGACGTGCATGTGCGCGAGCGCAATGTGGGCTTTGTGTTCCAGCACTACGCGCTGTTCCGCCACATGACAGTGTTTGACAACGTGGCCTTCGGTCTGCGGATGAAGCCGCGCACAACGCGTCCATCCGAAGCAGTGATCAAGCAAAAGGTGATGGATCTGCTGGGTTTGGTGCAATTGGACTGGCTGGCGGATCGCTACCCAGCCCAGCTCTCTGGCGGCCAGCGCCAGCGCATTGCGCTGGCCCGCGCGCTGGCGGTGGAGCCCAAGGTGCTGCTGCTGGACGAACCGTTTGGCGCATTGGATGCCAAGGTGCGTAAGGAGTTGCGCCGCTGGCTGCGCCGCCTGCATGATGATTTGCATGTCACCAGTATCTTTGTGACGCACGACCAGGAAGAAGCGCTGGAAGTAGCAGACCGCGTGGTGCTGATGAATGCAGGCAATGTGGAGCAGATTGGCTCGCCGCAAGAGGTTTGGGATCATCCCGCGAGCCCGTTTGTGTATGGTTTCCTGGGCGATGTGAACCTGTTCCAGGGGCGTGCCCATGAAGGCGAAATGCATATTGGAGAAGATCAGCACGGCGTGCGTCTGGCCAGCCCGGAACACAGCCAGGCGCAGGATGCCAAGGCCTTTGCGTATGTGCGCCCGCACGATCTGGAGGTCCGGCGCTACAAGTCCGGTGAAGAGGGCAATGTTCAGGGGTACCAGCAACCGCGCGGTATTGCTGCAAAACTGGTACGCGCCATTGTGGTCGGGCCGATTGCCCGGCTTGAGCTGGTGCCACTGGATGGGTCTGCGGCCCAGCAAGACGGCGTGATCGAGGCCCACATCACGGCCCATGAGTTTTCGCAGGCCGCCTACAAGGAAGGTGAGACCCTGGTACTAACACCGCGCAAGGGGCGCGTGTTCGTCGCCTGAGCTTGCTTTCAGGGGGCTGACGCCCACCTATAATCCACTGGCGCTTTGGCAGACTTCTCCATGGAATGTTCCTGCAAAAGCGCTACAGTGGACCAATGTGCAGTCTGCTGTCATACCGTAGTCGTTTGGCGGGGCAATTTTGTTCCACAATAGAACAACTGTGCCCGAGTGGTGAAATAGGTAGACACATCGGACTTAAAATCCGCCGCTTCGTGAATAACGGGCGTACCGGTTCGATTCCGGTCTCGGGCACCATTACACTTTAGCCATGCCACGTTACAACGCGCCCTTTGAGATCCACGTTCATGGCCAGGTGCCGTTGCGCGCCGACGTGAAATTCGAGCAACTGCAGGAGGCACTCAAGCCGCTGTGGAAATACGCTGGCGCCAAGTCCCTGACGGACGGTGCAAACAGCAGTTACGAAGATGAGCCAGGCATCAAGTTCGATGCCCAGGACCACCTTCTGCAGATGTGCTGGACCGTGCCGGGCGATGACGACTTCAGACATACGCTGGACGAAGTCTGCATGAGCCTCAACGAACTGGCTGCCGGTGGCGCAGCGATTGAGATTACTTTCTACGACGCTGAATTCGACGAGGAAGATGGCCCAAGCGGCGGTGAGTCGCGCGACGATTTCATGATGTTGTTTGTCGGCCCCACGCCGGCGGCGATCATGCAAGTACAGCGCGATTTGCTGGTGCAGGACGTCGTCAATTTGATGGAGCGTCACTTCGATGGTGCAGAGCTTGGCGGCGTGGTGGCCGAAATTGACAAGCTGTTTACCCAGCGTTTTGATGCGCTTGTCAGTTCGCTAGAGATTGGCAAGCCACCGCGTGGCACCGGAGGTCACGGTGGTGGCGGGCATGGTGGCGGACGCAAGCCGCGCCATCTGCATTGAATCCGCGGACATGCTGAAAAAAATCCACGTCGATCAGTTGACGCTGGGCATGCATCTCAAAGAGTTTTGCGGCTCCTGGATGGAGCATCCTTTTTGGCGCACCGGTTTTGTACTCACTGACTCCAAGGACCTCGTGACCATTCGCGCCAGCGCGATCAAGGAAGTCTGGATCGATTGCGACAAGGGCAAGGATGTTGCAGAAGGGGAGAAGGCCGTTTCCGAGGCGGAGTCCGAGGCCCAGGTTGAGGCTGAGTTGCAACAGGTGATGGAAACCACGCGTGAAGTGGCTCCGTCGACTACTGCGGACGAGCTGGAGCGCGCTGCCAAGATTTGCTTCCAGTCCAAGCGCGCCATGATCTCCATGTTTGAAGAAGCGCGTATGGGCAAGGCGGTGGATACCGGCGGCGCCCGCAAGCTGGTCGAAGAGATCAACGACTCCGTGGTACGCAACCCGGGCGCGTTGATCAGTTTGGCTCGGCTCAAAAGCGCTGACGATTACACCTATATGCACTCAGTGGCCGTTTGCGCGATGATGGTGGCGCTGTCCAAGCAATTGGGACTGACAGAGGAGCAAACGCGCTCCGCTGGTCTTGCTGGCCTGATGCACGATCTCGGAAAGGCCATGATGCCCATGGAGGTCCTGAACAAGCCGGGCAAGCTGACAGATGCAGAGTTCGCCATCATCAAGTCGCACCCGGAAGAGGGCTACAAGCTATTGCTCACGGGCGATGATGTGGATCCCATGGTGTTGGATGTCTGTCTGCATCACCATGAAAAGACCGACGGCTCTGGCTATCCCAAGGGCCTGAAGGCCGATGAAATCAGCCTGTTTGCCAAGATGGGTGCGGTGTGCGATGTGTACGACGCCATTACCTCCAACCGGCCTTACAAGGTGGGTTGGGACCCTGCGGAATCGCTGCGCAAGATGGCGGAATGGGCCAATGGCCACTTTGATGGAAAAGTGTTCCAGGCCTTCGTCAAGAGCTTGGGTATTTATCCAATCGGTTCGCTGGTGATGCTGAGTTCCGGGCGTCTGGGCGTGGTGGTGGAGCAAACCACCAAATCCCTGACCACGCCTTGTGTCAAAGTGTTCTTCTCTACCAAATCCAATATGCGCATCACCCCTGTGGTTGTGGATTTATCCAGGGTAACCAACGGCGAAAAAATAGCCAGCCGGGAAGACCCGGCCAAATGGAATTTTGCAGATTTGAATGAGCTGTGGTCGGGGCAGACTGATATCAATAAGTGAGCCGGACGCCCGTCGGGAGTGCGTAAGTAGCTATTAATTCAATAGCAAATAGCGCTGCCACCCAAGCCAGGTGGCAGCGGATTTTTCTCAAGAGCCACGTGTAATCGGCATTTCCACTTCTTTTGGATTGACCGCGTACTTGCCCAGTTCCAGCTTGGCAATGGCATTGCGGTGCACTTCATCCGGACCATCGGCAAAGCGCAATGTGCGCGCGCTGGTGTAGCTGTAGGCCAGCGGGAAGTCGTCGGACATACCACCCCCGCCGTGCACTTGCATCGCCCAGTCGATCACCTGGCATGCCATGCTCGGCGCCACTACTTTGATCATTGCAATCTCGTTCTTGGCGAACTTGTTGCCGCCCATGTCCATCATCCAGGCTGCCTTGAGTGTCAACAGGCGTGCCATGTCGATCTTGCAGCGCGCTTCGGCGATGCGCTCTTGCGTGACGGTTTGCGCGGCGACTGTTTTGCCAAAAGCTATGCGGCTGGAAGCGCGTTTGCACATCAGCTCCAGCGCACGCTCAGCCAGGCCGATCAGGCGCATGCAATGGTGGATGCGACCGGGGCCAAGGCGACCTTGCGCGATCTCGAAGCCGCGGCCTTCACCCAGCAGGATGTTATCCACCGGCACGCGCACGTTCTCGAACAGCATCTCCATGTGTCCATGTGGCGCATCGTCGTAGCCAAATACGGTGAGCGGGCGCACGACGGTGACGCCCTTGGTGTCGGCGGGCACCAGTACCATGCTTTGCTGGGAGTGGCGAGGCGCTTCCGGGTCGGTCTTGCCCATGGTGATATAGATGGCGCAGCGTGGGTCGCCCGCACCGGAGATCCACCACTTGCGGCCGTTGATCACGTACTCGTCGCCCTGGCGCTCGATGCGGGTGGCGATGTTGGTGGCATCGCTGGAGGCTACATCGGGTTCGGTCATCGCAAACGCGGAGCGGATCTTGCCTTCGAGCAGGGGCTTCAACCAACGCGCCTTGTTCTCTTCAGAGCCGTAGCGGGCGATGGTCTCCATGTTGCCTGTGTCGGGGGCCGAACAGTTGAACACCTCGCTGGACCACATGACGCGGCCCATGATTTCGGCCAATGGCGCGTACTCCTGGTTGGTCAGGCCTGCACCGTGGTAGCCAGAAGCTTCAGCGCTGTCCACTGGCAGGAACAGGTTCCACAAACCGGCGGCTTGCGCCTTGGGCTTGAGGTTTTCAATCGTTTGCAACGGTGTCCAGCGTTTGCCCGCAGCCGTGTTAGCTGTGATCTCGTCGTGGTACGCCTTCTCCGCCGGGTAGATGTGCTCGTCCATGAACTTTTGCAGGCGTGCCTGAAGCTCTTTGGTCTTGGGGGAATAGTCAAAGTCCATGGGGTCTCCGTTGGTGTTTTAGGTGTTGCGTGTTGAGTTGGGCTTAGGCTTGCTGCGCAAATTTCCAGGCCATCTGTGCGAGGGGCCTTGCGCCCGATGCCGAGCTGACGGCCTGTGCGCTGGACGCGGTTCCGGCTTCCACGCGCTTGGCAATGCCTTGCAGGATGGCCGCAATGCGGAACATGTTGTAGGCCATGTAGAAATTCCAGTCCGCTTTAAGTTGCTCAGGCCGGGCGAGGCCCGTGCGGTCGCAGTATTTGCGGATGTATTCGTCCTCGGAGGGAATGCCCAAGGCCGCAAAGTCCAGCCCGCCAATGCCACGGAACGAACCGGGCGGGATATGCCAGGCCATGCAGTGGTAGCTAAAGTCGGCCAGCGGGTGACCCAGCGTTGACAGCTCCCAGTCCAGAATCGCAATGACCTTGGGGCTCTCGGCATCAAACATCAGGTTGTCGAGGCGGTAGTCACCGTGGACTACGCTCACCATGCTGTCATCCCGGGCCATCGCGGGGATGTTCTGCGGCAGCCATTCCATCAGTTTGTCCATCTCAGGGATGGGCTGCGTGATGGATGCAACGTACTGTTTGCTCCATCGTCCAATCTGGCGCTCGAAATAATTGCCCGGCTTGCCATAGCCCGCGAGGCCGCGCTCGGCGAACTTGACGGTATGCAGCGCCGAGATCACGCGGTTCATTTCGTCGTAGATGGCTCCGCGTTCGGAAGGTGTCATGCCAGGTAAAGCCTGATCCCACAACACGCGGCCCTGCATGAACTCCATCACGTAGAAAGCACGGCCAATAATGGATTCGTCTTCGCACAGACAGTACATCTGCGGCACCGGAACGCCAGTTCCATGCAGGCCACCCATCACCGCAAATTCGCGCTCTACCGCATGGGCAGAAGGCAGCAGCTTGGCGACCGGCCCCGGCTTGGCGCGCATTACGTAACTCTTGCTGGGCGTGATCAGTTTGTAGGTGGGGTTGGACTGGCCACCCTTGAACATCTCCACGCTCAATGGGCCTTCAAAGCCCTGAAGGTTCTGCTTCAACCAGGTGGTCAGTGCGGTGGTGTCGAATGCATGCTTGTCGGAGACCGCGCGGGTTCCAACAAAGTGGTCAAAGTCGCTCATGGGAATAGGGCTCGCTCAATTGTCGGATTCAATGATGCGCATCAGTGCAACGCGGTCGCGGATGACCAAACCACCTGGCTCAATGCGGATGACATCCTCACGCTCCATGGACTTGAGCTCCTGGTTCACACGCTGGCGCGATGCGCCCAGCAACTGGGCCAGCTCTTCTTGTGCCAGATGCAAGCCAATGCGCACCTCGCTGCCGTCGCTCAAAGAAGGCACTCCGTAGCTGCGCACCAGATGCAGCAATTGCTTGGCCAATCGGGCGCGCAAGGGCAGGGTGTTGAGGTCTTCCACCAAACCGTAGAGCTGACGAATGCGGCGCGCATGCAGGCGTAACAGCGCTTCGTACAACTCGACGTGCGACGCAAGAATCTTCTTGAAGTCGGCCTTGGCTACGCACAGGATGGTGCTGTCGCCGTGCGCGTAGGCATCGTGCGTGCGCCGATCGCCGTCGAAGATCGACACATCGCCAAACCAGATGCCTGGTTCCACATAGGTCAGTGTGATCTGCTTGCCCGAGATCGACGTAGAGCTCACGCGTACCGCGCCCTTGGCGCAGGCGATCCACTCCTCTGGCGGTTCGCCGCGCGCAGTGATCAGGTCGCCATCCTTGTAGCGTTTGACGTAGGCACATCGCAGAATGTCGTGTTTGAGGGAGGGTGAGAGTGAAGAAAACCAGCGGCCCGCATTGATTGCGGCGCGTTCTTCGATGTTAAGAATGGGTTCGTCCATGGCCTGTCTTTTGGGTGACTTGGTGCGTTGCGATTAACCCTTGCATTGTCACTCCGGCGACCCACCCCCGCGCAAGTGTTTGTCACTTGCGCGTCTAGGGACGTTCTGCCCCCAACTGTTTAGTCTTCTTCGTGCAGCAGACTCAAACCAATCGCGCCGCGCCTGCGCAGCCAAGGGCTGGGGCGGTAGCGCTGGTCGCCGTAGACGGTTTGCATGTTGAACAACACTTCCAGCACATTGGTGGGACCATACAGGTTTCCCATTGCCAATGGCCCCAACGGATATCCCAAGCCCAGCGTGACTGCGGTTTCGAGATCCATCGGTGTGCAAATGCCTTGTTGGCACATGTCACTGGCGATGTTGACGATGTTGGCCACTACACGTTGGGTCACAAAGCCGCCGCTGTCACGGATCACGCTGACCGCCTTGCCGTCTCGTGCGAACAGCGCATGGGCTGCATTGCGCATGTCGGCGCGGGTGGCGGGGTTGGTGGCCAGAACGCGCCGTTTGGTCGTGGCGTCATCAATCAGCATGTCGATGCCAACAGTGCGGGCGGGGTCTAGTCGTTCGACTACGGCCACGGTGGTGACGTCAAAGCCCAGCGGTGCCACCAGTGTCAGTGCGATGGGGGAAGGAGACTGTCCGGTTTCGATTTTTGCGCCCAGGTTCTTCAGCAGCATCAACAATTCAACGCGGCGCGCAGCCCGTGGCGACAACCAAACGGGGGGCATCTCATCCACCACGGGCACAGGTGGCTCTGCGGTGGTCTGCGCTGCGCCGTCGACATATCGGTAAAAACCATGCCCCACTTTGCGTCCGGTAAGCCCGCCCGCCAAACGCTGCGCGGTAATGACGCTGGGGCGGTAACGTGCTTCTTCGTAGTACTGGTGGTAGATCGACTCCATCACCGGGTGCGATACATCGAGTCCGGTCAGGTCCATCAATTCAAACGGACCAATCTTGAAGCCTGCGTGTTCACGCAGGATGCGGTCTACCGTAGCAAAGTCGGCGACTCCTTCTGACACCAGACGCAGGGCCTCGGTGCCGTAACCGCGCCCCGCGTGGTTGACGATGAAGCCCGGTGTGTCCTGTGCCTGTACCGGCTTGTGCCCCATGTCCTTTGCGTATTGGTGCAAGGCCGCAGTGGTGTCGGTACTGGTGTGCAACCCGGCAATCACTTCCACCACCTTCATGACGGGCACGGGATTGAAAAAATGAAACCCGGCAAACCGCTCGGGGTGTCGCATGCCGGCTGCCAGGGCCGTGATCGACAGGGAAGACGTGTTGCTGGCGAGTACCGCGCCAGAGGGCAAGATATCTTCCAGCGCAGCAAACAAGCTGCGCTTGGCCTGCAGGTCTTCCACCACAGCCTCGATGACCAGTTCGCATGGAGCCAATTCTTGCAAAGTGCTAACGTAGCGAACGCGTGCGACATAGGTTTGCAACATGTCGGCGCTGATGCGCTCTTTATCGAGCTGGCGCTGCCATTGCTGTTGCAATTGCGTTTGCGCGGTCTGCAAGGCCAGGGGATTTGCGTCGTACACGGTAACCAGGCTACCGGCTTGGGCGGCAATTTGTGCGATGCCCCGGCCCATGGCCCCGGCGCCCACTATGCCAATGGATGTGAAGTGTGCTGTCATGGTGCAATTATCGCGGCGGGAGTTGCGCCGAGCTTCCCCGGTTTTTCCCGAAATGACCAATCAGACTCTGATTGGACGGTAATCAGGCGCAAAGACCGCAAAATGGTGTGCGAAAATGAACGCAACACATGAATCCCCGCTTGACGATCAAACTTTGGACGCTGGGCGTCGTTGCGCTTTGCGCAGCCTCCGGAAGTGACGCCCTGACATTGGGCCGAGCACGCAGTACGGCGCTTCTCGGTCAACCACTGGAGGTGTCTGTCTCCGTGCAATCCGCGCCAGACGAAGCGCTTTCGGCAGAGTGCTTCGAGGCGGAGGTGTACTACGGTGACAACCGCCAAGACGCATCGCGGGTCCGAGTCAATGTCTCGGAAACTTCGACAGGGCAGCTGCTATCGGTCAAAGTGACTTCCTATGCCGCCGTCGACGAGCCTGTTGTCACCGTCTATCTGCGTGGGGGCTGTGGTCAGAAGACGACCCGCAAATACGTGCTTCTGGCCGATATGGCCAGCGAGCCTGTGGCGGTTGTGCAGGCGCCCATGGCGTCGCCAACTGTGCGGGCAACCAATCCCGCGCCTGTGGCCACACTGGCGACGGCTGCCAGCCCGGTGCAGCCCGCTTCTGTTCCCCAAAGCACTGACACCTCAACAGCAGCGAAGAAGCCCCGTGCGCAAACCAGGGTATCGGCCAACGCCATGCGCTCGTCAGACAGTTTGTCGGCCCACGCGCCTGGTGCAGTCAAGAAGCCGCGCCTGAAACTGGCGGCTATTGATTTGACAGAGCGGGACCCGGTTTTGCGGTTGAGCAATGAGTTGCTCAACACCCCGCAGGAAGATTTGCAAAAGCGGGCGGAGGCCATCGCTACCTGGCGCGCACTCAACGCGACGGCGCAAGACGTTTTGAACGAGCAGACGCGTATGCACGCGGTGGACGTGGACCTGAAGTCCCTGCGCGAGCAAACGGCCAAGAACCAGGCGCAGCTACTCGAATTGGGTGGGCGGCTTGAAAAGGCCGAGGCGCAGCGTTATGCCAACCCTTTGGTTTATGGACTGCTTCTGTTATTGCTGGCACTGGTGACCGGTCTTGCTTGGGCATGGAAGCGGCTGCGGGATGCGAATGTAGACCCTTATCCGTGGTGGAGCGGCGGCTCGGACAGCGTGCACGGTGCGCACGAAGACTCCGGTTTGCACCTCCCCGTTCACGATACCGTAGACAGTCCACACTCCAGGATAGAAGCGCAGCCGACGTATTCGGAAAAAACAGTGGCCTACACAGCACAGGCACCACAGCAGCGTGTCAGTTCAGTTGACATCGACATTGACGTGGATCTAGAAATGGGTCCGTCAGTGTTTGCGCCGGTGGCCCGTAACGATCTCCCACCATTGCCGCCGCAACCCGGCATGGTGGCAACCGATAAGCCCAAAGCCGAGCCGGGGGCACGCGATTTTGCGCACAGTGTGGCAGGCACCTTGCGGGCAATCAACAGCCAAGAGCTGCTGGATGTGCGTCAGCAAGCGGATTTCTTCATGACTCTGGGGCAATACGAAGACGCCATTCATTTGCTGGAAGCCGATATCAAGGACAGCGGAGAATCCAACCCGCTTGTCTACCTCGATTTGCTGAAAATCCTGCACACGCTCAGTCGTAAGGAAGCGTTTGAACGGTATCGCAAGGAATTCAACATCCTTTTTACCGGAGAGGTTCCCGAGTACGTCACGTTCAGCCAGTCTGGTAGCCGGCTGGATCAGTACCCCGACGTGTGCAGAGAGATCACCGAGGCGTGGCACACTACCGCCGCTTTGGAGGTCATTGAGCGCTATCTGGTCAAGTCAAAGGACGCCAACCAGCAGCTGCACTTTGACCTGGAGGCCTATCGTGATCTGCTGATGCTGCATGGTGTGGCTGGCCGCGTAGAAGGGCTGTCTGATTCGCTGCTGGCGCCATTCAGTGCGTCCAAGGCGGTGTCGACCGCCACCGCTAACCATGCTGATGGCATCACCTACGATCCGCCTGCGACCCACGAAGTCGGTGCAGACACTGTGCCTCTGCCAGCCATAAGCAGTTCGGTACATGGTGATGTTGATCTGAATCTGGACAGTGCAAGCCAGAATTTGATTGATTTTGAAGTGTCCGGCTTCTCCAATACCGGCAGCCCAAATACGCGAAAAATATAGCGCCGACAGGCACTAACGCCGTACCTGCAGGGCACCCGGGTTGACGATGTTGGTGGGTGTGCCACGGATGAAGTTGACCACATTGTCAAACGCATGTCCGAAATACATTTCGTAGCTGTCCTTCTCCACATAGCCAATGTGGGGCGTACAAATACAGTTTTCCAAGCGCAAAAGTGCGTGGCCCTGCAGGATGGGCTCTGTCTCGAATACGTCAATCGCGGCCATCCCGGGCCGCCCGCGGTTCAGTGCACCAATCATGGCGTCGGTTTCAATCAGCTCGGAGCGTGATGTGTTCACCAGCAGGGCAGTGGGCTTCATTAAACTGAGATCAGCTTGCTTGACGATTCCTGAAGTGCTTTCGTTCAGCCGAAGGTGTAGTGACAAGACGTCGCATTCACTGAAAAATTCTTCACGGCTGGCCGCGGCTTCGTAGCCATCCTGCTGCGCCTTCTCGCGCGATGCCTCACTGCCCCAGATGAGGACCCGCATGCCAAAGGCGCGGCCATAGCCCGCAACCAGCTGCCCGATCTTTCCATAACCCCAGATACCGATGGTCTTGCCTTGGAGCACATTGCCCAGTCCAAAATTGGCGGGCATGGAGCCGGCCTTTAAGCCTGCTTGCTGCCAGACGCCATGCTTGAGATTCCCGATGTAATGGGGCAAACGGCGCATACCCGCAAGAACCAAGGCCCAAGTCAACTCAGCCGGTGCTACCGGTGAGCCTATGCCTTCGGCAACAGCAATGCCACGCTCGGTACAGGCATTTACATCAATGTGGCTGCCTGCGCGACCCGTCTGGGAAATGAGTTTGAGTTTAGGCAGCTTTTCAATCAGCTGCCGGGTGATGTGGGTGCGTTCCCGGATCAGAACAACAATGTCTGCATCCTTCAAACGTATCGATAACTGGCCCAATCCCTTGACGGTATTGGTGTAAACCTTGGCTTGGTAGGCCTCCAGCCTGGAGGCACACTCCAGTTTGCGTACAGCATCCTGGTAGTCATCAAGAATCACAATATTCATGCGTGCCATTGTGCCCTGTCAGGCAGACGTGGCCCGCTGAATATGTGTCAGGACATTGCAGCTTCGCAGGCGGCGAGGCGATCCAACTCGGCGCAGACATCGGCCATGCGGCCGGAGATGACCATCCTGCCTACACAGGTGCGTTGCTGACCGGGTTCCATCACGCGCAATACACGCAAGGGCTTGATGGAGGCGTCGCTGGCAGGAGATGTGCGCTTTGGGAGTGCAAACGGAGCAGGATTTACGCGTATGCGCTGAATCGGCAGGCACACCGCCCCGTGGCTAGCTGAAGAATCCAGCAGCGCGCGCGTCATCACCTGGAAACCAGCGGACACACGGCGCAGGGCATAGAGGGCAAGATTCATGGCGTTCATGGCAGGGGGTCTTTCACATCAGCATCGTGTTGCGAATCAGGCCTACAGCGAGGCCTTCGATCTCGAAGGGCTCGCCGGGCTCGACCACGATGGTTTGGTAATCCGGGTTTTCGGGGTGCAGTTCAATCAGGTGCTTGTTGCGCCGAAAGCGTTTGACGGTGACTTCCTCACCTAACCGGGCTACAACAATCTGGCCATTTTTCGCGTCTTTGGTGGCCTGCACCGCCAGCAGATCGCCATCCATGATGCCAGCGTCGCGCATGGACATGCCGCGCACCTTCAGCAGGTAGTCCGGCTTGCGCTGGAACAAGCTGTTTTCGACATAGTAGGTCTGGTCCACATGTTCCTGCGCGAGAATGGGCGAACCTGCAGCAACGCGCCCAATCAGCGGCAGAGCCAGTTGGGCCAAGCCAGGCAAAGGCAGGGAAAATTGTTTGATGCGAGATTCATGGATGGAGCGCAAGGTGTCACTGCGCAGCCGGATGCCCCGAGAGGTGCCGCTGACCAGCTCGATCACGCCCTTACGTGCCAAGGCCTGCAAATGCTCTTCAGCGGCATTGGCGGACTTGAAACCGAGCTCATTGGCGATTTCGGCGCGTGTAGGAGGCGCTCCGGTGCGCGCAATGGCACTCTGGATCAGGTCCAGAATCTGTTGTTGCCTGGCGGTCAGTTTGGGGCTCTCTAGCATGGTGACTCCTTAGGTTGGGTCGGCTCTGGCAGATTGGAAACACTGTTATCACATCCAGTAACTGTATTTTTAACCAGTTAAATTATTTTTGCAAGTGGGTAGCTCAAAAATGTCATTGAAAGTCGTTTTTTTGGGGATGGGAGGCACGATTGCCGGCACCGCAACCGAAGCTGGGGACAACGTCGGCTACAAGTCGGGCCAACTGGACCTGACCCAAGTTCTGGGGCGGGTTCCAGGCTTGCAGGCGGCTCTATCAGGGGATACCTTGCATTGTGAGCAGGTGGCCAACGTCGACAGCAAGGACATGGAGTTCGGCGATTGGCGCCGACTGGCACAGCGCGTCTCTGAACATCTGGCCTCGCACGATGTCCGTTCCGTGGTCATTACCCATGGGACCGACACTTTGGAGGAAACGGCGTTCTTTTTAGCCAGTGTGCTTCCCGCGGATTTGTTGGCGCAGAAAGTCGTGGTGCTGACCTGCGCCATGCGGCCTGCCAGTGCCCATTCGCCTGATGGTCCACAAAACCTGTTGGATGCCGTGGCTGTTGCCCGAGCCGCCGGGGCGGCGGGGGTGCTGGTTGTGTGTGCTGGCACGGTGCACGGCGCGCGCGATGTGCAGAAGGTGCATCCCTACCGATTGAATGCGTTTGATTCGGGTGACGCGGGGCCATTGGCCTATGTCGAAGAAGGGCGGGTGCGGCAAGTGCGGGCTTGGGAGCGTTCGTTGCCAGCTATGCGTTTCACCATTCCAGTCAACGTGACAGCCGAATGGCCACGCGTAGATATTGTGGTGAGCCATGCGGGTGCTACTGCCGCCATCGTGCATGCGTTGATGGCGCAGGTGCCAGAAGCCACTGCTCCGCTGCGTGGGTTGGTGGTTGCAGGCACAGGCAATGGGACAGTGCATAAGGCATTGGACGAAGCTCTGCGCCATGCACAATCCAAAGGGATCCGGGTGGTCCGGTCCACACGGTGTGCATGGGGTGCTATCGTTGCCGCAAGCGGAGCCACAGAGGCATTGCCGCACTTTGACGGACTTTCGCCCGTCAAGTCACGGATTGCGCTGATGCTGGAGTTGCTGTGCCCGTAAAACGGGCAAGCGGGTACTGATTAGCTGGACAGAGCCGCGAATACGCTGGCCGTGATGGCGTTGACATCGCCCAGTCCGCTGACGGCACGGTATTTCGGCGCCTTGTCCGGATCCTGCTTGGCCCAGCTGGAGTAGTACTCCACCAATGGCCGTGTTTGGGCGCTGTACACGTCCAAGCGTTTTTTCACTGTCTCTTCCTTGTCGTCTTCGCGCTGCACCAAAGGCTCGCCAGTGACGTCGTCAACGCCTGCGACCTTGGGCGGGTTGAACTTGACGTGGTAAGTGCGGCCCGATGCTGGGTGCGAGCGGCGACCACTCATGCGTTCGATGATGGCCTCAAACGGCACATCAATTTCCACGACGTAGTCGAGCACCACGCCAGCGGCTTTCATTGCGTCGGCCTGGGGGATGGTGCGCGGAAATCCGTCAAACAGGAAACCTTTGGCGCAATCTGGTTGTGTCAGACGTTCTTTCACCAGATTGATGATCAGCCCGTCGCTGACCAGACCGCCCGAATCCATGATGCCCTTGGCTTCCAGGCCCAGCGGTGTGCCAGCCTTGACGGCAGCGCGCAGCATGTCGCCAGTGGAGATCTGAGGAATGCCATATTTTTGACAAATGAATGTGGCCTGCGTGCCTTTGCCAGCGCCTGGCGCGCCCAACAATATCAGTCTCATGGAATCCCTCGGAAAGTCAAAATCTGTGATGCGTTGCGGCACCGCAATGGTGCGCTGCAGATGGAGTCAGGGGGCAAGAATAGCATGCGCGGCCTGCCTCCCAACTTACAAATGGACGCTCTACGTCTTAAACAAGTTACGTACCCGTTCCAGGTCTTCTGGTGTGTCTACTCCGGGCCCGGGTACATGCAGTGTTGAGTGCACTGCAATCCGGTAGCCATGCCACAGCGCGCGCAGCTGCTCCAGTGACTCGGTGACCTCCAGCGGCGACACCGCCAGCTTGGGAAATTGCCGTAAAAAATGCACGCGATAGGAATAAATACCGATATGCCGCAAAGGTGCCGGTTGCGGTAATGTATGTACGCCTTGCCCATTGCCATCGCGCCACCACGGGATAGGCGCACGGCTGAAATACAGCGCCAGGCCATCCGCCTGCGCGACCACCTTGACGACATTGGGGTTTGCAAAATCCGTCACTGTGTCTATTGCATGTGCGGCTGTACCCATGGCAGCTTGGGGATGGGTGGTCAGTAAATCCGCGACTGCCTGCACCAGCGCCGGGTCCATCAGTGGCTCATCGCCTTGCACATTGACGACGATATCGTCATCCGGCAAGCCCAAAATCTCGCAGGCTTGCGCCAGACGGTCGCTGCCGGATGCGTGGTTCACGTCGGTCAGGATGGCTTCAATGCCGTGCTGGCAGCAGGCGTCCACAATCAACGGACTGTCTGCTGCAACCACGATGCGCGTGTCTGCTTTCATGCCAGATTGCACCCGTTGCGCCACGCGCACAACCATCGGCAAACCGGCGATGTCAGCGAGCGGCTTGTTAGGCAAGCGGCTGGAGCCCAGCCGGGCAGGGATCAGAACGGTAAAAGCCATGCTGCGAACGTCAGACTTCGAGTTCGGCGTCGGTCAGCGTGCGGGCTTCGTTTTCCAGCAGTATGGGGATACCGTCGCGCACCGGATAGGCGAGGCGCGCGCTGCGCGAAACCAGCTCTTGCTGTTCGCGGTTGTATTCCAGTGGCCCCTTGGTCACGGGGCACACCAGCAGTTCAAGTAATCGGGTGTCCATGGGGTGATGATAACTTTGCGTCGGGTGTTTTTTCTGACCAGGTATCGACATGGGCATCCAACGCCACCCAAAACGCGGGCTCAGCCGTCTGAATCAGCGGCACGGCCAATGCAGAAGGATCTTTGGCCCACAGCTTGGCAGCATCTTTTTCGGTACAAATCAGCTGGTAGCGCGCATCAAATGTGCGTGAGTAGCTATGAAAATCATAGTGATCCGGGAGCGCCACCGTATCCGCCAACGTGAAGCCCCTGGTGCGCAGCATGTCAAAAAAAGCGTCGGGCCGTGCAATACCTGCCAGCGCAACACAGGGCAGGGCGTGCGGTTGCATCAATTGGTCCAGCGGTACCTGACTACCATCAGAGCGCAGTGCATAGTTCGCCAACGTGCGGGTCGCGCGAAAACCAGGCAGTTTCGCTTGCCCGGATGTGTGCAGCACCAGCAAGCGGGAATCGTGCTGGCCAGAGCGTGCGCAGGCGCGCCGCGGCCAGGGCTCGCGCAAAGGACCGGCCGGGAGCAGCCAGCCATTGCCGATACCGCGTTCATCGAACACACAGACTTCTAGATCCCGGAACAATTGCAAATGCTGCAGACCGTCATCGCAGAGAATGATGCTGGTCTCCGGGTATTCAGCCAGCAAAGCCGTAGCGGCCGCATGGCGGGTGGGCGCCACGAAGACCGGAAGCCCAGTGATGCGGTGGACCAACAAGGGTTCGTCGCCGACCTCCTCGGGACTGGCGCTCGCAAATACCTCACGGCAGTCTGTACCGTGGCGGCCGTAACCTCTTGATACCAGACCGACCTTGAATTCGCGCGCAGTAAGGTGTTGTGCCAGCGCGATCGTGGTGGGCGTTTTGCCTGCGCCACCGGCGACAACATTGCCTACGACGATCACACGAACCGGTGCCCGAAGCACGCGGCGGATGCCTGTGCGATAAAGGACGTGTCGCAGTGCCACCAGCGCGCCATGCAACCGCGCTATAGGCCACAGTGCGCTGGCCAAAAGTCCGCGGCCTGTCCAGGCGCGCTGTATTCGCTGCCCCAGTCCGAGGCCTTGTTTACCAGGCGGTTGCCCAGCCATGGGCCTTACTTGCCTCCTGCGCCCGAAGACGACTGGGTAGCGAAGGTGATCTGGTTCAGGCCCGCACGGCGTGCTGCTTCCATCACCGTCACGACAGCCTGGTGCTTGGCGTTGGCGTCTGCGCTGATGATGACCACGGTGTCTTTGGCACCTTTGGCGAATTCGGTCATGGCCTTGGCAACGCCTTCGGGCGAATGACCAGCAACCAGATTGCGGTTGATGCTGTAGCTGCCATCCGCTGCGACTGAGACGATCAGCTCCTTGGGGTACTCCTTGGGCGACTGGGTGTCCGCCACAGGGAGCGTGAGCTGGATTTCTGTGAACTTGCTGTAGGTGGTCGACAGCATCAGAAAAATCAGCACGACCAGTAGCACGTCAATGAACGGGATCAGATTGATCTCGGGTTCTTCCTTGGCCTTGGGTCGGAAATTCATGGGGAGTTGAATTTACTGAGGACGCAGGGACTTCAGGTGGCGCACCAACCGTTCGGCCGAGAGTTCCAGCGTCAGCAAATAGGCGTCGACGCGACCACGAAAGTAGCGCCAGAAAATCAGCGAAGGGATTGCAACGATCAGGCCGAACGCTGTGTTGTACAGCGCGATCGAAATACCATGCGCGAGCTGTGCCGGGTTGCCGCCGGTGGCACCGCCAGGCGCCTGCGAGCCGAAAATTTCAATCATGCCCACCACGGTGCCGAACAGGCCCATCAACGGGGCTGCGGAGGCTATTGTCGCCAGAGCGCTCAGGTACTGGTCCAGCCGCTGTGCAACCACACGCCCAGCGCCTTCCATCGTGGCGCGCAAATCGGCTTCCGGGCAGCGGGGGTCATTGTTTAGCGCGCGCAGGCCGCTGGCCAGCACCTCGCCCAAAGCGGAGTTCTTTTCCAGTTGCGCCACAACATCTGGCGCGGGCACGCCTTTGCGGGTGACGCCGATGACTTCATCGAGTAGTTTTGGGGGGGCAACCTTGCTGGTTTTCAGACTGACAAACCGTTCAATCACAATGGCCAGAGCCAGAATGGAGCAGGCAACCAAAGGCCAAATGGGCCAACCTGCAGCTTGTATGATGGAAAACAAATGTCGGCTCCTGGGGGATGGAAAGCTTTGCGATTATGGCCCACGCCGCCGTGCGCAAAACCCACAAAACTTGTGGATAACTTTGTGCAAAACCTGCGTTGCGCGTGCGACTATGCAGCATTCATCACATGTTTTGACGGTTTGATGACATTTTCAGCAGCAAAAAAACAAATGAAATCAACAATCTCCAACGATAACCCGTGCGTTGGCGCAGTGCCGTCTTGCGAAAATGGAAGGGTGCTCGGAATGCGGAGCACTTCAAAGGGAGCACGCTGTGGCGGATGAGATGAAATTGGGCGCTCAGTCGCGCATCTGGCGCGTGGGCGCGTTGTGCCAGGCCATTGCGAATGTGTTGGACGCGCGTTTCAACCCGGTCAGCGTGGAAGGGGAAGTCACTGGCTTCACACGCGCCGCCAGTGGGCACTGCTATTTCACCTTGCGTGATGACACAGGACAGTTGCGCTGTGCGATGTTTCGGCGCGCGGCCAGCTTGCTGGATTTTCAGCCGCGCGATGGCGACAAGGTGGAGTTGCGCGGTACGCTGGGTGTCTATGAAGCCCGAGGGGAATTGCAACTCGTGGTCGAGTCCATGCGCCGTGCAGGGCAGGGCAGCTTGTTTGAGCAGTTCCTGGCGCGCAAGGCCAAGCTGGAGCACGAAGGTCTGTTTGACGCCTCACGTAAGCAGGCGTTGCCTGTTTGTCCGCGTGGCATTGGCGTGGTCACATCACTGGGTGCAGCGGCGCTGCACGATGTGGTGACGGCCTTGCAGCGGCGTGTGCCGCATTTGCCGGTGGTGATCGCGCCGGCATCGGTGCAGGGGGACGCTGCGCCTGCCGAATTGGTGCGAGCGCTACAGAGTTTGTTCGCCATGGTCGCCACGGCGGATGCAAACAGCGCCGTGCACATCGATGTCATTCTGCTGGTGCGAGGTGGCGGCGCGATGGAGGATTTGTGGGCCTTTAACGATGAGGCGCTGGCCAGAGTCATTGCACAAAGCCCGGTACCGGTGGTTTGTGGAGTGGGGCACGAAACTGACTTCACGATCGCCGACTTCGTTGCGGACTTGCGCGCGCCTACGCCGACGGCAGCCGCCGAGCTGGTGGCCCGTCCTCAAGCCCAGTGGGCCGAGCTTTTGGATTCGATGCACGAGCGTCTGGACGACGCTGTGCTGCGCAAACTGGATCGTCAGTCGCAGCGCCTGGATCTTGCTGTCTCACGGCTAGGCCGCCCGTCGGGCTTTGCGATGCGCCATCGCTTGTCTCTGCAATCGCTGGCCCAGCGCCTGGGACCGGCGGCTCGCATGGGGTGGGCCAGTGATCTGCAATCCTGGCAAAAGTTGCAATTGACGCTTTCGACTGCCCGAGATAATGCATTGCGCGCGCAAAGCGACCAATTGGACCGCATGGGCTGGCAGTTAGAGGGGTTGGACCCTGCTGCGGTGCTGGATCGCGGATACGCCTGGCTCACCGACTTGAATGGAAAAACGGTGAGTACGGTGGCACAAGTACAGACAGGGGCTCTGTTAAAGGCTACCCTCTCTGATGGCGTGGTTGATCTACAGGTTGCGGATCAAGCCTCGAATTAATTCCTACAATCACCCTGTTGCAACCCATCAAAGAAGAGGAAATCATGGAACATACCTTGCCCCCCTTGCCTTACGCGATTGACGCGCTGGCTCCCGCTTATTCGAAGGAAACGCTGGAGTTCCACCACGGAAAGCACCACAACGCCTACGTCGTCAATCTCAACAACCTGCAAAAGGGAACCGAGTTTGAGAGCATGGCTCTGGAAGACATCATCAAGAAGTCCAGCGGCGGCATTTACAACAATTCCGCGCAAATCTGGAACCACACCTTTTTCTGGAACTGCATGAAGCCCAATGGCGGTGGCGAACCCACAGGCGCATTGGCTGCTGCGATTACCGCAAAGTGGGGCAGCTATGCTGCATTCAAGGAGGCTTTCGTGAAGTCTGCTGTCGGCAACTTCGGTTCCGGCTGGACCTGGCTGGTCAAGAAGGCCGATGGCTCGGTAGATATCGTCAATATGGGCGCCGCCGGCACACCGCTGACGACTGCTGACAAAGCGTTGCTGACCGTTGACGTATGGGAGCATGCCTACTACATCGACTACCGCAATATGCGCCCCAAGTTCGTGGAAACCTTCCTCGACAAGCTGGTGAACTGGTCTTTTGCGGAAGCTAACTTCGCCTGAATCTCCTAATTTGGTTGAAATGAAAAACCGACCCATGGGTCGGTTTTTTTATGCCGGGTTATTTGCCAGAGAACGGTGTGCCTGACAGCTTGGCCCCGGCCTTGATGCCTTTTTTGGCAAACCAGCCTTGGTTCATTTCCAACACATAACGCACAGGCTTGAGCGAGCAATGCGATTCCGTGGTTTGCGGCTTCATGTCCGCTAGGTTCACGATGGTCCCGTCGTCTGCGATGAACGCAGCCGTCAATGGAAGCAGCGTGTTCTTCATCCAGAAGCATTGCTGCACCGGCGACTCAAACACAAACAACATGCCTTCGCTTTGCGG
This sequence comes from Rhodoferax sp. P2_H8_2, assembly GCF_056403235.1. Taxonomy (NCBI): domain Bacteria; kingdom Pseudomonadati; phylum Pseudomonadota; class Betaproteobacteria; order Burkholderiales; family Comamonadaceae; genus Rhodoferax; species Rhodoferax sp. P2_H8_2. Next base: position 293,129 of record NZ_JBFUFW010000005.1, read on the forward strand.
CATCTCTTTGCGGAACATCAAACCTATCGTGTGCTGTTCGGGTGTCAGCGCAAGCTGGGTATCGATTTGGTAAATGCCGGCACCCAGAACAATGCGCTGCAGATTGGTTTGTGGGAGTTGCTGGGCATGGCCGGGCAAGGCCGCAAAAAAGGCCAACAGGCTGGCGAATAAAAAATGCTTTTTCATGGTGACATTGTCCACCAGCCATGAAAAATGCCCGCCAAGGCGGGCATTTTCTGACGAGGTGGCTTCGTCTTATTTCTTGGCTTCAGCAGCTTTTGCAGCGGCTTTGGCTTTCTTGGCTTCAGCCTTGGCCTTGCGGGCAGCGGCCCGTTCTTCCTTGGCCTTCTTGGCTGCAGCAGCCTTTTCGGCTTTGGCATCTGGCTTGGCTACGGGGGCAGCGGCAGCTGCAGGAGCGGCAGCCGGAGCAGGGGCAGCAACTGGGGCAGGCGCTGGTTTGGCGGGGGCCGCTGCTGGCGCCGCGGTTTGGGCAAATGCGCCCATGGAAACGGTGGCAGCAACGAGTGTGGCGAGAAGCTTGTTCATGTTCGAATTCCCCAATAAGTAGTAGGTAAAACCTGTGTTTCCGTAGCTGGACTCACGCTTCCACAACGATAGGTGCGCCTAGCCGGTTGACAGAATACAGTAATTTTTTTGGGGCTAGAATTCATTTAGCTACTGAAAGCTTTGCCTTTCGCAGATAAGCCAGATCCACAAAATTCTCGGAGACAGATTCCCATGTACCAGCACATCAAGGTTCCCGCCGGAGGGGAAAAAATCACCGTCAATGTCGACATGTCATTGAATGTACCCAACGAACCCATCGTTCCGTTCATCGAAGGCGATGGCACTGGCATGGACATCACGCCGGTGATGCTGAAGGTGGTGGACGCTGCAGTTGCCAAGGCCTACGGCGGCAAGAAGAAGATCCACTGGATGGAGGTCTATGCCGGTGAAAAATCCACCAAGGTGTACGGCCCCGATGTGTGGCTGCCCGAAGAAACCCTGGCCGCACTGCGTGAGTATGTGGTGTCCATTAAAGGCCCACTGACCACTCCCGTGGGCGGCGGTATCCGTTCGTTGAACGTGGCATTGCGCCAGGAACTGGATCTGTACGTCTGCTTGCGCCCGGTGCAGTACTTTGCTGGCGTGCCCTCGCCAGTGAAAGAGCCGCACAAGACCAATATGGTGATCTTCCGTGAGAACTCGGAAGACATCTATGCAGGTATTGAATTCGAAGCCGAAAGCGACAAGGCCAAGAAGCTGATCAAGTTCTTGCAGGATGAGATGGGCGTCAAGAAAATCCGCTTTCCCAATACTTCGGGTATCGGCGTCAAGCCGGTTTCCCGCGAAGGTACCGAGCGTCTGGTGCGCAAGGCGATTCAGTACGCGGTAGACAACGACAAGCCCAGTGTGACCATCGTCCACAAAGGCAACATCATGAAGTACACCGAAGGTGGTTTCCGTGACTGGGCCTACAACCTGGCACAAAAGGAATTTGGTGCTGAGCTGATCGATGGCGGCCCATGGTGCAAATTCAAGAGCCCGAAGTCGGGCAAGGACATCATCATCAAGGACAGCATCGCTGACGCTTTCCTACAGCAAATCCTGTTGCGTCCTGCTGAGTACAGCGTGATTGCCACACTGAACCTGAATGGTGACTACATCTCCGATGCGCTTGCCGCGCAAGTCGGAGGCATTGGCATTGCGCCAGGCGCCAACATGTCTGACTCGGTGGCTTGCTTTGAAGCCACCCACGGTACTGCGCCAAAGTACGCAGGCAAAGACTATGTAAATCCCGGCTCTGAAATCCTGTCGGCTGAAATGATGCTGCGTCACATGGGCTGGATCGAAGCCGCGGACTTGATCATCAGCGCGATGGAGAAATCCATCAAAAGCAAAAAAGTGACTTACGACTTCGCCCGACTGATGGAAGGTGCGACTCAAGTGAGCTGCTCTGGCTTCGGTCAGGTCATGATCGACCATATGTAAGACGTGATGCGTCGTCAGCCCGGATTCGGCGACTCGACGCAAAGCTGAGCCGCTCGGGCACCATGTCCTAGCGGCCTTCTTCCTATCAATTTTTGGAGACAAAAGATGAGCAACCAGCAACCCACCATCATCTACACCCTGACCGATGAAGCGCCACGCCTGGCGACAGCATCATTTTTGCCTGTCGTGCGTGCTTTCGCAGCCCCTGCAGGCATCACTTTTGCGGAAGCAGATATCTCGGTGGCAGCCCGTGTTCTGGGTGAGTTCCCCGAAAGCCTGAAGGAAAACCAAAGGCTGCCAAATACTTTGGCCGAGCTTGGGAAGAAGACTTTGCAAGCTGATGCCAACATCATCAAGCTGCCCAACATCAGCGCCTCGGTAGGCCAGTTGCAGGCCTGTATCAAGGAACTTCAGTCCAAGGGCTACGCCGTACCAGACTACCCTGAAGCACCCAAAACCGACGAAGAAAAGGCAATCCGTGCCCGCTATTCCCGCTGCATCGGCTCGGCAGTAAACCCCGTGCTGCGCGAAGGTAACTCGGATCGCCGCGCCCCCAAGGCCGTAAAGGAATACGCCCGCAAGAACCCGCACAGCATGGCCGAGTGGAGCCAGGCTTCGCAGTCACACGTGTCGCACATGCATGCGGGTGACTTCTATCACGGCGAAAAATCAATCACCCTGGACCGCGCCCGCGACGTCAAGATGGAGCTGATCACGAAGAGCGGCCAGACCATCGTGCTCAAGCCCAAGGTGTCGCTGCTGGACCGTGAGGTTGTTGACAGCATGTTCATGAGCAAGAAAGCATTGCTGGAGTTTTACGAAAAAGAAATCGAAGACGCGCGCAAGACCGGTGTGATGTTCTCGCTGCACGTCAAAGCCACCATGATGAAGGTATCGCACCCCATCGTGTTTGGCCACTGCGTCCGGATCTTCTACAAGGATGCGTTTGAGAAGCACGGCAGCCTGTTCAAGGAACTGGGTGTCAATGTCAACAACGGCATGGCCGACTTATACGCCAAGATCGCCAGCCTGCCACAAAGCAAGCAGGACGAGATAAAGCGGGACCTGCACGCCTGCCACGAGCACCGCCCCGAGCTGGCCATGGTGGACTCTGCCAAAGGCATCACCAACTTCCACTCGCCCAACGACATTATTGTGGATGCCTCCATGCCCGCGATGATCCGCAATGGCGGCAAGATGTGGGATGCCAACGGTCGCCTGAAGGATGTGAAGGCCGTGATGCCCGAATCCACTTTTGCCCGTATTTATCAGGAGATCATCAACTTCTGCAAATGGCATGGCAACTTCGATCCCAAGACCATGGGTACCGTGCCCAACGTAGGCTTGATGGCGCAGCAGGCCGAGGAATACGGCTCGCACGACAAGACTTTCGAGATTACCGAAGACGGTGTGGCCAACATCACCGACTTGGCGACTGGCGAAGTGCTGTTGAGCCAGAACGTGGAAGTCGGCGATATCTGGCGCATGTGCCAGGTCAAAGACGCAGCGATTCGCGACTGGGTCAAGCTGGCCGTTAACCGTGCACGCAACTCCGGCATGCCAGTCGTGTTTTGGCTTGATCAGTACCGCCCACACGAGGCTCAACTGATCACCAAGGTCAAGATGTACTTGCACGAGCATGACACCACGGGTCTGGACATCCAGATCATGAGCCAAGTGCGTGCCATGCGCTACACGCTGGAACGCGTGATCCGTGGCCTGGACACTATCAGCGCCACTGGCAATATCCTGCGCGACTACCTGACTGACCTATTCCCCATCATGGAACTGGGCACCTCAGCCAAGATGCTGTCCATCGTGCCTTTGATGGCTGGTGGCGGTATGTACGAAACCGGTGCTGGTGGCTCCGCCCCCAAGCATGTGCAGCAATTGGTCGAAGAAAACCACCTGCGGTGGGATTCGCTGGGCGAGTTTCTGGCATTGGCGGTATCGCTGGAAGATTTGGGTTTAAAGACGGGCAATGCCAAGGCCAAAGCGCTGGCGCAAACGCTGGATGCGGCGACGGGTAAATTGCTGGATAACAACAAGAATCCGTCTCCCAAGACAGGTCAGCTCGACAACCGCGGCAGCCAGTTTTACCTGGCTTTGTACTGGGCCCAGGAGCTGGCGGAGCAGACTGGCGATGCCGCTTTGGCCAAACAGTTTGCACCGCTGGCAAAACAATTGGCCGATAACGAGCAAGCCATCGTTGCTGAGTTAGCAGCCGTACAGGGCAAGCCCGCTGACATTGGCGGTTACTACCTACCCGATACGGCCAAGCTGGACACTGTGATGCGCCCAAGCAAGACTTTCAACGCCGCGCTAGCGACGATGAAGGCCTGACGAACACCAGTCAGCACGCACCGCATGGTGCGCAGGCTTGTCAAAACCGCCGCTGGCCGCAGGGTCACTGGCGGTTTTTTTATCTGCATGGCTTGAATGTGGCCAGATTGGCGCCACTTCGGAGGGGTAATGCAGTTTTTCAAAGCGACCGATAGAATGGATTGCATGGCAACCGAGATTCCGAAATTACCACCGCAAAATCCTGACGGTACACCGAATAAAGAGGATGGCGGAGCCGTCGTCCTGGAACGCCGCACGCTGCGTGTTGGCCCACCGCAGATGTACCAGGTGGTGATGCTCAATGATGACTACACCCCGATGGAGTTTGTCATTGTTGTCATCCAGGAGTTTTTTGGCAAAGACCGGGAAGCGGCGACACAGATCATGCTCAAGATCCACTTAGACGGCAAAGCCGTATGCGGTGTGTATACGCGGGATGTAGCGGCCACCAAGGTAGACCAAGTACTGGAAGCTGCGCACAAAGCCGGCCACCCATTGAAATGTGTCAGCGAGCCCATAGATCTGTAAGCATGCGCAAAGTCTTTTCCATTGCACGCATAAATCGGTTTACAGTTAATCACCAACGCAAGTCAGATAAGGAATCCACATGATCGCCCAGGAACTGGAAGTGAGCTTGCATATGGCGTTTGTCGAGGCGCGCCAGCAACGCCACGAATTCATCACCGTGGAGCACCTGCTGCTGGCCTTGCTGGACAACCCCAGCGCGGCCGAGGTGCTGCGTGCGTGCTCCGCCAATGCAGATGACTTACGCAAGTCTCTGTCAAACTTCATCAAGGACAACACGCCACAGGTTGCCGGCGCCGATGAGGTCGATACCCAGCCCACGCTGGGCTTCCAACGCGTGATTCAGCGCGCCATCATGCATGTGCAATCCACCGGTAGTGGCAAGAAAGAAGTGACTGGTGCGAATGTGCTGGTTGCCATCTTCGGCGAGAAGGACTCGCACGCCGTTTACTACCTGCATCAACAAGGTGTGACGCGTCTGGATGTTGTCAACTTCATTGCCCACGGCATCAAAAAGAGTGACCCGCCGGAGCCTGCCAAGGCAAATGAGAGCCAGGGCGAAAGCGAAGAGGGTGGTAACGAGAAGAATGAGAAGGCTTCTCCGCTGGAGCAGTACACCGTCAATCTGAATCAGCTTGCCAAAGACGGCAAGATTGATCCGCTGATTGGGCGTGAGTATGAAGTGGAGCGGGTTATCCAAATCCTGTGCCGCCGCCGCAAAAACAATCCCTTGCTGGTGGGTGAAGCTGGTGTGGGTAAAACCGCGATTGCTGAAGGCCTTGCCTGGCGCATCACGCAAAACGACGTGCCCGAAATTCTGGCCGACTCCGTTGTCTATTCGCTGGACATGGGCTCCTTGCTGGCAGGTACCAAGTACCGTGGCGACTTTGAACAACGCCTCAAAGGCGTGTTGAAAGCCCTCAAGGACAAACCCAATGCGGTGTTGTTCATTGACGAAATCCATACCTTGATCGGCGCAGGTGCTGCGTCCGGCGGCACGCTGGATGCATCCAATCTGCTGAAGCCCGGCCTGAGTTCCGGTCAACTGAAATGCATTGGTGCCACCACCTTCACCGAATACCGTGGCATCTTCGAAAAAGACGCCGCACTGTCGCGCCGCTTCCAAAAGGTAGATGTGGTCGAACCGACCATCGACCAGACCGTAGAAATACTCAAGGGACTCAAGTCACGCTTCGAAGAGCATCACAACGTGAAGTACGCCGTGGCTGCGTTGCAGGCTGCTGCCGAGCTGAGCGCGAAATACATCAATGACCGGCATTTGCCTGACAAGGCGATTGACGTCATCGATGAGGCTGGCGCTGCCCAGCGCATCTTGCCACCGAGCAAGCGCAAGAAAACCATCAGCAAGACAGAAGTCGAAGAGATTGTGGCCAAGATTGCACGCATTCCCCCCGCCAATGTGTCCAATGACGACCGCGGCAAGCTCAAGACGCTGGAGCGCGATCTGAAGAACGTGGTGTTTGGTCAAGACAAGGCGTTGGATGTGCTTGCCTCTGCGGTGAAGATGGCGCGGTCAGGTCTGGGCAAGGGCGACAAGCCGATTGGTTCGTTCCTGTTCAGTGGCCCCACCGGCGTGGGCAAGACCGAAGCCGCCAAGCAACTGGCCTACATCATGGGCATTGATCTGATTCGGTTTGACATGAGCGAATACATGGAGCAGCACGCGGTGAGCCGCCTGATTGGTGCGCCTCCTGGCTATGTTGGCTTTGACCAAGGTGGTCTGCTCACCGAGCAAATCACCAAGAAGCCGCATTGCGTGTTGCTGCTCGATGAAATCGAAAAAGCACACCCTGCAATCTTCAATGTGCTGTTGCAGGTGATGGATCACGGCACGCTGACGGACAACAACGGCCGCAAGGCCGATTTCCGTAACGTCATTATTGTGATGACGACCAATGCGGGTGCGGAGACCATGAACAAGGCCACCATTGGCTTTACCAACCCGCGCGAGTCGGGTGATGAGATGGCCGATATCAAGCGCCTGTTTACGCCGGAATTCCGCAACCGTCTGGACGCTATCGTCAGCTTCAAGGCACTCGATGAAAACGTGATCCTGCGCGTGGTCGATAAGTTCTTGCTGCAGTTGGAAAGCCAGTTGGCGGAGAAGAAAGTGGATGTCACCTTCACCGACACGTTGCGCAAGCACCTTGCGAAGAAGGGCTTTGATCCGCTGATGGGTGCGCGCCCAATGCAAAGGTTGATTCAGGACACGATTCGCCGCGCGCTGGCAGACGAGTTGTTGTTCGGCCGTCTGGTCGACGGCGGGCGTCTGACGGTAGACATGAACATCACAACCGATGACAAGGGTGTTGAGACGGGCGAAGTGGCCCTGGACATTCAACCGTTGCCCAAGAAAGAGGGCAAGTCCAAGCCCGAGGAAGCTACCGCGGGTTGATGCGTAGATCGTTCCGGTTTCATCTGATTGAACGCAAAGCGCAATGGGCATCGCTCATTGCGCTTTCTGCGTTGCTGGCGGGCTGCTCGACAGCACCAATTGCGCCGGCCATCGTTGAGGTTCCGCCACCGATAGTCGTGCCTTCGGTAGAGCCGCCGCCTGTTATCAAAATACCCCCCCGCATTGGCCTGGCGCTTGGTGGTGGTGCGGCGCGCGGGTTCGCGCATGTGGGCGTCATTCAGGTGCTGGAAGAAGCTGGCATACGCCCGAGTCTGGTCGCGGGTACATCCGCCGGAAGCTTGGTTGCAGCGCTGTATGCCAGTGGCAAGAATGGAACCCAACTTCAACGCGTCGCTGAAACCATGGAGGAGGTGGCCATCACTGACTGGAAGCTGCCACTCTTTAGCAGTGGCATGCTGCGCGGCGATGCGTTGGCGCGCTATGTCAATGGCCAGGTTGCAGGCAAACGCATTGAAGACATGCCACTGATGTTGGGCATTCTGGCCACGGATTTGCAAACAGGCCACGATGTAGTGTTCCAGCGCGGCGACACGGGTGTTGCGGTTCGCGCATCGAGCGCGGTACCGGCAGTGTTCGAGCCGGTGAGAATTTCTGGGCACGACTACGTAGACGGTGGTTTGGTGTCACCAGTGCCAGTACGTGCAGCGCGCAAGATGGGCGCCGAGCTGGTGATTGCTGTGGACATTTCCAGTCCCCCGGAGACCCTCCTGTCCACCGGAACGTTGGACATACTTTTGCAGACGTTTGCAATCATGGGCAAAAGCATCAACAGTCTGGAGCTGCGCGACGCCGACATCGTCATCCGCCCCACGCTGACGGGTGTGTCCAGCGCTGACTTCAGCGCCCGTAAACGCGCCATTGAGGCGGGGCGCAAGGCCATGCTGCAAATGTTGCCGTTGCTCAGGGACGCGATTGCGGCCAAGACGCGTACCGAGGTTGTGCGGTAGGGCCAAAAAAAAAGGCCCCGTTTTGCAACGAGGCCTTGAAGGGATCCCTGAACCTGAAGGTTTCGAAAGGACCCGAGGAGACAACCGGTAGAAACGAATTCGTTTCTGAATAATTGAATTATCTCAGGGTTTTCCCTTGGTTGCTAGAGTGCTGACTCAAATTGCACCCATGGGATGCAATTTGGCGCGCTTTAGCGGCGCTTCGCAGCGGTCTTGACCGTGCTGGCAGCCTGGGCGGACACCGTATTGAAATTGGACTCGGCCAGATCAGTGGCTTGCTTGACGGCCTTTTGCACGGATTCCAGTGCGTTGTTGGCAGCAGCAATTGCGCTCTTCACAACTGCAACAGCAGCTTCGGAGCCAGCGGGTGCGTTCTTGGCGGCGTTGTCGACCAAGGCGCCGAATTTCTTCTGTGCATCAGCCGCTTGGCCTTCGAAAGTCTTGGTGAACTCTGCGCCAGCGCCTTGGGCGATGTCGTACAGATGACGGCTGTAAGCGGCGGTCTTTTCAGCCAAAGGCTGGAACAGGCCGGATTGCAGAGCCAGCAGTTCCTGGGCATCTTTGACGCTCAACAGAGACTGTGTGTGGCCAGCGGCTTCGGACAGGGCAGCCTTGGAAGCGGTCAGATTGAGTTCAACAATCTTTTCAACGCCTTCGAAAGCCTTGTTGGTCAGACCAAACAGGGTTTCGATGTTGGATTTGTGGGAAGCCAGAACTTGTTCAACGGTCAGCATAAGAATCTCCAGTAGGTAAGTAAAAAACTCATCTGCTCTGAAACTGGCCCTCATGGCTGTTTATGTTGCAGTGCAGCATGAGTCAAATTATAGAGATGGATTTGGGTATTGCAAGCGGTTTTTGCTGCAATGCAGCAAAATAGTGATGCAGTTCTAAAACCGGGCTTTGTCATGCTGCAGTCACCTTGGCGCGTCCTGTGGCTTGCCAGGTTGTGCGGGCTGGCAGAATGGGCGCATGTCCGATGCATCGCTGACCAAACCAGAAGCCGAATCCCGTGGCGCCTACAAAGCATTTCGTCCCATTGCCACCCGCTGGATGGACAACGATCAGTACGGACACATCAACAACGTCGTGTATTACAGCTGGTTCGATACGGCGGTCAACGCCCATCTGATCGAACAAGGCGTACTCGATGTCCACGGTGGCGAAGTCATCGGCTTGGTGGTGGAAACCCATTGCAATTACTTTGCATCGCTCTCCTTCCCGCAAACCATTGAAGCCGGTATTCGTGTTGCGCGCCTTGGCAGTAGTAGCGTGCGTTATGAAGTAGGCATTTTTGGTGATGGAGAGCTGACTGCCGCCAAGGGCCACTTCGTACACGTCTATGTGGACAGTAAAACGCGCCGCCCGGTACCGCTGCCCGAAAAATTACGAAATGTTCTGGAGAAATTGCTATGACATTGTCTGCTGTGGATGCAGCTATCAGTTCGCGCATGTCTGTGCGTGCGTTTACCCCGCAGCCAATAGAGCGCGAAGCCATCTCCGACATATTGCAGGTGGCCAGCCGCGCGCCCTCCGGTACCAATTGCCAGCCATGGAAGGTCTACGTATTGCAGGGCGCCAGTCGCGATACGCTGGTAGACAAGGCGTGTGCGGCGCACGACGCGCTGCGCGCGGATCCCACGCTGGCCGCGCAATATGCAGAGGAGTACGACTATTACCCGAAGCAATGGGTCAGTCCGTATATTGACCGGCGGCGCGAAAACGGCTGGGGTCTGTATGGACTGCTGGGCATTGGCAAAGCAGACAAAGACAAAATGCACGCCCAGCACCAGCGCAACTTTCGATTCTTTGATGCCCCTGTGGGTCTGATGTTTACCGTAGACCGCATCATGGGGCGCGGCTCGCTCGTGGACTACGGCATGTTCATGCAAAGCATCATGGTGGCGGCGCGCGGGCGCGGTCTGCACACCTGCCCGCAGGCCGCATGGAATGGCTTTTCCAGCATCATCCTTCCGCATATAGGCGCAGGACCGGATGAGATGCTGGTCTGCGGTATGGCGCTGGGTTACGCGGATACTTCTGAGGTCGTTAATACTTTCCATACACCGCGCGTACCGGTGGCGGATTTCACAACCTGGCTGGAATAAAAACTGAGAGCGTTGGAATGATCATTACGAGCCTTCTGGACACGGATCTGTACAAGTTCACGATGATGCAGGTAGTACTGCACCAGTTCCCAGGTGCGCAAGTGGAGTACCGCTTCAAGTGCCGCAACCCCGGCATCAATTTGGCAGTCCACGCACAGGAAATTCGCGAGGAAATCCGTGCGTTGTGCTCCTTGCAGTTTCAGGAGTCTGAGCTTGCGTATCTGCGCTCCATGCGCTTCATCAAAAGCGATTTTGTGGACTTCCTGGGCCTGTTCAAGCTCAATGAAAAGTACATCAACATCACGCCGATGGCGAATGGCGAACTCGACATCGCGATTCACGGCCCCTGGTTGCACACCATCCTGTTTGAGATCCCGGTGCTGGCCATCGTCAACGAAGTCTATTTCCGCAATACGCAGGCGGTGCCTGATGTGATTGAGGGCCGCAAGCGCCTGGACGTGAAGATTGAACAACTGCGGTCTGAAGGTTTGGGCGATCTGAAGATCGCCGATTACGGGACACGCAGGCGTTTTTCCAGGTCTTGGCACGACGAAGTACTGCGCGTGCTGCGGGCGGGGCTGGGTGTGCTGCATAGCCCTGGCCACGCCGCCAGCGTTCCAGGTCAACTGGCGGGTACCAGCAACGTGTTGTTGGCCATGAAACTGGGGCTCACACCACTGGGAACCATGGCGCATGAATACCTTCAGGCCTCTCAGGCATTGGGGCCGCGCTTGCGCGACAGCCAGACTTTCGCGTTCGAGTCCTGGGCCAAGGAGTACCGCGGTGACCTGGGAATCGCGCTCTCCGACGTTTATGGCATGAGCGCTTTCCTGCGCGACTTTGACATGTTCTTTTGCAAGCTCTTCGATGGCGCCCGCCATGACAGCGGCGATCCGTTCGATTGGGGCGAGCGCATGCTGGCCCACTACGCGCGCAACCGGGTTGATCCACATACCAAGGTTCTTATCTTCAGCGATGGTCTGACCATACCGCGCACGATTGAGTTGTACCGCCAGTTCAAGGGGCGCTGCCAGCTGGCCTTTGGTGTCGGCACCAACCTGACCAATGATCTGGGCTACGAGCCACTGCAAATCGTCATCAAGATGGTGCGCTGCAATGGCCAGCCCGTTGCCAAACTGTCTGACACCCCGTCCAAAAACATGTGCGACGATGAAAAGTACCTGGCCTATCTGCGCCAGGTATTTGACATTGCGCCAACTACGCCATGAACAAGCCCGCCATTCTGGTCACGCGCGCCATCTTTCCCGACGTCTTGGAGCGCTTGTCCGAGCACTTTGTTGTTGAGTCCAACCAGGCCGATCTGCTGTGGAGTTCTGAAGAACTCCTGCAGCGTTTTCAGGGAAAAGTGGGCGTGTTCACCACCGGTGTGGAACGCATCAACGCCGCCTTACTGGCGCAATGCCCGCAGTTGAAGATTTGCGCCAACATGACAGTGGGCTACAACAACTTTGATCTGGAAGCGATGACCGCAGCAGGTGTGCTGGGTACTAATGCCCCTGATGTATTGACCGAGACCACTGCGGATTTTGGTTTCGCCTTGCTGATGGCTACCGCGCGGCGGGTGACCGAGGGCGAACATTATTTGCGCGCCGGCAAATGGACACGCTGGAGCTACGACATGCTGACCGGTGCTGAAGTGCATGGCAGCACGTTGGGCATCATTGGTATGGGGCGCATTGGGCAAGCCATTGCACGACGTGGCGCTTTGGGCTTTGGCATGAAAGTGATCTACAACAACCGCAGCCGACTGGATGCAGCTACCGAAGCAGCTTGCCATGCTACGTATGTCGACAAGGCAACGCTGTTGCAGACCGCAGACCACGTACTGCTGGTCGTGCCGTATTCGGCTGCATCGCACCACACGATTGGCGCGGCGGAACTGGCCATGATGAAGTCCACGGCTACGTTGATCAATATCGCACGCGGCGGCATCGTGGATGACGCGGCGTTGGCCAAAGCCCTGCGCGACAAACACATTGCGGCTGCGGGGCTGGACGTCTTTGAGGGTGAGCCGGCGGTGCATCCGGATTTGTTGACGGTGCCCAATGTTGTGCTCACACCGCACATCGCTAGCGCCACTGCGGGCACCCGCCGTGCGATGGCGATGTTGGCGGCGGACAACCTGATTGGTTACCTGGTCCAGGGCAAAGCGCTCACGCCATTGAATGCAACATCGGCCTGATGGATTGACCATGACAGTGGAGCAGGTAAGACCAGGAATAGAAGACGCGCCCAAGATTTGGGACGATCAGGCTTTGGTGCGCACGCTCGGGCATGCAGACAAGGATGTCCACCAACGCATGCTGCAGCGATTTGCCGCCCACACGGGCCAGCAACTGCTGAATTTAAGTCGATTGTGCGAGCAGGGCGATTTTCAAACCATAGGTGCACTGGCGCACAATGCCAAGACCTCCGCGCGAACAGTAGGTGCCATGCAACTGGGACATCTTTGCGACGAGCTGGAATCCAGCTGTGCCGAGGGGGATGACGCGATGGTCCGTAGGCAGGTTGTGGAAATACTGCAAGCTTACGAGGCGATTCAGATGTATCTGCCCCAGCCAACTCCGGCATCGTAAGAACAGATTTGTAGAGGAAGAGACGCGTGACCGACGTGGCAATTTGGGTGGTTTTGGGCGTGAGCCTGTTGTGCGCGGGTTTGCTGCTGTGGGGCCGCAACCGTAAAGATGACAACGATGGTCTGGAGCGCGCGCTGCGTCAGGAGATGCAGGAGTCTGCCCGCGCGGCGCGGCAGGAGTTGGCCCAGAATCTGGCGACTTTTCAACAAGCGCTGTTGCAGCAAGGCGCCGAAGCCACCCGCACACAAAATGCACAGATTGACGCGTTTGGGCAGCAGTTATCGCTACTGCAAAAATCGCTCTCCGACACGCTGACTTTGCAATTGGGATCACTGAGTGAATCCAACGCGCGCCGCTTGGCCGAGGTTCGCCAGACGCTGGAAGCGCAGCTTGCGCAATTGCAAACCACTAATGCCGCGAAGCTGGACGAGATGCGTGCAACGGTGGATGAAAAGCTGCAATCCACGCTGCAGGCGCGCCTGGGCGAGAGCTTCAAGCAAGTGGCTGATCGACTGGAGCAAGTGCATAAAGGCTTGGGCGAAATGCAGACGCTGGCGCAGGGTGTGGGCGATCTCAAACACCTGCTGACCAATGTCAAAACGCGGGGCATGTTTGGCGAAGCACAGCTGGAAAGCCTGCTTGAACAGGTGTTTGTTCCAGATCAGTACGCCGTTCAGGTGGCCACCCGTCCGGGCAGCAAGAACGTGGTCGACTTTGCGATCAAGTTGCCGGGCCGTTCGGACGATGGTGCACCGCTGTGGCTGCCCATTGACGCAAAATTTCCCAACGAAGACTATGAGCGCTTGTTGGATGCGCAGGGGCGCGCCGATGCGCTCGGTGCCGAGGTGGCAGGCCGCGCGCTAGAGGCGCGCATCCGGCTGGAGGCAAAATCCATGTCCGAAAAATACGTGGAGCCGCCGCACACCACGGACTTTGCGATTCTGTTTTTGCCCACCGAAGGTTTATATGCGGAAGTGTTGCGCCGCCCTGGCTTGATGGAAGGCCTGCAGCGCGAACACCGCATCACGCTGGCCGGACCGACGACGCTGTTGGCCATGCTCAGCTCCTTGCAGATGGGCTTCCGTACGCTGGCGCTGGAGAAGCGCTCCAGCGAAGTCTGGCAGGTGCTTGGCGCGGTCAAAACCGAGTTTGGAAAATTTGGTGATGTGCTGGCCAAGGTCAAAGCGCAAACCCAGACCGTGCTCAACACGCTGGACAACGCCGAGACGCGCAGTCGCGCCATGGGCCGCGCGCTCAAACAGGTGGAGGCGTTGCCAGACCTGCAGGCGCAGGCGCTGATCCCGGTTGACAAGGATCTGGACCGCGACGCCGATACGGACGCCAGCGCTGCATGAGCGTGAGCACCGCTGCAGAACCCTCTGAACCCTCCGACCCATCGCGCTGGGCGCTGGTTCGTCTGATCTGTGGACAAATTTGTTTGCACGGTGCTATGGCAGGCATGCGCATGGCGGCGCCATTGCTGGCACTGAAACAAGGGCATAGCGCGTTCGCGGTAGGCGTACTGTTAGCCCTGTTTTCATTGTCACAAGTGTTTCTATCACTGCCTGCCGGGCGCTACGCGGATCGCCATGGGCTTAAGCGCCCGCTGGGCTTAGGCGTGTTGGCCGCGACTACAGGCGCAGGTTTGGCCGTGGGTTGGCCGAATTTTGCGGTGCTGTGTATTGCAGCATTGCTGATGGGTGGCGCTACCGGATCGGCATCGATTGCGCTGCAGCGCCACGTGGGGCGAATTGCGAAAGATGCGACCGAGCTCAAACAGGTATTCAGCTGGCTCTCCATCGGGCCTGCGGTGTCGAACTTTCTAGGCCCGGTGTTGGCGGGTTTGCTGATCGACCATGCGGGTGTGTGGTGGGGCGGCAAACCGGGTGATGGCTACGGCTTCGCAACGGCATTCCTGATGCTGGCGCTGCTGCCGCTGCTTACCTGGGTTTGGGTGCGCAAAACGGTGGAACTGCCCTCCGTAGTGCCGCACGCTGACGCTGCGAAGCAGAAGGTCTGGCATCTGCTGCGCGAGCCACGCATGCGCCAGTTGCTGCTGGTGAACTGGTTGCTGTCGAGTTGCTGGGATGTGCACACCTTTGTCGTACCGGTGCTGGGCCACGAGCGGGATTTCAGCGCCTCGGTGATCGGGGCCATCCTTGGGTCGTTTGCAGTGGCCGCGGTCGCAGTGCGCGTATTGATGCCGATACTGGCCCACCATTTACGCGAGTGGGTCGTCGTCACCGTGGCCATGCTTAGTACGGCGCTGCTGTTTGCAATTTATCCCCTGATGCATTCGCCATGGACCATGGGCGTGTGCTCCGTGCTGTTGGGGCTTGCGTTGGGTGCCGTGCAACCCATGATCATGAGCACGCTGCACCAGATCACGCCACATGAGTTGCACGGTCAGGCCTTGGGCTTGCGTATGGGGCTGATGAACCTGTCGGGCGTGTGCATGCCCATGTTGTTTGGCGCGACCGGCGCAGTGGTGGGGGTCAGCGTGGTGTTCTGGGTGACGGGTGCGATGGTCGGTTCGGGCGCGCGGCTGGCGTGGCGACTGCGGCCTTAGTGTGGCCTGGTGCGACGGAAATCTTGCTAAATAGGCCTGAAAGCCGCGAAAAACGTTCGTAAGCAGCTATGGAAACAGGAGCAATCGCCTGGTCGCAGGTGACTGCTGTCACTCCTGTTCGAGTCGGTAGAACTTGCGAATCATGTCCCAGGCTTCCTCTGGGTCGTCGGTATAGCGAAACAGATTCAGGTCTTCCGGCGAAATCGCGCCTTCTTCGACCAGCACTTCAAAGTTGAACAGTCGCTTCCAGTAATCGGTGCCAAACAGGATGATGGGCACCGGCTTGACCTTGCGGGTTTGCACCAGCGTGATGACCTCGAACAATTCATCCAGCGTGCCGAAGCCGCCGGGGAAGGCCACCAGTGCCTTGGCGCGCATCATGAAATGCATTTTGCGCAGCGCAAAGTAATGGAACTTGAAGCTCAGCGAGGGTGTGACATACGGGTTGGCCTGTTGCTCGTGGGGCAGGGCGATGTTCAGGCCGGGCGTTAGCGCACCCATCTCATGCGCGCCACGATTGGCCGCCTCCATGATGCCGGGGCCGCCGCCAGTGCAAATGAAGAGCCGATCTTTCAGCGGCTTGCGCGCACTGTAGCCCGCTACCAGGCGTGAAAACAGGCGAGCCTGGTCGTAGTATTTGGCGTTGCGCACATGGCGCTGCGCCACCGCAATTTCCTGGGCGTCGCCTCCAGCCAGCGCCGCCGCCAGCGTTTTTTGTGCGGCTTCTGGAGAAGGAAATCGTGCACTGCCGAAGACCACCACCGTGCTCTCAACGCCTTGCTCGCTCTGATCGATGTCGGGCTTGAGCATCTCCAGCTGAAAGCGGATGCCGCGTGTTTCACGGCGCAGCAAAAACTCGGGGTCTGCGAACGCCAGACGATACGCATCGGCTTGCAAAAGATTGCCTTTGTCGGCGTGGGCTTGCAGATCGGACCAGGCATTGGCCAAGCGGCTTACTTCAAGGTTTTGGGTGTTTTCCATGGGCGCATTGTGTTCCTATTTCGTGGGCGCAATCGCACGCTCGTTGCTCCTTGATAATGCAGCGCATACCGCCAATCACAACCCCCATGCCAGAGCAAGCAGAAGACACGATCCAGCCACCCCATTCGCCGCCCACTGCATGGGCTTCGGTGCTTCAGTGGTTGCATGCGTTTTGGCCCGCGCCGGTCACCATTGATGCGCGGGAGCGCTGGCGCACTGCATTGGGTGCGGCAGTTGGCATGGGTTTGGTGGCGTTCATCAGCCATGGTTTGTTGGCCCATGCGCCGGGGAGCCTGTGGTTATTGGCGCCGATGGGCGCCAGCGCGGTGCTGGTGTTTGGGGTGCCTGCCAGTCCGTTGGCGCAGCCTTGGGCTGTATTGGGCGGCAACGCCGTATCCGCGCTGGTCGGCGTGGCCTGTGCGCGCTGGATTGCTGATCCGGTGCTGGGCGCGGGCCTGTCCGTTCCCTTGGCGATACTGGCCATGCTGTGGCTGCGTTGCCTGCATCCTCCTGGCGGGGCGATGGCCTTGTCTGCGGTACTGAGCCATTGGGTGGGGCTGGAGTTCCCGTGGTTAGCGCTCTTGGTGAATGTGTTGGTGATGCTAGCGGTGGCAGTGGTCTACAACAGTCTGACCGGCAGGCGCTATCCGCATGTGCAAACCCGTGCACCTGGCCACGCAATAGACCTTCAGTTGCGCTTTACCAAGGAGGACTTGGACACCGCGCTGGCGCAGTACAACCAGATTCTCGATGTAAGCCGCGACGATCTGGAGGGCTTGCTGCAGCAGGCCGAGATGGCGGCATACCGCCGCAACCTGGGGGGGCTGATCTGCGCGGATGTGATGTCGCGCAATCCAGTGGCGGTGCAATTTGGCACACCCCTGCACGAAGCCTGGGATCTGCTGCACAAGCATCGCATCAAGGCACTGCCCGTGATCGACAAGGTGCAGCGCATCGTCGGTATCGTGACCGTGGCCGACTTCATGCGACACGCACAGCTGGATAGGCCCGAGCAGATGGGCCAGCGCTTTCGCAACTTCATCCGCCGCAGCGGCTCTACGCACTCCGAGAAACCCGAAGCAGTGGGGCAGATCATGACCCGACAGGTGCGCGTGGCCAGCGCCAGCCGACCGTTGACGGAACTCATGCCGCTGTTCTCGGAGGACGGCCATCACCACATTCCTATCGTCGATGAACAGTCGCGGTTGGTGGGCATCATCACCCAATCCGATCTGGTGCGGACATTGCACCGTGCGGTGCGGCTGTAAGGCTGACGCAGCCTGGATCAGTCAGCCGCTTTGTAGAGCAACACTTTCAGCGAACGTTCCTCCGACACATCGGCAAATACCGCTGGGTTAGCGATGCGCTCTACAAACTTTAGCTGCGGCGCCAACTCCTGCATCTGGTCTTGCAGGAAAGCCATACCCAGCTCAGGCGCGTTCAGGCACAACAGCGCGTGGCCGCCGGGCATCAGCAAGTCCGGTAGTCGGCGCATCAGGCGCGCGTAATCTTTGGTGGCGACGAAGCTGCCCTTTTGGTAGCTGGGCGGGTCGACAACAATCAGGTCATACGGGCCGCCGCGCGTGATCTTGCCCCAGGTACTGAAAATATCGTGGGGCAGAAAGCTGGTTCCCGTTGTGATGCCATTGAGCCGGTGGTTGTGCTGGCCGATGCTTAAAGCGCCTTGGCTCATATCGACATTGACCACATGCCGCGCACCAGCCTGCAGCGCCACCACTGAGAAAGCGCAGGTGTAGGCGAACAGGTTGAGCACCCGAAAGCCTATGTTGCTCTTGCCTTCCGTTCGCTCAGCGACATGCGCGCGAACCCAGCGGCGGCCTTCGGCCATGTCGAGAAACAGCCCATGGTTTTGTCCCTTGAGCACATGCACCCGAAAGCGCGCGCCGTTTTCCGTGACGTCGTGGGGATCGGGCAGGTTGCCAGACAACAGCCGGGTGTCGGTTTGGCCTTCATGCCTGCATTGGTAGACCCAGTTCAACGGCTGGCCGGGCGCCAACTGTTGCCAGCGTTGCTCCAATGCCAACTGAACTGTTGCCAATGCAGCGTCGTCAAGAGGCTGAAAACTGGTGAGCAGCCAGACTGGCGGGAAGAAATCCAAAGCCAAATGCTCACAGCCAGGATGCAGCCCGCCGCGGCCGTGGAAGATGCGTTGGGCATCGGCGGGCAGTGCCATGGTGGCGATGGTGTTGAGCAGGGCTTGCATGGTGTGAGTGTGTTCTAAGCGGACACAAAAAAGGCTTCCGAAGAAGCCTTTTTTGACAGCGGCGTGGATTAGACGCGCTTGCGGTATTCGCCGGTGCGGGTGTCGATTTCGACCTTGTCGCCTTGGGCCACGAAGATTGGCACGCCGATTTCGAAACCGGTGGCAATCTTGGCAGGCTTCAGAACCTTGCCGGAAGTATCGCCCTTGACGGCGGGCTCAGTCCAGGTGATTTCGCGCACAACGCTGGTAGGCAATTCGACCGAGATGGCCTTGCCGTCATAGAACACCACTTCAACAGCCATGCCGTCTTCCAGGTAGTTCAGCGAGTCGCCCATGTTTTCGGCTTCGACTTCGTACTGGTTGAACTCTTCGTCCATGCAGACGTACATCGGGTCAGCGAAGTAGGAGTAGGTGCAATCCTTCTTGTCCAGGATGACCTGGTCGATCTTGTCGTCGGCCTTGAACACGACTTCGGTACCGAAGTTGGCGATCAGGCTCTTGAGCTTCATGCGCACGGTGGCAGAGTTGCGGCCGCCGCGGCTGTATTCGGTCTTCAGAACGACCATGGGGTCTTTGCCGTGCATGATCACATTGCCGGCGCGGATTTCTTGAGCGATTTTCATAGGGTTGCAGGAACAGATGTCGTCGTTAGCGACTGTAGGCCGCGTTCTGCGGCGGGGCATGATTTGCCCTTCAAACTAGCGGCAAATTCAGCAAAGCCTCAGATTTTAACGGTTTTTTGTCACGAAACCGACAAGCTGGCTTGCCAGATCGTCCATATGCAGCAGTCTCGCCCGGGCGGCTTGCGTGGTCTGCGTCCAGTTTTCCAGCTCCAGGGCCGGGAGGTCGTTGGTGGTAACGCCATTCCAGACATGGTGAAACTGCCGTAGCGAAGCGCCGGCGCCCAGCATGTCCAAAAAGGCATCCAGCTTGTCGTGATGGGCCGCGTCGTCCTGCGGGTATATGTGCCAAACCAGCGGCTTGCCTGCCCATAGCGCGCGGACAACCGAGTCCTCACCGCGCACAAAGTTCAGATCGCAGGCCCACAGCAGGTGGTCAAAGTCATGCTGGCTGAAACTGGGTAAGTAGAAAAAAGATAGCTGCTCACGCACATTCCACGCGGGTTGCAGCCTGTTTTTATCCCTAACTGCAGCTTGCGCAGCCGCGGTAGCGCGCCCGGCGGTGACCAATAAACGGGTCGGCGCGTGCTGGTCGGAGAGTTGGCTCAACAACTGGGGCAGGGCGCTAGGCTCGTAGCAAAACAGGGAAACCAGCCGCTCACCGGGTTGGCGCGTGATGCCTTGCTGTGCAAGCCATGCGGTGGCATCGAACTGCGCCATGCGCTGGGCCAGGTCCGGCTCACGCAGCAGGCCGCCCGTGCGCGCGGTAAAGCCGGGGTAGAAGAAGTGCTTGATCCAGCCCTTGGCCGGGCCGCTCATTACGGGGGAGGGCAGGCCGTGCGAGCGCTCTACATAGCCTTCAGCAGAGAGGTACTCCAGATTGATCCACACTGGAGTTTTAGTGCCATTTAGGCCTACAGAGCGCATAGAGTATGCGTAAGCAGCTATAAATTCAGGAGCAATCTCGCAACCGAAGCTTTCTATCCAGACGTCGGCTGGTGGGAGTTCGGCCAGCAGTTCTGTGTTCTGCGACTGACTCCAATCGAAGACTTGCACGCCAGACCAGCCGCCGGTACGCGCGCCCGGCGCCATCCAATCCAGTGCGCTGGCGTCGTCTACCCACAGACGTACCGAGTGGCCGCGTGTAGCCAAGTCGACGCACAGGCGCCAGCAGACGCCGATGTCGCCAAAGTTGTCGATGACCTTGCAAAAAATATCCCACTTCATACATACGATTGTCCACGCTGCACAATAGCCCCCCATGTCCGACGCCGCTTCCGCGCCCATCCACTCTGACGAACTGCTGCGCCAAGTTGCTGCCTTGCCGTTGTTGCCGGGCGTGTACCGCTACTTTGATGCACAGGACCAGTTGCTCTATGTGGGCAAAGCCATCAGCCTGAAGAAGCGCGTCTCCAGCTATTTCCAGAAGAACCACGGCGGCACGCGCATTGGCCACATGGTCAGCAAGATAGTGCGCATGGAGACCACGGTGGTGCGCTCCGAAGCCGAGGCGCTGCTGCTCGAAAACAACCTGATCAAGACGCTCAACCCGAAGTACAACATCCTGTTTCGGGACGACAAGAGTTATCCGTATTTGAAAATGAGCGGTACGGCAAAGCCCGCCAAAGCGGGTGCCGTATCCGAAGCGGTCAAGTCGCCAGCTTCTGGTGATTTCAGCCGCGTCTCCTACTACCGTGGCGCGGTGGAAAAGAAACACCGCTACTTCGGTCCGTACCCCAGCGCATGGGCAGTCAAAGAAGCCATCTTGCTGATGCAAAAAGTCTTTCGCCTGCGCACCTGTGAAGACCCCGTATTCAGCAACCGCTCACGGCCCTGCCTGCTGTACCAAATCAAACGCTGCTCCGCACCCTGCGTGGGCCATATCTCGGCGCAAGACTATGCCGAAGACGTTGCCAACGCGGAGAAATTTTTGCGCGGCGACGCGCAGGAAGTGATGCGCGAGTTGGAAGTCCGCATGATGGCGCACAGTGACAAGCTGGAGTTTGAGCAGGCGGCAGAACTGCGTAACCAGGTATCCGCGCTGTCGAATGTGTTGCACCAGCAGTCGATGGACAACGTGGCCGACCGCGACGTCGATATCCTGGCCGTGAAGGTGCAGGGCGGAAAAGCCTGCGTCAATCTGGCGATGGTGCGCGGTGGGCGCCATTTGGGCGACCGACCTTACTTTCCAGTGCACGTGGACGACGCCTTCGCGTTGAGCGAAGAAGAGGCCGCCGAGGTACAGCCCGATGCTGTCGAAGTGCAGGTGCTCGAAGCGTTTCTGGCGCAGCACTATATAGAGGTGGCCATTCCGCCTACGCTGTTGGTCAGTCACCCGGTCAGCAAGAGTTTGTTGGCCGCGTTGTCGGAGCAGACCGGAGTGAAGATCAGCGCAGTGCACCAACCGCGCGAGCAACGCCGTGCCTGGCTGGAGATGGCGCAGACCAATGCCGCGCTGCAATTGGCGCGCCTGCTGGCCGAAGAGGGATCACAGCAAGCCCGCACCCGGGCGCTGGCTGAGGCACTGGACATGGCGCAGGAAGACCTGGATTCACTGCGCATCGAATGCTTTGATATTTCGCATACGGGGGGGGAGAACACGCAAGCCTCTTGCGTCGTGTTCGAGCACCACAAGATGCAAAACGCCGAGTACCGCCGATTCAACATCACCGATATCACGCCGGGCGACGATTACGCCGCGATGCGCCAGGTGCTGACGCGCCGCTACAGCAAGTTGGCCGAGACATTGCAAGAGGCCAAACACAATGGCACGACCCCTGCAGGCACTGGGCGCCTCCCCGACCTGGTGTTGGTGGACGGTGGCAAGGGCCAGGTCTCGATGGCACGCGAAGTGTTTGCCGAGCTGGGGCTGGACCTGTCGCTGATCGTGGGTGTAGAAAAAGGCGAGGGCCGCAAGGTCGGGCTCGAAGAGCTGGTGTTCGCCGATGGCCGTGAGAAGGTCTATCTGGGCATGGACTCGGCTGCGCTGATGCTGGTCGCGCAGATTCGCGACGAAGCGCATCGCTTTGCGATCACCGGCATGCGCGCTGCGCGCGCCAAAGTGCGTATAGGTGGCGGCAAGCTGGAAGAGATTCCTGGCATTGGCCCCAAGCGTCGTGCCCGGCTATTGCAACGCTTTGGTGGAGTGCGTGGCGTCGCGCTGGCTAGTGCGGAAGACTTGGCGACAGTAGAGGGCATCTCGCGCGAGCTTGCCGAAGAGATTTATCGGGCTTTGCATTAGGGTTCTCCCGCGCCCAAGGCGTGCCACAATCAGCCCATGTTTTTGACCATCCCCACCATCATGACCTGGACGCGTATCTTCGCGATCCCCCTGATCGTGGGTGTGTTCTACCTACCGCAATCCTTTGCGACACAGTACGAACGCAACCTGCTTGCCACGGTCATGTTCGTGGTGTTCGCGCTGACCGATTGGCTCGATGGCTACCTGGCGCGCAAGCTGAATCAGACCTCATCGTTCGGCGCGTTCCTGGACCCGGTGGCCGACAAGTTCTTGGTCTGCGCCTGTGTCTTGGTGCTGGTCCACCTGCAGCGTGCGGATGCTTTTGTTGCATTAATCATCATTGGTCGCGAGATTGCGATCTCCGCGCTGCGTGAATGGATGGCCCAGATTGGTGCTTCCAAGAGTGTGGCGGTGCACATGATTGGAAAGCTCAAGACCGTCGTTCAGATGGTGGCCATTCCCTTCCTGTTGTTTGACGGCATGCTGTTTGGCCTGATCAACACCCACTTGTGGGGTGTCTGGCTGATCTGGATTGCCGCGGTGCTGACGGTCTGGTCCATGGTCTATTACCTGCAAAAAGCGCTGCCGGAAATCCGCGCCAGAGCCCGCTGAACCTTCGCTAAGCCCTCCCTGAAACCGGTGGTAACGTGCCGCTTCAAGTGCCCCGAAGCGGTGCATTTGACATATCACAAATTTCTTCTCCAGACGGGAAATTTTCTTTTGTAAATACGACTAGAATTCGCGTCCGCACTGTCGTAATGTTGCAAGCCGTATTGACACAGGGATAGCCCCTAGCTTTAATGGAATGCAGCAGCCCGCAACTGCTACGAACACAATTTTCGAAGAGACAATTCAACTAACGCTGCTTGCAGACAAGGGGTATTTGTGAATAAAACTGAACTGATTGAACACATCGCAAAACATGCAGATATTTCCAAGGCCGCTGCTACGCGCGCATTGGAGTCCACCATTGGTGCCGTCAAGACCACGCTCAAAAAGGGTGGTTCGGTTTCTCTCGTAGGTTTTGGTACTTTTGCTGTGGGCAAGCGTGCCGCCCGCACAGGTCGTAATCCTCGTACCGGCGATGCGATTAAAATCAAGGCTGCCAAAGTTCCTAAATTCCGTCCAGGTAAAGCATTGAAAGATGCCCTGAACTAAAATTCGGTTTCGGTTTGGGTGATTAGCTCAGTTGGTAGAGCGTCTGCCTTACACGCAGAATGTCGGCGGTTCGAGCCCGTCATCACCCACCACCACACCAGCGAAGGCGAACATAGTTGTTCGCCTTTTTTGTTTTTCGTGAAGAGAGATTCGCATGTTTGATTTTGTACGCAAGCACACCAAATGGATGATGCTGATCATGTTCCTGCTGATCATTCCAGCTTTTGTTCTGGTAGGCGTAGATGGCTTCAAGAGCTTGAACGCCGGCGGAGAAAGTGTCGCCAAGGTTGGCAGCTACAGCATCAAGCAAGCCGAGTGGGACAACGCGCACAAAATCGAAGTAGACCGGATGCGCGCCCAATACCCCAACGTCGACATCAAGCTGTTTGACTCGCCGCAGGCGCGTTACGCCACTCTGGAAAAGCTGGTGCGTGACCGCGTATTGACCGAAGCCGCACAAAATTCGCATCTGATTACTACCGATGCGCGCTTGGCAAACGCCTTGCAGCAAGACCCGACGATTTCGAGCTTGCGCAAGCCCGATGGCTCGCTCGACATGGAACGCTATCGCCAGATCGCAGCAATGCAGGGCCTGTCGCCCGAAGGTTTTGAAACCAAGGTGCGCACTGATTTGTCGCAGCGTCAGGTGGAGGCTGGTGTGATGTCCACCGCGCTGGCGCCCGCGGCGCTGGCCAATGTTTCCCTCAACGCATTCTTTGAGCGCCGCGATGTGCAGGTCGCCCGCTTCACCGCCAGCGAATACGCCAGCAAGGTCAGCCTGACTGATGCGGATCTGGAAACGTATTACCAGGCCAATACCGCCCAGTTCCAGGCGCCCGAGTCCGCCACGGTGGAGTACCTGGTGTTGGACCTGGACACAGTGAAGAAATCCATCACGCTGAACGAAGCCGACGTCAAGTCGTACTACGAGCAGAACGTGGCGCGCATGAGCGGCAAGGAAGAGCGCCGCGCCAGCCACATTCTGATCAACGCACCCAAAGAGATGGCTGCTGCAGACCGCCAGAAGGCGCGCGCGCGCGCCGACGAGCTGTTGGCCCAGGTGCGCAAGGCCCCCGATTCATTTGCTGACGCTGCGCGTAAGAACTCGCAGGACACAGGCTCTGCCCCCAACGGCGGTGATCTCGATTTCTTTGGCCGCGGTGCGATGGTCAAACCGTTTGAAGAAGCCGTGTTCGCGATGAACAAGGGCGACATCAGCGACATCGTGGAGTCCGACTTTGGTTTTCACATCATCAAACTCACCGATGTGAAAGCACCAAAGCAAAAAAGTTTTGAAGAACTGCGCGCCGGTATTGAAGCCGATCTGAAGACACAACAGGCCCAACGCAAGTTTGCCGAAGTGGCTGAAACGTTTACCAACGGTGTGTACGAGCAATCTGATGCGCTCAAACCCATCGCCGACAAACTGAAGCTGGAAGTGCGCACAGCCACCGGCCTGCAACGCAAGCCCGCGCCTGGTATCACAGGGCCACTGGCCAATGCCAAGCTGCTGGCTGCCATTTTCAGCCCCGACTCGATCGAGAAGAAGCGCAATTCCGAAGCGGTTGAAGTTGGCCCGAGCCAATTGGCATCGGCCCGCATCACCCAATACACCGCCGCCCGTACATTGCCATTGGCCGAAGTGCGCGCCAATGTGCGTGAACGCCTGATCGCCAGCCGCTCGGCTGAACTGGCCAAGAAAGATGGCGAGGACAAGCTGGCCGCCTGGAAGCTCGATGCCAAAGACGCCAAGCTGACGGAAGCCGTCGTGGTTTCCCGTAACCAAGGCCAGCCGCTGGCAGGCCCAGTGCTGGACGCCGTGATGCGCGCCAATACCGAAACCGTGCCCGCGTGGGTCGGTGTGGACCTGGGAGCCCAAGGCTACGCCATCGCCCGCGTGAACAAGGTTTTGCCGCGCACCGATGTGGCCGAAGCCACCGCCAAGCAAGAGCGTGCCCAGTACAGCCAATGGCTGGCTGGCGCCGAGAGGCAAGCCTATTACGCTTTGCTCAAAGAGCGTTTCAAGGTCAAGATCAACGTGCCACGCCCCAGCAGTGATGCGCCGGATGCGGCAACTGCCAAGGAATAGGTTTTGAACCCGCTATAATGCGGGTCTTGCGGTGGCTGTAGCTCAGTTGGTAGAGTCCAGGATTGTGATTCCTGTTGTCGTGGGTTCGAGCCCCATCAGCCACCCCATCAAATAAAGGAAACCCTGCTATCTTTTTGGTAGCAGGGTTTTTTCTTTGTGGGTCATGTAGCCGCTATGTAGCCACCAGTACAGGGTGACGTATACCCTCTGTGAAGGCCGCGACCGCTTCGGCGCTACCTGTGGCCTCAGGAACGCGCAACTTTTTCTGGCAATTTTTTGACTTGAAACTTCGACGGTCAGAAATGCCAAGCAATGCTGTAATTTAGGGGCTTGGATCGGTTGGGGTGTCACGGACGCACGCCGCCAACATGTCCCGGCGCTTCGGGCTAATCATTTTTTGACGGATTTCTGCGGTGAGTTGATCTGTGGCACTGAGGCGGCTGGCTTCGCAACTGGGGGCTTTTCCTTAGTATCTTGCCCAAGAATAGTTTTGCTGGACGGAGCACCAATAGCTTCTCGGAAATCAATGTCAGCCTTTTCCACTATTTCTGTCCATCTCACCATGCATTCCATGTTTGTCCGTGTGCGCATCACATCATCTTCTTGCTTAATTACCTTCTGAATAAAGCCTTGTAACTTCTCTATGGCACCTTCTTGTTGATTTCCGTTGAAAACTGACCCACTTGAAGCAGTAATTTCCACCAAAAATTGACCCACGTAGGCCTTACCCTGCTAGTTTTTAAAGCAGGGGAATATTAGGAGTGATAGACGTGGCGACATTGAATGTCATCAGACGTTGGGCACTGCGAGAACAGATGTCCATCCGTGAGATTTCCAGGCGTACAGGCCTGGCTCGCAACACCGTGAAGAAGTACCTGCGATCCGACGAGAGTGAGCCTAAGT